>JAEINQ010000110.1 GCA_016342285.1 Desulfobacterales bacterium
CAGCCATGACTGGGTTACCTATGTCCTGGCATTTTTTGCCGTTAAGCTTGGGTAACCCATGTCCTGGCATTTGGGAGGTAGTGGGCCAGCCGCCGGTTGTAGGTTGCCATTGCTTTGTCGGAGACCTGTCCAAGACTGCGGCGAATTACAACTTTTTGAGTGGTTACGGCTTGTTGAAACCGTCCCGATTCAGCCTGGGCCGCTGCCAGGGAGTCGCCGATGGCCGGACTGTTTTGCTGCTCCAGCGCCCGAACTGCCAAATTTATCGCTAAAAGACCGTCGCGGTGGGCCGGCTCCGGGCAGGTGGATAGCTGCCAGGACAACTGGTTGAGCACCACCGGATCGTTCGGGGCCAGTTTTAGGGCCTGCTCAAAGTCCTGACAGGCTCCGGCCCAGCGGCCCACAGACTGTCGGGCCGTCCCCCGGAGCAAAAACGCCTGGGGTGCATCAGGCGCCAGGGCTATCACACGGTTGCAGTCCATGAGACAGCGGTTTGGCTGGCCCAACTGAAACCAGGCACTGGCCCGGTTACCCAGGGCTTTGACATTGTCGGGCGCCTGGTCGATGGCCTGATCATAGTCTTCGATGGCCTCTTCGATCCTCTGCTGCCGCTGACGGGTATAACCGCGGCCGATCAGTGCCTCCACATGGTCCGGGGTCTGGCGGAGGATGCCTGAAAACAGGGTTTCCGCCTCAGCATATTTTTTTTCGTCGACCCGGGCCAGGGCCTGGGACAAGGGATCCTGTGGGGCGGGGATGGCTGGCATCGGGGTCAAAAGGGCCAGGAGAAAAAAAGCGAGAAGAAATCCTGAGGTGGGTCCCGGTGGGGCGGCAAGTGAAAATTTACGGGCCAATGTGCAATATCCTTTCGGCGGGCAGTCTGTTTGCAATGGAAACCGACGCTTAAGAATTGTGCCACAAATTTTCTGTTTTAGAAACAAGCGTGTTTCCGGTATAAGAGAAGCGGATGGCTGTTTGAACCAGGGCTATGGAGGCGCAGGCAGATGAATGACGCAGAAAAAAAGACGGTCGGGTTCTGGTGGTGGATGACGACGAAGCGTTGGTCGAGATTATGGTGGAATTCCTGGAAGGGCTCGGCTACAAGGCCGACACCGGATTGGATGGTGAGGCGGCGCTGGATCGTTTCAACACGGGTGACACCCAGGTTGTGTTGTTGGACCTGGGCCTGCCGGACATGGACGGCATGGATGTGCTGCGGCGAATGCAGATGCGCGACAGCCAGGTTCCGGTCATCGTGATCACCGGGTCCGGCACCATTGAAACCGCCGTGGCCGCCATTCGGGCCGGTGCCTACGACTTTATCGTCAAACCGCTGGATTTGAAATCTCTGGAACTGATCGTGGCCCGCGCCATGGAGCGCTTCCAACTCAGCCGCCAACGCGGGGTCTTCCGCGGCTTGACCCTGGCCCTGCTGATTTCGGTGCCCGTCTGGCTGGTTTTGGGGGTTCTCTTGGCCAGGTATTTCTTTTAACCAAGAATTCCTGCCGTCGGAGCAACGAAGTCGACGCTGGTGAAGGACTGAACGCTTTAGCCGGGGAGATTGCAGGGCTCCATGCGGTAAAACGATTCCAATACCCTCCCTCGGGGCCAAATGAGAGTACTTTGGGTTTTCGGATAACCGAAAAGATTTCCACTGGCTGCTATTTTTCCCTTTTGGCAGGCATTCAATTACCCAAAACGGCTTAAAGCCGTTTTGGGTAATTGGGCCGGCTGTCCATTGGATCGGCCAATCCACGTCAAAGTTTGCCGGGGTCTTGGCAGTGGGAACTCAATCAACGTGAAGGCCCATGGCCCAATGGGTTTCACTTCACTGTCATTTATAGCAATGTAAAAAAGGTGATTTTGATCCCTATTTTGTCCATCTGATAGAGCAGGCCAAACTCATGGCGACAATCGATCGCATTGCCCAGGGCAACATCAAACGGTATTTCAGGGCAAAGAAAAAGCTGAATACGCCGGGTTTGGTTTCCCACATCACCCAGCGTTCCACAGGCCGCTCGCCCATGTTCATCGAAGATGACGATTACCTTTGCCTGATTGGTTTGCTAAAGGAGATAGCGGAAAAATATGATCTAAAAATTTTTGCTTTTTGCGCCATGCCCAACCACATCCACCTCCTGCTGGCCCCTCGAGAACCCAACCTTTACGATGCCATGCGCGACTTGTTTTCCCGGTATGTGGCAAAATTCAACCGAAAATTTGAAAGAAAGGGGCATCTCGTCGGGAGTCCTTACCGCCAGGCCATCTGCTTCGATGACAGTTATCTGCTGACGGCGTCACTCTATATTCACCTGAACCCGGTGAAAGCTGGACTATCCGACAGCGTGGTCGATTATCGATGGTCATCTTCAAAACTGTATTGCCTGGATGATGCTCCGGAGTCGTTTGTTGATCCATTTTTTATTCTGAGATTGCTTTCTTCTTCAATCCCTGCGGCAAAAGAACGATACCGGCTCTTGTTGAAAAACGGAGGCGGTTTGGAAACAGAACATGTTCTCGAACAAGAAGATGCCATCAGTCGTTTTCGAAGCCGGTTGTCTGAGACGTTCCCAAAGCTTTTCAACAGATTGGGAGAAAAGAACCGCACTTCGGAATACTCGGGTTTGGATCTTTTGTCCCAAGAATCCCTGGAAAACAGGATCGAAGACCTCCGGCATGGCCGGTTGCCTGGAAGACCGGAAAGCCGCAAGGCACGAAAATTCCTTGTCGAACAACTCATCGCACGGGGATACAAGCGATCCGAAATTGCAGCTCATCTGGGCGTTTCGAGAAAGACTGTATACAATTGGCTCAATTCCAATTTTCCGTAATCCACTGTAAACGCATTCGTCCTATCGAACAAAAATTACCCAAAACGGCTTAGAGCCGTTTTGGGTAATTTTTGTTTTGAAAGAGGCTTGCCGGTTGTCCAATCGACACCATCGGGTATCGGCTGTTTTTGATATTTGGCACCGTTTGGTTTATAATCATTTCCGATCAAGCCTCTTCCCGGTAGACATGAGTCTTGTGCCACCAACCCTCACCCAATCGAAAAGGGAGTTCCCATGAAATTTGTCGTGATCGGCGGGGATGCTGCCGGGATGAGCGCGGCCAGCCGGGCCCGTCGCCTCCTGCCCGACCTGGAAGTGACCGTGCTGGAGATGACCGAAGACGTCTCCTACAGTGCCTGCGGCATGCCTTACAATATTGCCGACCCGGACCGTGACATTGACGATCTGGTCGTTCGTCGCGCCGACGTGTTCAGGCAAAAGCAGCAGATTGACTTGCGCACCGGGCACCGGGCCGATGTCATCGATCCCCGCAAGCGCACGGTGTCCGGCCACGGCCCCCACGGGGAGCCCTTTACCCTGGCCTATGACAAGCTGCTGATCGCCACCGGTGCTGTTCCGGTCATGCCCCAGGTGCCCGGCCATGACCTGCCCGGGGTCCTGGGGCTAAAGAGCCTGGCCGACGGCCGCAGAATCAAACAGTTTCTGGCCGGACCGGCGGTGAAACGGGTCGTTATCATGGGCATGGGATACATTGCCCTGGAGATGTGCGAAGCCTTGCGCGGTCGCGGTATTGCCGTGGACATGGTCAAGCCCCGGGCGCGCTTCCTGCCGGCCATGGCATCGGACCTGGCCCAGGTGGTCCATGACGAACTGACCGCCAACGGGGTCGGCCTTCATCTGGGCCGGACCGTGGAGCGGATCGAGGAGACCCCTGACGGACTGGTGGTGGTCTGCAACGGCCTGCGCCTGGAGGCGGACATGGTGCTGTCGGCCATGGGGGTTTTACCGAGCAGTACCCTGGCCAAGGAGGCCGGACTGGACCTGGGTCCGGCCGATGCCGTTGCAGTGGACGGCTATTTGCGCACCTCCGATGCCCATATCTATGCGGCAGGCGATTGCGCTGACGCCATTCATGTGGTCACCGGCCAAAAGACCTGGATCCCTCTGGCCCTTCGCGCCAATCGGGCCGGATGGGCCGTGGCCGACAATGTCTGCGGCAATGCGGTCGCCCTGGACGGGGTGGCCGGTACTGGGGTTTTTAAGGTGTTTGGCCTGGAGGTGGCCCGCACCGGCCTGACGGTTGATGAATCCCGGTCGGCTGGGTTTGATCCGGTGTCGGCCAGGATCCAGACCCGGTCTCGGGCTCATGCCCATCCCGGGGCCGGCAAAATATGGGTGGAGATGGTGGGCGACCGGGCATCGGGCCGCCTGTTGGGCGTTCAGATGGTGGGCACCGAGGGGGTGGCCCACCGGGTCAATGCGCCGGCCGTGGCCCTTCACGGACAGATGGCCGTGGCCCGGTTTGCCCAGAGCGACCTGGCCTACGCGCCCCCCTTCGGGCCCACCTGGGACCCGCTGCTGGTGGCGGCCAACCAGCTTCTCAAGCAGTTGTGACAAGGAGGGAGATTATGAATTGCAGACATTTCATGGCATGGGGGCTGGTTTTCGCAGCGGTCATGATTCTGACCGCCTGTTTCAAACCGGAAAGCATGGTGACCCGGGAAAACTACGACCGACTCGAACTGGGGATGACCGACGAGGCGGTGACCGGAATTCTCGGTGACCCCGGGGATACGGGGACCAGCTTCGGTGTTCGGTATTGCACCTGGATCGACGGTGAACGGCACATCCACGCCAAGTTTTTGACTGGCCGCGTGGTTTACTATTCCAGCAAAGGGCTGGAAGAGACCCCGACGCACGGGGCTCGGTGAGCCACGAGCCCGGACCGGCGCTCCGGCGGGCCGTGATCCATTTTTACCTCACCACGGACTCAGAGCCACGGCGCTTTTTCTGATTTATCCCCGGTCGGTGACAAGAAAGCCCTGGCAGTGATCTCTTTTCACCGGTCTTCACCACGATTACGACGTCTGGCTGGAAAAGCTGGCCCCCACATGAACCGGTCTCCCAGTACCGCCACAACGTCGGCGAGGACAATGCCGACGCCCACATGAAGCGCCAGATCATGGGCCGTGAAGTGGTGGTGGCCATTACCCGGGGAAAACTCGATTTCGGCACCTGGGAACAGATATTTTACGGCTTCGTGTCAACCATAAAATTCAATCGGTTAACAAAAATATTGGGCATCAGGAACTAAATGACGTTTATTATTGAGTTTTCTTGACACTCTTGACCATATTTGTCATTTAATACAACTTGGATAAAACGCGCCCGCCGTCCGGTCTTCCCTCGACCGCCGGATGAGGCTGGAGCGCCACCGCATATTCCCGATGACGACGGGAGACAACTGAGGAGGATTCATGATTGTTGCAGATCGAAAACCCCTTGATGAGATCAAGGCGCTGGTAAAGGACTACAAAAAGGTCCTGACCGTGGGATGCGGCACCTGCGTGGCCGTTTGCCTGGCCGGCGGGGCCAAGGAAGTCGGCGTTTTGAACGCGGAACTCAAGCTGGCCCGGAAAATAGACGGAGACCCCATCGAGGTCGGTGCCGCCTGTGTGGAGCGACAGTGCGACATGGAGTTTCTCGAGGAGCTCGACCCGCTGGTGGATGACTATGACGCCCTGATTTCCATGGCCTGTGGGGCCGGCATCCAATTTTTGGCCGAGCGGTTTCCGGAAATTCCGGTTTTTCCCGCCGTGGATACGTCCTTTATTGGTGTAAACCGGGATGTGGGTTGGTACGAAGAGCGTTGCCGGGCCTGTGGCAGCTGCGTATTGGGGATGACCGCCGGTATCTGTCCGGTGACCATGTGCGCCAAGGGCCTGTTCAACGGACCTTGCGGCGGGACCAACAGCGGAAATTGCGAAATCAGCAACGACCAGCCCTGTGCCTGGTTCCAGATTTACGAGCGGCTGGAAAAACAGGGGCGACTGGCCAATATTACCGAAATCTGCCCCCCCAATGACTGGCGTAATACCACCCCGCGCACCATCGTGCAGCCGCGATACCAGGCCAAGCAGCAAGGGTAGGGTGAAGGATACGATAGGGTGACCGTATTCGTGCTTGAGAATCACACCAATGCGAAGGAATACCGATATGAAGTCAGGAAGTAACCTCGAAAAGATTTTGAGAGCTGGCCATTTTGCCTTTACCGGCGAGCTGGGTCCCCCCCGCGGCAGCAATGTCGAGGCGGTCCGGGAAAAGGCGGCGCCGCTCAAAGGCATGGTGGACAGCGTCAACATCACCGACAACCAGACCGCCATGGTGCGCATGTCCAGTTGGGCCGCATCGCTGATTGCCATGGAAGAAGGGCTTGAACCCAATTACCAGATGGTTTGCCGGGACCGAAACCGACTGGCCATGCAGGGAGATATTCTCGGAGCCAGCGCCTTGGGGATTCGCAATTTGCTCTGTCTGTCCGGTGACCACATGCAGTTCGGTGACCATCCCCAGGCCAAAGGGGTCTTTGACATCGACTCCATTCAGCTCGTCGGCATGGTCAAGAAAATGCGCGACGAAGGCAAGTTTCTGACCGGTGCGGACATCGACGGCCCGCCCAAGGTTTTTATCGGCGCGGCGGCCAACCCTTTTGCCGACCCTTTTGACTGGCGGGTCTACCGGCTGGCCAAAAAGGTTGCGGCCGGAGCCGACTTTATCCAGACCCAGTGCGTCTTTAACATGGAGAAGATGCGTGAATGGATTCGCCAGGCCAACGACATGGGCCTGACGGAAAAGGTCTATATCCTGCCGGGCGTCACCCCCATGAAGAGTATCGGTATGGCCCGATACATGAAGCTCAAGGTGCCGGGGATGGACGTGCCCGACGCCATCATTAAGCGGCTTCAGGGGGTGGAAAAGAAAATGGTGGCCGACGAGGGGATCAAAATCGCCTGTGAGCAGATCGAAGAGTTCAAGTCGATGAAAGGGGTTGCCGGCGTTCATCTCATGGCCATCGAGTGGGAGCATAAGGTGCCGGAAATTGCCGAGCGGGCAGGGGTTCTGCCCCGGCCTGTGGTAGACTAGAATTTCAGGGCGTGAAGCCTGAACCAGCAATAAGGAGTGCCAATTGAATACCGAACAGAGCAAGGTCATGGTCGTCGGCGGTGGAATCGCCGGCTTGACGGCGGCCTGGGAACTGGCCGAATCCGGCGTGGCGGTGGAACTGGTCGAAAAGGCCGGATTTCTCGGTGGCCACGCCATCCAGTATGCCTGTAAGGCGACGGATACCTGCCAGCAGTGCGGTGCCTGCCCCGTGGAGAAGGTGCTCAAGGATGTGGTCGGCCATCCGGGAATTACCATCCGGCTGGGTGCCCAGGTGACACAGATCGACAAAAACGGCCGTTTTGCCGTCTCTCTGGCTCCGGCCCCTGGCGATGCGTCAGCCGCCGCCGGCGAAGACTGCCATGACGACTACCATCGAAATCCCGTGGCATGCCTGGCACTGAAGGGGTTTTCAAAAAACAACGCCGCCGTGATTGATGCCGGTGCCGACGCCGCGGTGGACGTGGACGCCGTTGTGCTGGCCAGTGGCTTTTCCCCCTTTGACGCCACCCGGAAAGGGACTTACGGCTACGGCAAGTGGCCCAACGTGGTCACTGGCCTGGAGCTGGAGAAGATCAAGCGGGCCGGGGGCAAGGTGGTTCGACCCTCGGACGGCAAGGTTCCCGGAAAGGTCGCGTTCATTCAGTGCGTGGGTAGCCGGGACGAGCGCCTGGGCAACCTGTGGTGTTCCAAGGTCTGCTGCCCCTATGCCCTGCGCACCGCCATGAGCATGAAGCACAAGCAGTCGGAGATGGAGATCACCATCTTTTACATGGACATTCAGAACACGGGCAACGATTTTCCGGCCTTTTACGACCGGTGCCGAACGGATCTGAATTTTGTGCGCAACATCCCCGTGGATGTCTACCCCGTGGAAAACGACCGGTTGCGCATGCGGTTCATGGAAGAGGCAGAAGGCGTGCCCACCGATGCCGAGTTCGACCTGTTGGTGCTTTCCATCGGCATCATGCCCGGTGCGGACAACGCGGCCCTGGCCGGCCTGTTTGGCCTGGAACTGAACCCGGATGGGTTCTTTGCGTCACCGGACAGCCTAAACCCGTCGCTGACCGCGGCCAAGGGTGTTTTTCTCGCCGGCACGGTTCAGGGCCCGAAGACGATCGCCAATTCCATGGCCCACGCCGGGCAATCGGCCCGGGAGGTGATTAAATACTTGGGGGGCGCTCAATGACACAGACAATGGATACGCAAATGGTACAGATCAGCGTTTCGACGGATGTACTGGTAGTGGGCGGTGGCTATGCCGGCCTTGTGACCGCCCTGGAAATTGCCGACGCCGGATACCCGGTGATCCTGGTGGCCAATGGCGGCGCGGTCGAAGACAACGACAGCGCGACCCTGACCGGTGTGGACGATGCGGGCAAAGAGGCCTTGGGCCGTCTGGTCCAGCGGGTCGCCGCCGAGTCTCGGGTGGAAGTGATGCTGGAGACCCGGCTTGCCGGTGCTGCCGGCGTTGCCGGTGATTTCACGGTCTGGCTGGCAGGCAAAGAAGAGGTGTCCGAACGAAAAGTCGGTGCCGTGGTGGTTGCCGGCAGCCTGGAGATCCGGGTGCTAAACGAGGCCTACGGCCTGACCCTTTCTGAGACGGTGGTGAGCCAGAGCCGGTTCGAGGCGCTGCTGGCCGACAAGCCGGGATCGCTGGCCGGCAAGACCGTGGCTTTTGTGGTGGGTTTTGGCCAGGAGGGCAATCCCCTGGTCATGGAGCGGGTCCTTTCCGCTGTTTCCGCGGCCGCCGACGTCGAAGACTGCACAGTGTACGTCTACGTCAACAATATCAAGGTGGCCGAAGACGGCCTGGAGCGGTTCTACCTTCAGGGCCGGGACAAAGGCGCCATCTATTTCAAACTGACCCAAATGCCGTTGGTCAGCCAAACCGAAGACGCCCTTGCCGTGGGCTTCACCGACCCGGTGCTTCGCCGTGCCATGGAACTGGTCCCGGACATGATTGTGGTGGAAGAGGCGATTGTCGCCAGTTCGGACAACCCGGCCCTGGCCGATCTGCTGCGCATCAAGCAAGGGGCGGCCGATTTTCTCCAGACGGAGAACGTGCACAACTACCCGGTCCGGTCCAACCGCGAAGGGGTATTTGTGGTGGGCGCCAGCCGCGGGGTCGGACGGCTGGGCGGCGCCTTGACCGATGCCGGCAATGCGGCCCTGGCGGTCCGCGGCCTGCTGGGTGACGGAACCGTGACCGTGCCCGCCGATCAGGCGGTGGTGGACGAAGGCAAATGCACCATCTGCCTGACCTGCTACCGGTGCTGCCCCCACGGTGCCATCTATTGGGAGAGCGACAAGGCGGTCATCTCACCGGTGGCTTGCCAGGGTTGCGGGATCTGCGCCAGCGAATGCCCCATGGACGCCATTCAGATCGGCCGGTATACCGACACGGCCATGAACGGCCAGGTTCGCGAACGGCTTGCCGAGGGCGACGATGACCTCAAAATCGTGGCCTTTTGTTGCCAGAACTCGGCCTTGGAGGCCGGCGTCATGGCCGATACATTCAACATGCCCCTTCCTGTCGGGCTGAAAACGATTCAGGTTCCCTGTGCGGGGAAGATCGATATCGAATACATCATGAACGCCTTTACCGAAGGGGCCGACGGCGTGCTGGTCCTGGCCTGTCACTTCGGCAATTGCAAGAGCGAACAAGGCAACACCTTTGCCAGTTGGCGGGTGGAAGACGCCCAGCGGATGCTGGCCGCGGCCGGCCTTGAAAAGGAAAGACTTTGCTTTGCCACCCTGGCTTCCAATATGGGAAGTGATTTTTCCTCTATTGCGATGGACCTATCGGCCAGGCTCAAGGAATTGGGACCCAGTCCTGCAAAATAAATCGTATGGAGGAAACAAGATGTCTGAGGAAGCAATCAAACTCGGAGGAAAAAAGAAGAGCATCTTCATGGACAAAGTCAAGGATCTTCTCCCCGAGGGGGGGAACCTCAACCTTTGTCTGACCTGCGGTGCCTGTTCGTCCGGGTGCCCGGCTTCGGGCCTGGAGGGGATGGACCCGCGGAAATTTCTGCGCATGGCCGCGTTGGGCATGGATGAAGAGATCATGAGTTCCCCATGGGTCTGGATGTGCACCATGTGCCAGCGGTGCATTTACGTCTGTCCCATGAGTATCGACATCCCCCAACTGGTTTACAACACCCGGGCCACCTGGCCACGGGAAACACGGCCCAAGGGGATTCTGGGGTCGTGTGACATGGCCCTTCGAAATGACAGCGGCAGCGCCATGGGCACCGCGCCGGAGGACTTTGTCTTCGTGGTGGGAGATGTGCTGGAAGAATACCAGGAGGCCCAGCCGGAGTTTGCCGAGATGCAGGCACCCATCGACAAGCAGGGTGCTGAATTCTTTTTGAACCAGAACAGCAGGGAGCCGGTAACCGAGCCTGACGAGATGGTGCCGTTGTGGAAGATCCTGCACACGGCCGGTGTGGACTGGACCTACGGCAGCAAAGGGTGGGGCGGTGAAAATTACTGCATGTTTCTGGCCGACGATGATGCCTGGAGGCATCTGACCACGACGTCCGCCAAACAGGCCGATGATTTGGGCTGTAAGGTGTTTCTCAATACCGAGTGAGGGCACGTCACCTTCTCAGTCCTGGCAGGACTGAAAAAGTTCAATATCAAGCACAATTTTGTCGTCAAGAACATTTACGAATACTACGCCAAGTGGATCCGCGAGGGCAAACTCAAGGTCAACAGCGACTGGAACAAGGATCTCAAAATCAAGTTCACCGTCCAGGATCCGTGCCAGATCGTGCGAAAGAGCTACGGGGATCCCATTGCCGAGGACCTGCGTTTTATTGTCAAATCGGTGGTGGGAGAGGAAAATTTCATCGACATGACCCCCAACCGGTCCAACAACTTCTGTTGCGGCGGTGGCGGCGGGTTTCTGCAATCCGGTTTCAAGGAGGCCCGGCTCGAATACGGTCGGCAAAAGGAAAATCAGATCGTGGCCACCGGTGCGGATTATTGTGTGGCAGCCTGTCACAATTGTCATGCCCAGATCCACGAACTCAGCGAGCACTATGGCAAGGGGTACGGTGTGGTCCATCTCTGGACCCTGATTTGCCTTTCTCTGGGTATTCTCGGCCCCAACGAGCGTGAATACCTCAGGGATGATCTGAAGGAAGTTAACGTATTCCATCCCGAGAGCGCCATGTAAGGTATTTTTCTCAGGGAAAAATACCTATAAAAAACCAAAAGCCCCGATCCGGCAATTGCCGGATCGGGGCTTTTTATGGTTGCCTGATACGGGGCCGAAATCCAGGCCCGGGATTCCGGCTTGACATGGAGGTTATACTGCAATATTTAAATTGGTATAACCATTCTTTTGGAGAAGGCAATGGCTACTGAGACCGTCAATCCGGTTTTGAAAATGAAGGTGTTTCCCAAAGGGCAGGTCGTCATTCCTGCTTCGATCAGGGAAAAGTACAACATTCGCATCGGCGATCAGATCGATTTTATTCCGTCAAAGGACGGGATCCTTTTAAAGGTGTCTTCGACCCCGGACAAGATCGAAACGCGCACCGATCATCTCTTCGGTCTTTTCAAGAAACAGGCTCGCCAAAGAAGATTGGCGGAAAAGGAAGACATTGACAAATCGACAGAAACCGAATTCGTCAAAGAGTGGCATGAAAGAGAAAAAGGCAGTCAAAAAGGCCCTGGAACTGTTTCGAGATCGTAACCTGGACATTGTCGACGGTTATCTCATTGCCTGCCTTGACGGGGACCGGCAGAATCTGCTTTACAGCTACGACAGTGATTTCGATTCATACGACATCAACCGGATCGAACCCTGAAGTTGTTTTTCCAGAGGAAAAATAACTGTAAAAATTCGGAACCCGGCTTGACATCCGTCAAGCCGGGTTCTTTTTTTTCTTCAGTCTTCAGTCTTCAGTCTTCAGTCTTCAGTCTTCAGTCTTCAGTCTTCAGTCTTCAGTCTTCAGTCTTCAG
>JAEINQ010000111.1 GCA_016342285.1 Desulfobacterales bacterium
ATTTGTACCTCAAGCTTCGGCTGGCAGGCCAGCATTACAAAAATACCCCACCTGAGTAACACCAAAGCGGAGGCTGCGCGCCATAGCTCGACAGAGCGAAGGCGGGCTCTATTTTCTGTATATTTGTACCTCAAGCTTCGGCTGGCAGGCCAGCATTACAAAAATACCCCACCTGAGTAACACCAAAGCGGAGGCTGCCCGCCATCTTGTGGGACGAAGCTTTAAGCGAAGCCCCAAGCGCGGTAGAGCGAAGGATGACCTGTCCGCCGTAGCTCGGTAGAGCGAAGGCGGAAGATTACTGACAACCCGAATTCTCAAACCAGCCACTCAAAATGAAATACGTCTATCTCATTCAGAGTGAATCACGACCCACCGAAAGATATGTTGGAATTTCATCAGATCTCGATTCCCGCATCAAAGCCCACAACGAGGGACGTTCTCCCCACACCTCCAAGTATCGACCCTGGAAATTAATCACCTCTGTAGGTTTTTCCGATGAAGCAAAAGCACTTGCTTTTGAAAAGTACCTTAAATCAGGATCGGGGCGTGCCTTCGCCAACAAGCGCCTCTGGTAGCCTCGCCTCTTCATTCCTATCAAGGATTTTTCAATCCATTTCCCCTGAAATCACTACAGCACCAGACTCATTCAAATTATTCAACAGACAGAAACTGGCCTCAGAGTCACAACGACTAGGACGAACGCTAAAGTGACGGTATTGTGTTCACAACAATAACCGACAATCCGACGATGATTTTCCGACAATTGGACGATAACTAACTTGCAATCAGACGAATCCGGGCGGTTTATGTTGACGGGTTCAGCGAATGTGCAGGCCAAGCGGATAAAATCCTTGCTATGCCAATGAACAGGCGAGGTGCAAAGACATGGCGATCGTAAAGACAACAGGGGCTTTCCGCTGACCGCTAAATCGGAGCCGTGGTTCGGCATCGTCCAAGAGCTCACCGCCCGAAAGCACAACCGCCTGTTCAGCTATGCTGGGTAAGTGGATACCATGAATCACGGCACGGAACGGCCGATCCGGTAAACCGGTTTGATTTCAGGATAGAATGCCCGAACCGCCGAAGCAGCCCGGGCATCAACAAGGCAATTGGTTGGAACGGGGAAAACAAGCGACGGGATTGATTTGTGGCATTTACGAAAACGGGTTACAAATCGTGAGTCGACCTTTAATCCGCTGGCCGTTTTCCGCGAACCCTTGGTATTTCGCCGCAAATGCTCGAAGTATCCAGGCGCATTCCCGGCCTGGCCATCATGCCACGTTGGACATGGTTTTGCGTGGAGCCGGAGCGCCTCTCAAAAGCCCCTCCGTGGCCAGGTCCTCGTCGATATCCGGCCAGTGTAATGCGAAGCCACCGCCTGCAAGCTTCCAATTCTTTCGCTGTTCGGCGGTGGCATGCAGCAGACGCGGATACCAGGCCAGAGGCACGCTGATCGTGCGTCCGTCTATCAGATCGACACTTAAGCTGTCTTCGCTGAAATGGACGTCTTTGACCCGTTCTCCGGGCTTAATTTCCGAAATGCTCATTCCAGGCCTCCAATAGTTCCTGCTGGTTATCAATGACCAATTTTTCCGTATCACACAGTTCTTTTGCGCTAAAACCCAGATTACGGGCCAGTCCCACAGGATCTAACCAGAACTTGCAGGTCTGCTCATCCCTGTCAATGTGCACATGCGATGGTTCGTTGGATTCGTGACTGTAAAAATAGAAGCGGTACGGTCCGAATCGCAATACCGTAGGCATGTTGGGTGCATCTCCATCAAGGCCTTAACTCGCCTATTGTGAGGTGTCGGGACTGCCCAGTCCCCAAGTCCTTGGCGGTCATAGCTTCTCTGAGCTTTCTGACTATTGTAAACTATGATAAATACTTATTCAATCCGTTTCCGCCAAAAAGAAACCATTGAGGAATCGGTATATGTGAGGGCAAAATGAACCCGTTCATCCCTAAATTCTCCATCACCAATCGCATGACCGCTGCGATCACACAGATTGAGCGGGCTCGTGGTTTTCTGGAAGCGGCCCGGCTATCGGACGACTGGGTGAGGGAGATGGGATATAAGGCTCTCGTCAAAGAGGCGCATCACACGACTCATATTGAAGGAACCCGGCTGACACTGGATCAGGCCGAACGGCTGTGGAATGGTGAGGAAGTTCCCGAGGCTGCCCCTGACGACACAAGGGAACTTTTGAATTATCGTTTTGCCTCTACAAGGCAGGGTACGACTTTAAGCGGCTTTTCACCATCAGTGAATACTATGATCGCGATCGACCAACATTTTATAAATCGATTCAGAGCGTGCGTGAAAACGGCATGGACATGACCGGCTGGCTCGATTATTTCGTCACAGGTTTGGAGACCCAGATGGTTGAGGTCAAAGAACGTGGCGAACAGGTTATCCGACGGGATGTGCTGGTCAAGCAACACGCCCTGAAAGAGCGCCAGGCCAAGGCGCTGGGCCACTTCATCCAGTACGGCAAGCTGACCATTCAAGATTTCGAGGCGCTTTGCCCGACCGTCAACCGCCGCAGCCTGCAGCGGGACCTGAAGGGGATGCTCGACAAAGACCCACCGCCGAAGGGGCAACCAATCAGCTTGTCTATCGACTTGTGGGGTGACTTGGGGGGCAACTTGCGACAAACTCGCGACAAAACTTGTGACAGACTTACGACAAGACTTGCTACACAAACGCCCCGCCAGCCTCACCGATCAAGTACCGACCAAGTAACCGACCAAGTAGCATTGCTGATCCAAATGATTGGAGATAGTGAGATGGGCAGCAATGAGCTGATGAAGGCGCTTGGACTGACCCATCGCCCCACTTTCCGGGGAAATTACCTCAACCCGGCACTTGAAGAGAAGCTGATCGAACGTACCCAACCCGATTCTCCGCGAAGTCCAACTCAGAGGTATCGGTTAACTCCAAAAGGCCACCGATGGCTGAAACGGCATGTCGAGAGGTAAGGACGGGAAACTTGCGACGCCGCATGGGACAGCCCGGCGATGACATGAATCACGATAAGAACAAAACCTCATCAAACGTATCGCGTTCAACAGAGCATGAAGAACTACGGCAACTGCGTGAAGAGAACGCCCGCCTCAAAGCCCTGCTGACCCGCCATGGCATTGCCTGGGAAGAACCGTCCGTCGCTGAACCCATATTCACGCAGCCGGAACCGATTCCTGCACCCATTCAGTTCACCACAACCGACAAGATCGCCCTCTTCCGTCGACTGTTCCGTGGTCGCATGGATATCTATCCCCTGCGATGGGAATCGGCCAAGGGCACATCGGGCTATTCACCGGCCTGCGGAAACGAATGGAAGGACGGGATCTGCCAAAAGCCGAAAGTCAAATGCAGAGACTGCTCCCAACGTCTGCTGCTACCTGTTACCGACCGGGTGATTTTTGACCATCTGACCGGAAAACACACCGTTGGTGCATACCCGTTGTTGACCGATGACAGCTGCTATTTCCTTGCCGCCGATTTCGATAAATCGGATTGGCGCGACGATGCCCGGGCCTTTATCCAATCCTGTCAGGAGTTGGCGATACCGGCCGCGCTGGAAATCTCCCGCTCCGGCAATGGCGCTCATGTCTGGATCTTCTTTGCCGATCCGGTTCCAGCCCGCGAGGCCCGGCAACTCGGTGCCGCCCTGATCAGCCATACCTGTGACCGAACCCGGCAGTTGTCGTTGGATAGCTATGACCGTCTCTTTCCCAATCAGGACACCATGCCCAAGGGCGGGTTCGGCAACCTGATCGCACTCCCCTTGCAGAAACTGCCTCGTGAGCAGGGACATAGTGTATTCGTCAACGAAGCCCTGCAACCTTATTCGGATCAGTGGGCCTTTCTTGCTTCTATCCGGCCGCTCTCCAAGACCGAACTGGAAGATGCCATCCTGCGTGCCTGTGGCGGCCGACATCCGCTGGATGTGGCTGTTGCCGTGGGAGAGAACAGCGAGCCGTGGCAACGCCCAGCGAAGCCTTCCGCGAAGATATCCATACCTCTTCCTGAATCATTGAGCCTGGTACTGGCCAATCAGATTTTTATATCCAAGGCCGATCTGCCCCAAACGCTGGCCAATCGCCTGATCCGCCTGGCTGCGTTCCAGAATCCTGAATTCTACAAGGCCCAGGCAATGCGCCTGCCGGTATGGAACAAACCGCGCGTCATCGACTGTGCCGAGAACTTTCCCAAGCACATCGGCCTCCCCCGTGGATGCTTCGACGCCGTAATGGATCTGTTGAAAGAAAACGGCATCCACGCCGAAATCCAGGATGAACGACTGCCGGGACACAAAATCGCCGTCAAATTCACCGGCACACCGCGGAAAGACCAGAAGGCAGCCGTTCGGGCCATGATGCAACACGAAGTCGGAGTCCTATGCGCACCCACTGCTTTCGGTAAAACCGTGGCTGCTGCCTCACTGATCGCCCGGCGCAAGGTGAGTACACTGGTACTGGTCCATCGCACCGAACTGATGCGACAGTGGCAGGAGCGGTTGACCGGTTTTCTTAAAATCCCCAAGGGGGGACTGGGTGTCATTGGCGGAGGCAAGAAGAACCCTTCCGGCAAGATCGACATCGCTGTCATGCAGTCGCTGTCACGCAGGGAAAACCTGCCCGAACTTCTCGACGGCTACGGGCAGATCATCATCGATGAATGCCACCACCTCTCGGCCTTCTCTTTCGAGGCAATCCTCAAACAGGCCAAGGCCCGCTATGTGGTAGGGCTGACAGCGACGCCGGTACGACGCGATGGTCATCAGCCAATTATTTTTTTGCAATGCGGACCGATACGCCACAGCGCCGCCAGACCAAAGACCGCCCCGACACAACTGGAAGTGTGGCCACAATACCTGCCTGCTCCTGAGATCCCGCTGGGCTCTCCCATTCATGATGTATTCCGCATTCTGGCCAACGATGCACAACGCAATCGCCGCATCGCCGAAGACGTGTTGGCGGCTTACCGGGAAGGCCGCAAGGTGCTGTTGTTGACCGAGAGGCTCGATCATCTGACCCTGCTGCGCGAGGAACTGGGCGATGAAGTTAAACACTGCCTTGTTCTGCACGGTCGTTTATCGAAAAAACACCGGACAGCAGTCTTTGCCGAACTTGACGCGCTGGACGATTCAACCCCGCGTGTTCTGCTCGCCACCGGCCGCCTGATTGGAGAGGGGTTTGACCATCCACCGCTGGACACCCTGGTGCTGGCCATGCCGATTTCCTGGAAAGGAACCCTTCAGCAGTACGCTGGCCGGCTGCACCGGGAGCATGCCGACAAGCAGGATGTGCGCATCTACGATTACGTAGAAAATGACCAGCCCCAGCTCGCCCGGATGTGGGACAAACGCCGGCGCGGCTACCGGGACATAGGGTATCTCATCAGGCCGGCTGATTCGCTAATTTTAGAAAGCGGCACAAACCTAAAACAATGCGATATGTTGTTTTAACCTAAGTTGAGCAATTGTCGAGGCTTGCCCGCCTTTGGCAGCTTTAAAAGTATCCAAAACCATATCATCGCAAAACGATCAGAAATAATCGGTGCGACTACATTGTCAATGCCTGAACGATACGGAAGCCTCCGGTGACATGTCCAAAAATGGTGCCGTCTTTCAGTGAGAGGTATCCGTTTTCGATTTCCCCCGAATTAAGATGGCTTGACATCTTAAAGCCTTTTTCTGACAGAAACGATTCGACAGCACCCTCTTCAAGGGCAAATTTGTTTCCAGACTCACCCGACTGGTTTTTGGCATTGAAATTCATAAGCTCCTTTACGCCATAGGCATCGAAGATACCGGGCCAGAGAGCGATATAGTCGAATGCCACGATGCTGCCTGACGGAGAATTCTGCTTAATGAACTCAAAGGTAGCGCCAACTGCTTCCGGAGCCAGGTAATAGGTAACCCCCTCCCACATAAACAGGGTCTTCTTCTCTTTGTCATAACCAGCCGCGTTGAGAGCGTCTTGAATTGATTCAGAGTTAAAGTTGATGGGCACATAGGTTAGCCGGGCTGGAATTTCGATCTCAGCTTTTTCCAAACACCTGCTTTTGTGTTGCTGGGTGGGTGCAACGTCAAGCTCATAAACGTCAATTGTATCGAGAAGCTCACGGAAACGATATGGGCGGCTATCATAGCCCGCACCTAAAAAAACGACTTGCTCAACTCCTTTTTCTATTGCCTGCTTGAAAAAATGATCGAAGGCTCTGGTGCGGGCCATCACGTATTCATAGACTCCGACGACAAAATACTTGTCTTTCTGTTGCTGGCGACTTTCAATATCCTGAAGTGCATTACGATCCTCGTCTTCAAGAAACAATTCTGCCAGATGGTCCTTCCCGCGAATCTCTTCGTTGGCCTCTCTGGTGGAAAAGGCACGCATGTGGGTGGTCCATAGGGCCGTCTTGGATGGTTTCTCTTCAATGGCCTTATTATCGACAGCGCCACCCATACCGGCAATTCCAATTATATTGCCAAAGGGATCTTTCACCGTTGCCAAAAGAAGCCCCCCCCCTATGTCGCGAATGCCGCCTTGCTCAACAGCGCCGTGGTCGACCAGGCGTTGATATTCGCCCCTGACATCTGATACAGCCCAGTATGCAATGGCACCCGGGCATTTTTCCTGCTGGGAATTATCCGTAAGATTCAATACCAACCTATCGCTGCCGATGCTAAAACCGGTAAATGGAGTCTCATCGGTCTCCGGTTCCAAATTGAGCACTTTGCCATACCAATCTTTGGCCTTCTGCATATCATCGACATCGTAAATGACAGCTCGCAAGTTCAAAAACATGGCTGCTCCTTTCTTCCCACCTATTTAGCGGCTTAATCGAATTGCAGTTTTAATCCCTCAAGGATAGCGGTACTACCCTGTTGCATCACGAAGAAAACCTTCTCATCATCCCATACTCCGGGGGGGGGATTGCTCACTTGAAATGCAAGGCCGTGGGCTAAAAGCCAGCGTAATGCCTGAACTTTATATATCTCCTCTTCAGAAAGACCTTGGAAGGGCTGATAACCCGACAGGGAATTCGTGAGGGTATTCCAGATTACCTCACCAAATTCTTTGAAATACTTGATGTGCTTTTCGTCATTGAGCGCCCTGAACAGGCATTTTTCATTTTGCGCAAACATGACATACCCGATCCCGTGATCATGCCAAGGGTCGCCGATCCTTTCCTGGGTCATATATCCATAAAGCAAATCAACGCCCTTTTTTACAATTTCCACCTCAAGTTCATCCATTGAATTGAAATACGAATAGATCGGCCGGGCAGAGGAACCGAGTGCATTGGCCAGTGATCGCGTGGATAACGCAACCCATCCTTTTTCCCTGACAAGTTTGAAGGCCGTATCCAGGATTTCCGCTTTGGTGAATTTAAACTTGGGAGGCATATCTTTATTTCCTCAAATTGAGTTGTCAAGATCATGCACCATACGTTATGCATCATATGATACATAACGTGCATTATAAATTCCCGTCAACATGAATTTTAGAAATCAGGTTACACGGATTGGATGGGCGCGAACTGCAATTAGTGCAGATATGATGTCAAATCCGCCATAGGGTTTAATGACATCCAGCCCTGCTGTGAACGTACACCATGAAATACCATCTTGGCATGACTGACTTTCGTGGTATCTTAAACC
Source organism: Desulfobacterales bacterium (assembly GCA_016342285.1). GTDB lineage: Bacteria > Desulfobacterota > Desulfobacteria > Desulfobacterales > JAEINQ01 > JAEINQ01. The sequence goes on from JAEINQ010000111.1 coordinate 7,675, forward strand.
TAAACTGAGCATTTTTAAATTCCGATATAAAGTATAAGCACCTGTTTTGTGGAAACATGGGGAGTCAGATCATGGTCAAGAAAAAATTGATCCTCTCAGGCATTTTTGCGTTAATGCTACTGGCTGCAATCCAGTCCGTTGCCGAAGAAAAACCGCCGGTTGAAAAATGCCGGCAAAAAATCCATGAGATCCGGTTCGGCATCCTATCCCACGATGTGGACAGGCTCTGGAGCGGTTCCAGAAAAGAGAGCGGGGTCGACACCAACCTGGAAATCCTCTTTTTACGGCCGACCTTTTCATTGGGCGCGGGCGTTGTCCGGCCCAATTTGGGGTTCTCCCTCAATGACCGGAACCAGACCAGCAAACTCTATGCCGGAGGTCTTTGGGAGATCCGCAGCCAATTTGGCGCCTTTCTCAACCTGGGTTTGGGCATGGCCGTTCACGATGGGGCATTAAGGATCGACGGCAGCGGCAAGAAGCCGTTGGGGGCGAGGGTGCTTTTTCGCGTGCCCATCGAGGTCGGAGTTGTCCTGGGCCGTCACCACAGGCTCTCCCTGGCTTTTGACCATGTATCCAATGCCTACCTGGCAACGCCGAATAACGGGATGGATACCCTTGGTTTTCGATATGGGTATATTTTCTAATCCATAAATGGCCTTTTTGCCCAATCTCGGCGTCAATCGGCGCCATTGCTTGTGCGGCGTAGCCGGCTACGCCTCCGCGCAATGGCACCGGTTTCCTTGACCTTGGACAAAAATTCACATTTATGAATTGGAAACAACGAGGGGGCTATACAAGCGTTTCAAGACAAGACTCAGGACATCGTTTATCTATATGCGGCATTCCCGCCACGGCTGGACCCCCAGGATAAGCCCTGCCGCGGCCAGGTACATCAGGCCCAGGTAAGAAAAGACCAGGGTGTAGTTGCCCTGGGTGACGTCGAGAAGGTGGCCGCTGAGCCATGGGCCCAAGGGGCCGGCCACAAAGCCGTAGGCGGTAAAGACCAGCCCGAAGATGGCTCCGAAGTGTGCCATACCGAAACAGTCGCCGGCCAGAGGGCCGGAGACCGCAAACAGGGTCCCGAAGGCAAAACCGATAACCGCCGCCAGCGCGGCCCATATCCACAGCCCCGCCAGATGGGGCATGGCCAGATAGGCCAAACCGGCACCGATAAAGCTGATGGACATGGTGAGGGGCCGTCCGATCCGGTCCGAGTAGTATCCGCTGATCAACCGGCCGCAGCCGTTGGTCACGTTGAAGGCCGTGAGCAGAACAACGGCATGGGCCAGGCCCAGGCCGCGGGCCAGGCCGAACCCGGTGGACAGCACCAGCATGCTGGCTCCGGCAGCGCCGGCAAGCACCCAGGTGAGCCAGAGGCACCAGAACGCACGGCTTTTCAGGACTTCTCCCACCGAGCGGCTGGCGAGAGCAAGCGGCGTCGTGGATACCGGCACCGACAGGTCGCCCTCCGGAAACCGGATCAGGGCGGAAGCGGCCAGACCGATGGTCAGTGTGGCGCCGCCCGCGGTCAGGATCAACGCTTCGTAGCCCCATTTCAATAACAGGATGGAAAAAACCGGGGACATGATCGCCGCCGAAAGCCCGAACACCATATTGAAAACACCCGAGACCAGGCCCCGTCTTTGGGGATACCATCGCTGGACCGCCGTCAGCCCCGGAAGATAGACAAAGGCCGAGGAGGCGCCGACGCAAAACGCCCAGACGTTGACTTCGGCCATGCTCCCGGCCCGGCTCAGCCAGAGGGCGCTGGCCCCGCAGATCACGGCCCCGACGGCAGCCAACCGTCCCGGGCCGTACTTCTCCTGCAAACGCCCGCACAGGTACATGAAGCAGGTGGCGCCGGCGAGGATAAAAAACACCGACCCGCCCACCTCGCCGCCGCTAGCGTCGAATGTCCGTTGCCAATGCTGGCGCAGAACGCCGGGCAGACCGAAAATGAACGCGCCCGGCCAGAAAATGGCGCAGGTGCAGGCAATCAATATGGGGGTTCGGACGTTTTTAGCCGACATCTGGTCTCCTGGATCCATACCGGCCTTTGATAAACCAAGCCGTCGAGCGACCGAAAATCTCACAGCTCTCGGGCTCATATTGTGTGTTGTTAATGCCTCCTATTCGGTTAAAAAGCAATTTCTTTCACGAAACCGCCTCCCAAAGCCCGCAAAAAAAATCCAACACGAACTTCGATTCGGGCCATGGCATCAGACTCTCGGTTCGCCGCTTATTTTACTGACAACCACACCCCGTTTTGATAAGTTGATTTGCTTCAGGGACAAACCCATGCTGAATTGGTTCCCCACTTCCTTCGGAGAAACAGCCCCATGCTCAATTCATTGAAAAAGGCGTTCAGCACCTACCTCGACAAAATCCCTTCGGGGGTCTTGCTCTGCGATAGCGAGTGCAAAATCATCTATTTGAACCAGTTTTACGCCCAGGTCCTCGGTGTATCCAAAGCCGAAGCCCTGGAAACCGATATTCGGAAATATTTCCCCCGGTCAGAGGTCCCGAAAATTTTAAAGGACGGGAAAACCCAAATCCGGCAGAAACCGATCCATTATCGTGAGATCGCGGCTAAAAATTCACATATCAACCTTTTGGTAAACCGGTATCCGGTCTGGGAGAAAGAAGCCATTGTCGGGGTTGTTCTGATCACGATTCCCTTTGATTACCGGCAGGTCACCGATCTGATCTCCCGGGTCAACTCGCTGGAGGAAACGGTAAAAAAAACCCAACAGAACCTCAACCGGCTCCTTTCACCGACCTATACCTTTGACAGCATTGTCGGAGAGAATGCGGCACTGATCCAGGCAAAGAAGATGTCTGAAAAATATGCGTTTTCAGACGCGTCGGTCCTGATCCTCGGACCCACCGGCTCCGGGAAAGAGCTTTTTGCCCACGCCATCCACGCCCATGGGCCCCGGCAAACCAACCCCTTTGTCTGCGTCAACTGCGCGGCCCTGCCCAAGGAATTATTGGAATCGGAACTTTTTGGCTATGAGGAAGGGGCATTTACCGGGGCGCGGAAAAGCGGGAAAAGCGGAAAAATCCAGATGGCCGACAACGGGACCCTGTTCCTGGATGAAATCGGCGATCTGCCGCTGAGCGCCCAGGCCAAGCTGCTGCGTGTTTTGGAAGGCAAAAATGTGGAACGCCTTGGCAGCGCCAAATTGACACGGGTCAATTTCCGTCTTATCTGCGCCACCAACTGCGACCTGCAGGAGATGATGAAACAGCACCGGTTCCGAGATGACCTGTTCTACCGGATCAACGCCCTGACCCTGACGGTTCCTCCGCTTTCCAACCGATCCGAAGACATTCCCCTGATCATTTCGTCCATGCTCCATTCCAGGGGAAAAGATCACATCCGGATCTCGGAAAACGCATCAAAACTCCTGAGGCAGTATCCCTGGCCCGGCAACATTCGGGAGCTTCGAGGCGTGATCGAACGGGCCGTGACCATCTGTGAAAACAACGTCGTTGAAGTGAATCACCTGTCTCCGGAAATCATCAATTTCAATCCCATCCGCGGAGCCATCGCCCCCCTGAACCTCCGGTCCCTGGCCCAGGAGATGGCGGCCCACGAAAAATTCCTCCTGGGCCAGGCCCTGTTGTGCACCAAAGGGAAGAAAAACAACGCCGCCAAACTGCTCGGCGTTTCCAGGACCACTTTCTACGAAAAATGCAAACGCTTCGGCCTTGGAGAATAGCAACCACCTGAACCGATCGTTTTAAACTTCGAAATACAGTAACCAATAATACCGACATCGCTTCAGGAGCGGCCTTCTGCCACCATTGTGGCGACCGGTCTCCCGGGAGGGCCATCGCGGCGGAAAGCCGTTCCTGTCCGAACCTGAAACGCGGCAAACGACAGGCCTATTTCGCATTCAGGTGCTTGTACTTGGCCAGGTAGCGCACGGGCATGTTCAGCGCATCGCGCCGGAAGGGTTCGGCAAGGACTTCCTCGCCTCCTTGGACAATGGCATTGATGACGCAGGGCTTGCCCGAGGCGATGGCTTCTTTCATCACGTCACCGACCTGATCGGGGTGATCGACCCGAAA
>JAEINQ010000112.1 GCA_016342285.1 Desulfobacterales bacterium
CCGGGGGAGACTTGGAATCTTCTATACCTTTCAATGTCAGGAATTTAGCTCTGAAAGTGTTTGACAAGGACACATACCCCAAAATTGGCCCTTGACTTTCCACGGATTAACTTTGTGGTTTCAACGACTTTTTACGAGTCTGTCAAAGTTCGCTATAATCAGGAAATAACCGTTGCCCATCACTTCCAAACATGACGGATAATCCCCTCCCATCCAAACGCCGGTTTACCTTCAACACGGCAACGTTTCTGCTGGGGTCCAGCATGTTTGCCACCGGTGCCACCGGCCTGGTGCTGGAATACATCCAGGCTGCCGTGGGCACCTATATCCTGGGAAACAGCATCGAGCAATACAGCATCGTCATCGGCCTGATGCTTTTTATGATGGGCGTTGCGGCCAAGGTACAGAAGTACTTCAACGACGATCTGCTCCTGGAAAAATTTATCCTCATCGAGATTTTTCTTGCCATCATCGGCGGGTATGCGCCCATCGCCACCTACTGGGCCTACGGCGTCATGGATAATTTCCTGCTGGTTCAATATTTTTTCATCATGTCCATCGGTTTTCTCATCGGTCTTGAGATCCCCGTGGTCATGCGGATCAACGAGCAGTATTGTGAACGGCTCAGCCTCAACATCGAGCGGGTTTTTGCCGCTGATTACATCGGCAGCCTGGTGGGCGCCTTGCTGTGGGTGTATGTGCTGCTGAAAAAATTTCCCATAACGGAAAGCAGTTTTATCATGGCCGGCGTTAACTTTGCCATTGCCGTGGTCACCTACACCTATTTCAGGCATCGAGGGCTGATTTTAAAAAAAATTTCGATCAGTGTACTGATCGCCATCACCGCCTTCAGCATTCTTTTGGGGTATCGATATAACCGGGACTGGAATCTGACCGTAGAGCAGCGACTCTATGACGACCCCATCGTGTTTTCCCGGACCACCCAATACCAACACCTGGTGATGACCCACAGTCCGGTTCTGGATGAATACCGGTTTTACATCAACGGGAATCTCCAGTTCAGCAGCGTGGATGAGCACCGCTATCACGAAATGCTGGTCCATCCGGTCATGAACCTCGTTCCGGATCACCGGCGGGTGTTGATTCTCGGTGGCGGGGACGGCATGGCCCTTCGAGAAGTGCTCAAATATCCCGAGGTCAGGGAAGTGATGCTTGTGGACCTGGACCCGGATATGACAAGACTTGGCGCAAACACACCGGTGTTGAGACGCCTGAACGCCCAGGCGTTTGACGATGCCCGCGTAACAAAAATGGCCGCGGATGGGCTCACACCTGGAGAGGATCGCCCCCTGTTCCAGGAAACCGGAAAGAAAAATAAAGCGGGCCGGTTGCCGGTGACGGAAAAAATCGCCACGGTTCGGGTCATGAACGTCGATGCCGACCGGTTTCTCTCGGGGATACGGGGAAAGTGGAATGTCGTGCTGGTTGATCTGCCGGACCCCTCTTCCATCGACCTGGTCAAGCTCTACTCAAAAGGGTTTTACCTGAAAATCAGACGGGTGCTTGCCGAAACGGGCATGGTGGCCATTCAGGCCACATCGCCCTATCATGCCAGGGAGAGCTTTCTTTGCATCCAAAGAACCCTCGAAGCGGCCCGCATGCACACCCTGCCCTATCACGAAAATGTGCCGAGTTTCGGCGACTGGGGGTGGTTTCTGGCCTGGAAGGATAGCTTGCCGATGGCTGGTGTCGCCGGACGAATTGCCCATATGGACATGACGGCGCCGACCCGGTACCTGACCCCGGAGGTTTTTCGCAGATCGCTGGTCTTCGGGAAAACCGAGCTTGAATCGCCCCATACCGATGTGAACACATTGATGTTTCCGGTGTTGCTCAATTACTATCTCAAAGAGAGCTGGCTGGTGGATTGACCGTCAGGTACATGCGGCTCAGTCGGAGGGGTCTGGCGGGTTGTGCTTGCAGCCTTTTTACCGATCGGTCTCCCCAAAACCGCAATCAAGGCTTTGGTGTGGGTGGGCCCAATTCCTAAGTGCACTTATTCATAAGTACGATACCGTATTTCATTCGAATCACCACAGATAGGTCTACGCTCTGCGAGCTACGCCCCACAGGGCCACCGAGTTCACAGAGGATTTCTTTTTATGGATTGCCGGGAGACGGCGGCAATCCATAAGTTCTCAGCCACTTCGTGGCACAGACCTGTTTCTACCTTCAGTGACGCTGTTTTATCCAATCGCCGTCTCCCGATTGGATTAAAAATGAATGTCCTTCTCAGCGTTCTCCGCGTCTCGAGTGAGCGAAGCGAACGGGTGGTAAAAAAACCGGCATGACCGGAAATACGCAACAGTATTTGCGAATCGAAGCACGAAGTCCCTGATCGTTCCTAAAAGCAAATTTCTAAAATTTTACCTTTAATTTCCTTCGGAGTGTGTGTCTCCCAATCGATGAGCGCCACACCTTTTTTGCCTTCCAATAGTTCTGCCAAATCTTCAAACGGCCATCGGCCCGGATCACAAAGCAATATCTTCTTCACCGAAGCCTTTTTTGCCCTGTTGATGAGCCTTCGCAGGGGATCGATCATGGTATCGCAAAAACATATATCCGAACCGATAATGACGTCCACCTCTTTGAGTATATTACGTTTGATTTGATCAATGCCCATGTTTAAAAAATCAACTTTTGTATGATTGGCCTTGGCAATCAGATTCAGGTACGGCTGGACGTCCTCGTCCGGATCAGAGCAAATGACCGAGGCGCCCTGTTTCTTGGCACAGTAAACCCCGGTCAGGCCCCAGCCGCATCCAAGCTCCAAGACCCGGCTGTAACCAATCGCACCTGATCGACAGAGATAGTCAATCAACAGCCAACTCGAATCCCATACTTTATTGCCATGGTTTGAAGGTTTGAATTTCCTTTTGAGTTTCAATATTTCCGTGTGATTCCCAAGAAGGAGTGTCAGGCCATGGGCATTCATTTGATCCTTTGGTGTCGCCATCTAATGCCCCTTATCAGGAATTTTATTTGCCAACATCAAAATGCCGTTTTGAGGGTTACTGTAGTCATTGCGGCCGGAGTCTTGAGCGCAAGTGCCGTCGCCAAATAGCGCCGGTGTCCCGTTAAAATATCGGCCTGAAATGCTTGGAAGCGGTTCTACTCCCACATATACCGCAACCCGCCCACCAGCGCATGGCCGATATGATCCCGGCTGGCACTCACATCGTAGTTGAAGTAGAAGTTTAAATCTTTTTTATACAGGGCGTTGAGCCCCAACCCCAGGATGGCGCTGTCCCTGACCGGCTGGTCGCCGGTGACCACGAAGCTGGCACCGGGCACCCCGGCGAATCCGGCGTTGACCGCCCGGTCATCGTCTGAGAACTCGTGGGCCCAGCGCAGCCGGGCCTCCGGGGATAGGCGCAGGTCGTCGGATGTCTTCAGGGGCCGCGACACCCGCAGGCCGACAGACCCCTGGTAGGAATCCACAGTGCGTCTGCCCACGGTCAGGTTCAGAGCCCCGGCCCCGGTCTCGGTGTAATCATCCAGTATAATATGGGTGAGCTGAAGGGCCGCCAGAGGGCGGATGAAAACGTCGTTGCGGGCCACAGTGTAACCCCCCTCGAAGTAGGCAGCCAGCTCCCGGCCGTTGAAGTCGCCTTTGGCCGTCCGGGTGAGACTGCCCACGGTGATAGTACGCGTCGTCTCATAGCCGTTGGCGGCGTAGGACAAAATCGTGTCGGCATACCAGGGGCCGTCGGTGTAATCGGCGTAAACGGCCGCCTGGTAACTGTCGCTCCGGCCGTTATGGGCGAGATGGTTGAAATCCAGTTTCGTATGGGCGTAACCTGCACTGAAGCCGGCAATAAACTGGTCGGAGATTCGACTGTCCATCCCCAGGGTGAAGCCGCCCATCGAGTAGTCGTACTGGGAAGCGACATCGTCGCCGCTACGGCTGCCCCACATCCCGTTGCCCCGTCCCCATACGCCCCAGTTCTTGTCCGGGGTCAGGGGGCTGGCATTGCCCAGGGCAAACAGGGTGGACTCCGCGTAGCTGACCGTGCCGGTATCGGCCGCCGCCAGGTAGACCGGACCGGCCGAAAAGAGAGGTGATCCGCTGCCGCCTCCCGCCCGCAGGGCCCCCATACGCGCGGTCATGGTCTGCAGGTACCGGGTCATCCCGGCAATGCCCGTGTCGAAAAAGGCCGCGTTGCTAGCGACGCCCATTTCATTGAAGGCCCGGCAGGCCTGGGGGGCGGACAATCCCATCAGGGCGGTGAGAACGGTCTGGGTGTCGCCGCTGGCACCGGGCACCATCTGCTCCAGGGCGGCGGCCACGGCCGCCTCATTGGGCGTAGTGGCTACGTTGGTAAAGGGCACAGTGTTGCGCGTCATTGTCAGGATCACGTCGTTGCCGTCGCCACCGGCATAATTGACTGAGGGGTCCAGGAAGGCCAGGTTGGAAGTGAGGGTACCGAAGTTTCCGGTTACCGCATCGCCACCGTCATTATCGATGATCAGGTAATCGGTGGCCAGGCCATAGCTCCCACTCTCGGCCAGAACACTCAGGGTGGCATTGCCCAGACTGACCGTGCCGGTGACGTTGGTCCGGTCACTGTTGCCCGCCGCATCAACCTCCACCGTGTAGACCGACCCGGCGTTGAAGGCGATGTTGCCGGTGTTGATCGTCCCGATCGAGTTACCCGGGGCCAGGTTGCCGTTGATTGTGACATTGCCCACGGTACCGCTGCCGCTCAGGGTGCCGGCCGCTCCCACCGTCACCGGCCCTGCCAGGCTGCCGTTGACCGCCAGGCTGCCGGCATTGATGGTTGTCAGCCCACTGTAAGTGTTCGCCCCGGAAAGGGTCAGCACACCCGCACCGTTCTTGGCCAGGGTGCCCGTGCCGCTGATCACGCCGGCATACGTACCGGCCGCGCCCTGGTCGAAGACTACGGCCGCGTTGTTGGTGATGTCTCCTTGGAGGCTGGTGGCGGTCCCCTGCAAAGTGCCGGCACTCACCGTTGTACCGCCGTTGTAGGTGTTGCTTCCGGAAAGGGTCAGCACACCCGCACCGCTCTTGGTCAGGCTGCCCGTGCCGCTCATCACGCCGGCATAGGTACCGGCCGCGCCCTGGTCGAAAACTACCGCCGCATTGTTGGTGATGTTGCCCTGGAGACTGGTGGTGTTGCCTTGAAGGGTGCCACCGCTCACCGTGGTACCGCCGCTGTAGGTATTGGTGCCGGTGAGGGTCAGGATGCCGGAACCCGTTTTCGTTAAACTCCCGGCCCCGGAAACAGCACCGCTGATTGTCGTATCGCCGCCGGTTATATCAAGTGTCAGGTTACCCGCGTTCAAGGCCACCCCGCCTGAAAAAGTATTGGCCGTAAATCCGCTGAGCGTCCAGGCAGCACCGTTCATCTCCAATTGCTCCCAGCCGGACGCCAGTGCAGTCAGGGAATAACTGCCGCTGTTGTTCAGCCGCACCGTGTCCGCACCGCTTCCACCCAACATTCTGGCTGTCCCCGTGGGTGTGGCATTCAGTTCAAGCCGGTCATTGCCATCGCCGAAGTCAACGGGGTTCGGAAGATCGAGCGTACCGCCGTTGATGATAAATTCATCGTTTCCACCTCTAAATTCAATGGCAGGGAGTACATCCGTTCCGACAACCCAAAGATGCCCCGTCGGCTGCAAGATAAGCTTGTCCGCACCGCCCTGGCCTAGCGCAAGCTGGTTTCCGCCGGGATTTTTAAGCAGACCGCTCACCTCTATTTCCCAGCGGGGTGCACCAGCGAAAAAGGCGCTGATAGTAGTATTAAGACTAGAAAGAGAGCCGGCGATGCTATATTTTGTCAGTGATCCGCCAGCGGTTGCAACGAATATACTTCCAGTTCCTTTATTCTCTATCGACGCACCAGCTTGTATATCAACCGTATAATTATCCGCGTTGATTTCAAAAAAATTTTTTACGTTATCTGTATATGAAAGGTTCGTGGTACTATCCACCGTGATCGTCGGCGTGGTATCAGCACCGCCACCGGCGTCATAGGGCAACGCTGGAACAAACGTGCCGCTTACCGTAAAATTACCATGCCCGAGGTCAACGACGCCGGCGCCGGCAGCATGCGCGGATGTCCACGCTATCAGAATCAGAATTAGAATCAGCAGGCTTAGGTGAATAGAAATGATGGGTAACTGCAAATCTTTCGAAGGAATAGATGCATTTTTGCCGATCATGACCGTAACGTTCCTTTCGGCCGCCGAGTGGATACGGCACAGTTAAGGTTTGCCGATGTCGTCGGTCACATCGGTGCCGGGTGGACCTTTAACTTGAAACGTTTTCTATGTTTTCAGGCCATCGCGATGGCCGGTGGTCTGCAATTATAGCGGCAATCGGAATTATTCAGGTTCAAAATCAAAAACGATATTGGCGCAGCCAAGAAAACGCCCGTCAGCAGGGAGCTCAAGACCAACGGCGGCCAGGCGGCTCATTAAATTCCGTGTGGCCGCTCGGTACTGCTGTTGGTGCAGTTCCTGGGCCTTGGCCGAATCACCAGCCTGGATAGCCGGGATAAAACAGCTCAGGGGATGGTCAAGGAACGATTCCTGGATATATGCGAGCATCGGTACCCGGTGAAGTACGCTCCAGAATTGCCGGGTCGAAAGGATGTACAGCAGGTCTTCCTGCTCGTACGCGGACCAAACCGCTGTGAGCCCTGCAGTGCGGACAATCGCCGCGTAGGCTTTCTGCAGATCCTTTATGGCCGTGGTGATATACGCCGTCCAGTCGGATTCGGGCGCACTGTCCCAATCCCGCCCTACCCCGGCTCGCAGATTGTCTTCGTAGGTGGCCAGCGCCGCCTCCAGATCAGCAAGAGCCGCAAAGTCGGTATCAATCGCTGTCCGGCCAACCGCATAGGTATATATGACAAGTCGAAAATCAGCGTGGGCCATCATTTCCCGGGGGGTCAACTGGCGAGCGAACGTGCCCACATGGGGCACCTTTTCCAGTACTCCCCACGCAACCAGATGCCCCAGTGCCTCGCGCACCGGCACGATGCTGCACCCGATATCCCGCGCCAGTTCCTTTTCCGAAATCTGTGCCCCGGGCTTGATTTCCCCTGAAATGATTCGATCACAAACGATATCCCTGACATGCTGATTCTGAACCGAATATTTACCGTTGGGCATCTGTGCGCCTCGCGATTGCCGGCAACCCTTTCGATTCAAGATCAGGACCTACCGGCAACATAATTATAGCCGTTATAACCCCATCTGTTTTTTTTCGTCAAGCAATACATGCCCACCCGATGGATATTTACACGGGGCCGGGACGGGCCGGGGTCTGGCACGTTAAGTAACTGACATTGCACTAATAGTAGGATAAAAACACCTCTAAACAGGAATTCCTGAGAAAGTAGCAATGCAGATCAGCGGCCATAAAATCCGGTCAGTTTTCGAGCGATATAACATCGTTGATGACCGAGATTTGCAGATCGCATCCAAAAGGCAGGAAGAGTACCTTGATTCACTCGTGGGCACAGTTTCGGGCACAGTGGTTGAAATGGAGCAGAAAGTTGTAGATGCCAAACCCTGTATAGCTTTATGGCATAAGGATTTGCGAAGACATGCTTATTTCGGTCCATACATAAAGCTATTTGAGGAAGGGGAGCCTTCAAAAACCCTTTGTTTATGGTGCCCGGGACGAGAATCGAACTCGTACAGTGCTATGCACCGAGGGATTTTAAGTCCCTTGCGTCTACCTATTCCGCCACCCGGGCGTGGGGGCTAACCCTTGAATTTACAAGGGTTTTTCTTTTAACTTGACATTCACTGAAAGTGAGAATATACCTGTTTTTACCTGTTTTAACCCCTTTTACTGGTAGAGTACTGGTAGAGTTGATAGAGCGCACTATCAGAAAGAAAGGCCAGACCTTGAAGCTGGAAAAAATCGGCGAAACGCTCATACTGACCATCGGCGCCAGGGACCTTTTAAATGATGCTCGGTTTAAGGGGCTTCATGCCTGTGACCTGCCCCAACTATTTATCATACAAAATCAGGTCGAAAATAACAAGCTGTTGCTGCCCTGCTTTCATTTGTCACAGATGGGCTTTATCGACACGGCCCGAATATATTGGAAGTGGGACCATTTAAAGGACGAATTTACGTTTTCACAGGAGCAAACCCTGCGCGGCATGGGTCGCGGAGTTCAAGCCACTGACGATTTACGACAAAACAAGGAGATTCAAGATGTCATCAAGTCCCGCTTTAGTTGATGCCCAAGGCATGCCGACACACATTGAGCCATACCGGATGCCAAAAACTGACGAAGAACTTGAAATATTCCAGAACGATCCGGTTGAGTGGTTCAAAAACCAGATTGCCGGCAACCTGCCCAACGATGCCCTGAGCGCCACGGTGTTTTCAGCGGCTTCCGAGATGGGCATCAAGTCCGAGTCCCGGGAGTTTTACATCATGCTGGCCTTCATGGCGCTTCGAACGGCTGATCACGTGATGGCCGATTTTCTGCGATACCGGCAGACCAATGTGAACCCGGATTTTTACAAGAACCTGACGAGCCGGAACTGATCAAGTGGCCCCTGGCCTGCACGGCCAGGGGTTATTTGTCCTCAACCTTCCACCGGCCGATTACCCTGCCATTGATATCCTCGATCGTGCCCCTGTGGTTGTCCCCCAGGATTTCTGTTGCGATGTGGCCCAGATGATGGGCCATGACGGCCAGCTTCTGCCACCAGGCCGGGTGCGCCCTCATATCAACTTCCAGGTATAGTTTCACTTTGACCCCTTTGATTCGCGGTTGCACCATGCCGTGAGAGTGGCCCTTGATGTTTTTGAGATTTGTTCCGTGAAATGACCGGAGTTGACATTTTCCAGACCAGCTTGCAAGACCTTTATTAAATCAATCCGGCTGGCCCCTTCCCACCGCAATTCGCGCAAAAAATATCTGGATTCAAGCTCCATCATAACGTATGCAGCGATTTCCGTTAGATCCTTGGTGTCGGTCTTTTTAGCCATGAGCAGGCCGTTTTCTATTGTCCGGCGCAGCCGGGCCGCTTTCGTTGCCCGTTGATTGACCGGGCTTGGTTTATTTGCCATGGTATGCCTGCCATGTGTGATATGGCACAAGGCCCTTATTGTATCGATATTCGAAGCTCAATCCGCACTTTTCGCAGTAAATAAGCCCCATTGATGAATCGATAATCGGGATGCCACCACAAACGCATGGTTCCAGAGGTGGCAAATCTTCATAAAATGGATTGCTGTCTCTCAATGCCAGATCTTTGTCTTCTAAGACATCTTTCTTATTTTTACCCATCTAACGCTCCTGTGTAAAATTAAAAGCCAAGACAAAAACAAAAAAAAGAAATATTAACACAGCTTTTAAAATAAAGGAACCCTGGATTATGCCTATTATATCAATTGGTTAAGCATGTTTAAAACGGATCTTCCGTGGTTGGCAACCCGCAAAGAATTCCAATTCATTGAATATATTTCATAAATTCTCCAATAACCGTAAAATGCGGTAGGCACTAATAATAAAATAATTACTTGACTATAAAACATTTATATGCCTATACAGGTAGGCATCATGCATATTCACCGAGTCAAGTCAAAACAGGGCGGTCGCGTTTACGAGCAAATCCTGCTCCGGGAGTCCTACCGTGAACCCGGTTCGAAACGTTCGGCCGTCAAAAAAAGAACCCTGGTCAACCTGACCAAACATCCTCCTGAAGTCGTCCGGGCCATCGAACTGGCCCTCAAGCATCGAAACGATCTGTCGGCGTTAACTTCCATAAAAGATGTTAAGCTTACGCGGGGACCCAGCGCGGGAGGCATTTTTGCTGCTTTCCAGATGGCCCAGCGGCTGGGGATCGAAGCCGCATTGGGTAGCGACCAAGCCGGCAAGCTTGCCCTCTGGCAGGTCATTGCCCGGGTGCTTTTGCAAGGCTCGCGACTTTCGGCGGTGCGTTTGGCCAAGACAATGGCCGCCGCCGAGGTGATCGGCTTCGAGCGCGGGTTTTGTGAAGACCAATTGTACGGCAATCTGACGTGGCTGGCTGAGAACCAGGAAGAGATCGAAAAGCGTTTGTTTGCCGCACGGCGCGGCGATGCCAAGCCGCAGCTTTTCCTTTACGACGTGACCTCCAGCTACCTGGAGGGCGAGCAGAACGCCCTGGCCGACTGGGGCTACAACCGGGATAAAAAGCGGGGCAAAAAGCAAATCGTCATCGGTTTGTTGTGCGACGGGAAAGGCGAGCCGGTCTCGGTTCAGGTCTTCTCCGGCAACACTGGCGACCTGGCAACCTTCGGCGCGCAGGTGCAAAAGGCCGCGGAACTGTTCGGCTGTGAGCGAGTGATCTTCGTCGGCGACCGGGGCATGATCAAAAGCGCCCAGATCGAAGACCTGGCCACGGCCGGCTTCCACTATATCACGGCCATCACCAAACCTCAGATCCGCGCCCTGATTAAAAAGGGCGTATTTCAACTCGGTCTTTTCGATCAACATCTGTGCGAAGTCGAAGATCACGACGTCCGTTACATCCTGCGCCGCAACCCGTTGCGGGCCGAAGAGATGGCTGCCAGCCGGTATTCCAAACTGGCCGCGCTCCAGCGTCTGGCCGATGCGCAGAACCGATACCTGGCCGAGCACCCCCGGGCGGATCAGCACAGGGCCTGGCGAACGGTTCTGGAAAAAGCCGAGCGTCTGGCTCTGGGGACCATGGTGACCGTCAAGGCCGACCAGCGGCACATTGAGGTGGAAGTCGACACCGAGTATATCGCCTATATCGCCGAACTCGACGGTTGCTACGTCTTAAAGAGCGACTTGCCGGCCGACACAGCAGACAAAAAGGCCATTCACGATCGGTACAAAGATCTGGCCATGGTCGAGAGTGCGTTCCGGACCTGCAAGACAACTCATCTGGAAGTGCGACCGGTATATGTCCGCACCGAGGCCAACACCCGCGGCCATGTTCTGGTCGTGATGCTTGCCTATATGATCGTACGCGAACTCAAAAGGGCCTGGAGCCATCTCGATTTCACGGTAGAAGAAGGGCTTGAAGAACTCAATCGGCTATGCGCCATGGAGTTGTCTCTGAAGGACGGCGGCGCGTGCCTGCGACTGCCCGAGCCGTCAGCGGAAACCAAAGACCTTTTGGATGCTTTGAAGATCAAATTACCGGCAGTTTTGCCAAAATCAAGGGTCAAGGTAGACAGTAAGAAGAAGCTGATGGAACGTAGAAAATCTGATTAAATACCAAATGGTTAGACAGCGCATGAGACTTTGCTAAAAAAGGGAACATCCGTTAAAAGTGACGCAAACTGATATGATAACTATCTTTTTCGGTAAATTTCTCTTCGGTTCGAATGTCACACGGTTGCAGGTAACATTAACTGTCATACACTATAATTCTTCATCAGAGGGTGAAGGACAATTCCTGACATGAAGAGCATATAAGATCTGG
>JAEINQ010000113.1 GCA_016342285.1 Desulfobacterales bacterium
TGCCGCCGTTGCCGTCCTCCACCGTGTAGGTGAAGGTGTCAATGCCGTTGAAGTCGGCATTGGGGGTGTAGCTGAAGCTGCCGTTGGCATTGACCACGGCAGTTCCGTTTTCGGGAGAGTTCTCCAGGGTGTAGGTGACAGGATCGCCATCGGGGTCGGTGGCCATGGGCAGGGTTCCGTTGTAAACGGTATCTTCAAAGGTATTGAATCTGGCATTGGCCGCCATGGGCGGATTGTTTACGGGTGGAATGATTACGGGTGGAATGATTACGGGTGGAATGATTACGGGTGGATTGTTTACCTGGGTGATGTTGATGGTGATGGTCGCTGTGTCGTATACGCCCTGGTCTTCAATGGCTGCGATGGTGAGCGTAAAGATCGGGGTTGTCTCGAAATCCAATGCAGCGCTGTTGGCCACGGTGATCTCGCCCGAGGTCCGGCTGATCTTGAATCCGTTGTCGATATTTCCGGCGATGATGGCGTAGGAAAGCGTATCGGACGGTTCCACGGCGTTGTTGGGAACCGTACGGACCAAGGTACCGTTGCTGGTGTTTTCGTTCAGATTAAAGGCGTCGTCGTTTATTATCAGTGCTTGCTTGTCCCAAAGCAGGGTTAACCCGTCGAACTCTTCTCCGTTGGCACCCATCTCGACGTCGCCGCCGTCAAGCAGAAGACTTGCCTGGGCCGCGGAGGTGCCGACGCCGGTGGACTCCATACTCAGACGGAAAACGTCGTATTTCTCTACCGCAATGTGGTTTTTCCCAAGATCAATATCGTCCGCATTCATGGTGGCCAGGATCTCCCCTTCCTTGAGAACGATTCCGCCAAAGGTGATCTCTTTCTCGACCAGATGAATGCTGTTAAGGGGGTGGCTTATGCCGACGTCTACCGAGTTGCCTTGGATGAACTCCGTAAGCGTACCGGCTAGGGGATCGGGCTCATAGCGCCAGATGCTGCTGTCGCCTTCCAGGGTGAACAGGAAGTCTCCCGGGGTGAGCGTCACCGGCGTAACGGAGCCGACCGTGATCTCTTTCTGTACCAGGGCCACTCCCCTGATTGCCGTCCCTGTGGTTGGGTCGTCCAGCACGATGCTGAAACTGCCGGAAGAGTAATCACCCGGTGTGTCCGGGCAGAACATGGCGATATCTTTGTTGGTTACCGTGAGGCCGCCAAAGACTTCATCCGTTTTTGTGCTGAACAAAAGGTCCCCGGCCAGCAGTTGGACGCTGCCGTCGCCGTTATTGATGATCAGGTCACGGGTGACATAGTGTAAGCCATTGATGTTGGCGTCATTGTCCTGGGCGAATCCGGCGGCGTCGAAATCGACGATGGAGGTAAAGGTGCCGTTGGTGTTCGGGGCATTCTCACCCTGGGAAAGAGCGAAATTCGGGTCCGCAAACTGCACGACTTCGCCATCTGTCCAGGTTAAATCACCGAAGGCCAGACCCACTGTAGCCCCGGAGTCCGTGCTCAGCCACAGGCCGTCAGCCGCTTCCGGGTTAACGATGATGGTGATCACGTCACTATCTGACAAAGGGAAGCCGCTGCCGGTTTGTTGCTGGTCGTTGGTCGTGATCTGTATACTGGCTATGCCGGTGAATCCCGGAGTGACCACAAAGGTCATCCCCTCCATGGCAGCATTGATGTCGTCAATGCTGCCGGTAAAGATCATGGTGGCGTCTGCCGTGCCGTCCCCAAAGGCGAAGGTCAGGCCCTTGGTGCCGGGCAGGTTCAGGGTGCCGTTGACGGCAGTCAGTGTGACCTGCACGGGGTTGGTGCCTGCATCCGGATCGCTGATGGAGACTGCCGTGCCGATGGATGACGAGAAAAACAGCATGCCGTTCTGCTCGAGGCTCCGGGCTTCGGGGGCAGTATTCACGGGTGTTTCGTTAACGTTGGTGACATGGACCGAGATATCCTGGGTGTCGTCGCCTCCGTCACTGGCCATTACTGTGACGTTGTAGACGTTGTCGCCATCGGCATCACCCGGCGCCTCGAAATCGGGTGGCGCGTTGAAGGTGAGCACCCCGGTGACCCCGTGGATGGTGAATTTGCCCTGGTCTGCACCGCCGCTGATGGAGTAGGCCGGGGTATCTGTGGCCGTTACGGTGGTCACTGCCGTGGTGTTCTCGGCAACATTGATGTCTGTTGTGTCTCCTCCGCCATTGCTGGTGATGGTTGGTGGCGCCAGCAGGTGAGACCAGCCGTGTTGCTGATCGGAACGGACTGAAATTTTGGTTTCAACGATACCTGAGAGATATTCCAGATCCCAGTCTCCACCCTGGTCGCTGTTGCCGGTCATGTCGTCGGAGGCGGCCACGTCTGCGCCGGTGAGTCGGCTGATCCGGTCCAGAAGGCTTTGGCCGTCCGTGTTGGCGGCGATGTTACAGCCGTAAAAGAGAACATCCCCGGTTGCGGTCAGGGCGTTGCCCCATTGGGCGACGGCATCCCTGTTCTGTTCCAGGCTGGTGCTGTTCAACCAGGCGTCCCCCAGGTTGATCTGGCCATCGGTGCCGTGGGTGATGAAATGCACGGCCGTAAGCTCCGAGCGCTCGGCCAGGGCTTTGCTGACCTGCTCGATCCCATCATGATGGGAATCGATAACCACCACTTCGATGATCCGGTTGCCGGGACTTTCTTCCATATCAACGATCAGTTGCTCGTAATCGGTCACGTTTTCATCGATAAAAACCAGCTCCCAATCTGCAGTCTCGTCATTTTGTTCCACTGTCTGCTCCGGTGCCTTGGGGTCGGCCTGTACACCCATGGCGAAATCCTCCGTCATCACCTGTTCATGCCCCCCATCAATGTCCAGGCCCGGAACCCCATCGGCTGAAAACAGCACACGCTGTTCCAGCTCTTCGTAACGGAGAATTCTGGGTTGTTTTCTAGCGCGTCTCTTGGCCATCGTTAACTCCTTTAAGACCGGTCATGCCGGATCCGGGGTGATCAGGGCGGTGGTCGTACTTTTTTCACCCGTGTCATCATTTATTTCAAACCGCACCAGGCATTTCATGCCGCTGGGCATCGTATGTTTGGTATTGGGCAGCTCCAGGCGCACCCCAAAGGTGCTGCTGGCGGCATCGATCACTTTATCGACGATGGTCACGGTGGCGGTCTGCTCTCCGTATTCCGGCAGTTCCGGCGCTATGGTCGCAGTCATGCCGGGATTGATCTTGCCGAATATCCGGGCGGGAACAATCACTTCGATCCGCAGGGGGTCGATCTTGACCACCCGCAGCAGGGGCTGGCTGTTGACATATTCACCCGGGGAAACATAGCGTTCCACCACCACGCCGGAAATGGGACTTTTGACCGCCCGAAGGGCCACCACGGCCTGGGCCTTTTTCAATTCAAGCGTGGCCAGGGTGTGACTTTCCTGGGCCTTTTTCAGGCGATACACGGTTCGGGTAATCTCGGTTTCGGCCAGGTCCTTGTCATGGGTGGAGATTGCAGCCAGCTGTTTTACCCGTTGGTGAACCCGCCTGGCAAACGCCAGTTGGGTCTGCTGGAGGCGGATTTCTCCGTCAAAGGCCGCCATTGCTTTTGTTTTTTCCAACGCCGCCTGTTCCACCGAGGATTCCAGTTCTACCAGGATGTCTCCTTTTTTCACCGGACTGCTGCGCTCCACCGTGACGGTGGCCACAATTCCTTCTGCCGGCGCCCCGATATCGACAATCAAACAGGGTTCGATCAGGCCGTCGTATTCCAATGTCTCGGCCCCTAACGCCGTGGTCCACAACATGGATATGGCCATTAGCGTCAGGTTGAAACAGGTTGTTTTGTGTAGAATCAACATGGATGTTTAATCTCCTATTCCAGATGACCGCTGAAAGTGAGCAGCCGACCGGTCTGCCGGTCATATTGCAACAGGGCTCGGCGTGCTTCGCGATGCCGGCGTTCGATCCCCCGTTGAGCTTGTCTTATGATGAACCGATTTAGTTTGCCATGGAACAGACTGTTTTTTGCCCCGGGCCGGTTCAGAAATTTGATGAGCGTTGGGTGACAGTTCTGCCGGACCAGTTCATCCTCCAACGAAAGAACCACCTGAAAACTGCCGGGGTCTCCCTGGCGGGCACAGCGTCCGTACAGCTGGCGGTCGATCCGTTTGGCCTGGTTACGGCAGGTGGCGATGACATGCAAGCCGCCCAGGTTGGCAACCCCGTGGGCAAGGGGGATATCGGTTCCCCGGCCGGCCATGTTGGTCGCCACGGTGACCTGCTTTTCCTTACCAGCAGCGGCGACAACCCGGGCCTCCTCCTTATCCTGCCGGGCGTTGAGTACCTGGTGGGGGATTTTTTTTACGGTCAGTTGCCGGCTCAGAAATTCTGAATCCGCAACCGACCCGGTACCGATCAGCACCGGCCGTCCCTGACGTTGCATTGCTTTAACCCCAGTGACCACCGCCGCCCATTTCTCTTTGGCCCGGGGATAGACCTTGGGGGGCAGCTCTTTCCGGCGGCTGGGGCGATGGAGGGGAATCTCCCGGACCCTGAGTCTGTAAACCGACCATAGCTCGGAGCGGACCTCCCGGGCTGTGCCAGTCATCCCGCCCAGGTGGAGATAACGACGGAAGAAATTTTGAAAAGTCAACCGTCCCAGCGGGTCACGGATACCGGTGAGGGGGACGGCTTCCTTTGTTTCCACCAGCTGGTGCAGGCCGCGTTCCCAGGAGCGATCAGGCATTGTTCTTCCGGTGTTGGCATCGATAATCATTACCTTATCTCCTTGGACCAGGTAGTCGCGATCTCTGTGTAGCAGATGCAGGGCGTGGAGGGCCCGGCAAACCAGTTCTTCCCGTTGCCTGGTATTTTGCAGGCCTCCCTTGGGAGACCGGTGGAGACCCCTGGGGGACTGGTGGAGACCAGCCAGCTTCTGTTGCCCGGCCAGACTGAGCTCTACCCGGTGTTGGGCCGGATCAAGAAAGAAATCATGCCCGCGCTCCATTCCTTTGGCCAGATTCAGCGCTTGCAGATAAACTGCGTGTTGGGCCGGATCGTCGGTGTTGCGGGTGATGATCAACGGGGTACGGGCCTCGTCGAGCAAGACACTGTCTGCTTCGTCGACAATGGCGTAACAGAGCCCGCGCAGCAGAAATTGTCCCAGCCGATTATTGTCGGAATAGGCCGATTCCAGCTGCAGACGCAACTGGCCGGGGGTGTTGCCAAGGAGCAGTCGGTCCCGCAGATAATCAAAGGCAACCTGTTTGTTGGTGCAATAGGTGATATCGCACCCGTAACCGGCCCTGCGCCGGTCCGGCGGCATATCCTGGGTGACATAACCCACTGTTAGGCCAAGGGCCTGATAGAGCGGGCCCATGGCCTCTGCATCCCGTTTTACCAGGTACTCGTTGACGGTGATGACATGGACCGGAATCCCGGCCAGACCGGCGGTAGCCGCTGCCAGAGTTGCTGCCAGGGTTTTCCCCTCTCCGGTCTCCATTTCCGCAAGCCGTCCCTGGAGCATGACCCAGCCGGCCATGACCTGGGAATCGTAATGGCGTAACCGGATCGTCCGCATGGCCAGTTCACGGATCAGGGCGAAGGATTGTACGCATAACCCGGGGACGAGCCCCCGGCGGTGGAAATGCCGACGCAACGTGATCAGCAGGGCGGTAATCGCTGTGTTGTCAAGGCCGGTCAAGGCATCTGCCCTGCGACCGATGGTTGCGGCGACCCTGGGCAAGGCGGTTCGGTTGACCAGGGTCAGCCGGATCAGCTTTCCCTTAAGCGCGTTCAGGGCACCATCAAGCCATCCGTCCTCCTGGCTGCACCGTTGGGGATACCGTCCGGCGATGGGGCCGGGGCGCATGGTTTTGATGTCTGCTGAAAGGGCTGAACTAAACATAGAACTTCCTTAAAAAAAGTTGGCGTAAACTGCGGTACCACTGCATGGCCAGGGGCATGGTCCCATGTTCGATCCGAACAAAGACCCTTCCGCCGATATGGGGGGGCTTTAACTCTCCAGGCAGGCTGATATCGAGCTGAAAATGCGTTTCCAGGGTTCGCAATCCTTCAGGATCGGTGGGATCCATAGGAACATCTCCACCGCCGGATGTGCCAAGGGCTGCTGACGGCAGATTAAGGGTTGCTGCCGGAAGGATTCGTTTGATTTCGGCTGCAAGGGGTGTTGACGATTGTTCAGCAAGCCGCACTTCCACCCCGGTGACCCGTTTCCGTACCAGTCCTATATCTGCCTGGCGGACCACGGCCCGCACCGTGGGGCGGTGTTCCGCAATGATATAACCGAGCAGTTCCCCTTTCCTTACAAAATGACCGGGCAGGTTCCGGGTTTTGATCAAAATAAAATATCCCTGGGCCGGACTGCGCACCACCAGTTGATCACGTCGCTCTTCGGCTTGCTGGAGATCCTTTCTGACCTGTTCGATCTCTTCCAACATCATTTTTCGCTTCACCCGTTTATGGCGGGGTTGGCCATTGTAGCTGGCGTAGAGTTCCGCCAGGTGGGCGTTGTATATTTCGATATCCGCATCCAGAAAGGGATCGGCGCCCCGGATCAGAGGGACATCTTTGGCTACAAATTGCTCCACAGGCGTCAGTAACTCGATCACCTCGCAATCGATGCCAGCCCTGATTGTTGATTTTTCAGGTAGCCAGACCACCCCCTGGGTGATGGTCTGGAGGGGAACCGGGAGGATGAAAAACAGGAGGACAATCCCCAAAGCCGATCCCATGGTAAAGGCCACCAGACGGAAGTGGCTGTTGCGCCCGGCCGGGCTGTTCAGAAAGCTGTACAGGGTGCGAACCGGGGGAAGGATCAACAGACTGATGGCCCCCCATAGGGCGATCACTACACCCATGGCAAAATAATGCCCGCTGACCAGCAGGATCAGTGTGATTAGAACGATGATACGGTACAAGAAAGAAATTGGTCCGTAGAGCAGAAACCAGACTTTTTCCCCGGGGGCGGTAATGGGAGATTCAGCCGTCCGAATCCCCAGCAGGTAGCGCTGGAACAGGTAGCCGATATAGCGGGTGGAGCGCTGGCCCAGATTGGGAATTTCGATCAGGTCGGTCAGCATGTAGTAACCGTCGTAACGCAGCAGGGGATTACCGTTGAACAGCACGGTTGCTACTCCGGCGATGAGCATGACGTTATAGGCAATTGCGCTGACCAGGCCGGTTTCCACATTCAGCCAGACCAACAGCCCAAGGGATGCCAGCAGCAGTTCCACCGCCATTCCCATTGCGGCAACGGCTATCCGGTGGTTTTTGTCGGGAAAAGCGGCGGAGGCGGTGGCATCCACGTAGGGGATGGGGGTCAGTGCCAGCAGCATGATTCCCAGCTCGTGTACCTCGCCGCCCCATTTTTTTACGGCAAAGGCATGACCGAACTCGTGGAGGATTTTCACCAGGGGAAAAACCAGCCAGAGCAGCAGCAGATTTTGGGGCAAAAAGAGCTTGTCCGGCAGCGCACCGGACAATTCGGGCCAGTGCAACCCTGCCGCAACCAGGGCCGTCACCACGATCACCAGCCAGGCCAAGAAAGCGCCCCGGGTAAACAGGGGTGCCGTGAGAAAACCCCATCTCTCCAGGAACCGATCCGGATCAAAGAGCGGAAACCGCAGGGAAAACGGATTGGAAATCCGCTGTTTCCAACTGTTTTCCGCCAACCCCTGGGACTGGCGGAACAGTTCCACCGTGCTGGGCAGGATGTCGCTTTGAATCAGATCCGTATCGTGGAGCCGGGCGAGCAGGCGAATGATTTCATCCTGGGTCGGGGCGGCGTCCCCTGACAGTTGACCGGTGCTTTCCCATATTTCCTGAACCGTCCGTGTGCCGTCCATCCGGCCGATCAGGGCGTAGGCGGCCGTGTTGAACCGATGGTTGCGCCGGTTCAGGCGGTTTACCAGCACATACCAGGGCCGGCCCCGGTAGACATGCCGGGAAATGAGGGTGGAATCGCGCAACCGGGGTTTGAGGTTTGCGACCCGATACCAATATGTGCTGAACATCGATTCGTTCATTTTTTCCCCTGTTTTAGTTTTCTGTCTCAGCCTGTCGCGTTCTTTTGACAAGAGACGCAGAAAAACGCTTTGGTTCCGGCTTGTCCAGGTTAGGGCAACCGTTTCCAGACAAAGAGACGCAGCCATTCAACCGATCGCCGGGTCCAGATCCAGAGCAGCTTTTCTCGGCCGATCTCTATTTTTGAGATCCCTTCCATGCCCGGGCGCATGAGATCCGAATGTTTTTCCATGACTGCCTCGACCCGGAAGTAGTTGCGTGCCTCCCCAGGTGTTGACACGGGTGTCAGCCGGTCGATGGTGATGGCGATGGTCTGGTCGGGGATGCCGGACAGTTTCAATTTTCCCTTTTGCCCCAAAGAGACCCTGCCGATATCCCGGTCATCAACCTTCAGGACAACCAGGTAATTGTCGGTGGGGGCCACTTCATACAGCACCTCGCCCCGGGTGACCGGTGACCCCAGGGCCTGGCTCAGGTCTCCCTTGACAATCAGGCCGGAAAACGGTGCGACCAAGGTGGTGCGTGCCAGCTGCTGCTCCACCAGTTTCAGCTGGGCTTCGGCCTGGGCGCGTTTGGCTTTGAGAATGGCAACATCGGCGCGGTTGAATCCGGCCAGTGCTTTCCGGTATTCCTTGATCAACCGGCCACGCTGGCTTTGCCACTTGCGTTGTTCGGCCCGCAGATCCTGGTCATCCAGGGTCGCCAGCAGATCCCCTTTTTGAACCAGGTCACCGGCACGGACATGGGCCTCGGCAATATACCCCTGCTGGGGTGCCACAACCACCTGACAGATTCCCGTTTCCAGCACTGAGTCGCAGGAGATGCGAAACATGGCATTGGCCAGGGAAAGCCATACAAGGAGAACCGTGGCAACGCTGACCACGGCTTTCAGCGGCAGATAGCGCGGACCGAATAATTTAACGCACCCGGTTTGCACGGATTCGAGGAGCTTATAGGGCAGGGGGCGCTCGTCCCTTCTTCGGGTTTCCAGTACCGGTCCGAGCAACAGCCCGATCTGCTCACACTGCACCACCGTCTCCGGGGTAAAGGATTTGCCCCCAACGCGCTCCAGCAGCAGGGCGCCGACCGCTTTATTGTTTTTTATCAGTGGTAACGTGCATATGGTCGTTTCTTGCTGGGCGTCGGCCAGTCGGGCATGAAACCGGGTGACCATGGGGGTGGCGTCCGGCTTTACCGGATACACCACTGTGGTTCCCTGGTCCAGGGATTCGCCCATGGCATCGCGAATGGCCCGCACCTGGTTCGAGTGTTGATCAATTCGGGAACAATGGGACAGCGCCTCAACCTTTACACGGTTGTATCGCAAAAAACCGAGACTCACCCGCTGGCAGGAAAAGCGCTGGGCCAGTTCGTTGGTCACCTCGCTTGCGGCAAATTTGAACCGTTCATGTTCCAGCCCGGAGGCAACCAGATCGACCAGGTTGACCAATTGTTCTTTAGCCGTTGAGCCATGCAGCAGAATCATGGCTTCCAGCCACTCTGCTCCGGCTTGAATCTGGCGTACCGTTTCCTCCTGCATGGGCTTGGAACGGTTGGTCATCTCAATGGCGACAACCCCGAATAACCGGCCGTTCAAGAACACCGGACAGGCCATGGCATCAAGCGGTTCTCCGGTTTTATCCATCTCATTGTTGTTGGTTTTTATCACCACCTGTCCGGTGCGCAATGCTGCCTGGGCCACCCGGGACAGTTGTTGGTGATCACCCAGGTCCTCCGGCCAGAAAAGGGTCTGGGTCGTTGGCCCTTCATCGGGTGGATTGGTCAACAGCATGGCCTGTGTCGATCCGGACAGCTTTCGACACTGGTGAGACAGCCAGGTTTGCAGGACTTTTTCCATTCCCCACCTTCTATGACAACGATCGATAGGCGATATTACCAATGGGTCTGATTGTTTTGTTGGCGATTTGGGATGCTGGGAGACTGATGTCGAAATCGGCGAAATTGAGAAAAATAATTCTTATGTCATGGCTGATTCGGTATATGAAACGATACTAAATAAGGAAAATGAGGACTCCAGCGTTTGATTCCGCATCCTCATACCAATGGAACTATTTGTGGGCCCTTTTGTCAAGCTCAATTTGATTCCATCAGTTACAACCCTGTTAAAATTAGATTTGAAATCACTAGGAAAATAGGGTTCTGGAAAACAAAAAGGTTGTGTTTTTGGGTTTACCATGGAATGGGTATGGGGCTGGCTTAAATATAAACGTTTCCACTATATAGGAGGTCCCAGGGGTGAAATTAAATGTGCGATTTATATTTTTGATTCTTGTTGCCATGTTGCTTTGTACCGGATGCAGTATCGTCGAGGAACCGGCGTTCAGGTTCGGGCTTTCCATGGAGCGGAGCAAATCCCGGATGGCGCTGAAATCCGTCATGGTGGAGGGGCAGACCCTTTGTTATCTGGAAAGGGATGGAGACGGGGATGTGATGGTTTTTATCCACGGGTTTGCGGCGAATAAGGAAAACTGGCTCAGGTTTACACGATATATCCCGAAATCCTTTCGGGTGATTGCTGTGGATCTTCCGGGCCATGGGGAGAGTTCCCTTGATTTTGAGGGACCGTATGACGTGGAGAGCATGGAAAGACGCTTGGCCCTGGCGATTCAGAAGCTGGGGGTCACACGGTTTCACCTGGTGGGAAATTCCATGGGAGGCCTTGTCTCTCTAATCTACTCGCGAAATCATCCGGAACAAATCATATCCTTGGGGTTGTTTGATTCGGCAGGGGTTGTAACATCGGTGAAAAGTGACTTTTTCAAAGCGTTGGAGCAGGGGCAAAATCCGTTGATCGTTTCTACCCGGAAAGACTATGACAATCTGCTGGCCCTTTGTTTTGAAAAGGAGCCCTATCTTCCCTGGCCAGCCAGAAATGTTCTGGCCCGCCGCCACAGGGACAGAACCGAACATAACAGGAAAATGTGGAAAGACCTGTTTCTGGAAGTGGACGACACCCCGGTCCGGAATGAACTTTCAAAACTTGAACCCCCTGTCCTGGTGCTCTGGGGAGACAGGGATTGGCTGAAAAAGTTAATTTAATACAAAGGCTTAAAGGCGGCACTTTTTGAAAGTACCGCCAAAAATACCGTCATATCTCAGCGGTGCATTCATCTCTCTCCTTGATTTTTTTCATCAACCATTCATCAATTTCCGACTCCACCCAGCCTACAGATTTAGGGCCAAGTTGGATGGGGCGAGGGAATATCCCTTCGTTCATCATTATATATATTTTCGCGTGTTTCAAGCCTATTTTATCTTCAACATCTTTGCGTCTTAATATTCTCAATCCCATCTTCTTATCCTATATGTTGGTTTCAAACAAATCCATCTCAACCTCAAACTTCTGGTACAACTCTTCAAACC
>JAEINQ010000114.1 GCA_016342285.1 Desulfobacterales bacterium
CGCGTCATTGGGGGATGGGGGGGCAACGCCTCCTCCTCCCTGCATGGCTTTTCATTAACTTTCAACATACGAGACACTAAGCTCAAAAAGTAAAAATATTGCCGATTTTCTGCGCACAACCTCCGGCATCGTTACCGTTTATGGATGGAAACTGATTACTTCTTGGTCACCACCAGGTCGTCGTATCCCATCTCCTTAAGAATTATCGGGAACCGCTTGAAGGTCGGCTTGACCACGGGGAGCAGCTTGAGCATGGCGGTGATCTTGCCGCCCTGCTTGACCTTGCCCCGGGTCACGGCCGCGATGGGGTTTTCCAGCCCGTGCCAGAACCGATGGGAATGGTCGGCGCTCTGCTTGGACCAGACATCTTCCTTTAATTCGGTCGGTCCCAGATAAAACGTGCCGTAGGTCCCTTCTTTTTTCGGCGGATTTTTCAAATCGATGGTGACTTCGCAGTCCGGGTCGGTGTAAATAAATTTGATGATAATGTTCGCCTTGGCCATTTTGGGCCCAATCTTGTCGTCCCGAAGCACCTGGTCGAGGAAGTAATTATAAATTTCGAACAGATGGTCCTTGTCCCGGTAGTACTCGCTCATGATGCCTCCTTTGGTTATGCCGGTGGTTCCACCGGCCTTATCCCTGACTTAAACTTTTCCTGTTACGATGCATCGAATTTTTCAGGCAGAACACCGTCGAGAAAATGCTCGTAAACCGAACCGATCAATAGCCTGTTTCGATAACGCATGGCCACGCTCGAACCGGAGAGGGCAACGCCGTCGTTGAGATAAATTTCTTCGATCTCATGAACCTTATTCTCGCCGATCCGTACTCTCAACACCTGGGAGGGAGAGCGTACGGCAGGATCTTTGGAGTGCTTGACAAAGGTCAAGAGCTTCGGATGGCAGCCGATCCAAAGGGACCCGGTTTCATCGACCTCAATATTGTCAAGCCCGGTCCCGAGTTGAATATCCTCTTGCCGACTCAGCACACCGGTCGACGGATCGCGTGAAAAAATCCGCAGATACCCCTTGACCGTCGATGTCACATACACCGCGGAGCCATCCGGACTGGTAGCGATGCCATTGGCATAGGACAAGTCCTCGGCGGCCTTGGAAAACCCGGATCCGTCGTAATATAGGACATGAGCCCAGGAGAGCTGCAAATAGTCTTCGGCCATCTTTCCCAGCCGTGAAGTCGCCCCATGATCGTTGGTGACATAGAATTGTTTCTCGCCGACGCCCAGGATGTCATTGGGGCTGTGCAGTTTCGAATCCGCTATGGTTTGTCGGTGGATCAAACGGCTGCCGGAGTATTCAAAAATTTCGATTGTGCCGTTCTGGGACGAATCGTGAAAATGAGCATCATGGCCCATGTTGACCACAAAGAGCATTTTCTTTCCGTTCGGCGCGGCAAAAAAGGAAATGCCATGGGGGTGAAACCTGAACCGCACCGATTCGGTGATGGAAACCGGCGCAGGATTGGCTGCCTTCAGGTCGTAAGCGTAAATCGCCCCCTGTTTCTTCTCCCCACGCATGGCGGCACGCCGGTCATTGCAGGAAATAAACGCCGTCCCCGTGGAAGGATCCACGGTTATGTCTTCAGCCCCGGCAAGAGAGGAAACAGACTTGTATTGGCCTGTTTCGTGGGGAATCAGGTCCTTGAATTCTCCGGCGACCCAGAGGGTCTTTACAATAAACAGAGCCAGAAGAAGTATAACCGCTCCGACCAACATCAATCCATACCGAATGATTTTCATGCTTTCTTCTCCCCGAAAGTCTCAGGTCTCAAAAACGACGAAGCCGCGTTACATAAAATTGCATAGGCAATTTGTATCTGTTCACGGGGTTGAGAGGATCAAGACATTCCAACCCCTCGCACTGTAAGCGTTTACAGGGTGCCGTAGATGCGAGGCGCCGGGCATGCAGACGGTCTCTACTGTACTTCAAATGCCCGGGAACAAAGTCACGCCTCGGCGTGATGCCCTGTGAACGCTTACGGCAATTTTATTTTCGCTGGTCAAACCGCCGCCCAAAAATCATGCTGGCCATGGTCACCTTGAGCATCTGCATGGTGCCGCCGGCCACCCCCCAGGCCCGGGCGTCGCGGGCCATGCGTTCCAGGGGAAACTCACGGCTGTACCCGTAGCCGCCGAAAATCTGCATGGCATTGTCCGTCACGTCACGGACCATCTCGTTGGCAAAGCATTTGGCCATGGAGGCCTCGTAGATGGACGGCAGCCCCTGCCCCGCACCGTTGGCTGCCCGGTAGACCAAAAGCTTGGCGGCATCGAGTTTCATGGCCATGTCAGCCATCATGAACTGGACGGCCTGGAATTCACAGATGGGACGGCCGAACGCCTGACGTTTCTGGGCATACTGCTTGGCCTCCTCCAGGGCACCGCCGGCCACCCCCAGGCACATGGCGGCATTGCCACATCTCTCGATATCAAAAGTGAGCATGAGGTTACCGAAATCTCCGGCGGTAATGACCACGTTTTCTTTGGGAATGGTAACATTGTCAAAAAACAGATCGCAGGAAGGCATGCCCCTCAAACCCATGAACTCTTCCTGCTTTCCGAAGGAGAATCCGGGCATTCCCTTTTCGGCGATCACCGCACCGATCCCCTTGTAGCCCAGGGTCTCGCCGAAACGGGTGTAGACCAGGTAGTGGCTGGCGTGACCGCCACCGGTAATAAAGGATTTGCGGCCGTTTAATACCAGATGGTCGCCCCGGTCCTCCACGGTGGTGGCCAGCGCCGTCAGGTCAGACCCGGCTTCGGGTTCGGTCATGCAAACCGAAACGCTGTACTCACCCTTGCAGACACCGGGCAAAATCCGCTGCTTTTGCTCAGCGGTGCCGAACATGTCGATAACCCGCACCGGCCCCACATTGGACTCGAACAACGGCCCGGCAATCATGGGGCTCCATTTTGCCAACTCTTCGATGGCCAAAACGGCGGTCAAGGCGGTTTCGTCAACACCGCCGTACTCCGGTGACAGGGTCATGCCCAGCAGTCCCATCTCGGCGTACTTGTCCATCAGATGATGAGGAAATTCTCCCGTGGCATCGATATGGGCGGCCAGGTCCCGAAAATTCTCTCTTCTGCCCATATCTCTGAGACTTTCAAGGAGCATGGTCTGCTCCCGCGTCATGGCAAAATCCATTCGCTCCCTCCGTTAAATCAAATTGTTTCGACCAGGCGGTGAACCGCCTCGGCCTGTTCCAGGTTCATCACTGCTTCAACAATCGCTTCGACCCGGACCGACTCCCGGCCGGCCCCAAAGCGCCGAATTTTTTCCGCCAGGTCTTCTTCAGCCATGGGATCTCTCGGGTCCCCCTTTGGAATATCGACTTGCCGGGTCAGCACTCGCCCGTCGGTCAGGGATATCTCCACCCGACTGGATGTCTTTTCCGGATAGACTTTATTTAAATCCTCGTCGGTTTTCACCGTTACCTTGCCGGCCAGTTGCATGAGCACAGGATCGGCGATCCTGGCCTCGGTCAGCTGGCCCGGCCCGAGCTGCCCGTCCAGCAAACAGACCGCCACCACGTAAGGAATGGAGAACTGGGCCGAGACAAAAGAACTCTCTTCGGTCACCGGTTTGCCCACGGCCAGTTCGGCAATGCCGTAAGTATGGACGGCCACGCTTGCCACGGTTTCGGGCGCAATGGGCTCGCTTGCGGCCAGTTCCATGGCCGCCTGGGCGGCACCATGGGTGTGTCGGCAAGCGGTGAACGGTTTGAAGTAGATGTCCATGATGGAATAGTGATCCCCCAGGCCCTCGGTGATGCGGCTCAGGGTGGGGTCGGCGATGGTGGTGATCTTGGCAAACCCGCCGTTTAGCGCGGACCCCTCAATGACATAGGGAGCGCCGGTCACCCCGCAGCCGGCCAGGCCAGCGGCCATGATTCCGGCACTGGCAGCCTGTCCGCCCTGAACGATCTTGATGGTATAGCCCCCCATGAGCTGTTCGGCCATGGAGATCGGCAGCAGATAACCGGCATTGCCCAGGGCGTTTAGAAGGGTTGCGGGATCATGTCCCATGAGTTTTGAGGCGGCCACCGCCGCACCAAAGGTTCCGCAGGTGCCCGTGGGCAAAAACCCCCCCAGGGTGTGCCAGGGGTGCATGGCCGCCGACGCACGATTGGCGGCTTCGTATCCGGCCACCACCGCCTCGATGACGGCCCGGCCGCTGCAATTTCTCTCTTCGGCCACAGCCAGGGCCGCGGGGATAACCGCCACCCCGGGATGGTTTCCGCCAAACCGAAGACCGTCCTGGGCCTCGATGGCCTCGGCCGTGACCCCGTTTAAAAACGCCGCATGGTGGGTATCGGTCTTAAAACCGCACCCCAGAACCGTGGCCCGTTCACCTCCGCCCAGGGACCGAATGTGGTCAGCCACCTTGCGGACTGTTTCGAGCTCCAGGGAACCGTAGACGTTGGCTACATAGTCGAGAATGCAGAGCTTGGCCTTGTGGACCACTTCGGCCGGAAGGGATTCGATGGAGACCGATGCGCAGAATTTCGCCAGTTCCCGTGTATATTCCATGGTGACTCCTTTGAATCGGTTGGTTGGTTTAATCGGTTTAATCGGCTTTATCAGTTAAGCCGGTTTGTCCCGCCGCAGGCGGGATTGGTCTTGCCTCACCATAAGTTGGCCTTGGTTTTATGGTCCTTTCTCGAAATCGGGATCGAAATCGTAGTCGAATCTCCTCCGAGCAAAACACGTATTTCTTCCTTTCCAGAAACGTCTATGTCTTCGATTTTTTCCATCCTCCGTATCGGGCTTCATAGAAATATCCAAAACTCGGCTTTGCTATGGGAAAAGTCGTGTCATTATCGATTTCGATAGCGATTTCGATTTGGATTGTCTCCACGCGATTTTTCAGACATATCCCCTTTTTTCGTAGATACTGATCATCCGATGGGGATCCAGCACCTCGCGCAACACGCGAAGTTCTTCGGTCATAGGGGGGATCGTGGGGGCCACATCCGAAGCCACCTTCAAATCCCAGGGGGTGTTGGCCACAATCTCTTCCACGGTACAGTCCGGATGAAAAGAGGCCAGATAGGCCTCCCGGGTTTCGGCGTCAAAACGCATCACGGCCTTGTTGGTAATAATCACCGAAGGACCCGTGCCCTGGGGAAGCCCCCAGCGTTCTCGGGCTCCGGGCCCGTCGATATAACCAGGCGTGGTGATAAAATCGACCCGTTCGGCCAGCCGGCGTTTGTCATGGAGGGAAATGATCAGGGTTCTCTTGGCCAGACTCCCGATGGGATTGGCCCCCCCGCTGCCGGGAAGTCGGCTTTGGGGTTGCTGGTAGTCGCCGATGGCCGTGGTATTGATATTACCGAATTTGTCCACCTGGCTGCCGGAGAGAAACCCCACATCGACCCATCCCCCTTGAAGGTACATGCCCATGATGTCCACCAGCCCGCCGATCATGGCGGCCCCGGGGTTCAGGCAGGGATCTCCCACGGAGAGCGCCGGCCGTTTCGGCTGGGCATCAATAACCCCGGATTCCTGCATCATGACAGCGCCGGGCGCATGGGTGTACTTGGCGATGTTGGCCGCCATGGCGGGAAACCCCGTGCCGACAATCACCACATCGTTGTCCCGAATTTCCCTGGCGCCGCAACAGGCCATCAGTTCCGGTTTGATATACTCTTTCTTCGAATCTTTCATGGATTCATCTCCCCCATGGGTGTTAGGGCCGATAGTTTCTTGGTTTTTGATTCTTCGTGATCCTCGTACTAATAGCCTTCAGTTTCTTGTTTTTTTCGTACGATTCAAGGTCAACAATTTTTGGTGGCTAATCTCGCGTTAAGCCTAATAATCTCACCGCCCGCTTCGCTCAAGTCGCAAAGAACGCTGAGAAATCCTTTTTGCGGAATCGGGGCTTCCTACACGGCACCAAGTCTGGTACGGCCGAGCACCTGCCCGAAGGGCATGGCACCATTTGTTCGGCCGGAGCGCCTACGGCGGCTTTTCGTAGGTGATCGGCCGAACAAATAATCCGTGTAATCCGCGTCATCCGTGCCAAAAAAAACGTTGCGATCTTTGCGTCTTCGCGGTGAACCACATTTTGGTTGCGGCTATGCCGCGCTAAGATCTTCGTGGTGAAAAACCCCGTATCCCCGCCCATCAATAGGCGTAACTGACCGGAAACCCATAGTCGAAATCCGCCTGAAGGGTCTCAAACGTCTTGTAACCAAAACGCTCAATGTAATGCTGGGTATAGGCGGTGCGGTCCGGCAAATCGTACACCCATTCCTTGACAAAGGCTTCAAACCCTTCCACCGTGTTGGATGCCTGCTGGTAAAGATAACCGATGGAAAAATCCACATCGTAAAATCCCGGAGTGTACCCCGGATGGGCGCCAAAGGGCGCTTCCACCACAGCCGACACCTTAAAAGCCGGCAGGATAGTCCGGGACGGATCCTTGCCGATCACCTCCCGGCTGACGATCCGCTCGCAGGTTACGATGACCTTTTTAGCGGCATTGGCCCCGATCTGGCAATCGCCGCCGATCCCCCAGATCTGGGCGTTTCCCTCTTCATCGGCCTGCTGCACATGAATGATGGCCACGTCCGGGTTCAGGGCCGGCACCAGAAGGGTCGGCGTGCCGTCAAAAGGCGATTCGATCATCTTGTACTTGTTTTCTCCCATGAAGGAACGGACGTTGAGCAGGTCCGAACCGACCATGTCCCGGACCGGGACAAAGGGCATGCCCATGGCCCCGGCCTGGAGCATCATGGGAAGCGAAAGGTTGGTGTACTCCTCCACCTCGATTTTGTGGGGAATCCCCTTTTCTATGGATCGTCGATAACACCGCCCCAGGCCATAGACGCCCAGGGAGAGAAACGTGGAAATGAACCGTTTAACCGCGCCCACGCCGATGAGCATATCGAAATCGTCCGCCGCGTTGCTTCGGGTCACCGTCAGATCCCCTATGCCCTGGCGGATGATTTCATGAATCGCGGCAAACGGCGGCCGACAAACGTAGCCGCCCATGTATAGAAAGGCGCCGTTTTTGACAAACTTGGAAACGGCATCGCTCATGGTCATCACCTTGCTCATCCATTACCTCCTCACTGTTCCAAGATCTTGATGCATTTGTAAAGAATCCCGGCCCGAAGAACCTGGTTTGGATTTACCCCTGAAAGAGGCTGGCCTTGGGTGTTTGAAATTCGAAGTGCCTAAAGTGCCTAAAATTAAGGAATTCTGCCATATCTTAGCTGAAAAGAGCTGGAGCGAAGCGACTCCTCAACTTTAGGCATTTCAAACTTTAGCGCATTTTAGGCACTTGCCGGCAATTTTATCGACATAGCCAGTCGACGTTGACCGCATCCAAAAGACGTGAATTCCAACCGAGAATCAAAGGTCATACTGCATTCGACTGATAATTTCGCTCTGGGCGATATCGCTCAGATTGACAAACAGGGCCGAATATCCGCTGATGCGGACCACCAGGTCACGGAATTTCTCCGGCTCTTTCTGGGCCGCCTTGAGCTGTTCGGTCTCCACCATATTGAACTGCACCTGGGCCCCGCCGCGTTTGAAGTACCCCTTCATCAGATCCAACAGAGCCTGGCTTCGAATCCGGCTTCCGGCAAAACGCATGTTCAGGTTCAGACCGTTGGTGACCCGGGACAAGGGAAGCTTGGTAGCGGAGTTTAGCACCGCCGTTGGCCCGTTAAGGGCCGCCCCGTTGCTTGGGGTAATGCCGTTTCCCAGTACGTCTCCGGCGTAACGGCCGTCAGGGGTGGCACCGGTAAAGGCACCCATGGTAATGTGAAAGCCCACGGAGAAAACCCCCGGCCAGAAAGCGCCACCTCGAAAATTGCGATGCCCGGCAAGCACGTCGCAAAAATGCCCCAGAACCCGTGCAGCCATCTGGTCGACGCCGTCATGGTCGTTTCCGTACTTGGGAACCTTGTTGAGCAGACAGGTGCGCTTGTCTTCAGCATCGGTCCAGTCGTCGGCAAGCCATGTTGTCAATGCCTCCATGGAAAATCGTTTCTCTTCGAAAACCGCCTGTTTGACGGCAAAGAGGCTATCGACAATATTGGAGTAGCCCATGAGCTGGACACCGGTGGAATTGTAGATGGCACCGCCCCGGGTCAGGTCCACGCCCTTTTCCAGAGGGCCGTCAATCATGGCCGACGCAAAGGGCGAAGGGACCCGGCGGGCAATGGCCTCGTCCAGGCAGGTGATGCCCCGGACCATCTGACCGATATAATGGGATAACTGGCGATCGTATGCGGCCCATAGATCTTCGAAGGTGTCGAACCCCGCCGGGTCACCGGTCTCCAGTCCCGAGGGATACCCGAAGATGTTGTCCACACCGTCGCTCAATGCGAATTCCAGGCACTTGATGCCGTTGAACTGGACGGCAAAGGTGGAGCCAAAGCTCTTTCCCTGGGCGTTGGGTTCCAGGCAACCGACCACGCCGTAATCCCGGGCATCTTCCATGCTGTGGCCGGCCTGGACCAGGGCGTCCACGATCACCCGATCATTGAAGAAATGGAGGGGAACGCCGTCTTTGGCATAGGACAGGGCCCGGGCAAAGAACAGGTCATCGGTCCCGTCACAAACCCGGACCCCAAAGTTGGGCTGGACCAGGCGAATATCGCAAAACGCATTGAGGGCGACGTGGCTCAGACCATTGGTGGCATCTTCGCCGTCTTTTCCCATGCCGCCTACCGTAACGTTCTGGGTGGTCTTGCCTTCGGTCCCCTCGCCGCCTGGAATGTACGCCTCTTCGAGGACATTCCAGATCTCATTTGTCTTGAGAAAGAGAAGTGCCAGAAGCTCCCGCGCCCGGTCCGGATCAATACGACCGGCCGCAAGGTCCTGCTGGTAAAAAGGATAGAGATACTGATCAATGCGGCCCAGGGAAATCGAATTTCCACCCGATTCGATCTGGGAGATGAGATGGACGAAGTAGACGCACTGCACCGCTTCGTGGAAACTTTCGGCCGGATGCTCGGGGACCCGGCTGCAAACCCGGGCAATTTCAAGCAACTCGGCAGCCCGAACCGGGTCGGTCTCGGTACTTGCCATCTCCCGGGCCTTTTCGGCATACCGGCGGGCAAAGGTGATAGCCGCCCGCAACGACCGGATCACCGCCTTGTAAAACAGGCTTTTTTCACCCTTTTTCTCGTCTTCGGAAAGCGCTTCGAACCCAGCTTGGGCCGTCTCCATGGCACCGGCCATGCCTGTGGCCAGAATTCGCTCGTGGTTCATGGTAAAATGACCAATACCGTATGTAATCTCCAGCATGAAGGTGAAGATATACTTATCCACGTCATCAGCCACGTCTTGGGAAAGATGGAATTCGAAATCCTCTTCCACGGATTTTCCCGTCCAAAAGGGGATGATCTCCTCTTTGAGGATCTGCTTTTCTTCCTCTGTTATCAACGCCCGCTGGATCTGCCGATGATCGAAGCTGTCCACGTCGCCTTCGATCCATCGGATCTTGTTCTCCGGAAAGAGCGGGGCTCCCTTGAGCTTGCTGGTCCGGCAGCCGACGATGATTTCATCCTGGCGAATGATCACACTGGCGTGGGTTAGAATCTCTTCGAGCCCCAGGCTCATTCGGGTCAGGGGGTGGTCATCCCAGTGTTTGGCCATGGCACGGGTGAAAAGCCGGGCCCGTTCAATGCAGACCTCCTGGGGAGCGTCGATGATCCGCTTGCGAAGGCGGTCCACCCGGGTTCCGATAATTTGTTTCGGCGAAGCAAGTTGGGCGTCCATGCTGTCCTCCTACTGGATTGGTCCAGGTCTTCTTGCTCACAAAGTGAATCGCCACCCGCTGTGCCGGCGGCCTCAGTGAGGCTCCACCCGCTAATCGGTGGCATAGGTAGCCCCCCATATGGGGGCAAGATAATCAATATCCAATGTCCAACTCCCAATTTCCAATATCTAAGGAAGGTATTCTGCCATTTTTAGCCTTGGTTCATCGGCGGAGCGTAGCGACTCCATCCTTAGGCCTTGGACATTGGTCATTGGATATTCGATATTGCTCTTACGCGGTTGTTCTGTTCTTGCCGCAACGGTAGAACTTTCCCGGATTTTCTTTCCCTCAAACCTTGATATCCATGTGGTTGAGCAGAATCATGTCCCTGAGCTTCTTGGGTAGGATCCAGTTGAGAAAAAGAAAAAAAGAGCTCATGAAATCGACCTGATTATGCAGCTTGGGATTGTCCGATTGCAGGACTTTGAAAATTTTCCGGGCCGCCTGATCCGGGGTGGTGGCCGTCCGTATCAGTTCGTTGTCCCGGTCGATGAAACGCCCGGCCCGCTCCCGATAGGGCGACCCTTCCGGCGGCAAGTGATGAATTTTGGCGGCAAACGTGGTCGACACCTGGGCCGGCTCGATGATGGCCACCTTCATCCCAAATGGTTCCACCTCGTATTTGATCGACTCCACCAGGCCCTGGATGGCGAATTTGCTCGCCGTATAGATCGATTCGAAGGGAAAGGGCACCTGTCCGACCAGGGAACTCATGGCAATCAGCTTGCCCCCACCCCGTTCTCGCATGACCGGGATGAAGGCCTGAAAAATGGCAGCAGCACCGATGACATTGATTTCCAGGCATTTCAGGGCTTTTTCCAGATCAACCTCTTCAAAGGGGCCGAAAAAGCCGATGCCCACGTTGGACAGAACCGTATCGACCCGGCCGTAATGGGCCACCACTTCGTCACGAAACGTCTTGATACCGGGCCGGTCGGTGATGTCCATGACCTTGAGGAGATGGTCTCCCCCGATCCGGTCGAGTTCGTTTTTCAACGTTTCGATACCTTCGGCATCCATGTCAAACCCGGCCACATTGCTGCCGGCCTCTGCCAGCAGGCAGGCAACTTGCCGCCCCATCCCCTGTGCCAGTCCCGTAATCACAACCACATCGCTCATGCTTCCCCCCGTTCGGTCCGCTGAAGGTTTTGTCAAAAAAATTTCATTCAACTCTGAAACGCTTAAAAAAAGTCTGTCAACCACAAAGTTAATCCGTGGAAAGTCAAGGGCCAATTTTGGGGTATGTTATGCCCAAAAACAATGTCAGGGCCGAG
>JAEINQ010000115.1 GCA_016342285.1 Desulfobacterales bacterium
CGGGGTTACGGGCGCTTGGCGACGAGTTTTTCGGGCCGCGAGAAGGCACCCTCCTGGCCTCCCACACGAAATAGCGAAGAACCAAAAGAGGCATGGCGTTTGATCAAGATAGCGATGTGAGAATCACGCCTTTCTCCGTAATTCAATATAATCATGAGGATTTAGGTGAGCGCGATCGAGATCGGGACGACTTTTTGACCGCATGGTCGTTTCTCCGACCGGTTCGGGATTTCGGTTTCAGTCCCGTTTTTTTGCCGTCGGTTTTCACGGCCGGGGGTCGCGATCCCTTTTTTGAAACAGTTCTTCTGGCGACAATCTCTATTAAGTCTTTGTCGGCCTTTTTTTCGCTGGACGCGCTGTTGGGGCGAAAGAGAACAAAGTCAGGAACGTCGCACCCCTCTGTATAACCGTCAATTTTTTCCACCGGGATCTTGTGATTCAGCAATGTCTCAATGGCCTTTAAAAAAGGCTTTTCGTCGTGACTGACCAACGAGACGGCAATACCGCTCACGCCCGCACGGCCGGTACGGCCGATGCGGTGAACATAATCCTCAGGGACGCCCGGCATGTCAAAATTGACCACATAGGGCAGATTGCTGATGTCCAGGCCCCTTGCGGCCACATCCGTTGCCACCAGAGCTCGGATCTCACCTTTTTTAAACTCGTCAAGGGTGCGTGTCCGATAAGACTGGCTCTTGTCGCCATGCATCGCACCGGCACGGATCCCTTGTGCGGCCAGTTTCTCCGTGAGTTTATTTGCCCCGTGTTTCGTGCGGACAAAGACCAGTATCCGGCTCCATTTGCCTCGGGTAATCAGGTGGATAAGAAGCGCTCGCTTATTGGATCGGTCCACCAGGTGAACCTTCTGAACGACCGATTCAGCGGCCGTATTGCCGGGGGTCACCTCGACAAATTCGGGCTCTTTCAACATTCTTCCGGCAAGATTTCGGATCTGTTGGGTGTAGGTGGCGGAAAACAACATGGTCCTTCGTTGGGTTGGAATGAGATCAAGGATCTCGGAAATCTCCTCGCTGAATCCCAAATCCAGCATTCTGTCCGCCTCGTCAAAAACCAGAAACTCGATCCGGGAAAGCGTCAAGTGTCTCTGGCCAGCAAGATCCAACAGGCGGCCCGGTGTGGCCACAAGGATGTCGATGCCGCGCCTGAGTCGATCGATTTGCGGATGGATGCGAACCCCACCGTAAACCACGGTGCATCGCATGGAGACCTTCCTGGCATACGCCTTGATGCTCTCTCCCACCTGAAGCGCCAGTTCCCGCGTCGGTGTCAGGACAAGGGCACGGGGATGCCGTGCGTTGCCCTCTGTTCGGCTCAGTATTTCGACCAGCGGCAGTGCAAATGCATCTGTTTTTCCCGTTCCGGTCTGGGCACGGGCAAGAATGTCCCGCCCTCCTAAAATAACGGGAATGGCTTTTGCCTGAATGGGGGTGGGAACGGTGTAACCCTTGGTTTTAAGGGCTTCAAGCAGTTCGTCCCGAAGGCCAAGGTGTTCAAATGACATAAGATCTTCCTGTATTGTTCCTCAAAGTCAGCGGTCATTCTTCGGTCGTTGTAATTTATGGTTATACAAACTTTTTTATCAGGTTCTTACCGGTAACAACACTTGCCGTTAAAACGCCGTTAAGCGGGGTTAAACCGTGGGCAAAAATATCTTCACCGGTAAAAAACAGGTTCTTCATTCCGGACCGTGGTGATAATTCCGGGTTATCCGCCTTATGAATGTCAAGACCAAACATGGATCCATCCTCATGATGGGTCAGCTTTTTAATGTCCAATGGCGTAATCAATTTAAAATATCTGACATGCGCTTTTATCCCTGGAAATCTCTCATCAAGGCGGTTTAGAAAATGCTGTGCGATTTGTTCTGTTATCTGGCGATATTCATCACAATCCTGCTTTCCCTCAAATTTTTCAAAGTATTCATATCTGGTTTCATGATGAATTTCTGCTGTATGAAAGTCCGGTTTCTTGTATTTTACATTTAAAAGCGATGGAAACGAAATGGTCACATCGTCGCATACCCATCCCTCTTCCATGGGATTGCGGGACATGGTGGAAGGATCTCCAATGATTGTTTTATATGCGGATCTCTTAATGTTAAACGACGAAATATCGCCTTCAAAACCAACCAGTAAAAGCAGAAATGAAGGTACGGATCTATGCTTTGCCAAGGCTTTAACCAGTTTGGCAGGCCGTTCTTTCTCCGGAACAAGCCTATACAAGGTCTCTTTTATGCCAATTGAACTGATTACTGTGTTTGAATAAATATGGGTATCATCTTCGAGGATAACCCCAATCGCTTCATTGTCTTTAAAAAGGATTTGCTTTACACCGGATGCCTGTCGAGCTTCACCGCCTTTTCGGCCAATTGAAGTAACAAGGGCATCAATTATTGCCTGCCCGCCCCCGTCCGGATAATACATTCCGGTAAACTGCATATTTTGGGCATAGGCATAAAAAGGGAACGGCGTTTCATCAAGTGGCATTCCAAAGTAATGAGAAAACGACAACAATATGGCTCTCAATTTCTTATTTTCAATTTTTAAAACACCATCCAAGACTTCCGTGACAGATTTATCCATATGGGGCAACATTTTAAAAGTTTTAGAAAACCAGAACATAAATCCGGCCATGGCAGGAGAAAACATTTTTGGAAGCGAGAACATTCCTGCTTTCTTCGCCAGAATATTCAAATATCCAAAATATCGGTCTATCTTCTGACTTTCACCCGGAAACTCGATTTTCAGCTTTTCCAACAGTTTGTCTTTGTCATTGACAAATGTAAATTGGTAATCAAGTTCGGGGAAATACTTGAACTGACACTCATCATCCAGTGGTGAGAAAGATATGTTTCCATCGGTAATCGCATGCAACAGTTTGTAGTCAACGCTGTCCCTGGAATAGTCACATACCCATTGTACGCCGGGTGACCATGTCCAGTGACCTGTCTCCGGCTCGGTAAAGGTCCCCATGGAGCCGCCAAGGGACGGGCTCTTCTCCAGTACCAATACTTTATAATCGCACATTGCCAGCGAAGCAGCGCACGACAGACCACCTATGCCTGAGCCAATTACGATTGCATCAAATTTTGATCCCTGCATCTTTCCTCTCCTTTATAGGGATTGTCAAAATTCTGTTCCGTTTGAACACCTGTCACCTTCTGGGCGTTGACAATGCCTCGTCGGGCCGGTGGACGCTGACAATCCCTTGTTTCAATCCATTGAATACCGCCAGAAGAATTCGAAACAAAATATTTATCGCATTTGAGCCTTTCAATTTTGACTCACACCGAGTTTGAAGGTGAGGGCCGTCCATTGACCCGTATCGGAACGTATTTCTGACAAATGCTCAACTCAGGTATAAGGTTGAGACGAATCAACCAACACTCACGATGACAAAAGCACCGATGCCTTGTAGAGAATTGTGTTTCCGGTGATCCCATAGACGCCGGCGCCGGCAGGGGCCAGGAATGCAGCGCCTTTTTCAATGGGAAGGGTTTCTCCTTCCGGCCCCCATTGGATGACCCCGCTACCGTCGGTGCACAGCAATATATCGGCACTGCGATCATGGGCACTGCGGTATTGGGTGCCATCCCCGACCACCTTTACCTCGGACAGAGCAAATTCATGGGCAGGCGCCTGGTATCGACGTTCGCCGGGCCAAATCGATTCGAGAGCCAGCCGCTTTATGGCCAGCGGCTCAAACCTCAGAATTTTCATCAGTTCCGGCAGATCCACGTGCTTGGGGGTCAGGCCACCCCGCAACACATTGTCGGAATTGGCCATCAGTTCGATCCCCGTCCCCTCAAGATAGGCGTGAAGCTGTCCAGCCGGTAAAAACAGCGCCTGGCCGGGATCAAGACAGACCAGATTGAGCAGTAGCGGCGATAATACGCCGATATCGTCGGGATAAATGGCGCCTATCCGTTTCAGCCAGAAAGCCTCCGGTACGGTAGCGCCATGCCCTTCGGCCGAAGACAGGGCCTCGGCCACCGTCACCTGCCGCAAATCATCGGAAAGGGTCATCAGGGTTTCAAAGAGAGATCGGATCCTTCGGGGTTCGTCGAAGCATTCGACACGTTCGAGTTCTCCGCTGAGCGTGTCCGGACAATAGCACAAAAGATTATCACGCATTTCAACCCAGGTGCGAAACCCGCACAAGGCCCAGAATCGCGTCAGGGCGCAGATAATTTCCGGTTTGTGATTGCTGTCACGGTAATTGCGATGCGGGGCGTCCATGGGAATACCGGCCCGGTTTTCACGCTCAAAGCCCTCTTGGGCCTGTTGGCGGCTGGGGTGGGCCTGAATGCTCAGCGGTTCGGCCGCGGCCAGCACTTTAAACAGATACGGGAGGTGATTGTCAAACCGTCGTGCCGCCGCCGGCCCCAGCACCGAAACGGGATTGGCCTCAATCAACCCATCCAGAGGGACCCATCGGCCCTTGTGGTTCACCTTCGATGGCGCCTTGGGGTGTGCCCCCATCCAGAGCTCTGCCTGGGGCGTCTCGGAAGGAAAAGGATCCCCCAGCAACTCGGCAATGGCCGTTCGTGAACCCCAGGCGTAGGGTTGAATAACATTTTTAAGTCGGTAAATACGGTCCATGGGTCAGTGCTCCCGTTTTGAACCTAAACAGAATGTTTCAGTGGTTTAATGCCAGAATCAGAACCACTAATACAGCCTCCCGGCAAAAGCAAACAATGAGGTTTACTATTGGCCGATCGATTGCTATATTCAGCGAGTCTAATCACTAACATCAATCTAACGCTACTTGTATCTTACCGTTTTTTCAACTATTTTTATCCAAATAAATCGATGAGCGAAAAAGGAAGATATTTCCAGTGAGCCTCACATCGGTTCTGATCCAAACTCTCGGCGGCCTCGGCCTGTTTATCCTCGGCATGAAAACCATGACCGATGGCCTGCAGATGTCGGCCGGCGATCGAATTAAGAAAATTCTCAGTGCCGTTTCATCCAACCGGTTGCTCGGCTTTGCCACTGGCGCCGGGGTCACCGCCGTGGTGCAGTCGTCTTCGGCCACCACCGTCATGCTCATCAGTTTTGTCAGCGCCGGCATGATGACCTTGCCCCAAGCCGTCGGGGTGATTCTCGGGGCCAATGTCGGTACCACCGTGACCGCCCAGATGATCGCCTTCAAGCTCACCAAGCTGGCCCTGCCCGCCATTGCCCTGGGCGTGGGGCTCAAGTTCTTCTCCAAAAAACGAAGAAATCGCTACATCGGTGAAATCATTCTCGGTTTCGGCCTTCTTTTCTTTGGCATGGATATCATGAAAACGGGTCTCTCCCCGATCAAGGGAGATCCGGCATTTATCAGTTTTTTTACTCAATTTGATCCAAATAGCTTGGGCGGGCTGGTCTTTTGCGTGTTGACCGGCGCCATTGTGACCATTCTCGTTCAATCCTCATCGGCCACCATCGGCCTGACCATGACCCTGGCTTCTCAGGGGTTGCTCACCTTCCCGGCTGCCTTGGCCCTGGTGATGGGGGAAAACATCGGAACCACCATCACCGCTCAGCTCGCCACCATCGGTGCATCCAATGTCAATGCCTATCGGGCAGCCCGGGCCCACGCCCTGTTCAATGTCATCGGCGTCATGATCATGATCATCATTTTCCCCTATTTCGTCACCTTTGTCGAAAAGGCCACCCTGTTCATGGGCGCGGGTTCAATCGCCCCGGACGCCGATGGCGACATGGCCAATATCGGGCGCTACATCGCCAACGGGCACACCCTGTTCAACGTTGTCAACGCATTGGTTTTCCTGATTTTTATGCCATGGCTCATCAAACTTGCCGTCCTTATCTCGCCCAAGGAAGAAGAAGGCGAAAGAGACGACTTCCGGATGCCCAATTTCGATAGCCGGTTTATCGACAACCCCATCGCCGCACTGACCCAGGTGCGCGCAGAAGTGATCCGCATGGCGGAAACAGCGATGACCACCCTGCAAAACACCCTCGATTCGCTCCAGAACAAAGATTCAAAGCGCCTGAAAAAATGGCGGGTCTACGAAAATCACCTGGATGCCGTCCAAAAAGAGATCACCGCCCATCTGACCCGCATCTACCAGGGA
Source organism: Desulfobacterales bacterium (assembly GCA_016342285.1). GTDB lineage: Bacteria > Desulfobacterota > Desulfobacteria > Desulfobacterales > JAEINQ01 > JAEINQ01. Next base: position 6,110 of record JAEINQ010000115.1, read on the forward strand.
GACGTCAACGAGGCCGAGGCCCGGGAAATCTCCAGCCTGATCCGCATGACCAACAATGTTGAACGGATCGGCGACTCCGTGGAAAACATCGCCATCATGGCCGAAGACATCATTGAAAATGATATCGACTTTTCCCAAAATGCCATGGACGATGTAAAAAACCTTTCCAACCAGGTGGTCGCCTTTCTCAAACTGGTGATTAAAGGCATGCATCGCAGTGGCCCCAATTTCATGCGAGATGCCCAAACCATCGAAGACAACATCGATTTTATGCGAGAAGAGATGCGCCAGAGCCACATCGACCGCCTCCGCAAGGGGACCTGCACCAATGCCCCCGGCCTGATGTTCAGCGATATCCTGTCCAATTTTGAAAAGATGGGCGATTACTGCTACAACATCGCCGAAGGGATCGCCGGAATCAAATAGAGAGAATTGCCGCAGCGATTTTACCCGATCTTGCTTTTTACCTCCCGATCACCGATAAATGGAACATGGTTGTGGGTCATTCAGTTTCTCCGTCCATTCTCGCAGGTGAGTAGAAGAAATGCCGCTGTCGGCAGGCAACCCGATCATAGGGGGCATGACCGATGAAAATCGCCTTCCTCCATTACCACCTCAAGCCCGGCGGGGTCACCACAGTGATCCAGCAACAGGTCCGGTGCATCAAAAAGCGCTGCGAGACCCTGGTGCTCTACGGAGATCCACCTTTTCCCGAAGGCTTTCCCGGTCCGGCGATCCATGTTCCGGGAATCGGCTACAATGCTGACCACCAGGCCCACTTTAAACCCCAGGAACTGGCCCAGCGGGTCATCGATGCCATAAAGACCCGATGGCCAACAGGCTGCGATCTCCTTCACGTTCACAACCCCACCCTCGCCAAAAATCGCCACCTCCTCGACCTCCTCGATATCCTGAAGGATCAAGGCCTTTGCCTCTTTCTTCAGATTCACGATTTTGCCGAAGACGGCAGGCCCGGAGCCTATTTCCGCCGTTCATACCCCGAAAACTGTCACTGGGGGGTGATCAATTCCAGGGACCATGGCCTGCTCAAGGCCGCAGGCCTGACGGACCGCGGACTCCACCGCATCGCCAACACGGTGACCCCGCTATCCGTCTCCGCCCATGGCGTTGCACCCAAACCCCGGGTCCTCTACCCCATCCGCGCCATCCGCCGGAAAAATATCGGGGAGGCGATTCTGCTTTCCAGGTTTCTGCCAGAGGGCGAACACCTGGCCATCACCCTCCCGCCCAACAGCCCGGCAGACCAGAGGAGCTACGCCGACTGGAAACGATTCTGCAAAAACCGCCACATGGCGGTTGATTTTGAGGTCGGCCTGCATGAACCGTTTCCCCGACTGGTCCAACAATCCCGCTCCCTGGTCACCACCAGCATCACCGAAGGATTCGGCTTTTCCTTTCTCGAAGCATGGACCGCCGGCAAACTCCTGTGGGGAAGACGACTGACGTTGATCTGCGCGGATTTCGTCCAAAACGGCATCGACCTGTCCCACCTTTACGAAGGCATACAAACGCCCCTGGCATGGATCGACACGGAACGGTTCGCGTCCGGGTTTAAAGCCGCCATGGCCCATGCGGCCCAGCGATTCGGATACCGCCTGAACACCGGCGCCCTGGAGGCCTTTATGGAGGCCCGAAAGACCGCCGGCACAGTCGATTTCGGCCAGTTACACGAATCCCACCAAAAAAGAGCCATCCATCGGGTTATCAACGACAAGACGGCCGCCCGGCGGCTGATCGATCTCAACCCCTGGCTGGAAAACCCGGGATGGGTTAAAAACGACCAGCGCCTCATCGACAACAACCGCTCGGCTGTGGCACGGGCCTACAGTTCCGAGGCCTACGGCGACACGCTGATGGATATTTATACCCGTGTGAGAACCAACACGGTAACGCATCGAATCAACAAAAGAAAACTGCTCGATGCCTTTCTTTGCCCCGAATCCTTTTGCCTGCTCAAATGGTGCGACTATGACCTTTGAAAGGCCCAAAAGCGTGCACACGCCCCTGTTTCCAATCCCTACCGGCCGCTCTCCATCCGGTCATCTGAAAACCCCTGTCCATTGCGTCCTTTTCGACGTCTACGGCACGCTCTTTATCAGCGGCAGCGGCGATATCGCTACCGTCGGACAATCGACCCATCTGGCCGAAGCATTGGTCGCCGTACTGCGGCGCCACAACCTGGACCGGGATGCCGGTCAGGTGGTCGAAAGGCTCTTTGCCGCCATTGAAACGGATCATCGACATAAAAAAGCCGCTGGGACCGACTTTCCCGAGGTCGATATGGTACGGATATGGCGACAGGTTCTGGGATCGGGTCTGCCCATCGGTTTTTCCGTAGAAGAATTTGCCATCGACTACGAACGGATGGCCAATCCGGTCTACCCCATGCCCCATCTGATGGAAACCATTAACGCCCTTCGAGACCGGGGGATGGCCATGGGCATCATCTCCAATGCCCAGTTCTTCACACCGCTCCTTTTCGAATGGTTTCTTGGAAAGCCCATGGGCGATTTGGGGTTCGACCCGGACCTGGTCTTCTTTTCCTACCGTCACGGGGTTGCCAAACCGTCCCTGTCGCTGTTTTTGAAGGCAAAAACCTCCCTGGAAGCTTGCGGTATTGCCCCTTCGGCAGTGCTCTATATAGGAAACGACATGAGAAACGACATCCTGCCGGCATCGAAGACAGGGTTTAAAACCGCCCTTTTCGCCGGAGACGCCCGTAGCCTGAGGATGAGGACCGAAATTGCATCGTGTGCAACGCTTCAACCGGACCTTGTGATCACCGATCTGGCACAACTTTTGATCTATATAACCGCAGATGATTATGATAATAAATCCGAACACTCGAACACTGCAGTAAAACGATCCGACAAATTCAACGCAATCCATTAGGAGTACCGATGCCCGAAACAAAAGACGCCAAACCTGAAAACCCCGTGTCCGAGTTCGTCTACCGACCGGGTGAGAGTGCAGAAATGGATGCCTGGGTCACGGCCTTTTTCATCGAAAACCACCTGGATCACTACACCCATCCGGAACACGCAGCCAGCCCGGAACAGATCCGATTCATGGTCTATACCGAACCCGAAGAGCGTTACTACCCCTGTTCGGACCGAATGTTCGATGCCATCATGAACCGGAAAAAATCGGCGTTCATCCAGCGAAAATACAACGAAGTGTTGGAACGCATCCTGGCGCTGGTGGATAATCAGATCGAAGACGAATACGAAAAACGGTTTCTAGAATCGCTGATCATCGTCAAATTCAAGCACGAAACCCGGGATGAAATCATGATTCCTTCCCGGTTTGAAAAGCGCATGATCAGCGTCTTCATCAACCGCACCCGGATCGAGGATCCGTTCCTGGCGGACAAAACCGAAAGAAACCGGCGCATGGAGGCGATTCTGGCATCGCAAGCCTTTAACGAAGCCCTGAACCATGTGGACCCGACAGCCGTTGCGACCCCGCCGAAAACCCTGGCGGAGATCGTCCGACTGGTGGCCCGGATCAAACTGCGGCGCCTCTTTGCCCTGACCGGCGAAAAGTGCCTGTGGGAGACCGAACCCACGGAAAACCGCGGTACCGAAGATTTTTATGCCATCATGAACCGACCCCTGGGCGGTAGCGACGCCGGGCGCCTTATCGACTTTCTCTGTCTTTCCTGCGGCGGACCGACGGAAAAAGCGTCGAAGCCAAAAAAACTATTGTGGCTCGCGGACGAATCGGGCGAAATCGTGGCCGATCTTTACCTGATCCGCTACCTTGCAGAACTCGGTCACAAGATCGTCATCGCCTTCAAGGAGGGCCCCCTCTTTGCCAAAACCGACTTCATCGACGCCCAGGAGGACCCGGTGCTGATCAAAGCGATGGAGGGAGCGCTGATTCTCAAGGAAAAAGCCATGAACAAAAATGATCTGGTCAAAACCCTTCGAAGTGACCAAGACATTATCGCCATCTCGGACGGCACTCGGGAAAACATCAACCTCCTGCTCGCCTCCACCACCTTCGCCAGAATCTTCAAGGAAGTGGACGGTATCATCTCCAGGGGGCAAGACCAGTGGCGGCGCATTTTCGACACCCATTTCCGCTTCACCCAGGACGTTTTCAACATCTCTCCCGATGGTACCGGCGGCGTTCAGGTTTCCTTCAAACCCCGGCACGAAAATGTGATCAAATTCTCCCATTCGGACCTGGAGAGCAAGGCCCGCACCATCATCGACCAGATGTCCGGAGCCAAGGCTCGGGGCATGACGGTTATCTTTTACAGCGGCATCATCGGCTCCATTCCGGGAAAAATCGATATGGCAAAAAAAATCATGTCGGTATTCGTCAAGCATATCATGGAACAGTCCGCCCAGACCTTCATCATCAATCCGAGCGAACATTATGAACCGGGCATGGACGCAGATGACTTGATGTTTTTCTGGGAGATTGTCCAACGTAGTGGATTGATTGATATTTGGCGATTTCAGTCCTATGAGGACATCGCCAAGTCGTTTGAAATCATGGGGCGAAGGGTGCCGCCGGAATGGGTGGGAAAAGACGCCACCTACAGCACGGGGTGCACCAAGGAGATGCGTATCGCCACCGACGTGCAGCGAAAATTCCCGGAAATGCAGCTCATCGGTCCGTCCCGGGAAAAGTTCATGCGCCGCAGCCAGTACGGGGTGGGAAAGATGTATGATGAACGGTTGTAAATTGGCGGATTGGGATACTGGATGCTGGATGCTGGATACTGGATGCTGGATACTGGATGCTGGATACTGGATGCTGGATACTGGATGCTGGATACTGGATG
>JAEINQ010000022.1 GCA_016342285.1 Desulfobacterales bacterium
CTGCCCGAAGGGCATGGCACCATTTGTTCGGCCGGAGCGCCTACGGCGGTTTTTCGTAGGGGATCGGCCGAACAAATCAATCCTGGATATCCTGGTATCCTGTGCAAAAACTTTGCGATCTTTGCGGCTTTGCGGTGAACCAAATTTTGGTTGCGGCTATGCCACGCTAAGTCCTTTGTTTTGAAAAATGGCCTTTTTACCTGACTGTCAAATATTACAGGGTGAATTTCAGGGTAAAACGGATCCGGCCGTCCTTTCGGTCCACGGTGGCAGCACTGATGGCTACCTGGGCAAAGCGCCGATCCTGTTCCAGTCGCGTTTTCATATCGTTGACGGTATTGTAGGAATCGGTGCTTCCGGAGATGGTCATCTTGTCGGCTGCGATAACCATGGTCTCAAGCACCACGTCGGTTTGTTCGGGAATCTGCTGACTGAGAAATGCCAAAATATCCGTTACCCGGTATCGCGTCATTTCGCCGTCTTCACCCAAGACGGATTGCCCGGTCGACATGACTTGCTGACGCATCTGGAGAACCGGATCCACAATCCGGCTCACCTGGGGAAATGTTGTTTTAAAAATCTGCGAGATATGTTGGTCCAGCGTCGCCAGGCGTCGGCCCAGGCGCTGGTTGTCGATGGCCAAATTAACAATGAACAGAACGGTCGCTACAAGTGCCAGAACGCCGGCTGAAACCAGGCGTTTTCGGCGCATGGCCTGCGTTTTTTCAAACCGAAACGGGCCTCGACGAAAATTCAGTCCGGCAGAAGACTGGGCGCCCCACATGGCCAGGGCCAGCGCATGGCCCAATCCGCCATGTATGCGCTCTGCCATGGGAATTCCGGCGGCAGGGTCGACCCATTGGACCGGCAACCCGAGTTTTTCGGAAAGGGTTTCACCCATAAGCGGCAGGGCGGGCTCACCACCGGCGATCATGAGGCGGTCGGGATGAAAGTCGATACCGGTTGTTTCTTCGAGTCCGAACCAGGTTTGCCGAATGGCCCGGCACAGGGCCATTTCAGTCCCTGTTTTCGTCAGGTCTGCCGGAAACGGGCGGATCATGCAGATTTGGCCGCGGGTCAAGCCGAAAAGAACACTTGACGGCGGGGTTTCCACCAGCAACAGAAGATCGCCGGAGACGTTGCCGCCTCCTGCCAGGTGGCGGGCCGTTCCGTAGCCGCCGGGCACAACCATCAGGGGATCCATCCCGGCGGACTTCAGCATATCCAGGTATGCGCTTAACCTGGAACGCTCAATGGCTCCGGCCAACAGGGCCTTGGCGGTTGCGTGTCGAAAAGATTGAAAATCGATGATCAGGTCATCGACCGCCAGGGGCAGAATCGGTTCCATTTCATAGGGAAGAACCTGGCGGATCTTTCGTTCATCGGCAAAGGGCGCGGGCAGATTTCGAAAGGAAAATGCATCGGCCGGAACGGCTGCGATACAGGTGGCCCCGTTGATCTCGATTTTTTCCGCCACCGCGGCCAACGCAGCCGCAACGCCGGCCTCGGTTGCCCCCTCGTCGCCATAAGGGACATGCTCTGTTGCCAGCACTTCATGCCCGCGACGGCCCATTTTGATCAGAACAGCCGAAACAGCTTCTTTTCCGACTTCCAGGCCGAGGACCTTGTGGCTCATAGGGTCTCCCGGTTCGGTGTCGGGCTGTCGTGCGGCAGTCGGCGGTTGGCACCCATCTCAGTCTTCCCTCTTCAACTTAGGAACATGTTTGGCCAGCTTGCAATGGAAAAGAGTCCTTTTTACCTTAACGGTCTAACGCTGTCTAATGAAAACACAATTGCGATGCGAATTTGTTGGCGGTCAGGTCGACCGCCAACAAGCTATTCCGTCTGCGATGGTCTGCGTCCGTCTGCGGTTCACAAATAAGTTGCTGCTTTAATATGATTTATTTTTTTAACCTTCACGTATATTCGTCATCATATTTATGACGATGTGCACTTAGGGAAAACGCGTTAGCGAACCAGTTGGTTCATTTCCAGGATCGGCAAACAGATGGACAAAACGACAAATCCCACCATCGCGCCCATGACCAGAATCATCACAGGCTCCAGCATGGCCGTCAGGGCCAGCACGCGTGATTCCACTTCCTGTTCGAAAACAGTGGTGATCCGACCGAGCATGGTTTCCAGTTCGCCACTTTGTTCACCCACCTGGATCATCTGAAGCGCCAGGGGAGGGAACACGCCCGATACCGAAAGCGCCTCAGACAGGCCCTGGCCTTTGCCGACATTGCTCGCTGCTTCCTCAATGGCGTCAAAATAGAGACGGTTGCCGGCGATGTTTTTCACGATATTCAAAGCCGAGATAAGGGTCACCCCGTTTTCCAGCAGGGAGCCGAGGGTCCGTGTCACACGGGCGGTGATCAGCTTCCGGTTCAACGCTCCGATTCCGGGGACCGCGAGCAATAAATTGTCTAAAAACCGTCGGCCCTTGTCCGTTCGCGACAGCCCCCTGAACACCAGCAGGCCGAATAGAATAGCCAAAATACCGGCCCACCAATAGGTTTGGCTCATTTTGCTAATGAAAATCAGAGCCCGCGTCGGGCCCGGCAGCACTTGATTCATTTCAGAAAAGATTTTCGTAATGCCAGGGACGATATAGACCAGCAAGAAGAACAGAACCATGACACCGACCATGGTCATCAATACCGGATACGCCAGTGCCGATCGAAGCCGGTTTCTCAGCGCTTCCTGCTTTTCAGCGATATCCGCCAACCTCTCCAGCACGATTTCAAGGGTTCCCGAGCTTTCACCGGCCTGAACCATGCTGAGATACACCGGGGGGAAAAGATCAGGATAAAGGGACAACGCACCGGCAAAGCTGTTGCCTTCCACGATGGCGTCCTTGATCCGGGTCATTCGTGTCTTGAAGGTGTGGGAAACGGTTTGGGGAATCAGCGACTCGAGGGCCGCAACCAGAGGGAAACCGGCACCGGTCAGGGTGGCCAGTTGCCGGGTCATGGCGGTCACCTCCGAAGGCCTCACCCGTTTGAACTGCCACGAAATAGACGGGCTGGAAGCCTTGGCGGCCATCTCCACTTCCTTCAAGGCCACGGGAAAAACCCCTGCGGCCCGAAGTTTCTGGCGGGCCGTCGGCGGGCCGTCGGCATCCACGACCCCTCGGGTTTTTCTGCCTTGGGCATCAAGGGCGCTGTATTCGTATACCGGCATGGGCGCGATAATTTCGGGGTCAAGGGTGAAAATGTAATATCTTGAAATTTGGGATTTAATACCAATAAACGCGTCCGAACTCAAGGTTTTTGCATATAGCCGGGACGGTGGAAGGCTGAAGGGGGAAGGCTGAAGGCTGAAGAAAAAAGTCTCTTTTGCCCTGACCGTTGAACCCATGAACCCGCCTGAGGCGGGCAAGCCCTTGAACTCTCGAACCCTGAAATCGTAGATCCTTGTCACCGACCGAGTTTCCCTGTATGTGGAAAGGCTGCAACAATATGGTTCGAGAGAGAGACAACAACCCACCTGCCCGCGGAGTCCATGGCATGACGAACAAAAAAGTGATGCCGAGATTGGTGAAAACCTTCGGCTACACGCTGTACGCGGGTTTGGTGGCGGCCCTTTTTTTATTTTTGTTGTTCCCTTCCCAGGCAATGGAATCCTATGCCGCCAGGCGATTCAACAAAGCCTTTCCGTATCTTTCCCTATCTCTGACCGATCTGCGGCCGATTCTGTTTGGTTTGGCAATGGATCGCGCCGTCATTTCCTTGTCGGCGCTTCCGGGCCAACCGGTCTTTGAAACTGAAAAGGTCCGCATCAAACTGCGGATTCAAGGTCTGACTCAAGACCGATGGTGGCTTGAACTGGCGGGACGGACCGGCAAGGGAACGATCCGCGGCAGGTTCCTTTATGACAATTCTACCGCCAAGATAAAAATTCGAATCGACGGCGGTAAATTTCAGGTACCCAAGCCGGTCTTGGGTATCAAGCAGGTGGTTGTCCGCCATGCTGATGCGGACATGACCATTGAAGCACAAACCGTCCGGCTGCTGGGGCTCAATGTTTTGTCCGACAAGGGCGCTGCGGCGTTTACGGGATCGATTTTTGTTGAAAAGCAGCGGCCTGATCGCAGTCGTTTAGACCTGAAGGGGTCGGTGGCGGGGGTCCGTAACGGCGTGACCCTTAAAAACAAGATCGGTATTTCGGTCACCGGCTCGCTCATGGAACCGAAAATTCGCCTCTCCGGCGTGACCCGGTGACTGGTTTGTCTTTGGAAAAGAGGCAAAAGAGCCTGGCTCTGGATTGCCCTAAAGAGGCCAAGTGAGCCTGATAATAGTGTGGAGTGACTAAGCTAATGAGTCGCTGCGCTTCGCCTATTTTCTATAACTTGCAGAATTTATTAACTTTAGTCCACATAAGCGTTAGCTCAATTTAGCCACTTGCGAAAAGTTGTCTCGACATAACCAATTGTCTCTGACCACGCCCGCAGGACGTGGGTTCCAACTTCGACTTGAACCATGTAGTTGGGCACGCCACCCATAGCTCGGAATGGTAAAGCGATGAACCCTGGGTTCTACCGGACCATGATAAGACTGACCCTTTTGACGCTGGTGCTCTTTTTCGCCGTGTCCGGGTTTTATTGGGCGGTGTCCGCAGGCATCCAACGATACCTGGATGATTATCCCTTTCAGGTCGTTGACCCTGGCATGATTTCTCCGCCCGTGACGAAAGATACTGCAGGGAAGGCTGGCGATGCCGGCGCCGGGGGACTTTCCCATCCGCCTCGAAAAACCGGCCAAAGGGCGGAAAAACCAGGCCGACATCCCATCGAGACTGAACTCCTGCTTCTGGGAACGGTGGCTGGTGATCCCAACGTCTCCTTTGCCATCATCAAAGACAGATCCCTGGGGGACCAGGGACTCTACAGGCTCGGTCAATCCATTCGAGGGGGCGTCATCGCTGAGATTCTCAGGGAGAAAGTGATCATTGTCAGTGGCAATAGACGATTTGTGCTGAGCGTCCGGGATGATGATGCCCAAGGCCTCAATGAAGGGGGCGGTGCCGTTGGGGTGGCAGTCGACGACATTCGTAACGCCTTGGACCATGTGGATCAGGCGCTGTCCCAGATTGACGTGCAACCTTACGATGCGGGTGGCATAAAAGGGCTCGAAATCACCAACGTCGCCCCGGGTTCAATCTTCGACCGGTTCGGGCTGCGCCGGGGAGATATTCTTCAAGGCGTCAACAATGTGTCGATTCAAAACCCACAGATCTTTGTCGATCTATTCGTCCAGATGAAATCCCTTCCCGTCAGCCTTTCCTTTGAAAGCCTGGATGAAGAGGCCGTGGGGGTATTGACCCGATTTAATCCCGCAGCCAAAGGGATCGGCACCCAAGTGGCCTCAGTGGTGAAAAAAATGAAATCCGGGCAGGACATCGACCTGGAATTCATCCGGGCAGGAGAGGCCCAAAGGAAAACCTATCGGATCGAGTGATGCGGTTAATATAACCATAATTAAGGAATCGATTATTAAGGCATGGGGCACGGGCCAGGTTCGCCATCCCCGGCCGGCGTCATGAAATCTCCCAGGACAGGACCCGGCAGGTGTTTTTTCCCGATGTTTTCTCCGTAACCCGCTCCACAACGGCCGTTACCGTAAGTTGAACCGGATCGATGATGGCTGTGGTCCGAATGCGGAACAGGTTGCTGGTGACGGTGATCAGGGTGGCGGGGATGGTCAGGTCAGCGCATCCCGGCGCGTTGCGATACCATGTGGGGGAGGCCAGTGTGGCCATGGCCTCGTCTCCTTTTTCTTTTTCCAGGGTTGTCCGATATTCGAAAATGGACGGGGCCAGGTCCTGGTGGATTTCAGGGAGCAGGGCGGTCAGCACGGTCAAAGGGGCGGTGTTGATGTTCACCTTACCGTCAAAGGAAAGACGGTCGCCGTCTTTGGCAACCATGCCATGGACGGTGAGAAAATTCTTGATGCCGGGCAGTTCCGATGTCCCGTAAAAAAGCGCCGGCGTTATTCCCCGGATCATCAGCAGTTCGCCGATGTGGTCGATTTTGCCGTTCCGGCACGCGTAAGGCGGCTCTAAATCCTGGTAATACAGGGTTTCGGCGCCGTAAAGACCGGTGACGGCGTCGTCATCGCCGCCGTCGAGCCAGTCCTTGATGGCATCGGTGATGGCCGCTGGCGATTCGATCTCCGTACCCTCCAGCAAATCCCCCATGGGTTCCAAAAATCGCTGCCAGAGAAACATCTGTTCCGGATTCAATTCGTTTCCGCCCGGCGATTTGACCAGGGCGTTGACCTGGATTCGGCTTCGCTCGTCGATGATTTCCATGCCGACCCGGCCGGTATCAAAGGGGAGGGCATTAAGCAGTTCTGTTTGAATCTCTCCGTCGGCCCAGGTATCTAGATGACAATCCACGGGAGGGACTTGGGGGTCGGCGGAAAGCAAGGCCATGGCAGCGTGCACGCCGGAAGTGGCCATCTGCACCAGGGCATGGCGATCCCGGCCGGTGGCCGTGGTCACCACCGATGCCCGAATGCGGCGGTTGGCCTCAAGGGAAACGGCAATGAGGACCGCCATCACCCCCAGCACCAGTAACAGGGCCACCCCGTTCTGGTTGTTCAGTATTTTTTTTGCGCTGCCCGCCATGGCCTCGACATCACTCTTTCTTGTCCCGGTAGATGGGAAAAACGATCATGGTTTCAAACCGCTTCGGCGCCTCTTCATTACCGATCTTCAAATCAATTGAGATGGCCCGCGGGGTGGCAAAGCCAACATCGTCTGATTCCGAATCCCATTGCTCGTGGGTTTGCCCGTCCTGATCGTAAAAAATAAAGGTCAGTTCCCGTACCCCTTCACAAAGGATCGGGTCCGTTGGTCTGGGTTCCGGTGTTTCATACGGGAAAAGAATGTCGGCCCGCCGGATGACATACGGAGGCGAGCCGTTTTGGCTATCCAGGTAATAGAGGATCTGCGCGATGCCGTTTCGGGTTTCATCGGCCATGGGCAAGTGACTGCGTGCGGTGAATCGGAGTCCGGAAAACGGGGCGGCAGGATCGCTGGTCGTGGCGACCATTCGGTAGGGATCGGGTTCCGAATTGGGTTCGGGGTCGATATAGGCCGGCCTCCGGGCAATGACCAGGCCCTGAAGATCCATGATCATCCGGCTCAAACAGATCTCAGCCACTTCGTAATCGACAATATCATCCGTGACGGCCCGGGTGGTTTTGGAGACTGTCGCCCATGCACCATAGATCGTTGTAAAAAGGATGCCGAGAATCAATATGGCCAGAAGAATCTCCATCAGGGTGAACCCAGAGGGCATGGATCGGCATGTTCCGCCACGGGGCTGTTTGATGGGTTTTTGGGGCCGTTGTTGGGTCGTTGTTGTCATTGTGTTGGACAATATCCTGCTGGCGGTAATCTCCACCCCCAGAGGGAGTGTTCTCAGCCAAGCCCCTCAGAAGGGGGGGCGAAATGATCAATATCCAATGCCTATTCCTCCATCCGGTAAGTCCGCAGGGTAAACGTCTGGCCGCTACTTTCCAGCGACACCTTGACTTCGAGCCTGTTGATTGGTGACACCGTGATGCCGGACATTTCAAAGGGAATCGCTTCCATATCGGCTTTCCAGGCATAGGCCGGATTCTGATTTTCAAACCGGCCGCTATCGGTGTAAGGGGCTTCGTGTCCGCCGGTGATCAGTTCACCCAGTTTTTGCTGGGCCAGCAGGGGCGCAACGGCATTGAAGCGGGCCGAGGCCTCCATGGCCATGGTTTGCGCCCCCATTCGAAACACACTGACCAACACCACCGCCATAACGGACAGGGCCATCATGACCTCAAGAAGGGTAAATCCACGGGCGTTGATCGGGTTTGCGGGGTTCGGTGGTATCATGTTGCCAAAGGGATTGGGTTAAGGGGTTATGGTGTGCCGATCAGCCAGGGCCACCTGACCTTCATATTGCCGGGAATGGGGAAGAAACGGTTCGATGGATATGGAGATAGGCCGATCCTGATTCTCGGCCAGATGGATCATCGCCATACCCGAATAGCCTGCCGGATAGAAACGGATGACAGCCTGTCCTTCTGATACCATTGTCTTTCCGGGCAACTCCACGCCCTGGATCCGAACCTTTCCGGACAAGGTTATGCCGGCGTCAACCGCCGATTGGATTTCGACATCGGACATGGCGTCATGGGTCCACCACATTTTCTGGGCGTCCAGGTCCAGGTGTAGTGCATGGCGGTGTTGGCTGCGCAAGGCGTCGGTTTTGAGTTGCTGGACGGTCAGGCGAATCCAGCGCGATGCCCGATCCGTGTCATCAGCCTGACGCCGGCTTTCAAACCGGGGAATGGCAAAGGCCAGTACAATGCCCATCAGGGCGACAACCAGTGTCAGTTCGAGCAGGGTAAAGCCTTTTTCACCCATTTCATTGCCATTCGCGGCATCACTCAACCCCAAAGTTGCATAAACAACATGGCAAAAAAAGGGTAGAGGGCCGATATTACAAATAATTTGTGTAAATTTGTATGTTTTTAGGTTCCCACTCACGGTACATCCAGCTGATTGGGCCATAAATTTGCCATATTGTTTACCCTGCGGGAAAATCGGAGAACTCCAGATTCTGCGTTGAAAAGGGATCGCAGTAAAGGACGGCAGCGTCACCTTTTTCGCTTTGGCTCAGGAGCCCTCCAGCATTTGCATCGTTAGGGTCAATGCAGCCAAAGGCTTATTCGATTTCCCAGTTGTTGATGTCCTGGTTGATGCCTTCACCGCCGGAAATTCCATCGGCGCCGTAGCAGATGATGTCAAAGTCACCGTGGGCACCGGGGCTGAGATATATAAATTCGTTGCCCCAGGGGTCCTTTGGAACCTTGCTTTTTTCCAGGTATCCGCCTTCACGCCAATTTCTCGAGCCCGGACCGCTGTCCGGTTTGGAGATCAGCGCCTGCAGGCCCTGCTCGGTGGTCGGATAGGTGCCGTTGTCGAGTTTGTAGAGTTTCAGGGTTGTTTCCAGGCTGGCGATATCCATGCGGGCTTTGACCTGTCGTGCTTCATCGGGCCTGCCCATGATCTTCGGTGCGATATACATGGCGAGAATGCCCAAAATGACGATCACCACCATCAGTTCGATTAGGGTGAAGCCCCCTTGAGCGAAAAAATTTCCAGGGCGACGCGGACTTGTCATGACACCTCCCAAAAGTCATTCGGAGACAATAGCAAATGGCGCTTTGGTTCGTTCCGGTTCTATCAATTTTCCCTTTTTGTTTCAATGCTTTTCAAGCGTATCCGGATGTTAGAGGCTATTTGTTAGGGGGCGATCGAACGGTTTTCATGCTGGATCAAGCCGTGATCCGATTGAGAAAATCCCGGATGATGCGACAGTGGTCAACCAAGGCGTCATGGGTATTCCTGCCGGTGATGCCTCGTTGGGAAAAAGCGGCCACGGCATGGGCGTAGTTGACCCGGGACAGGGCTTCCTTACGGGAAATATCACCCCGGCGGAACATGCGCCGGCCGAGCCGTTCGATGCGCTTGAGACGCTCCGTGCCTCCTATGCGCGGCCCATTGTTTTTTTGCGTTTGTTCCAGGTAACGCAGCACCACCGTATAGGACTCCAGCAGGGGGGAAAGAAACGCGCTGAAGCCAAGCGCCTTGCGGCGTCCCCCAGCAGTCAGCAGATAGGTTTCCGGCAAGGTCGGGTGGGGGACCACGATGGCATCATCGATGAAGGTCTTGAGGGTTTTGCGGATTCGACGACCGTCATCTTCGTCGTCGAGTCGGGGGAACTCGTTGGACATCAGTTCGGCCAGAAAAACATAGTCGCTTCGCAGGGCCGATGCCGTGAACTGAAACGCATCGGTTCTGAGAATGGCCGCAGCGGTAAATGCCGCGTGCGCGAAAAAGGCGATGCAGTTGTTCTTGTAATATTCCAGGTCGAGGCGCCGGGCGGGTTTGACCCTGAAACGGTCCGGGATCCGACCCTTGCCTGCCGGGTCGGATAAGGCCTCGATATGCCGGGATCGGATCAGATCCCTCAATATGTGGTTCATCGCCCCGTCCGGGTCCGTGTGCAATGACGCCGCCAGGGCGGCCCCTTGCCCCTTCAGGTGTGTCAGATAGGTTCGGGTCAGGGAGCAAAATGTTTCGATGGATACGGATTTCAATGGTCTGTTGAGCAGGGCCGCGCAAACCAGGGCCTGGGGGGTGACCCGGGTTGCCACATTGACCGCATTGAGAAGGCTTGCACCGAGATTCCGGCTGAATTGATTCACGTCCCGGGAAGACATTTGCTCAATGGCCTGGGAACGTTCGGCCAACGCTGCCCCAAGGGAGATCGGCGCGGCAAAATGGACGTAGATTTTACCGTACCGCCGTCCCATGACCCGCCATGCCCGCATCATCTGCCAGAAATTCTCGGTCGCCTTTTCTCCGCCACGCACTTCGTTGAGGTAAGACCCTTCGTCAGGCACCTTATCGTAGCCGATAAAGATCGGCACCAGGTTCAGGTCCTCGCAGGCACCGTTTTGCACGGCGTTGATCATCAGGGAGAGCATGCCGGCCTGGGGAGGCAGGAGTTTCCCGCTGCGGCTTCGGGTCCCTTCGATAAAGGCGGCGATATGAGTGCCGGGTCCCTGTTCGAGCAGCAGATGAATATATTCCGAGAAAACCATGGCATAAAAAACCGCCCCCTTGAAGGATCGGCGCACAAAGAAGGCGCCCAATCGACGCAGCAGCCATCCCATGGGCCAGAATGACAGGTTGTGGCCGGCGAAAATATAGGGGCAGGGGAGATGATGGCGATGCATGACGTAAGAGAGCACCAGACCATCCATGTGGCTTTTATGGCAGGGAATCAGTACCACCGGGCCTTGTTGTGAGGCGCGCTTGATGGTATGGAGTCCGCTTTCATCCACATGGAGACCCGCGAAGAGATGGGAGACCATCCAATCAGCGAAAACCATGCCTGGCCGGATGACATAGGGGTTGGGCAGGGCGGCGATGTCGTCCACATGGCCAACGGCCTCCCTGCGCACGCGGTACAGGGAAATGTTTCGGCGGCGGGCATGGGATTTCATAAACCCCTGAAGACGGTCGCCGGTCAGCACTTTCTGACGGATTTCCTCAACCGAACTTAAAACCGGACCGGTGACGCTCTGACGGTGGCAGGTGATCCGGTCGATCATCTCTCGACGGATAGCCAACGCAATATCCCCGTCGCTTCGCATGCCGTCGTCCAGTGCGTCGATCAGGGGTGCAAGAGAGACCGGCTCGGACAGTTCCACGAAAACCCGCTTCGGCACAAAGAGAAGCTTCCAGCACCGCTCAAAAAGCCCCGAACGGGGTTCGAGACCGAACAGAGCGGTCAAAAGGGGTCTTCTGGCATAACGGGAACCGCTGCTGTAGAAAAAAAGTTGGGGAACCAAATAGATGGGGCGGTCGGTGGATCGTTGCAGGGTAACCAGAAATTCAAGGGGATCGGGTTTGACAGCACCAAAACGCCTTGAGAAAAGAGCGGGTTCGACCAGATGTAAAAAGCCGCCGCCCTGGATGACCTGATTTTTGAGATAGTCGCCCAACGCCGGGTCTGGGAAGGAAAAATGGCGAAAGATGTAGGCGGTTGTACCCAGAACGAGTCGCAGGGCGGTGACCATGGGGAAAACCAGGAGCAGGGGACATCCAAACCCGACCCGAGCTCCCGGCAGGCCTTCGCGATGAAGTCTCGAATGGCTAAAGAGGCGCTCCATCCGGCTGTGATGTTTGGCGACGTAAATGACGATAGCCCCGGACTGAATCCGCCCCAGCGATTCCTTCTGTGCATCGTCAAAACGGATGCGCCCGAGGATCCATCGGACCAGGGTGCCTGTCAACAGGCCGAGGCGATTGGGCAGAATCCAACTGTACATGCGTTGTGCGTCATCATGGAGGCGATCTATCATAGCCCTGAACAAATTGGTCATATCGGTGGCTCCACACACAGACTTCAACATTGAACCTAAATTGAGCGTTTCCAATTTCGAAAGAATGGAGATTCGAATTTATAAACCGTACTCGAGTCGTCGTGCACTATAATTACCCGGGATCGGCACCTAAAAGGCACCGATCCCGGGCATTTTAGACCATTCCCCGGGCCCGTCAATACCTGCATCGGGCAAAGCCGTATTTATCTGACTCACATTGAGTTTGAAGGTGTGGACCGTCCTTTGATCCGTATCGGAACGTATTTCTGACAAATGCTATAAACAACCAATTATTACAAAATGTTAATGTTGCAGATGCTTGACACCGCAGTCGAATTTGCCTATTCTTCCTACCTTAAATTAAGAAAAAGCCCCCAATCAAGACGCTCGACAGAGGAGCACGGCGCGTCATCAATGAGCGCCTGAGACAAAAAATTGCCACTTTTACATAGCAGGGAGATCCCATGACGCTCTTTACAGTCGATTCAGAACGATGCAAGCGAGACGGCATTTGCGCAGCTGTCTGTCCCGCGCGGATTATCGAAATGGGAACCGATGGCGCGGTCCCTGGCGTGGTGACCGGGGGGCGAGGCCTTCTGCATCGGATGCGGCCAATGTGTGGCGGCCTGCCCCCATGGCGCGCTGACCCATACGCTGATGGGACCGGACAACTGTCTTCCCATCAACAAGGACTGGCGATTGACGCCGGAGCAGGCGGAGCATTTTCTCCGATCCCGCCGCAGCATTCGTGCCTATCTGGATTCGGCCGCTCCGTCGTTTGGCCTGGGAACCTGCTGGGCCGGCTATTTCGGCGCCGCAGCCACCTTGTGGCCGCCGATGCAAAAGGCCCTCGACCTTCCTGAAGGCCATGTCTGCCTGGGCGCCATGATGATCGGCTACCCCCGGTTTGCCTATCATCGCATGCCGCCGCGCAACCCGCCCTTTGTGGAGTGGCGATAGGAGCGGTTAAATCAGTTTGATCGGTTTTATTGGTTTGATTGGTTGAGGTGACGACCAAGACCGAACGAATAAAACCAATCGAACCAATCGAACCAATCGAACCAATCGAACCAATTTAAACCAATTCAACTGGAGTTCCCCATGTCCGTCGAAGAAATCAAACGTCAGGTGGATGAGCAGCATCTGCTGATCAACCGGATTCGTCAGGAGATCGGCAAGGTGCTGGTCGGGCAGCGGGCTTTGGTGGACAGCCTTCTCATCGGGCTGCTGACCAAGAGCCACGTGCTCATCGAAGGCGTGCCTGGACTGGCCAAGACCAGTGCGGTCATGGCCCTGGCCGCAACGGTTCAGGCCGAATTCAAGCGGATCCAGTTCACGCCGGACCTGCTTCCCGCCGACCTGGTGGGGACCGAGATATACCGGCCCAAGACCGGCGATTTTGTCATCAAAAAAGGACCGGTCTTTCACAACATCATTCTGGCCGACGAGATCAACCGGGCACCGAGCAAGGTCCAGTCGGCCCTGTTGGAAGCGATGCAGGAAAAACAGGTCACCATCGGGGATACCACCTTTGCCCTGCCTGATCCGTTTATGGTGCTGGCAACCCAGAACCCCATCGAGCAGGAAGGGACGTATCCGCTTCCCGAGGCCCAGATGGACCGGTTCATGCTGAAAATCCTGATCGATTACCCGGACAAAAATCAGGAAAAAGAGATCATGAACCGGGTCGGGTTCCAAGCGTCCCCCCGCATCGAACCGGTGATCACCACCGGTCAGGTGGATGTGCTGGCTGACTTGGTGCGCGCCGTCTATATGGATGAAAAGCTCAAGGACTACATTGTCAACCTGGTCTTTGCCACCCGGCGCCCGGCCGATTACGGCATGGACCTGGCCGACCATGTTCAGTTCGGGGCGTCTCCCCGGGCGACTATTTTCCTGAGTCTGGCCTCCCGGGCCTACGCCCTGCTTCAGGGCCGGGCCTATGTCACCCCCCAGGACATCAAGACCATCGCGCCCGATGTGCTGCGCCATCGCATCATTCTCACTTACGAAGCCGAAGCCGAAGATATGACCACCGACCAGATCATCGGCCGCATTTTCGACAGCGTGGAGGTGCCTTAAAAAACGGTTGGATTGGTTTGATTGGTTAAATCAGTTGGATCGGTTAGATTGGTTAGATCAGTTGGATTGGTTGGATTGGTTAAATCAGTTGGATCGGTTAGATTGGTTGGATTGGTTGGATTGGTTGGATTGGTTAGATTGGTTAGATTGGTTAGGTTGGTTGCAGGCTGAAAAGGATATGTTAGTGGCCCTGACAATAGGGGCTTTAAAAGCTTAATTCCCATCTTCAACGATAAAGGAGGGAACATGGCAACCATTAAAAGATTCGAAGACCTGGAATGTTGGCAGGAGGCGAGAAAACTTGTCAATATCGTTTATGGTGTGACCAACTCAACCAACTTTCGTGAAGATATTGACTTAAAACGGCAGATGCGCAGAAGCACCATCTCGGTAATGGCCAATATCGCCGAAGGTTTTCACCGAAACAGCAATAAGGATTTTCTCAAATTCCTTGATTATTCGAGGTCTTCCATCGCAGAAACGTTGAGTCATGGCTACATCGGCCTGGATCAAAACTATATCGTCGCCAAAGAATTTGAAAACCTGCAGGCCCAAGCCGAGATTGTCTGGAAACAACTCAATCGATTCGTTTCATATTTGAACCGATCCAACCAATCAAACTGATAAAACCAATCGAACCAATAGGACCAATTAAACCAATAGGACCAATTAAACCAATAGGACCAATTAAACCAATTAAACCAATGGAACCGCCCCCATGCTCTCCCCTGATATCATCAAAAAAATCAAGCGGGTCCATATCCGCAGCAGTCGGACGGTCAACACCATGATGGCCGGTCAGTACCGATCGGTGTTTCGTGGCAGCGGCATCGAGTTTGAGGATGTGCGAGAATACAGCCCCGGAGACGACATCAAGCATATCGACTGGAAGGTGTCGGCCCGGCTCGGAAGGCCGTTTATCAAACGTTACCGGGAAGAACGCGAGCAGGTGGTCATGCTGCTGGTGGACATGAGCGCCTCACAGCGGTTCGGCACCGTGGACTGTCTCAAACAGGAACTGGCCGCTGAGGTGGCATCGATTCTGGCCTTCAACGCCATTCGCAGCAATGACAAAGTCGGCGCTATTTTGTTCACCCGCGAAGTGGAACGATATATCCCTCCCCAAAAAGGTTCCGCCCACGTCTGGCGGGTCATCAAGGCCTTTTTCGACCACGATCCGGATCATGCCGGCACCGATATTGCCCAGGCCATCGCCTATCTGGGCCGGGTGGCCCGCAAACGGGTTATCTGTTTTCTTATTTCGGATTTTTTGTCACCCACCTATGAAAAGGCCCTTCGAATCGCTGCCAGGCGCCATGAAGTCATCGGGGTCCTGCTCTCCGATCCCGGCGAATTCCGGCTTCCCGAAGGCGGTATCCTGACGGCCAGGGACGCCGAATCCGGACAGGTTCGGATTCTCGATGCCGCTGACCGCCGGACCCGGGAGGCGTATTCGCGAGGTCGCCGCAACGCTTACCGGAAGGCCGAGGATGTGCTCAAGGCCTCCGGCGTTGACTGTATCCGTATCGCCACCGACCATGCAGCAGCCGATGCCCTGGTCCGGTATTTCCGGCTTCGGGAAAAAAGGAGTCGCTGATGACCGGGTTCGGGGTCCTCATATGGATCGCAACGGCGGTCTTTGCCGCGGTTCCCGCCACGGCCGGTCAGGCGCAGCCGGGCGTTGACGCCGTTGCCCCGGCAGCCGCCATGACCGATATCCTCGACATCAAACCGCCCGAAGTGTTCGGGCTCGACCCGATTTTGGTCCGCTACGGGCTTTATGCCGCCGGAGTCGCGGCATTGCTGGCAGGGGCCGCCCTGGCCTGGTGGCTTTGGCGCAGACGGCGAGCCCGGCAGGTGGAGACGGTCGAGGCCGAATTGGCGCCCGAGGATCTGGCCCTTTCCCGGATTGATGCCCTAGCCAGGGAAGAACTGGGCGACAAGCACTTCTATTTTCGACTCTCCGCCATTTTGCGAGCATACCTGTTGGGGCAATTTGGCCTGGGTGCGCCGGAAATGACCACCGAGGAACTGCTGCCCCGGATTACCCGGCTGAACCTGGCCACCGAACTCGGACAGGGGCTTCGGCGGTTTTTGATTTACGGTGACGGGATCAAATTTGCCGGACAGTCGGCCGAACCGCAACAGCAAACAGCCGATCTTGATTTTGCACGATGGTTTGTCCGCCAGACAACACCCGTGACCGAAATTCCGACGCCGAACATCTTGCCGGCCAAATCCTTCACGGGTCAGGGGTGACCGCATGTTTCGATTCGCTTCTCCATGGTCGTTTATGCTGCTTGCGGCCGTCCCGGTCATCGTCGGACGATGGCGTCGGCGCCGGCCCTTTGCGCCCCTGATCCTTGCCAGTATCGGCCAAAGCAGCACGGCGCCCATCTCCTGGGCCGCACGGCTTTCCGCCCTGCCGGAGATGGTCAAGCTTTTCGCCATGGTCCTGATGGTGGTGGCTCTGGCACGGCCCCAGTGGGGGACCCGCCAGATGAACGTGACCACCGAGGGGATCAATATTATTCTTGCGGTGGACCTGTCCGAGAGCATGTCCGCCCTGGATTTTAAGCGGGACGGACAAATCGTGGACCGGCTCGAAGCCGTGCGCGGGGTGATTCGCGATTTCATTGGACGCCGTGAAGGGGATCGCATCGGCATGGTGGTGTTCGGTTCCGAAGCCTATACCCAGGTCCCCCTGACCCGGGATTACACCACCCTGGCCACTGTCATGGAAAAGGTGCAAATCGGTGCGGCCGGACCCCAGACCGCCATCGGAGATGCCATCGGCATCTCCATCAAACGGCTTGAGGATATTGAGAGTAAATCCAACATCGTTATTTTGCTCACCGACGGTGAATCCAATACCGGCGCGCTAACCCCCGAGGCGGCCACCCTGGTGGCGTCCGAACGCGGCATCCGAATTTATACCATCGGGGTCGGGAGCCGGGGCCGGGCGCCTTTTCGTATTCAACACCCCTTTTTCGGTGAGCAATACGTCTACCAGCGGGTCAGCATGGACGAAGCGGCCCTGAAGCAGATTGCCGAAAAAACCGAAGGACGGTATTTTCGTGCCGCCGACACCGAGGGGCTGGAAGCCATTTACCGGACGATCGATGCCCTGGAAAAGACCGAGGTGAAGGTAAAAACCCACATGGATTACCGTGAAACCTATGGATATTTCCTGGCACCGGCCCTGGTCTTGCTCAGCATTTGGGTGATTCTGGCCCACACCCGATTTTTGAGGGTCCCATGAGGTTTGTCTCTTCCCAACTCCTTTTTCTCATCTGGCTCCTCCCCCTGCTGGGGCTGTTGGTCGCCCACGGTCTCAGACGACGTCGGCGCATTCTGACCGCTTACGCCACGGACCATGCCCTGGCCGCCATCGCACCAGAGTCGGATCGCAACCGATACGCGATCAAGGCGGCGTTGGTCGTTGGGGCCATGCTCCTGGGGATTTTTGCTCTCAGCGGCCCCCAGTACGGGTTCCGGTGGCAGGAAATGCATCGTCGGGGCGTTGACCTGATCATCGCCATCGACTGTTCGAGAAGCATGACGGCCACCGATATCCCCCCGTCCCGGCTGGAGCGGGCCAAACGGGAGATTGTCGACCTGCTCAACATGATGACCGGCGACCGGGTGGGCCTGGTGGCCTTTGCCGGTACCGCCTTTGTCCAGTGCCCCCTGACCCTGGATTACCAGTCCTTTCACCTCTTTTTATCGACCCTGTCTCCGGATGTCCTGCCTGTCGGGGGCACCGACCTTTCCGAAGCCGTGAAGGTCGCCCTGTCCGCTTTTGGATCTGAAACCGATTCAGACAAGGCGGTGATTCTGATCACCGACGGCGAAAGCACCGGCGCCGATCCCATGGAAGCCGCTGAGAAAGCGCATAAAGCCGGGGTGAGGCTTTTTTGCATCGGCGTGGGCAAACCCGAAGGCGCTCCCATTCCCCAGAGTGGCGGCTTTCAAAAAGATCCGGCCGGCAGGATTTTCATGAGCCGGCTGGACGAAACCATCTTAAAAAAAATGGCGACCCTGACCGACGGCGGCTATGTGCGGTCCGTTGCAGGCGATATGGACCTGGAGGTGATCTACCGGGACCAGATTCAGGGCAAGATGAAGGCCGCCGAACTGGAGGGTGGGCGCCGGAAGGTCTGGGATAACCGTTACCAGTGGGCCCTGTTGCCGGCTCTGGTGTTGCTGATTTGGGAAATGCTGATACCGGCCTATGGCCGCCGTCGCACCTCGGTCATTTTGCTGCTGCCCGCGGCCTGCCTTCTTCTCGCCGGCCCCCGAGCCGAGGCCGGCTGGATCAACCCGCCCCTCCATGCCGGTATTGCGGCCTATGAGAATGGCGATTATCAGGCCGCGTTGAAATCGTTCATCGATGCCCAGCTCAAAGACCCGGATCGACCGGAAATCGATTTCAACATCGGCAATGCCTACTACCGCCTCAAGGATTACGCCTCGGCGGCACGGAGCTTTGAACAGGCGGCCCGTGTTGGAAACCCGCAACTGAAACAAAAGGCCCTGTATAACATGGGCGATGCCCTGTTTCGATCGGGGAACCTGAAGGAGGCCGTCGACCGCTTCCAACAGGCCCTTGACCTGGACCCGCAAGACCAGGCAGCCCGGAAAAACCTTGAATTTGCTCAAAAAGCGCTCCAAAAACAAAAGGAACCACCTTCCCAGCAGACATCGGGGGAGAAGGAGAGTGGTTCCGACAAAAAAGATCAATCCCATAAGACGTCCCAAGGGAAAGACGATGAAAGCAAAGACCAACGGGGGGAGACCCAGGACGACCCGGCCAAAAAACCGCCGGAACAATCCAAGCGGGGTTCCCAGCCACCGGAGAAAGAGGTGCAGGGCAAGGGGGGGGGCAAAGCGACCCAGCCGCCTGAGCCCAAAGGGGCCGACCCCTCATCGTCGGCAGATGCCGGAGAGCGGACAGCAGGATCCCTTAAGGAGCCGTCCCGAACGCGATCCGAACAGATTCTCAACCGGCTTCAGGACCGTCCCGGGCGCGCCCTGATGCCTGCTTACGGGAATCGGACGGTCGACAAGGACTGGTAATCCAACCGCTGGCGCGTTTGGATAAAACGGGGCTTCGCCCCTTAAAATGCAGCACCGTTAAGGTATGTCAGTAAAAAATCCGGACATGGAAGTCATGACGGAAGGCGTTATTCGGTTGAGGACACTTGAACCCTTGACCCCTCGGATCCTCGAACCCTCTCAGTTGGAAAACGATGGTATTTAAAACAAAAACGCTTTTGATTGTCCTGGCCTGGAGTCTGTTGGCGCTATCTCCGGCCTGGGCAGGAGATGTTTCGGTGCGGGCCCAGGTTGACCGGACGCGCATCGCTAACGGCGAACCCTTTCGACTCAGCGTCACCCTCCAGGGCGGGCCGGGGACGGTGGATCTTTCCGGCCTGTCCGACTTTGATGTTGCATCCCGGGGAAGCAGCACCAATATTCAACTCATCAACGGGCGGCTCTCCAAGGAGATCCGCTACGATTATGGCCTGATTCCCAAAAAAACCGGTCGGTTGACCATCCCGGCCCTGCCCGTGGAAACCGACAATGGGGTGTTGCACACCCCGCCCATTGCCGTTGAGGTCACCGATCAGCCCCAAACGGCCGATGACAGTGCCGACGTTTTCGTCCAGGCCGAGATATCGACCCCTGCCCCCTATGCGGGCCAGCAACTGATCTACCGGTTTCGGTTTTTCAATGCCGTCCAGGTGGCCGACAATGTTCGGTTCCAAAAGCCCGACTTTACCGGGTTCACCGTCCGGAAAGTTGAAAAAGAGCGGGTCTTTCAACAAACCGTGAGCGGGCGAACCTATCAGGTGACGGAACTCGCCTTTGTCATTATCCCCCTAGAAAGCGGGAGTGCAACCATCGATCCGGCCGTGATCCAGTGCCAGGTCTTTCAAAAAGGGGCCAGACAGGATCCCCTGTCGAGGCTATCCCCTTTTTTCGACGACCGTTTTTTTGCCCGGCACCAGACGGTTCCGCGGACACTTAGGACACCTGCCCTACCGGTAACGGTCAGGCCCCTGCCGCCGGTACCGGCGGACATGCCCTTTTCAGGTCTTGTCGGCCGCTTTGACATCAAGGCCGAAATCGATCGGCCCGAAGTCCCTGCAGGAGAATCGGTGACCCTGACCGTCACCGTGGCCGGTGAAGGAAATGTCATGGATGCGCCGGCGCCCGAACTGGGACCGATTTCCGACGCAAAGGTCTATGCCGATACGCCCGAGGAGGAACTGTCCATTACCGACCAGGGGATTTCCGGGGAGAAACGCTTCCGATTCGCAGTGGTCCCTGTCCTAGCCGGGGATCTGAACCTGCCGGCAATGGAACTCGGATTTTTCGATCCATCAGCAGGCCGATACCGCCGGGCCAAGAGCCGACCGATCCATGTCCGGGTACTGGCTGCGGCGGCAGGGAACGAACCGGCCATGGCCGCGCCGCCTCCGGCTTCCAATGAACTGCCGGCTGTCCGGAAAAAACCGGTCACTTTTTCCGGACGCGATATCCTGCCCCTCAAGGATTCCCTGGACGCCATTGAAGATGCACCGGCCATGACGCTCCTGGCCTTTGTACTGTGGATGACAGGGCCGGCCCTGATCTATCTGCTCATCGCCGCGGTGCTGGCCCGAATGGGTCGAACGGAGAGCGACCGGCAAAAAATGGCACGGCAGGCAAGGGAACAGATCCGCCAGGCTACCGAACCGACCCTAACGGATGCCGATTACCTGTCTGCCCTGTACACGGCTCTGGTTTCGGCGATCTATAGTGCCGGCGATAAACTGGGAGGGGCTCTGACCGGTGCCGACGCCCGGCGCTGGCTGGTCGAAGCTGGTCACGCCGATGAAGAGATCGTCTCGGTGATCCAGTTGCTCGAACGCATCGAAGCGGCCCGGTTCGGCGGAAAAACCCTCGGCGTGGACGAACGAAAATCCTTGCTCGAAGAAACCCAAGAACGGGTGGGAGGTCTTTGTCGATGAAATTGCTTTGGATGTGTCTCCTGCTGGCACTGATGATTCTGCCAGCTCAGACGGGGGCCAGTGAAAGACCGCGGGCCTTTCTCGATGGTGTTCAGGCCTATCGCGACGGCGACTACGACCATGCCATCGAGCGTTTTTCAGCCATTGTCAATGCCGGCATTCGAAATGGAAAACTCTATTACAACCTGGCCAACGCCCATATGAAAAAGGGAGAGCTGGGTCGGGCCATTCTATGGTACGAACGGGCCGCACGGTTGATCCCGGACGATCCTGACCTGGCATTTAACCGGGATTTCGCCGCCTCTCTGGTTCAGGACGCCTCTGAGGAAAAGGACACCGGAATTGTTCAGGTGTTGTTTTTCTGGTACTTTATCCTGAGTGCCGAAACGATCCGATGGACGGCCGTCATCCTCAATGCCGTCTTCTGGGCCATGCTGGCCGCGAGGCGCATGGCCGGCAAACAGACTCTCAATTCATTGGGCCTCGCCGTGGCGGCACTGACCCTGGTGTTAAGTCTGACCGCGGGGGTTCAATACTGGCAGGCGCGGCATGTCCGCGCCGGTATCGTGATCCCTGCCCAGGTATCGGTCCGGTCCGGCCTGTCCGAGAGCGCCACCGAGCTTTTCGTGCTCCATGCCGGGACCCGAACCCGCATCGAACAAGAACGGGAAGAGGGATATCGAATCCGTTTTTCGGAAAACAAAATCGGATGGGTGAAACGGGCTGACCTGGAGGCGGTCTGATCGGCATGGCCAACCGACTCTGAACACGCCCACAGGACGCGGATTCCAACTGCGGATCGAAGGCAATCCAAAACGTTTGCAATTGACTTATAAATACTCTGAATTATGCATATATTTTGGTTATTAACACAGTCATGTCCCTGCTGTTGCAGAGCCTTCCCCTGGGTAGACAGTCGGGAGAGGGATCTGTAAAAGCAGGCATCCAGGCCTCTTCCTTAGGCCAATCCAAGTCCACGTCTTCGGTGCGTGGTTTTTTCAAGCGGGGGTGAATATGGAACTTGAAGGCAGAAAGGTCATCATTTTGGTGGAAGATATGTTCAATGTCTTTGAATTCTGGTATCCGTTCTACCGGCTAAAAGAGGCCGGGGCTGAGGTGACGGTGGTTGGATCCGGGCGCACGGACACCTTTACCGGCAAACCGGCCACCGAGGTGCGTGCGGATCTTGCCGCTGACCGCGTGAATGCCGACGATTACGATGGCCTTGTGATTCCGGGAGGATACGCTCCGGATCAGATGCGCCGGTATCCGGCCATGGTGAATCTGGTTCGATCCATGGTCGAGGCGGGAAAACCGGTGGCGGCCATCTGCCACGCCGGTTGGATGCTTTGCTCGGCCGATGTGCTAAAGGGCCGCAGGGTCACATCCTTTTTTGCCATCCGGGACGACATGGTCCATGCCGGAGCCCAGTGGGTGGATGAAAAGGTGGTGGTCGACGATAACCTCATCACCAGCCGGACCCCCGACGACCTGCCGGCGTTCATGCGGGAAATGATCCGGGCCGTCGGAAAAATGCGCGTTTAATCGCCGCGGCCCTATGTGGACGATTCAGACAAGGAGAAGACATGAAAATTCTGGTGGGTTACGATGGATCCAACTCGGCCAAGGACACCTTGCGGCTGGCCCTGAGCCATGCATCCCGGTTTGGTGCATCGGTGGAAGTGGCCACCTCCATGGTGCAGGGGCGGGAAAGCGACCGCAGTGACATCCAACAGGCCGAGAGCGGCCTTAAATGGGCGGAAGAAAAGGCCCGGGAGGCCGGCGTTGCTTGCACCACCCACCTTTTGATTCGAGGCCTGTCGGTGGGGGAGGACCTGGTTACCTTTGCCGGTGAAAAAGAAATCGATCTGGTCTACATTGGTGTCCGTCGCCGCTCCCGTGTCGGCAAGCTACTCATGGGATCCAATGCCCAGTTTGTGATTCTCAAAGCTCCGTGTCCGGTCGTGACCGTCAAATAGTTTCCATTCAAAATTGCAGGGCATTCTTGAACAGTGCCCTTCCACGAATCGGTTTTCAATTGGATGGGAACGCATCGGGTGTTTCCAATTCATAAATGTGAATTTTTGTCCAAGGTCAAGGAAATCAAGCCATTGCGCGGAGGCATAGCGTGCTACGCCGCACAAGCAATGGCGCCGATTGACGCCGAGATTGGGCAAAAAGGCCATTTATGGATGGAAACCAGCTAGTTTATCAGGCTATGAATAGGAGCGGGAATACGGCCTCCCAGACGCACGAACGGGTTGTCACCGGTTGCGTTGTTCACAGCCATGATCACGGATTGGCCCAGTAATCCCCCGAAATAGGCCTTGTCGCCCGCTTTTTTGCCGGGTACCGGGATGAGACGGGCGGCGGTTGTTTTTTTGTTGATGACACCAATGGCCATTTCGTCGGCGATGATGCCGGCCAGGGTTTCCGCCGTGGTGTCACCCGGAACAGCGACCATGTCCAGGCCGACGCTGCAGACGCTGGTGATGGCTTCCAGCTTTTCGATGGTCAGGAGCCCTTTTTCCACTGATTCCGAAATGTTGAGGTCTTCACTGACCGGAATGAAAGCCCCGCTCAACCCGCCCACGTGTGAACTGGCAAAGGCACCGCCTTTTTTTACCGCATCATTGAGCATGGCCAGCGCCGCTGTGGTTCCGGGCACCCCGATGCCCAGCAGTCCCATGCTCTGGAAAATCTCTCCCACCGAATCTCCCACATTCGGCGTCGGCGCCAGGGACAGATCCACGATGCCGAATCCGATACCGAGATGATCCGCCACTTCCCGACCGATAATTTCCCCGACCCGGGTCACTTTGTAGGCGGTGCGCTTGATGATCTCAGATATTCGCCCCAGGTCGGGACGCTCGGTTCCGGACAGGGCGCGATCGATGGCTTTTTTTACCACCCCCGGTCCGCTGACCCCCATGTTGATAACCGCGTCGGCTTCACCGATGCCGAGATAGGCGCCGGCCATGAACGGAACATCCTGGGGAATGTTGGCAAAAACGCAGAGTTTGGCGCAGGCTAGTCCGTCGCGGTCCGCTGTCAGGGCCGCGGCGTCCCGGATGATTTTCCCCATCAGAAGGATCGCGTCCATATTGATACCTGCCCGGGTGGAAGCGACGTTGACTGATGCACAGACCCGTTGGGTTTCGGTGAGCGCCTGGGGGATGGCCTCGATGAGCGCCCGGTCGCCATGGGCGATTCCTTTTTCCACCAGTGCGCTGAAACCACCGATGAAATCGACCCCTACCTCGGCGGCGGCAGCGTCCATGGCATGGGCAACGGAGACCAGTTCGGCCGAGGAAAAGGGTGCCCCCACGGCAGCCATGGGGCTGACGGCGATCCGCTTGTTGACCACCGGGATGCCGTACTTGTCCCCCACCTGATCGCAGACCGAAACCAAGTTCTTGGCCAGTTTGTCAATTTTATTACGAATATTGGCTTTGAGCCGGTCCAGGTCATCACTGACGCAGTCAAACAGATTGATCCCGAGAGTCACGGTGCGAACATCGAGATGTTCGTTCTGGAGCATCTCCAGGGTCGACAGGATTTCAAGTTCGTTTAGCATGGTAAAATCCATTAATTAAAAAGGGTTCAGATTCTATTTAAGGCCTCGAAAATATGTCGGTGCTGAATGCTGATGGTCAGTTCAAGGGCGGCTGCCTTTTGCCTGAGATCCTGCTGCAACCGCTGCTGATCGGTGGTTTCGGGCACGTCCACTTCGTAAATCATGATGTTGTCGTTGGGGTTTTTCCCCCCTTTGAATACGGCCTGCAAATGGGTGACATTGACCCCGTGGCCGGCGATCACTTCGGTGATGGTCGCAACCAGCCCTTTGCGGTCCGGTCCCCGGGTGGTGATCACAAAGGGTTCGCTTTGGGCAAAGGCTGGATTCGGTGTGTAGGGCTGCAACGGTTTGACGTGGATATGAAGGCCGAGTTCGTTGAGTTTGAGTCGCATGATGGCCTGAAGCTGTTCCGGGGATTTCCGAGCTGGCACGGATGCGATAAAAATGCCTGAAAATTCAGATTGTAAAATGGTCTGATTGACGTTTTCAATGTTGCATTCCTCATGAAAGAGAATCTTGGATACCCCGGCGATGATACCGGGCCGATCCTCTCCGAGAACCGATATGATCACCTTTCTCATGGACCTGCTCCTGTGAGTTGAAAATCCTGGCCCAGAGGACCAGGCTTTGGTTTGTCCCTGGAAGGGGCTGTCATTGGGATTTGAAGTTTGAAGCTGAATTTCGTTCCTTATCCATCAATCCGAAGGGCTCTGTCAACAGATGCGGTTCCAATTCTTCGTTATCCGACGCTTGTCTGCCAGCAGAACCCTGTGATACAGATAGCACGTATAAAGAATCCACGCCCACAGGACGTGGATTCCTACTGTGTATTGAAATCCCGGCAAGGACGACACCGGCATGACAGAAAAAAACAGCCTCGGATCAATCTTTCAGGAGCACAAGACCCTCTTTGTCATCGTTGCCGTTGGCCTGTTTTTGATCGAGATCGAAATTTTCGCCCTGGCTGCCATGAAATCGGGCCGGGAGTCCCGCATGCAGGTCCTGGGCCCATCAGGAAGCGTCATCTACGAGGCCGACGGAGCGGATCTGAGCCAGTTCAATAAGTATTACTTCGAGAAAACCTTCGGCCCCATGGATCGATTCGATGTTCGGCTGGTCACCTTTGACCGGCCTTTCCCTTTTCGTGCCTGGTTTGTGGCTGCCGTGGGAATTCCCGTGGGCGTGGTATTGCTGTTCGGATTCGTGATAAGGGCCTATATGACGCTGTTTTACGGAGAATCCGAACAGTCGGAGGCCGGGGGCACGGACCCGAAATCGGAAAATCCGGCTGTTTCACGGTTCGAGCGGATTGTGCGAATGGTGAGCCGGTTCAATATTTTTGTTATCGGCGGCCTGGTCATGCTCGCTGTTTTAGCCTACTGGGTGGTGCCCAATCTGGTGACTCACCTGGGCCGGGTGGGAATCGAAACCCTGATCCGGTACAAATGGGCTTTTGTCTCTCTGGCGCTGGTTTTTCTGGTCATGGTGGCCTGGATCATTTACCTGCGTTACCTCCTGGCCAAAAAGGCCATTGACGGTCAGGTGGAAGTGGACAAGTATCGGCTCCGATTGGAAGCGGAACAGACCCGGGGCCCTGTGGCGCAGCTTTCATACGAACCGTCGGGCGGATCAATTGAGGGAAAAGGCCCGGGCCATTCCGAACAATGGCCGCCCGTCTGATGAATGCGTCTTGGAAATCCATGCGCTCAGGGCATGGTCAGAGTCAATTGGCTATGCCGTTTCATTTGTCGGCAAATGCCTAAAATGCACTAACCGGACGATTTCCAATGGACATCGCAACCACCCATAAAAATACCGATTTTGATGCCCTGGCCTCGGTTGTCGCCGCCACCATCCTCTATCCGGGAACCACGGCTGTGGTCCCCAGGGCTGTCAATCCCAACGTCAAGGCCTTTTTATCCATTCATAAGGATATGTTCAGCGTTTCGGCCCCGGACGATATCGACACGAATGCCGTGGATACCATGGTGGTGGTCGACACCAATCGTTGGGAACGCCTCGATGGGATGGGGGCGCTTCGGGAACGAACGGATCTTCATCTCCGGTTGTGGGATCACCATGACCTGCCCGGCAATATCGATGCAGACGAGGCCTGCCAGGAGACCATGGGGGCCAACATTACGCTGATGGTGCGGGCCCTTGCCAGGGAGCGAAAGGTGCTCACCCCCATTCAGGCCACGCTGTTTCTGGCCGGAATCTACGAGGATACCGGCAATCTGAGCTTTCCGTCCACCCAGCCCGAAGATGCCCGGGCTGCCGCCTTTTTACTGGAAAGGCGGGCCGACCTGAACATCCTCAAAACATTTCTTCGCCCTGCCTATGGCGTCCGCCAGAAAGAGATGCTTTTTCAAATGCTTCAAGGGGCGGAGAGACAGCGGATCAACGGCCATTCGGTCAGCATCAGCCAGCAGGAGATTACAGGGCACGTGGATTCTCTGGCCGTAGTGGTACGCATGTTCCGGGAAATCATGAACGTGGGCGCCGCCTTCGGTATTTTCAACAATGCAGAGAAAAAGCGGTGCATGGTCATCGGTCGTAGTGAAAACGAATCCCTGGACATCGGGAGCATCATGCGGGGCCTGGGCGGGGGAGGGCACCCCGGTGCCGGATCCGCCATGCTTAAAAAGGCCAATCCGGAAGTGGTGAGGGAAATGATCGTCAGCCTTATTGAGGGGAACCAGCAGGCGTCGGTCCAGATCAGTGATCTGATGAGTTTTCCGGTTTTTTCCGTGCCGGCCGACATGCCCATGCGTCAGGCGGCCATGGTACTGCGTGAGAAGGGGTGCACCGGCGTTCCCGTCACCCAGGACAACGATATGGTCGGCATCTTGTCCAGGCGGGATTTTCAGCGTACCAAAAACGAGAGCCACCTCAATTCACCGGTTAAAGCCTTCATGAGCACCGACGTACTCACCATTGAACCCGGCATGAGCCCCATGCAGGCGGCCAACACCATGGTCAAGCACGATGTGGGGCGACTGCCGGTGGTGGAAAACGGGAAACTGATCGGTATCCTTACGCGCTCCGATGTCATGATGTATTTTTACGACCTGTTGCCCGATTGAGACCGGATCTTGGAATGAGACTTTCCCCGAGACCGTTTTACGGTTGAGGCCAATCATGCCAGGGGGATAGAAAGGGAGTTCTGTGAATTATATGGAGATACCGGACCGGATCCACCGATTGATGGACAAAGGGGTGGCGATTCCAAATCCCCGGGATGTGTTTATTGATGAGACCGTGGATCTGGAACGCATTTCCGGTCAGGGGGTGACGTTATGGCCGGGAAGCCGGATTTCGGGTGTCGACACCCTGATTCTGCCCGGCGCCAGCATCGGCAGCCAGGGCCCCATGACCATCGACAACTGCCAACTCGGGCCTCGGACCGAGCTCAAGTCCGGTTATTGCAGCGGCGCGGTGCTGCTTGCCGACGCTCAAGTCGGCGCAAACGCCCATGCCCGTGGCGGTACCATATTGGAGGAAGGGGCCCGAACGGCCCACAGCGTTGGCCTGAAACAGACCATTCTCTTTCCCTTTGTCACCCTCGGCAGCCTGATCAACTTCTGCGACGTCTTTATGGCCGGCGGCACCGGCCCGAAAGATCACAGCGAAGTGGGCAGTTCCTACATCCACTTCAATTTCACCCCCAATAAGGACAAGGCCACGGCCTCTTTGGTCGGAGATGTGCCCGGCGGGGTGATGCTGAACCGGGAACCGATCTTTCTCGGCGGCCAGGGCGGTCTGGTGGGCCCTTGTCGGCTGGCCTACGGCTCGGTGATCGTGGCCGGAGGCATCTGCCGCAAGGACCACTTACGGTCGGGCCAAATGATTTTCGAAGGGGGCGGCCGAAACGTCAGCATCCCTTTTACCCCTGGTGTATACCGGGGCGTTCGGCGAATCGTGGCCAACAACCTGATCTATATCGCCAATCTCATGGCTCTGGGCCGGTGGTACACCCATGTCCGTAGCGTTTTTTCAGGCGCGGACGGAGGCGATTTACCCGAACCCCTGCTCCAGGGCCTGAAGCAAACCCTGGATGGGGCTGTTGACGAGCGGATCTGCCAGTTAGCCCGCTTTGTCGAAAAGCTGAAGAAATCATTGCGTATCATCCGCGAGTCCAGGACCGGCGAGGGCCAAGGCAGCCTGATCGTCCAAAAAGAAGAGATGATTCAGAAATGGGATGCACTGGCCCATACCCTGGCCGACCTGCGCCACGGTGACGGTGACACCGCCCTTTTGGATCAATTTGGTTCCGGGCTTATTGGGACCGTCGGCCGTGACGGCAGGAATTATATTGACACCATCGGGTCTCTGGAGCCTGCTCTAAAAGCCGTGGGCACCCAATGGCTTGAAAGCATCGTTGCGGCAGTCATGGAGAGCGCCTTTGGGGTTATTCCCATCATGCGTCCCCCCGGGAAATCGTCCTACCTGCTGTAAGTCGTTTGTTTTCAATACTTGAAAATTGCTGATTTCAAATGACTTTTTACGGGTCTGTCAAAATTGGACGTTGGACATTGGACATGGATCATTTTGTCCCCCTATGGGGGGTCTTGCTGAGGCCATCCGCGCTACGTGTGGAGACTCACTTATAGCCATTCACACCACAGGAGGTCCTAAGTGGGGAGCTTTTTCGGAACCGACGGCATTCGCGGCCGGGCCAATGTTTTTCCCATGGATTGCGAAACCGCTGTAAAGGTCGGCCGAGCCATTGTCCGGGAACTGGGCGGAGAGTCGTCCGGACGGGACGTCATTATCGCTCAGGACACACGCCTTTCCGGAGACATGCTGGCCCATGCCCTGGCCGCTGGAGTCTGTTCCGCCGGTGGCCGGGTACAAATGGCCGGCGTATTGCCCACCCCGGCCGCGGCCGTTCTTGCAGCCGCTGGCAATGCCTGTGCCGCCGTGGTGATCTCCGCGTCACACAACCCCTATGAAGACAACGGCATCAAGGTTTTTGGAGGCGACGGGTTCAAGCTTTCCGATCTGACCGAAGCGGCCATCGAAGGACGGATGACCGGTGACGATCTCTCCAAAGGCCGGGATCCGATATCCACCATCGGCAACGTATCCCCATTGGGCGATGCCGGCCCTCGCTATCTGGACTTCCTGCTGTCCGGTGTTTCCCAAAGCCTGCGACTGGACGGGGTTAAAATCGTCCTGGACTGCGCCAATGGGGCGGCATGGCAAGTGGGTCCGGCACTTTTTTCGCGCCTCGGTGCCGAACTGACCGTCCTGTCGGCATCCCCGGACGGTCGGAACATCAACGACGGCTGCGGATCGGAACATCCCCAGAGGCTCTCGAATGCCGTTGGCAACGCCGGAGCGCAAATCGGTATTGCTCTGGACGGCGATGCCGACCGGCTCATCGTCGTGGACGAGATGGGGCATGTTCAAACCGGCGACCAGATCATCGCTGTCATGGCCAATGACATGAAAAAGAACGGCTTGTTAAGAAATAACCGGGTGATCACCACGGTGATGAGTAACATGGGGCTGGGCAATGCCCTGGCCAAACTGGGCATCGAACACGAGGTGGCTGCCGTGGGCGACCGGCATGTCATGGCCCGCATGCGGGAAACCGGGGCGGTGCTCGGTGGTGAGGATTCGGGACATCTGATCTTTATGGACCACCATACCACCGGGGACGGCATTTATGCGGCACTGCGGCTTGTAGGGGTTCTCTTGGCCGAAAACAGGCCCCTGTCCGAACTCAGCCGTGTCATGCAGGTCTATCCCCAGGAACTGATGGCCATTCCAGTCAGGAAAAAGCCACCGCTGGATCAGATACCGGAAATCGGTCGGGCCATTGCCTTGATTGAAGGCGAATTGAAAGGGGAGGGCAGGGTTTTGGTGAGATACTCCGGCACCCAGTCGGTTTGCCGGGTCATGGTGGAAGGACCTGACCGAGAATATACCCGGGCCTGTTGCCGCCGAATTGCCAGTGCGGTCCAGCGCAGCCTTGGCCGGAGAACCCCAGTCTTTCCATAATGAAACTAACAGGGATAAACAGGATGGGCAGGATAAAAAAGGCTTGGAAATCAGACTGATGCGCAAACATCAATCTGTAACCAAACAACAAGCCCCTGGAGACGACTCCGGGGGCTTGTTGTTTGAGGATTTTGAATAGCAGCCTTATTTTCGATCGCCAAGAATACGCAGCAGCATGAGAAACAGATTGATAAAATCCAGATAGAGGGTCAAGGCACCCAAAATAGCGCCTTTACGTATGACGCCGGCATCGAGTCCCTCGGGTTGACTCAGGGCCATGTGTTTGAGTTTCTGGGTGTCGTAAGCGGTCAGGCCCACAAAAACAATGACGCCGATGTAGCTGATGATCATGGCCATCCCGGAACTGCGCATAAACATGTTGACCACTGAAGCGATCACAATACCGATAAGGCCCATAAAAAGGAACTGCCCCATGGACGTCAGATCCTTTTTGGTCACCATACCGAAAGCACTTGCGGCGGCAAATGTGGCGGCACAAATGAAAAACACCGAAGTAATTGAATTGCTAGTATAAACAAGAAATATGATTGACAGGGTGACGCCATTTAAGGCCGAATACAACACAAAGAGGTTGGTGGCTGTCGACGCTTTCATTTTGGAGACCCGGGCACTGAGGGTAAACACCAGGGCCAGTTCGCCGATGATCAGGCCGTAAAACAGCATGCTGGGCCGCCCCGTTGCAGAAAAGAGAAGCTCAAGGACGGCCTGGCTGTGGGCCGCATAGTAAGCGGTAAACCCGGTCAAAGCCAGTCCGATGGCCATCCAATTGTAAACACTGCGGATAAATTCATTCACACGTACCTGGGCATGGGTCTGTTGGGCCGAAACGGGTTGCATGGACATTCCTCCATTGAGATTGGGTTAAGCAATTGCCATACTATAACACAAAAGCCGCGGGTTTCAAGGAGCCGATAGCCGATTGGGCTGACGATATGCCATGTTTTTCTGACACCGCACCGGAACAATCAGGTATTGATCATCCGCGGGGTTCCCTTTATACTCTCCACCCACTGAATCGGGCATAGTGATGCTCCACCCGCAGAGCGGGTGGAGCATCAGGAGGCCCTCCTTTCCACCACTTGAAGTGGTGGTTTAATACCAGAATTAGCGTCCATACCCGAATTGCTGTTCAATGGATGGAAACGAATTTATAAACCACCGGAGCCGGCCATGGGACCGGGCGATGCCATGAACCAGCATCAGATTTACGAAGAATTGAAACTTCTGGCCGAAAGGCTTGGCATTACCGTAAGCGAGCAAAATTTTCGGGTCACCGGTGTGCAGGCCAAAAGCGGCCTTTGCACGGTGCGTCGTCGCATGATGTTTATCATGGACAAACATCATGCACTTCAGAAGAAGAACGAACTGCTGATCGACTGCCTGAAGCAGTTGCCCCATGAAAATGTCTACGTCGTGCCGACCATTCGCGAATTGCTGGACATGGAATAGGGGCTAATCCACGGATATGATTATATAATGAGATCAGATTTAAAGTTTACATAATATACCTTATCGGACGTCATGGATTTTAAATGAATCCGGGGTCAAGCAGGCACCTAAGCACAAAACCAGAATCAAGACCGTGAGGGTCCATATGAAACCATCCCACCGCCATGTTGCCGGAAATGAGCCGAACCCATGGTGATGTCACCGATCGGAACCACCATGAGCCGACGCATTTACACGGTTTCGGAATTGACTCGGAACATCAAAGCGTTACTTGAAGAAAACTTCCCTTTTACCTGGATTTCAGGGGAAATATCAAATCTCCGAATTCCTGCTTCAGGTCACTGCTACCTGACACTTAAAGACGATGCCGCCCAGATCAGCGCGGTCATTTTCAAGGGTCAGAAACGTCAGATGGGATTTGACATCCAAGATGGCATGGCCGTGACCGGCCTAGGCCGATTGAGCGTCTATCCACCTCGCGGTGCTTATCAGATTATTCTCGAATACCTGGAACCGGCCGGCCTGGGCGTCCTTCAAGCCGCTTTCGACCAGCTCAAGCGACGCTTGGCCGACGAAGGCCTTTTCGATCCGACCCACAAACGCTCCCTGCCGTTTCTGCCAAAAAAAATCGCCGTTATCACCTCGGCCACCGGTGCGGTTCTGCACGACATCATCACGGTCACCAAAAGACGGTTTTCCAATCTGGCAATTCTCATCATACCGGTCCCGGTCCAGGGTCATGAGGCGCCCCAACGTATTGCCGAGGCCATTGAACAGGCCCATAATACCCGCCATCGGGTGGACGTGATCATTTTGGCACGAGGCGGCGGTTCTTTCGAGGACCTTCAGCCCTTTAACACGGAAATCGTGGCCCGTGCCATTTTCGCTTCCAGAATTCCGGTGGTTTCAGCGGTGGGACATGAAACGGATGTCACCATCGCCGATTTCGTCGCCGATGTGCGCGCACCGACCCCATCGGCCGCGGCAGAGGTGGTGATTCCCGTTAAATCGGACCTTAAACATCAATGCACTGAAGCTGCCTCTTCCCTCCAAATCGCCATGCTGCGTATCCTTGATGGACGGCGCCAGAGGCTCGCTGATTTACGGCGCAGGCGGATCGATCCGAGAAGCGCGGTCCAGGCCTTTCGTCTCAGGCTCGACGATGTTTATGATCGTGTTTTCAAAATGACACGCCGTAAAATCGATACAAGGCGAGAGCGTCTTGCGTGGATGGGGCACCGGCTTCGGGCGGCAAATCCGGCCATAAGAGCAAAAAGGCTCCGGGAACGCCTGCTGCAGCTGCAAAATGAACTTAGCGCTGCTGTTGGGTCCCAATGCTATCGAAAGGCAGCCCGTCGGGATACCCTTTGCGCGTCGCTGGCAGCCCTGAATCCCACGGCCATCCTATCCCGAGGCTACAGCATTACCCGGCGTCTGCCGGATATGGCCGTGGTTCGGGAGCCGGATTCAGTCGTTACCGGCCAGGATCTGGAGATCACCCTGGCCTGTGGGAAACTGCGCGCCCGGGTCACAGCCGCCAAAGAAACGGCTGCCAATGAATAGTCCATCAATTTTGATAAACCCGTAAACGTTTTAATTTACCACAGAGCCCGCAGAGCCCACAGAGTCAGCAATAAAAAATATCATTCTCTGTGTTCTCCGTAATCTTTGTGGTTAAAAACGACTTTTCCGTTGCCGCCAATTTGCTCATACTACGTCCAAAGGCTTGAATTCGAACTTTGAATTAGAAAGAAAGCGAGACCCCCATGACACGAATGACCTTTGAGAAAGCCATGTCCCAGCTCGAGCAGATCGTTCAGGATTTGGAAACAGGCGATATGCCACTCGAAAAAGCATTGAAAAAATTTGAGGAAGGGGTGAAGCTCAGTCGATATTGTGAGCAGCAACTTGATGAAACCGAAGCAAGGATCACGCTGCTCACCCGTGGCTCCGGCGAAGAAACCGATGTTCGCCCGGATGACCTGAATTCACCCCAAGGGGAAACATGACCCCATGTTCGATCTCAGCGCTTATATGACGGAGAAACGATCCAGGATCGACCATCACCTCACCGAACGGCTCGAAAACAGCCCGGCCCCTACCCTTTTGACCCGGGCCATGACCTATTCGCTCATGGCTGGCGGCAAGCGCATCCGGCCCATACTCTGCCTGGCTTCGGCCGAAGCCGTGGGGAGGGGAGACACAGGTATATTAACGGCGGCCTGTGCCATCGAGATGATTCATACCTATTCTCTGATTCACGACGACCTGCCTGCCATGGATGACGACGCCCTGCGACGGGGGAAGCCCACCTGCCACACGGCCTTTGACGAAGCCACGGCTATTTTGGCCGGAGACGCCCTTTTGACCCTGGCTTTCGAGGTACTGGCCCATACGGCCCAATCCGCCGGCATTGCCCCTGACAGATGGCTTCGGGTGATCGGCGGGGTGGCCCGGGCCGCGGGACGGTCCGGCATGATCGAAGGGCAGATGCAGGACATGGCCGCCGAGGGAAATCCTTTGGATCTGGATCGACTGGAACGAATGCATGCATTGAAAACCGGTGCGCTTATTGAGGTGTCGGTGTTCACCGGGGCACTGCTGGCAGGCGCCGATGAATGGCAAACAGACCGATTGGGGCGTTATGCACGCAACATCGGGCTGGCTTTTCAGGTCTGTGATGATTTGCTCAATGTTTACGGAGACTCCGAACAGATGGGCAAGGCGACCGGAACCGACCATGAACGGGGCAAGGCCACCTATCCCGCACTCATGGGCCTTGGGCCATCCCGGCGGCTGGCCGAGGATCTGGTCCATGAATCCTTGAAAGCTATCGAAGAGTTTGATAACAGGTCGGACCCATTGAGGGCCATCGCCCGATACACCATCGATCGAACCCGGTAACCAACAGGTTCGGTGTTAAGTGTTCAGAGTGCGCTTTGTGTGGTTTCAAAGACTTTTTATGAGCACATCATCATTTAGTAACCAAAAGGAGCATCACTGACCGTGGGCTTTCTGGATAACATCGATTCTCCCGCCGACCTGAAGAAGATCCCACGAAGCGATCTGCCCGCATTGGCCGAGGAGATCCGCCGCAGGATCGTTGAGGTGGTTTCCTCCACCGGGGGCCACCTGGCCTCCAGTTTAGGGGCCGTCGAACTGGCCATGGCGATCCACTATGTTTTCGACATCCCCCGGGACAGTGTCATCTGGGATGTCGGCCACCAGGCCTATGCCCACAAATTGCTGACAGGACGGCGAGACCGGTTTTCCACCCTGCGTCAACATGGCGGCGTCTCGGGCTTTACCCGCATGAGCGAAAGCCCCTACGACGCCTTTACCACCGGCCACAGCTCCACCTCCATATCGGCAGGCCTCGGCATGGCCTGCGCCCAGAAACTCAAGAACGAACCGGCAAAGGTTATTGCCGTCATTGGGGACGGCTCCCTGACCGCCGGCCTGGCCTACGAAGGGCTCAACCAGGCTGGAGACACCCCCAATGGCAAAGACGAGAAAAAAGACCTGATCGTCATCCTCAATGACAACGATATGTCCATTGCCGAAAACGTCGGTGCCCTTTCCTCTTTTCTCAGCCGCACCCTCTCCGCCAAAAGACTTCAGGACCTGCGCAAGGAACTCGGCGGTTTTCTCAAATCGTTGCCCAAATTCGGTGACGACATCTATCAGCTGGCCAAGCGCAGCGAAGAGTCCTTTAAGGCGTTCATCACCCCCGGCATGCTCTTTGAAGCTTTCAACTTCACTTATTTTGGTCCCATTAATGGCCACCGGCTGGGTCATCTTATTGATATATTAAATAATATTAAGCATCTGAACGAGCCCGTGCTGCTTCACGTGATGACCCGAAAAGGCAAAGGGTATGCCCCGGCCGAAAAAAACCCCGTCTATTTCCATGGCTGCAGCAGCTTTGAAATCGAAACCGGTACCTGTATGAGCCGACCCAAAACAGTTCCCTCATACACCGAGGTGTTCGGCAAGACTTTGGTGGAACTGGCTGCTGCCGACAACCGGATCGTGGCGGTGACCGCCGCCATGCCCGAAGGGACGGGGCTTGCCGAATTCGGCAAGCAATACCCCGAACGGTTTTTCGATGTGGGCATCGCCGAACAACATGGCGTCACCTTTGCCGCCGGCATGGCCGCCAAGGGGATGCGGCCCGTGGTGGCAATCTATTCAACCTTTCTTCAGCGTGCTTACGACCAGATACTCCATGACGTCTGCCTGGAAAACCTGCCGGTGATTTTTGCCATCGACCGCGGCGGCATTGTCGGAGAGGACGGTCCGACCCATCACGGACTCTTTGACCTGTCTTTTCTTAGAAGCATACCCAATATGACGATCATGGCACCCAAGGACGAAAACGAACTCAGGTCCATGATGGTCACGGCCCTGCTTCACGATGGCCCGTCGGCCATTCGTTATCCCCGTGGATCGGCCCTGGGGGTACCCCTGGATCCAAAACCGTCTCCCCTGCCCCTGGGTCGGGCCGAGGTGCTCCGCCAGGGGGACGACGTGGTCATTTTCGCCTTTGGCGGCACGGTCGTTGAGGCCTTGAAGGCAGCAGAACTGCTCCATCAAGAGGGGGTGAATGCCACCGTGGTCAACAGCCGGTTTCTCAAACCCATGGACACCGATCTGCTCCAGTCGTTGTGCCGGGACATACCGCGCATCGTTACCGTGGAAGAAAACGTTCGCCAGGGCGGCTTCGGCAGTGCGGTACTGGAAACCATTACCGACGCAGGCCTAAAGGATTTTTGCATTCAACGCATCGGCCTGCCGGATCGGTTCATTGAACACGGCGCCCAGAAACTGCTGCGGACCCGATACGGGCTCGACGCCGAGTCCATTGCCACTGCTGCCAAAAGCCTGTTGGCGACATAGGAAGCCCCAGCTTTGGGTTACCTTCTACAATCGGATGGGTTGTCGCCCCCCATATCAGTTTGGAGTGACTAAAGTGAGCCAAAGTGACGGTTGTTCTGTTCTCGCAGGAACAGTAGAACCTTTCCGGGTCCACCACTGGAAGTGGTGGATTTATTGCTGAGAAAACGTAGCGCAGAGATTTTCCCGCCATGGCCCAAGCCAAGATCAGACTCGATCAGCTCCTTGTGGAAAAAGGGCTGACCCACAGCCGCCAGCGGGCCAAGGCGCTGATTATGGCCGGGCAGGTTCGGGTGGACGATCTGACCCGGGACAAGCCCGGTACCCTGGTTTCAACGTTGGCCAAAATCGACCTGACGGGCCAGGATATGCCCTACGTCAGCCGGGGAGGTCTAAAACTGGCCAAAGCCCTGGACCATTTCGCCATATCCCCCCAAGGCTGGGTCTGCATGGACATCGGGGCCTCCACCGGCGGTTTTACCGACTGTCTGCTGAAAAGCGGGGCTGTCCGGGTGATCGCCGTGGATGTGGGGTACGGCCAACTGGCCTGGACCCTGCGCCAGGATCCCCGGGTGGTGGTCATGGAGCGGACCAACATCCGCCATCTTCCCGTCGATGCCGTCTCCGAGCCCATGGACCTGGTGACCATCGACGTGTCGTTTATTTCCCTGAAGATTGTTGTCCCGGCTGCCCTTGGCTTTGTAAAGCCGGGAGGCGTGATCCTCGCCTTGATCAAACCCCAGTTCGAAGTCGGGCGTGACAAGGTGGGTAAAGGCGGCGTGGTGCGAGACCCGACCCTTCATGACGCCGTCATTGAAGACTTATCCCGGTTCTTTGACGACCACGGGTTGAGGTGCCGGGGCGTTGTAGCCTCGCCGATCCTCGGACCCAAGGGAAACCGTGAGTTCATCATCGCCCTGGGCTGGGACCAAGGCCTGTGAAAAACCCCTTGATTTTTTTGATGGCGCCTTTTAAAGATAACATTTTTAGCACCCCTGCGGCTGACGACCATTTGATTAACTGACAGAGAGGAGTCTAGATGAGCGACATGGTGGACAAACTGAGAAACATCGCCCTGGCAGCCCATGCCGGAGCTGGAAAAACCTCCCTTGCCGAGGTGATGCTCTATAACAACGGCTTGACCAACCGTCTGGGCAAGGTAGATGAAGGCAACACGCTCATGGATTTTGAGCCCGAAGAACTCGTCCGCCGATCGAGCATCAGTACGGCCTTTCATCAGTACCCATGGAAGAAACACACCATCAGCCTGATCGACACCCCGGGAGACCAGAATTTTTTCACCGACACCAAACTCTGCATGCAGGCTGCCGACAGCGCCCTTTTTCTCATCGACGCCGTGGACGGTGTTAAAGTCCAGACCGATGCTGCCTGGGAATTCGCACGGGAATACGGCCTTCCCTGCGCCATTTTCATCAATAAACTAGACAAGGACCGATCCGATTTTCAGGCAACCGTAAAAGACGCCACTGAGTGCTTCGACATCCGTCCGATCCTTTTGCAACTTCCCATCGGCAGCCAGACCGAATTTAAAGGCGTGGTGGACCTGATCACCATGAAGGCCTATGTCTACGACGACCAGGGCAAAGCCAGCGTCCAGGACATTCCGGCCGATATGGTTGACTTGGCTGAAA
This sequence comes from Desulfobacterales bacterium, assembly GCA_016342285.1. GTDB lineage: Bacteria > Desulfobacterota > Desulfobacteria > Desulfobacterales > JAEINQ01 > JAEINQ01. The sequence goes on from JAEINQ010000022.1 coordinate 38,654, forward strand.
GCGAAAAAGAAACGCTCATCGATAACATCGCCGAGGCTGACGACTCCCTTCTGGAAAAATACCTGGAGGGCGAGACCCTTACTGATGAAGAAATCCACGCCGCCTTGAAAAAAGGGACCCTGGAACGGATCTTTGTACCGGTTCTCTGCGGCAGCGCCACCCGAAATATCGGTATCGACCTGGTTTCGGACTTCATCGTCAACTGCATGCCCTCCCCTGCCGAACGGGGACCGCGCCTGGGAACAGATGACAACACCGGCGATGAGGTCCAGCGGGAGCCGACCGAAGACGCTCCATTTTCAGCTTTTGTCTTCAAAACCGTGGCCGATCCCTATGCCGGTCGCCTGTCCATTTTCCGGGTGGTGTCCGGAAAGCTGGGCAGCGATGGGACGTTCTACAATCCCAAAAAGAGGGCCAAAGAGCGCTTCAACCAGTTGTTGACCCTGGCCGGCAAGGAACAAAAACCGACCGGCGGTGCCTTTCCCGGATCCATCGTGGCCGTGGCCAAACTCAAGGAGACCACCACCGGCGACACCATCTGTGACGACAGCGCAAAAATTCTCTTTCCCCTGGCCGAGCCCATGCCAACCCTGATCTCTTTCTCCCTGACCGCCAAGAACAAGGGAGACGAGGACAAGATTTACAGTTCCCTGACCAGGGTTCTCGAAGAAGATCCCGGCCTGAAGGTGGACCGCAACGCCGAAACCAAAGAGATTCTGCTCTCGGGCATGGGTCAGGTGCACATTGAAACCACCGTCAACAAACTTAAACGCAAATTCAATGTGGAAGTCCAGCTCAACACCCCCAAAATTCCCTACCGGGAGACCATTAAGAAAAAGGTCCGGGTCCAGGGACGCCACAAGAAACAGACCGGCGGCCATGGCCAGTTCGGGGACTGCTGGGTCCAGTTCGAACCGCTGCCCCGCGGCAGCGGATTTGAATTCAAAGATGGCATCGTGGGCGGGGTGATTCCCAAGACCTACATACCCGCCGTTGAAAAAGGGATCATCGAGTCGGCCCAGCGTGGGGTGCTGGCCGGGTTCCCCTGCATCGACTTCAAGGCCACGCTTGACTTCGGCTCTTTCCATGCGGTGGACAGTTCGGAAATGGCCTTCAAAATCGCCGGTTCCCTGGCATTTAAAAACGCGGCGGCAGACGCCAAACCGGTACTGCTCGAACCGATCATGGATGTGACCGTAATCACCCCCGACGAGTTTATGGGGGATATCATGGGCGACTTAAACGGACGGCGCGGCCGCGTGATGGGCATGGACAGCGCCGGCAAGAACCAGGTGATCAAGGCCCAGGTCCCCATGGCCGAATTTCTGACCTACGCCCCGGATCTCAATTCCATGACCGGCGGCCGCGGCACGTACACCATGAAATTCTCCCACTACGATGAAGTGCCCTCCCAAATCTCCGAGAAACTCGTAGAGGAGATCAACAAGGCAAAAGAATAGAATCCGCTGGGCGATTTTACGAGAGGCGACTTCCCCACTCCGTTTAAAACAAAAACCGTCGATCGGCCCCGTGCCGGTCGACGGTTTTTGTTTCAATCCATGCCAGTTCTCGAGTCTTTGCATCCCCTGCCCTGCCCTTCGATTGACATGGGGGATGGTTTGACCTATATCAAGGCCAGAGCCCGTTGACGCCGTACCGAATCGGTGGATGCTTTGATGCCTTTTTCCTGCAACGTCCGGGCGGGTTTTCCCCATCGCCGCCCTGTGCGCCGATCCAACCAGTCGCCGGGTTAGGACCAAGGGCGATTTCGAATGATCATTTTGCCCCCTCTCTGGGGGATTTCCTATATTCCATCCCCTTTGCGGGCGGAGACTCAATGCGGTCAAACGGCATTGCGGAGGTCCCTTTGCCATGACACCGGACAGCATCATCAACAAACGGCTGGTCGCCCTGTTTCTGCTGGGATGTGTGCTGTTCAACTACCCGATCCTGTCGCTGGTCAATGTCAATACGCTGGTGATGGGTATTCCCCTGCTCTATCTCTACCTGTTTGCCGTGTGGGCAATATTGATCGGCCTCGTGGTCTGGATCACCCCCATGGAGAAAAGCCGTCAACCTCCGGAACCGCGGTAACGAGGGCGCCATGCTGGAAACCGGCACCATTTTGTTTTTCTCCTTCGGCTACGTGGCCCTTCTTTTTGCCGTGGCTTATTACGGCGACAAACGGGCGGACCAGGGTCGCAGCATCATCAGCAATCCCTACATCTACGCCCTCTCCCTGGCCGTCTATTGCACGGCCTGGACCTATTACGGCAGTGTCGGGCGGGCGGCCAACACCGGGCCGGACTTTCTGACCATCTACCTGGGGCCGACCCTCATGGTCACCCTGGGATGGCTGGTGCTGAAAAAAATCATCCGCATCAGCAAGGTCCACCACATCACTTCCATCGCTGATTTCGTGGCGTCTCGCTACGGGAAAAGCTCCACACTGGGCGGCATGGTGACCATCATTGCCGTCCTGGGCGTTATCCCATACATCTCTCTTCAGCTCAAAGCCATCTCGGCCAGTTTCCTCATCGTCAAGCAGTATCCCAGCATGAATATGCCGGCCACCATGCCAGGACTTCCCTTTTTTCACGACACCGCCTTTTACGTGGCCCTGCTGCTGGCCGTGTTCGCCATTCTTTTCGGCACCCGTCACCTCGACGTCACCGAGCGCCACGAAGGGCTGGTGGCGGCCATCGCCTTTGAATCCCTGGTCAAGCTCGTGGCCTTTGTCTCCGTGGGGCTGTTTGTAACCTATTTCGTCTACGACGGTTTTGCCGATTTGTTCCGCCAGGCCCAGGCCGCACCCCAGTTGCAACGACTGTTCACCATTCCATTGTCTCAAGGAAACTATACGGGCTGGACCATGCACATCCTGCTTTCCATGATGGCTGTGGTCCTGTTGCCCAGGCAGTTTCAGGTCATGGTGGTTGAGAACGTGAACGAAACCCACCTCAACCGCGCCATCTGGCTTTTTCCGCTCTACCTGCTCGCCATCAACCTCTTTGTCCTCCCCATCGCCCTGGGAGGAGCGCTTCATTTCGCCGGCCGGCCGGTGGATCCCGACACCTTTGTTCTGACCCTGCCCATGGCCATGGGCCAGGAGGGGCTGGTCCTGTTCGTCTATCTGGGCGGGCTGTCCGCCGCCACCGGCATGGTCATCGTAGAGACCATCGCGCTTTCCACCATGATCTGCAACGATCTGGCCATGCCGATCCTCCTGCGGTTCTTCCCAGAAGCCCTGTCCGGCCGGAGCGACCTGAGCAACCTGCTGCTGATCATTCGCAGGGGAAGCATCATCCTTGTTCTGCTCATGGGGTATGCCTATTTTCATTTCATCGGTGAGTTTTATACCCTGGTCTCCATCGGACTGGTCAGTTTTGCCGCCGTCGCCCAATTCGCGCCGGCCATTCTCGGAGGGCTCTTCTGGAAAGGCGGTACCCGATCCGGGGCCCTTTGCGGCCTGGCAGCCGGTTTTTTTGTATGGGGATATACCCTGGCCTTCCCTTCCCTGGTGGCAACGGGTCTGGTTTCACCCGCCCTGATCACCGATGGGCCCTTCGGCATCGCACTGTTGCGTCCCTTTCACCTCTTCGGCCTCGACATCGGCATCCACCGGCTGGACCATGTTTCCCATGCGGTGTTCTGGAGCCTTTTTGCCAATATCGGCGTTTATGTGTCCGCCAGTCTTTTTAGCCGGCCCTCGGCCATGGAGCATACCCAGGCGGCCCTTTTCGTCGATGTGTTCCGCTACTCCAGGCATCCTGGCGAATCTGCTTTCTGGCGGGGTACGGCGGCAGTGCCCGACCTTCACTTCCTGCTGGCACGGTTTTTGGGCACCGAACGGACCGATGAAGCCTTTGCCAGTTATGCCCGGGAACACGGAATGGATCTCATTGCAGATCCAAGCGCCGACCCCGGACTGGTAAATTACGCGGAAAAGATGCTGGCCGGCACCATCGGTTCAGCATCGGCCCGGGTCATGGTGGCATCGGTGGTCAAGGAGGAGCGCCTCGGCATCGAGGAAGTCATGAATATTTTGGATGAGACCCGCCAGGTCATCCACTACAGCAAGGAACTGGAAAAGGCCACGGCAGATCTCAAGGCGGCCAATGAACGCCTTCAGGAGCTCGACCGATTAAAGGACGAGTTTATCTCGACGGTGACCCATGAACTGCGCACCCCATTGACATCGGTCCGATCCCTGGCGGAAATCATCCACGACAATCCCCGGCTGGACGAAGACCGCCAGCGCAGTTTTTCCAAGATCATCATCGACGAGAGCCAGCGACTGACCCGGCTCATTACCCAGGTCCTTGATTTTCAAAAGATAGAATCAGGACAAATGGAGTGGTGCATGGCTCGCGTGCAACTGGACGCCATCATCGCCGATGCCGCAGCAGCCATGAATCAGCTCATTCAAGGCGGCGGCATGACGCTGTCCTTGCGTCTGCCGGAGTCGGCCCCGGAGGTCCGGGGCGACCGGGATCGCCTGATACAGGTGGTCATGAACCTCATATCCAATGCCGTGAAATTCTGCACGCCGGGTGAAGGGCGGATCAGTATCACCCTGGCCCGGCACCGCAATGGGCTCCGGGTGGATGTGCGGGACAACGGCATCGGCATTGATCCTGCCCACCAGGACATTATTTTTGAAAAATTCAGACAGGTCCAGGCCAACGGCCGTGGAAGGCCCCGCGGCAGCGGACTGGGACTGACCATCACCAAACAGATCATCGACTTTCACGGGGGCCGAATCTGGGTTCAGAGCGAGCACGGTGCCGGGGCCACGTTCTCTTTCGTCCTTCCCTGTGTCGATCCACCAACCCGACAGCCTCAAGCCACGCAACGCCAGAAGAACATTGACCCTTCAACCGAAACGTAGCGCTGACAAACGGTAGTAAACAGGAGGGATCATGCCGCCATTATCCCGTGAGTCCTGGCGCAGGCTGGTGGTTCCCATTTCCCAACCCCTGTCTCGAATCCGGCCCGGCATGAGCATCTTCCTGGGTACCGGCGCCGCGGAACCCCGGACCCTGGTCAGACATCTCATGGATTCGAACGCGCCGAACCTGGCGGATCTGGAACTGATCCAGTTGGTGAGTTTCGGCGATGCCATCTCCATCGACGCCCTCAAGTCCCAACGATTTCGCCTCAAGACTTTCTTTTCCGGCTGGGTTTCCGAAGACGCCATCACCGAGGGCCAGGTCGATCTGATCCCCAGTCGGTTCTCATGGCTTCCTGATCTCATCGAATCGGACCGGGTCCATGTGGACGCCGCATTTGTCCAGATCACCCCGCCCAACGAGGCAGGATACTGCAGCCTGGGGATCGCCGTGGATATTGCGGCCCTGGCCATGGACAAAGCCTCGGTTGTTGTCGGTGAAATCAATCCCTGGATTCCCCAGACCTTCGGGGACACATTCGTGCCGGTGTCCAGATTCGACTACCTGGTGGAATCCAGCGATCCGCCCCATTACCTCACACGCTGGCCTCAGAATCCGATCTTTGACCGGGTGGCTGCCAACGTCGCCGAACTGATTCCGGACGGCGCATGCATCGCTTTTTCCATCGGCCCCCTCTACGAAGCCTTGAGCCGGCACCTGAGCCAGCGCCGGGACCTGGGGGTACACTCGCCCCTGTTCACCGACGCCCTGATGGACCTGGTACGGAGCGGCACCGTCTCCAACCGGCGCAAGGCGGTCCATCCGGGCAAGTCCCTGGCCTCTTATGCGCTGGGCACGCCATTGTTGATGGAATGGCTCAACCGCAATCCCCTGGTGGAATTCCAACGGGTCGATCGGGTCTTTGACCCGGTTCAAATCGGAAGAAACCCACAGTTCGTAGCCGTGTTTCCGGCCAGACGGGTGGATCTGGCCGGCCGGATTGCCCTTCAGATCGGCAAGGGAAACATCGCTACCGGTCCGGCCGAAGTGGTGGATATTTTCAGGGGGGCCGAACTATCCCAAGGTGGAAGAACCCTTTTCGCGCTTCCCAGCCGAGGTCCGGACGGCAAGACCAACATCGTTATCAGCACCGACGACACCCCCAACCGACTGGGGTTGCACGAATCGGTGGATCGCATCATCACTGAATATGGATCGGTCAGCCTGCGCGGGCTGACCCTGCGCGAACGCGCCCAGGCCATCATCGAGATCGCCCACCCCGATGACCGTCGAAATCTGGTGGAACAGGCCAAGGCACGAAAGATCCTCTATGCAGACCAGATATTTCTGGCTGAAAGCGGTCTGTACTACCCGGGCGGCCTGGCCGTTACCCACCGATTAAAAGGAGGGCAGGAAGTCCGATTTCGCGGCATCCGCCCTTCGGACGAAGAGGAGATGCGGCGCCTTTTCTATCGTTTTTCCAACGAATCCGTCTATTATCGGTATTTCAGCACGGTCCGGACCATGCCCCATACCCGGATGCAGGCATACGTCAATGTCGACTGGCGAAGCACCCTGTCGGTGGTCGGACTGGTGGGTGAACCGGGCCGGGGGCACATCATCGCCGAGGCACGCTACATCATCGAACCGGATCGGCCCTGGGCGGAAATCGTTTTCGTAGTGGATGAGGCCTATCAAGGCCTCGGGATCGGCACCTTTCTCTATGGGATGCTCGCCCGGCTGGCAAAGGAGCAAGGATTGAAAGGGTTTTTGGCCCAGGTTCTATTTTCAAACATCGGGATGATGAAGGTCTTCAGGCGGGGTGACCTGCTGGTCAAGGTCAGGCTGGAAGGCGGCGAATACGAACTGACCATCCCCTTTGACGAGCCCCCGTCCCCTTCGGTGGGCAATGTGATTCGGGTCGATGGTTGAGTTTGCCATACCAAAATCTTGACCGCCCTAAATTCAAGGCCGGTTTTATCCATGCGACAACTACCCTGACACAGGGGGGAGGACTCAGAGCGAAAAAGGCAATCGTTGGGTAGAACGGATCCTGTCGTTAAGGGAAACATGCAGGCTTCAGGCTAAATCCACTTTCCAGGTACTGATGGATTGCATTCGTGCATACCTCTCCAACTCCGAACCGGACCTGGCCTGGATCTAAAAACTGCGGCCTACGTCAGAAAACCCCGTGAACACGTACTATGCTTATACTCGATTTCCGAATTTTTTAACGCTCAGTTTGGGTCTATCTTTCTCTTCCTTCTCTTATGATATCGACGATCTCTTCCGTCGTTATCTTCGCTTGAATCGATGGAATATCCAAAGGAGAAGAAGCGATTTTTTCCGGAACAAGAGCAAAAGTGCGGCCGTCTTTCCTCCGGATTAAGACTTTCCCGGTGCTTTCTGCCTGTTTAAGGACAGTGGCGAGTTTTTGTCTGGCTTCCGAATAGGAATATACTTGCATTTTAGACCTCCAACGCATCTATGTTGAGACTATTGGCAGCGGATCTGAGTTTTTTATCCAACGTCAATAGCGGTGCTTTATGTCTGATAGCGCAATCCAGGAAATAGGCATCATAGGCATACATATTGGTTTCTTTTGATAAGCTCAGCACCTTAACAAAATCTGGTTCTATGTATCGAAGCGGAATCCCGACAAATATCAATAATCCCTTTCGAGCCTCCTCAATCGACAACCTGTTTCGTTTGAACATCGCCGAAAAGGCGTTACCTATTTCCCACGGAATGGATCCGGGTCCTATAAGGGTATTTCCTTTTGTAATTTCAATAATTTTATTCCGTTCCGGCTCACCGACAATCACGGAAATCAATGCTGAAGTGTCAATAACGATGTCCATGCGGCCCCCTTTTGCAAGACATAGACAATTGTACAACAATTGTACGACATGTCAAGCCTTGTGAGGGGTAGAGCCGTTTGGACACAGCCGGCTTGTCTTATTTTCAACGTTTCCGTCCGCCTCGGCTACTACCAGCAAGAGCTCGTCCACGAATCGGTTTTTAAGCACTTTCGGTTTGAGGGGAAAATGTGTCTGGAAATTTGCACGACAAATTGCTTTTTGATACAAACGGCTCCGACAATGATCTCGATAGATTATAACGGAGTCTGATATGAATGCATTGAAAGTGGCGGTGGTCGACGGCGGCAATGGATCGTACACCGTGGCCGGTGATGTCGCCCTGACCGGACACGCTGTTCGCATGTGGCCCGGCGCACGGGATCAGCATGCCGAGTTGTATCAAACGCAAACCATCACCGTTGAAGGGTTGGGACGAACCGGGCGCCCTACCCTACCTCACCCGCCGCGTGGCCCCTACCCGCGTGCAGGTCATCTGCCCGTAGGGGGCTTTCCAGCCCGAAACACGGACGCTGTTTTCAAAAGGATCAGCCAACTCTACCCGGCCCTGATGGCTTCCATCGGCATATGGTGCGGGGTGCCGACGCCCATCGCCTCCTCCCTGCTGACCCTCATCGGTATCCTCGCCGCCGAAGACTTCACTCTACCCGGGCGCCCCCTGAACAATCTGGGTGTCGCTAACCTATCCCCGCAGGTTCTGAGCAACCTGCTGTGGAAAGGGTTTGATGATTAGTGATTCGATTCCAAATACGTAGATAATGCCTTTTTGCGCGAGCCATTTCTTTTTGACCTGGCCGTCACCCATCAGTTCAAAGGGGGGACCGAGGTGCGGTTCCGCGGAATCCGGCCCTCGGACGAAGAGGAGATGCGCCGCCTTTTCTATCGTTTTTCCAACGAATCCGTCTATTATCGGTATTTCAGCACCGTCCGCACCATGCCCCATGCCCGGATGCAGTCCTACGTCAATGTCGACTGGCGAAACACCCTGTCGGTGGTCGGACTGGTGGGTGAACCGGGCCGGGGGCACATCATCGCCGAGGCACGCTACATCATCGAACCGGATCGGCCCTGGGCGGAAATCGTTTTCGTAGTGGATGAGGCCTATCAAGGCCTCGGGATCGGCACCTTTCTCTATGGGATGCTCGCCCGGCTGGCAAAGGAGCAAGGATTGAAAGGGTTTTTGGCCCAGGTTCTATTTTCAAACATCGGGATGATGAAGGTCTTCAGGCGGGGTGACCTGCTGGTCAAGGTCAGGCTGGAAGGCGGCGAATACGAACTGACCATCCCCTTTGACGAGCCCCCGTCCCCTTCGGTGGGCAATGTGATTCGGGTCGATGGTTGATTTCAAAGTTGAAGAAAATGCCGACTTACCACCCTGCCCCCAGGCAGGCTCGGCAGGGAGCGTACCCGGCATAAAAGGCCGTGTATCGGCTGGTAAAAGAGACGCGGTTTTTCCCGGTGATCCGTTGGGCGAACGGGCAGTCGGGTCGGTGAAAGCGCCTGCTGTTGCGATTGCCTATATACGCCTCCCCTGCCCCCTGTCCGTTTTGCCACTTTCCGACCCCGCGTTCCATGGCCGTGCGCTGGCCAGATAGAAGACGTTCCCCATATTTCAGGTTCGGCTTTTTGGGAAAAACGTGGGCGAATCCTGACGCCAATATCGCTTCGGTCACCAACCGGCCGTCTGCCGTGAAAATATGGGCCAGGATACGGCCGTACCGATCTCGGCGCTCCCGGTCAAATTCCAGCCGGACCGGGCTTCCCCCAACGAGTTTTTCGTTGAAACGCCTCGCCTCGTATGCGAACGGCTGGGCCCTTTGATCGTCATGATCGATCTCCGGCGCGTCGATACCAATATAGCGCACGGTTCGGCCGTCGGCCAAAATAATGGTGTCGCCGTCGATGACGAAGCGCACCCTGCCCGTGGTCGCGTCGGTTCCGGCCGAAGCCAGCGCCACCCAGATACCGACCAGGGCAATATGGATCAGGCGCTTCATCTTCATATGCCCCCCTGTTTTTCGGAGAGGCTTACCCATTCCGAATAGAAAACAATTGGCCCATGAAGGGCAATGTCGAATTTCGAATTCTCAATGTCCAATTCTCAAGTGTGGAATCGCTACGCTCTGCCAATTGTTAAAAGGCTAAAAGAGGTAGAATACCGACTTGAACATTGAGAATTGAGCATTGGATATTGGACATTGAGCCCCTCTATGAGGGGCCTCTTGAAGCGCCACCCTCTCTGCGGGTAGGCGCTTCACTTCAGCCAGGTCCGATCCAGCCCGCAAAGCTCGGCGGCACTGCGGTCCAGCATTCGGCCGATCCCCTCTTCGGTGTCTTCCGGAAAATATCCCAGCGATTTTTTCCACACCTCTTCGTCCTCCATGCAGAAATAAAGGGGCACCCGGGGTGCCAGTTTGTCGATGGCATCGGCCACTGCGCGATATAGGGCAATGCGCAGGGGCTTATAATACCGCATTTTGCCATCCAGACCGGTAATGAACTCTCCGTAGGCGATGGTGGAATCTGGGAACCGGGCAGCGATGATTTCCTTCAATGCGGGCATGAATCGGAATGTTCCCAGACTGATCCAGGCAATCCGGTCCACGTCCAGTTTTTCCAGTAAACGTATCACCACCTGGCGGTAATCCGTTTCGCAGCCTTCATAGATGACCATGGGGTCGAAATGAAAGGCCACCGGGTAGCCCCATCTCTGACAGCGGCGAGCCGCGTCGATCCTTGCATCCAAAGATGCGGTTTTTCGCTCCTGGGTGGCAATCACCCGCGGGGTGTTCACCGACCAGCTCATGATGGTCCGGGAATTGTGAGGCAGCGCTTTCAATCCGTCGATGGCCACCGTTTTGGTCTTGAGTTCCAGCACCGCCCGGTTCTGACGTGAAAAAACTTCAATGAGCTTTTGGCAAAGATTGGTCCAGTACTGCCAGATCAGGCTGTCGGTGAACTCACCGGTGCCGATACGGCTGATGCGGGGCTCTGAAAAAACCTGATCCAGTTCGGCAAACATCGCCGGATGGTTGATAAAATACTGCAATACCGGGGGATGGAAATAGGACTGGAGGATGCAGTAGGCACAGTCCATGGTGCAATAGGTGCCCACATGCAAAATTCGGTAACCGCAGCACGCATAGTTTCGGGTCCCGGGGCAGTCCCGGACAAAAGCGCCCCGATTTTGAGTGAGGAAAAGCACCTCTTTGCCCCTGGAAATGGGATCGGTTGCACCGCTGACCTGCCTGTAGACCGGATCGGCACCGTCCACCACGATCGGTTCCAGGCCCAGGCATCGCTGGAAATTACCGACTTCGGGCATGTTGGCCACGGCACGATCGACGTATAAAGCTGAAACGGCCACAGAAAACCTCTCCATTAAAGATCACGATAAAAATACCCCTACAAGGGGCTGGATGAAACAACCTATAAATAAGTGTAAACTGACTTAAGTTGATGCCTATAAAAAAAGTCAAATTTACCACAAAGGCACAAAAGACACAAAGGTCAAGGAAATCTGTGCCATTACGCGGAGGCGTAGCGGGCTACGCCGCACAAGCGATGGCGCCGATTGACGCCGAGACTTGTCCGCCTTTGGCGGGTTGGGCAAAAAGGCCATTTATGGATGGAAAGGGGTTAGTATTTCAGCCGTGCATAATACGTTTTCTGGGACGCGATGCGGGCTTCGCGCAGGGTATGGATATTCATTTTGGCCAACAGGGGGATCAACCGAAGGAAGAGTTCGCCGGTGGTCAGTGCGTCGCCCAATGCCGAATGGCGACCCTGAACGCGAACGCCCAGCCTCTGGGCCAGCGCCTCCACACTGTGGTCGTCTTGGGCCGGGTGAACCACGGCGGAGAGAAGCATGGTATCGAGGACCGGATTGACGAACCGAACACCGGAAGGGGCTTCCTTGACCTGGAGCATGCGCAGGTCAAAAGCGGCGTTGTGGCCAACCAGGATGGTATTGGCAACGAATTTGTGAAACCGGGGCAGCACCGAATCAATGGTCGGTTTTCCCTGAAGCATTTCAGGCTGAATACCATGAATCTTGATGGATTCCCAGGGCAGTCCTCTTTTGGGGTCGACCAATTGATCAAAAATCTCACCTTGCAGCAATTGGCAGTTGACGATCCGGACCGCTCCGACGGCGATGATCTCATCGCCGCCTCGGGGGTTTAGGCCTGTGGTTTCCGTATCAAAGACCGTGAAGGTGAGCTCTGTCAGCCGTCGGTTTTCCAATTCAGGCGTCTGTCCGGGCTGGTTGAACAAGTCAAAATCATAGAATTCAGGTCGGCTTCGGGGCAACAGGGTCACCTGTCGACCCGTTTCCGTTTCAGCCGCTTCCACGGCAGGGATAAAGATGCGCATTCGGGGCTGCAAGGACTGGGGGTTCTCAGCCGGGTGCCAGATCTCGATCCCGTGTTGGTCCAACACTTCGCCGAGGGTCATCGGCATGGGCTTGTCCGGCGAATCGAGTCTTAGCGCCTTCCAGCGGCGCCATGATTCCCCATCGATACCCCTCCCCTTCCAGTCCAAGTCGATGCGCACGACGTTGCCGGCAACGGACAGAGCGGTGGCGAACCGGTCCGCCCCCGTTTCCGACCGTATGCGCTCCAACAGGAAATGGAGAGCGAAAACCATGGAAACACTGTCGACCCGGATCCATAAGCCGTCTGACGATTCACCGACCGTCAACACGATGGGCGGGTCCAACGCGGCCACCGACCGCTGCAGGGCGGTGGTCAAGTCGCCCGCGGCCATGGTGGCCATGGGCCATCCGGCCGGCGACTGGGTTGGCAGACCATGGGCGACCTCCTTCTCCAAAATACGGGTCAGTGTCAGTGCCTCATGGTGGATGATCCGGGTGAATTGCCGGTGACGATCAGGCGGCATCTCCGGATAGGCCGTCAGGGTCTCGATGGCTGCCCGCAGGTTGGCCAGGGCAGCGCGCATGCCGGTGGTCAGGGATTCAATCATGCCAACGCGTCGGCCGTCGCATTCCAATTGACGAGAGATGTCGTGGATGATCAACACAAAACCGGACATCCGACGGTCCTCTTCGAGGATGGGAACGGTCTCCACTTGCAGCATTTTCCCGTTTTGTCCCATCATGACGAAGGTGGCCGCTATGTTCGGTTCGTTACGGTTTAAGCGGAAGGCTATGTCAGACAGCGCCAGGTCCAGCAGCCCCTTGCTGATGACGCGAAAAACGTTGCGGTCGAGGCCGATAAACGGATCTTCTTCCGATGCTTCTGACAGAAGATGCCTGGCCCGGCGGTTGTAAAGAAGGATGCGGCCGTCGGTGTTGCAGATCAGCACCCCTTCGGGCAGTTCGGCCATGATGGCGACCAGAATATTCTTTTCATCTTCCAGTTCGGACCGGGCGGCCTCAATCTTCCTCCCGACACTCTGAAACAGCGCCTCGAATTGATCGGCCCCTTCGTTAATCACCTGGGCCAGGGCCAGCATATCCCGTCCCCCTTCGACACGGATCCGATGGGATGGGTTCACGGCATGGATCAGGCGGGTTTCTTCCGTCAGTCGGTTGATGGGAAGGACATAGTTTCGATAGATGCCGTCGATGGCGAATCCGATGGCTGCCAGTATGACGCAGATACCGCCGAAAACGTATCCGAAATGGGTCTTGAAGAGGTGGGTCAGCAGTTGCTGCTGGTCGCTGCCGAGTTGTCCCCACAGGAGCAGGGCCATAATCAGGAGAACACACAGGGTCAGAAAAATGAAAAAAAAGACGATCCACCAGAATTTATTGACAATCCTCATCAGCAACCATTGAGAAGGGCGCGGACCTGACGAACAATGTGTTCGTTGGAAAAAGGTTTGGTGATATAGGCATCGGCGCCCAGCACCATGCCCTTGGCAATATCGACCTCACGCCCCTTGGCGGTGAGGAAGATGATCTTAACGTCTTGCCACTGGGGGTTCAAGCGTACAATTTCGCAGACTTCAAAGCCGTCGATGCCGGGGAGCATGATGTCCAGAAGGACCAGGTCCGGGCAGTCCTTGGCGATGATTTCAAGGGACTCCTCCCCGCTATGGGCGATCATCACTTCGTAGCCGTTTTGCTCCATGAGAAATTCGATGGGGACGATAATGTTCGGTTCGTCGTCGACAATGAGGATTTTCTTAGCCATGGTGCGACCCTTTGGGTGGTTGGCGACGATGACGTTTCGATTCGCGGCAGGCTGAGTGCATGGGAATGGATTCGGCGGACATCCGCCGGCCGGTTGTTGCCGGCGGCAGCCGGTGATACGGGTTCAATTCAAAAATAGAAATTTTCGTCCTCTGGGCGTGGTCAGAGTCAACTGGCGATGCCGACAAGTTTGAAATGCGCTAAAGTTTGAAATGCCTAAAATTGTGGAGTCGCTTCGCTCCGGCTCTTTGCAGCTAAGATATGGCAAAATTCCTTAATTTTAGGCACTTTAGGCACTTCAAACTTCAAGCATTCAAACCCAGCCCCTTCCAGATGCAACCTGAAGCCCGGTCCTGAATGCCGGGATTCTTTATCTTCTATGCCCGGCGGCTTCGAGCGGACGGCCCAGCCGGCCGTTCGCTCGAATTTACCGGTAGCGGCCGGATTTCGAACGCTATTGTTCGAAATCCGGCCGTTGTCCTTATCCGAAAACCCCCCACCCGAAAGCGGCGGTCCACAGGATGGAAAAAACAACCAGGGCAATCATCACCAAATCTTCCCGTTTCATCGCGATTTCTCCTTTCGTTGGGGTTTATGATGTGACATCGATCACTTCCATGGTCTCCTCGTCGGCCCGGCGGATTTGCTCCTCGTTGGTGGTGGCCATTTCCGCCTTGAAACACAGGGCCCACATCATGATGATGCCGACAATCCACCAAAAAATCTGCCAGGACCACAGGGGTGGAAAGCCCGAAAAGCTGAAGGCGCTGTTGCCGAGGATACAGGCCGGTCCGATGGCAAAGAAGTACCAGAGCGGCACGGCAATCTTCATGACGTTGCGCCATGCGCGGCCACTTTCCGAAGGCTTGTCCACGCTGTCGAGCCAGTTGCGCACTTCCGCCTGCCGCTGGGTGGTCTCCTCGTCGTCTTTAACCCCCAGCCCGCGGCAGATGTAGGCGACCACAAGCCCCGTGAAGGTTCCCCAGAAGGCGCAATGCATGGACAGAGGGGACGGGTACACGGCGTAAGTGACATAAACCGCCACCATGCCGGACATAACGCCCAGCACGGCGCCGATGGCCGGGAACCTGAACCCCCAGATGACGCCCAGCAGCAGCACATACATGACAAAGCCGTAGGCTGTGGCCAGAGCCCCGAGGATCACCAGGGCGGCAGTCGAGGTCATGCCGACAACCAGGGCCAGAACGGTGAGCACGGTGGCCAGGATCCGGTTAACCCAGATTTGCTCGCTGTCGCTGCATTTTTGCTTCTTGATGTAGCGCCAGTAGACGTCGCGGAGCAGAATCGATCCACCGGTGCCGATGTAGGGTGCTGCCGTCGAGTGAATGGCCGCGATGGCGCCGACAAAGACCACCCCCAGCATGAAGGGCGGCAGGAAGTTTTGCATGAGGATCGGAACCGCGTTCCGGTTGGTCAGGGTTTTGAACACCTCCACCTGTTCCGGTGACAGCCCAAGGCCGGTTTCCTGAAGAATCTTGGCTCCCATGCCCTGGAAAGCGGTGAAAAAGAACAGGGCAAACCCGACCACGAAGGTGGACATGAAGGCCTGCTGCCAGGCCAGGGGCTTGGGCGATTTGATACCGAAGGTCCACATGGTAAAGGCCGGGGAGGACTGAATCCCCATCAGGGCGAACATGTAGGTCAGGATCATGACCGAGGTCCACCCCCCGCCCAGGCCGATATTAATGACCTTTGGCACTTCCAGGTACTTGCTCTCCAGGCCTATCACTGCCTTGGAAAAGTGGGTCCAGCCACCAAAGTGTCCCAGCACGTAAAAGCCGAGAATGATGATACCGCCCACCAGAAGGACGAACTGGATGACGCCGACCCAGGTGCTTGCCTTCAGGCCGCCGGTACAGACATAAAACCAGACGATGAATGCAAGAAAGATGCAGCCGAAGGTGACCGGCACGCCGGCGATGACGTGGAAGAGGGCGCCGGCAGCCATGAGCTGTACGGCCGAATAGAAGACCGAGTACAGCACGGCGGTGATCACCACGAGAAGCCGAATAAATTCGTTGTTGAAATAGTAGGCGTACATGTCGCCCGGGGTGATGAATCCGTAGCGTTTCCCCAGGAGCCAGGTCCGTTTTGAGAAAAAGGTTCCGGTAATGGGGATGGTCAGGACATAAAAGGACGCAAAGGCGTAAGCCAGGCCATCACGCCAGATCAGACCGGGGTGACCGATGAAGGTCCACCCGGAAAAGGATGCGGCGGTGGCTGCGAGCAGAAACGCGAAAAATGGAATAGAGCGGCCCGCGATGGCGTACCCTTTGGAGGTCTTTTCCGTGAAATACCCTTTCAGCCCCCAGTAGAAACAATAGACAATGTAAATGCCCAACATGATATAGACCCAAGTTACTCCACTCATTTCTTTCCTCCTGTGCCAGATGTCAAAAAAGTTGACCGGCTTTCAGATCTTTCTTTTCCCGCTATTTCGGATCGGGAAACCGTATCACCTCCTTTCGGTTTCACAGGGCTGGGGTTATCGCTCTTTTAAGGTTCAAACGACCTGGGTTTTCAGGCGGTCCCTCCCCATGAGCGACCGCCCGACCGTCCCAGGTCTACTTGGACGCCATGCCTTGAATGTGTTCCACAATTTCCGGATTGGCCAGGGTCATAACGTCACCCACGTCCTGCTTGTTGGAAATGGCTGCCAGCACCCGGCGCATGATCTTGCCCGAGCGTGTCTTGGGCATGTCCGGAACGATCCAGATCTTGCGCGGCTTGGCGATGGGGCCGATCTCGGTGATCATGGCCGTCATGATCTTCTTGGTCATTTCCTCGCTTGCCTCGAACCCCGGCTTCAGGGCGATGTACATATCCGGAACCTTGCCCTTGATGTCATCGGCCACCGGCACCACGGCCGCTTCGGCCACCTCCGGCACCGTCATGGCCGCGGACTCCAGCTCCTTGGTCCCCAGGCGATGGCCCGAGACGTTGATCACGTCGTCGATGCGCCCGAGGATCCGGTAGTATCCGTCTGGGCCATGGACCGCGGCATCGCCGGTCAGGTACGGCCAGTCCCGCCAGTCCTTGCTGTTGGGGTCTTTGCAATAGCGGGCGAAATAGGTGTCCACAAATCGCTGGCGGTCTCCCCATATGGTCTGGAACATGCCGGGCCAGGGGTTTTGGATGCAGATGTTGCCGGCAATGCCGGCGCCGGCCGGAAGTTCCTTGCCCTCGTCATCAAAGATGATGGGGTGGATCCCCGGCATGCCGGGACCGGCGCTCCCCGGTTTCATGGGCTTGATGGCCGGCAGGGTGGAGCAGAGAAATCCGCCGGTTTCCGTCTGCCACCAGGTGTCCACGATGATGGCCTCGCCCTTGCCCACCTCCTTGTGGTACCACTTCCAGACGGCGGGTTCGATGGGTTCGCCCACGGTGGTCATGTGTTTGAAGTGATAGTTGTATTTGGCCGGTTCGTCGGGGCCGACTTTTCTCAGGGCGCGAATGGCGGTGGGAGCGGTGTGGAAGATGTTCACGTCCAGGTCCTGGGCGATGCGCCAGCAGCGGCCGGCGTCCGGATAGGTGGGAATCCCCTCATAGATCACGCTGGAGGCGCCCAGAGCCAGGGGCCCGTAAACGATATAGGAATGGCCGGTGATCCAGCCGATGTCGGCCATGCACCAGTAAACGTCTTCCGGGTGGATGTCCTGGACGTATTTGGACGTGCCGGTGACGTAGGCCAGAAAGCCGCCGGTGCCGTGCTGACACCCCTTGGGCTTGCCGGTGGTGCCGCTGGTGTACATGAGAAAGAGCGGGTCTTCGGCGTTCATTTTCTCCGGCTCGACGCGGACGCCATAGTAGTCCTTGAGCAGGTCGTTGACGAAGTAGTCCCGCCCATCCACCATGGGCGTGGGGCTGGAGGCTTTGCCCGGATAGCGCTGCCAGACGAGCACCTTGTCCACTGCCTGGCCGTCCTTGGCTGCCTGGGCCACGGCAATTTCCGCTTTTTCCTTGTGGTCGAGCAGGCCGCCGCCCCGGTAATAAGAATCCATGGTGATGAGCACCCGGCTGCCCGAATCCACGATGCGGTCGGCCGCGGCCTTGCCGCTGAACCCGCCAAAGACCTGGGAGTGGATGACCCCGAGGCGTGCGCAGGCCAGCATGGTGATGGGCAGTTCCGGAACCATGGGCAGGTGCAGGGTAACCCGGTCCCCGCGTTTTAGGCCGGCAAAATCACGAAGCAGGGCCGCCATTTCGTTGACCCGCACGTAGAGTTCCTGGTAGGTGATGTGTTCGATCTTCTCCTCTTCGAGTTCGGGAACAAAATGCAGGGCTGTCTTGTTTTTCTTGTCGGCCAGGTGCCGATCCACGCAGTTGTAGCTGGCGTTGATCTTGCCACCCTTGAACCATTTAAAGCAGGGGGCGTCGCTGGTATCGAGGATCTCGTCCCAGTATTCGTACCAGGTCAGCAGGTCGGCGTATTCTTTGAAACAATTGGGAAAGTTGTCCAGGCTGAAACGATCGTAGACAGCGGGGTCGGTCATGTTGGCCTGGGCAATGAACTGCGGTGACGGGTAGTAGTATCCTTCCTCCGCCCAATGGACCGCGATCTGCGCTTCTGATGTTTCGACGACTTCTTTCTCTGCCATAGGTTTCCCCTCCTTGGCTGTTTTGGTAGTGTTTAAAGAAAGACAGTGGGTCTCAAAGTCCAAAGGGTTTTCAGCAACACCTCCTTTCCCGGTCATTCAGCAATCGTTGTTGTTAAGCAGATGAACCCATGGGGCGCTGCTCCTCCCCTTCCGTTTCAAGAGACCCTCCGTCCGGCGCGCGTACTCAGGCCCGAAGGCCGCTGGTAAAGAGTTCAAAGGCGACCTCCAGGGTCTGCTTGAGGTAATTCTTGTCCTTGTTGATAATGCGTTTGCTCTCTTCCCAAAGCACAACGCCCGAAAAAAGAGACCAGATGATATCCGACAGGGCCATGGGATGACGATCGATGAAGTCCCCTTTTGCGATCCCTTCTTCAAAGATCTCGGCCATGGACCCCAAAGAGCTGCGGGACAGTTCCTGGATCTCCCTCAGCAAATCCTCGGAGAGGTTCTTTAAGGTCTCGCTGGACTGAAGGTGGAACATGTTGATCAGGATCAACGGATCGAATTCATAAACGTCATAAAGTGCCTTCTTCAGGGCGTCCAGCCGCTGCCAGGAAGTCAGCATATTCTCTTTTTTGACATGCTCGACTCTGATATGGAGATACCTGAGAATGCGCAGAGAGAGCGACGCATAGAGCTCGTCCTTGTTCTTAAAATAAAGGTAGAGGGTGCCCGGACTCAATTCAGCCTCTTGGGCGATGTCTTCCATGGTGGACTTGGTGAATCCCTTGGCGCTAAATACCCGTTTTGCCGCAACCATGATCTGCTGGCGGCGCCGTTCCCGTTCGCGCTCTTTTCGCTCTTGAATTCCCATAGAATTAAGTTAATGAATGCAATTTAGTCCTTACATGCCATTACAAAATTTCTCTGGTGTTTGTCAAGTGGTATTTGTTCATATTTTTATTGCCATATAGTTTTTAGTATGTTTTAAGACATTAAAGGGGTGGTTTTTGATGCGGGGATAGATCTATCTGTAACAGCGATGGGTTTAAAAGGAGCGGACATGGTTCATGTAATCGAAGAATTTAAAGCTTTTCCCAACAGTGTTCGAAACGCCATTGTTTTTCTCGTCGCCGGCTGGCTATGGCATTATGTGTCGCTCTACCGATATTTTTATAGCGGCAACATTCCCTTCAAGCAAATTGTAATCGGCGTCAGCGTCTGCTTTTTCGTCTTTCGTATCAGAAACTGGGCCCGTGTTCTTTGCATCGTCTGCAATATCCTCATTGTGGTGATGTACCTGACCGTCACCTTCAGTTTCCTGTCCGCCGGAAAAACCCATTATGCGACGGTTGCCGGCTTCAACGTGGTTCTGTTTTCCCTGGCCACTTATTTTCTGGCCGTCGGTGAATCCTCCCGGTTTTTCAAGGAAAGATCTCCGGCCCCGGGCAAGGATAACGTTGCAAAACCGGAAGAGGACGGTGTATAGCGTTTAAAGGACGCGACCCGGAACAGCAATCAACCCGATTATTCACCACGGAGCCGCCATGACACCTCCCCTGACCGAACTGACCTGTGACCACTGCGGATACCGATTCACCCCGGACACGCCGGTTAACTGGTGCCCCAAATGCGCCCGGCGCATCTTTGCCACCAGCAAACAACGAACCGCCGGACGCATCAGCCTCTATTACACCTACGGAGCCATCATCGCGGCCACGATCTTGCTGGCCTATCTCTTTTTCGAACTCGTCATTGTTCCTATCATTAACATGAAACCGCCCGCCTGACCCCCCGTCTGGGATTGCCATGTCCGTTGCCAAAATGCACCAAAGTGTGAAATGCCAAAGTTGTGGAGTCACTTCGCTTCGGTTCCTCAAGATAGTGCCGATTTAGAACCGTCTCAGCGGTCCAGGATGGTTTTTAAAAAAGGTTCTTCGAGCAGACGGGTCAGGGTGTCCCGGTGGTTTTTCAGGTCGGAGATGGATTGAATCGGCAGGACGAACTGGTAAGTCAGGCCCTCGAACTGCGCGGGGGGTAACAGTTGGACCCCGGACGGCAGTTTCAGCTTTTCCCGACAAGCGCTAAAGGCCTCTTCGGCTTGGTACAATGCGGGGAATCGTCTTTGTTTGAGCGCTTTTCGCAGTTCAGCGGTCTTGGGGTTGGTGTCCGGCGTTTCGGCTTGAAGGATGGCAAGCATGCGATCATGAGCAAGTACCTGACATATGGAGATCCCTTCTCGCTTGGCAATTTCACGGCCCAAAACAAGGATTTCTCTCTGTTTACCCAAACTTGGCCTCAACTCGACAAAGAGTTCGGTCATACGCAAGGCGTCGCAGGATCCCAGACGCCCAAGTTCAAGAGCCATGGCCGGAGTGATGATGCCGGATATGACCGCCCTCTGTATGGGTTCAGGGAGACGGTTGAGGGCCAGGCTCTTTTGGAACTGGGACGGATGGATGTCGAGCCCCAGGTTACGGGCCATTTCCCCAAGCGCTTTGGCGTCGTCCACGGTGCTGGCCAGAAGGGCCAGGCAGCGGGCCGTTTCCATGGGGTTGAGTGGGCGTTGAAGGGCGTTGTCGGCCACTGCCAGCATGGCGCAGCGCCGCCACGTGTTGGCTTCCAGGAGGCGGGCGTCCACCGCCTGGACTTCCAGCCGTTGGAGGGCCGAGATCCGGCGAAAACCGCTGACAATGGTAAGCCCCTTGCTGCCCTGGAGCAGAATCGGCGGGGACATCAGCCCCACCGCGGCAATGGAGCGAACCAGGGCGTCCATGGGGACCGGGGTGCTGATTCGATAGCGCAGCTCGGCCAGGTCGATGCGGTCGATGCGGATACGCGTCGTGGGAATGCTTGCCGGCATCATGATTTAGGAAGGTTCTTTGCCATTTGGGATGAATCCAACCTTGATACGTGTGTAAAAAGCCGTTTAACCCACACAAAGGGCACAAAGAATAAAGGGTTTAAATCAAAGGCGTTAGCTTTGTGTCTTTGTGGTAATTTGAGACTTTTTACAGGCCTGTCAACGGTATCGGGTATGGACTTTCAGAGGCCATGACTGGAACCGGTAAGACGGGTCAACCCTTCCAGGTATTTGCTTCGCGTATTGGCAATCACGTCCTCGGGCAGTGTCGGTCCCGGAGATGTCTTGTCCCAGTTCAACGTCAGGAGATAATCCCGAAGGTATTGCTTGTCGAAACTCTTTTGTGACCCGCCCGGGCGGTAATCGGCCTTGGGCCAGAATCGCGACGAATCCGGTGTGAGCACCTCGTCGATGAGGATCAGTTCACCGTCCAGCAGACCGAACTCAAACTTGGTGTCAGCGATGATGATCCCTTTTTCGTCGGCCAGGATGGCCCCTTTTTCATAAATGGCCAGGCTCAGCTCTTGAATTTTTGCGGCCATGGGCGCACCGATGAGGTCGACGACCGTTGAAAAGTCAATGTTTTCATCGTGGGCACCCAGTTCGGCCTTGGTGGACGGGGTAAAAAGGGGATGGGGCAGCTTTTCCGATTCCTCAAGCCCTTCCGGCAATGGGATCCCGCAGATTCGTCCTGTTTTCAGGTAGTCCTTCCAGCCGCTACCGGTGATGTAGCCACGCACCACACATTCCACGGGCAACGGGGCGGCCTTCTTTACCATCATGCTACGATCCCGCAGTGCTTCGGTGTAGGGCCGGCAGATCTCCGGATAACGGTCCACATCACTGGTGATCAGGTGATTGGGAACCAGGTCGGACATGATGTCAAACCAGAAGAGTGAAATTTGGGTCAGAATCTTTCCTTTGTCCGGAACCGGATCTGGCAGGATCACATCAAAGGCGGAGATGCGGTCAGTGGTCACCATCAGCAGGGCGTCGCCCAAGTCGTAAATATCGCGGACCTTACCGCGCTGTTTGAGATCGAGTTTAGGAAAATCGGTGTTCATCAATGTCTGTGTCATGGGGCATGGCTCTTTCTGGCTGTTGTTAACATCTCGGGATGTTGAAACGACCGATTCAGGTTTCGGTGTGCTGCGATTGAAACGCTTTGATGTAATTCAATAAAATGGAACGCGTCCGGTCTTCCAACGAGGAAAAAGAAACGCCGGTTTCGTGGATGCTTTCATCCCCCGGCTTACAATAGACCGCCTGTCCTTGGATTTCCAGGATTTCCTCTTCGAATCCGATGCTCAGCGCTACTTGGGAATTGGCTTTCACAGAAAACCGTGTTTCCAGCAGAATGCCGGACTCGGATACGTTCAGCGTTCGCCCCATCCCCTGATGGACCACCGTTTCCCCATCTAAAACCGTGATGTAAAACAGATTGAGGGTGTCGTAACGGGCATGCTTTCGTTTATCTGAATTGGACATGGCTTCCCTCGCAGTGAGATTGACGGATCATAAGCTTTTCAGAGCGCCGGCAAGTTTTGGCCGGTTAAGCGGATTTACCCGATTTTCGACCGGGAACCGGAAAGGCACTGCATGCCACCTGGGTGGTGGCGGCAACGCAACTGCCAAGACTGGCCATCAGATTCTTCCAGGTCGGCGGCAGGGCCTCGAATTCCCCTTGAACGGCTTCGATGTCGATGCGGCTGACCTTGAGGTCGGCTGAACCAAAAATCGATGCCGAATCCGGTTCGTGCCCGAATTCCAATACAGGGGTATGGCCGAAAAAATCTCCTGTCACCAGCCGGACCAGGGGAATGTATCCTTTTGGGGTGTGTCGGACCACAGCCGCTTCGCCCTGGGTAATGCGAAACAGCCGGTTTTCACCATCCCCTTGCTGAACGACCGTTTTTTTCCCTTTTAGAAAGGCGTCCGTGTCTAAGTGACCGGCTTTGAACGCTACGACCTGGTCGGTAATTTGCCGAAGGCGCTTGTCGCCGCTGAGCAGCAACTGGCGAAATTCCTCTGAAAGCTTGGTGAAATCGATATTGAGACGCTGGGAATCAAGCACGCCGAGTTGGACCTTACCGCAGGCGACCGCTGTGGCGCTTCGCTTGTGACCGCTCATCGTCAGGCTTTTCACACTGCCCACAAAGGATCCATCCCCGACCCTCAATATGGTCACGTGCCCATTGTCGGTCAGTCGGCGGATTTCGATTGTCCCTTCCAGAATCACCCAGATCCAGCCGCCGTGTTTTCCTTCCACGGCGAGTTCCTGTCCATCGGGGATGCTTTCTTCGTCGACGACGTACATATAGTCCACCAGCGGACCCCGGATAACCGGGGGGCCGGACGGTTTTCCGCCACCAGCCCCATCTTGGGCGGCACGCGCCGGGCCGAGCTGGGAAATCTCGTTGTCGTCGAGCATTCGCAAACCATCCAGGATAATCTCCATTCGGCTCTTCTTGATGGTCTTGGGCGTATTGACCTTTTCCTTTCTGAATTCAAACTCCCCTTCAATCCATCCGAACAGTAAAAACAGGGCGTCGATGCCCCTGGCATCTCCGGCCAGCGCTTCGATGGGGTTGCCTCCGTCGAAGTATACCACGCCGATTTCGGCTGAGTGAGGGCTTTTTATCCGAAGGATACCCGTCGATCCATTGCCCCCGAAAAGTTGGAGCAGATCGGCCAGGGTGAGAAACTGCAGGTCTCCGGAGAGTGCGCTCGTCGGGTTATTGATCATGGTGTCTATCCGGCCCAGCTCATTTCCTTTTGGAGGTGTCTGAGAGTCTGCTTCAAGGCTTCCTTCAACGTATCGCCGACACCCTCTCCGGTAACGGCGCTTGCAGTGAAGGAGGGAACCTTGAGCTGACGGTTAAGATCTCTCTCCATCATCTCCACAGGCATCAGTGGAATCCCCTCCGCGGCCAGGTCCCGCTTGTTGTACTGCAGGATCAGGGGGATTTTGAAAATGCTGCTTCCAAATTCCTTGAGATTCTGCTGCAGGTCCTTGAGGGAGAGCATGTTTTTCTCCCGCCGCACGTCCATCGAATCAGCGACAAAAACCACGCCGTCAACCCCTTTTAGCACCAATTTGCGTGTTGAGGCGTATTTTACCTGTCCTGGGACCGTGTACAGCTGGACCCGCACGTCACATCCCTTGATTTTTCCTAGACCCATGGGAAGAAAGTCAAAAAACAGGGTTCTGTCCCCTTCGGTGTCAATGGAAACCAGATCCCCGATGACCTGTTTCTGATATGCTTTGTGAATATACTCGATGTTCGTTGTCTTGCCGCACCGTCCTGGACCGTAGTAAACCAGTTTACATTCGATTTCCCGTTGCTTGACATTGAATACCGCCATGAATCAGCTCCGGTAATGGGTTTGGCGCCCGCCTTCCGGTCTTTCGGCGAATACCGTTTTCGTTGTTTCAAATAAAGGGCCGGCCAGTTTGATAATCGTAATCCGCGCCATGGGGCAGAATGAAATCAGGGAGCGAATTGCTTGATGGACAGACCTTTGTGCTAATTGCTGCTCACCTTGATGTCAACGCTGTAGTCCCCCTTTCGGGGGCCGACCTTGATCTGGGTCTTGGCCGCCACTTTTCCGTTTCCCGGAAAAATGGCAATGGGAGAAAAAAACTGAATATCGGTCAGGGTGTCTCCCGTGTTCAAGAGATCGGCCAGCTCTTTCTGTTTCCCGGAAATGAGGATACTGATGATGTTGCCGTTCTGGAAACTGACATCAAATTCCATGGTTTCCCCTTGCTGGGCACCAGAACCGAAGGTGATGGCCACGGCGTTGATATCAAGGATCTCTTCCTCGGCCGCCTCCTTTTTCTCCGCTTTTACTTTCACGGGCTCAACGACCGGTTCATCGTTTTTGGCCGAATTCCCAAATTCCGGCAGGGGCTTATCAAGCCCCTTTTTCTTCAGGATATGGCTGAAAAAAGCCCGTAGTTTTTCAAGCTGGTCCGGGGTAAACCGGCTGTCGGTGGACCACTGTCGGAACTCCTCGATTCCCTTGTCTTCGGTTCCTCGAGCGAGATGGCAACGGATGGTGTTCTTTGCCGCCGCCAACCTCACCTCTTCCTTGTCGATCAATGACCTGAATTCCACCAACGCACGGTCATACTGACCAAATTTGGTTAGTGTGATCGCTTCTTCAAGGGCAACGGCCTCGTCCTTTTGTTCACTTCGGGCAAAGGAAAAGAGTTTCTTGATGAGCTTCTGGGATTTTTTGTCCATCTCCGGAGTCATTGGCGCGTTTTCAACACGATCAATGTCTTGTTTGAGAGCTTGTATCTTTTTGCTCAGGCCGCTGAGAATGCTATCACGATTCTTTATATGCTCAATGGACCGAATTGTTTTGGCAGCGCCTTCATATTTTTGGAGCGCCTCGGATAGAAGTCCGTGTCCCCGGTAAATCTCTGCTTCCTTGACCAGGGTTTTAATCTTGGTTGCAATGTCCATTGGCATTCCCATCCTTTCGGTTCCGGTCCGCTGAGGGCAATGACCCGTCGGCATTCAATGGCCCCGAATGATCGAATCTTCCCGGGTTTCAACTCCGGCACTTTAACCGAAGCCGAAAATACTTTCGAAAAAGGCGTATGTGTATGTTCTCTATACTGTTTTTTGTTGAATTGTCAATCGTTAAGGGACTCAGGCAGATTCTGGTAAAGATCGATCGGCGCCCGATTCTATCGGTCTTTGGAGGGCTTTTTTAAGGCTATCGGCCAGTTTTCGATTCATACCGGGCAGCTTTTCGATTTCATCGACAGAGGCAGCTCGAATCCCCTCCATATCGCCGAAATGCTTTAACAGGGCTGTCTTTCGTTTGGGCCCGATACCGGCGATGCCATCCAAGGCCGATCGAACAGCGGCGTGGCCCCGCAACTTGCGGTGAAACGCGACGGCAAAACGATGCGCCTCGTCCCGAATCCGCTGTAAAAAGAGCAACAGGTCGCCATCACGGGTGAAATTGATTGGATTGGTACGTCCCGGCAAATAGATCCGGTCCTGGGGTTCGCCCCGTGCCTCGTCTTTTTTAGCGATGCCCGCAACCACAAACGCCCCGTCCAGGCCCATCTCCTTGACAACGGCCACAGCGATATTGAGTTGACCGCGGCCACCGTCCATCAGCAACAGGTCCGGCAGGGTAGCCGACGACCCGGGGCGAAACCGTCTTCGCAGAACTTCGGCCATGGTGGCATAGTCGTCGGGGCCGTCCACCGTTCGGATTTTATAGGTTCGATAAGCCGATTTTTCAGCCCTTGCATTGACGAAAACCACCAGGGACGAGACCGGCGCCGTGCCGGCCGTGTTGGAATTGTCGATACACTCAATGCGCCGGGGAAGCCGGTCCATGCCCAGACGCCGCTCCAGCCGCCCCAAAAGGGCCGTCGCCCCCCGAAGGGCTTCTGTGTGCTCTTTGAGCGCATTGGCTGCGTTCTGGCCGGCAAGGGCCAGCAGGCGGACCTTTTCGCCTCGCATGGGCCGATGCAGTCGCACCCGGTTTCCCTTTTGCTCACTGAGCCATGCGTTGAGCAGATCAACCTCTTCGGGCAGGTGGGAGACCAGGACCGACGGGGGAATGAAGGCGATGGCGGCGTAATACTGACGAATGAAGCTGCTGAGAATCTCGGCGTCGTCAGCCGGCGATGGGGAGGCGTCGAAATTCCGGCTGCCCACCAGGGATCCGGAGCGCACGCTCATTACCGTAATGACGGTAAGAAGCTCACCGCGGGCCGTGGCCAAAACATCGCGATCCGAAAAATCATTGGTGACCGCCACCTGACGCTCCATGGTCTTTTCCAGGGCAAACATCTGGTCCCTGAGCGTTGCGGCCGATTCAAAGTTCTGGACCCCGGCCTCAGCCGCCATGCGCTGGCGTACCCGGCCGATCAACTCCCGGGTACGGCCTTTTAAAAAGAGGACAACCTCCCGGACCATTTCCTGGTATGCTGCCGAATCCACCGCCAGGCAGCAGGGGGCCAGGCAGCGACCCATCTGATAATGAAGGCAGGGGCGGGTCCTGGTTGCCATCTCCCGGTTCTTGCATTTTCTCAGCTTGAACGTCTTGTTGATGAGGTTAAGGGTCTCGCGAACGGCCAGGGCCGATGCATAGGGTCCGAAATACAGGGCCCCGTCTTTTCGGATTTTTCGGACCACGGTCAGGTTCGGCCAGGGGTGGGTGGTTTCCAGCCTCAGAGACGGGTATCGTTTGTCATCTTTTAGAATGACGTTGTACCGGGGCCGATGGCGCTTGATCAGCGTCTCTTCAAGGATCAAGGCTTCCTTCTCGGTGGCCGTCAGGATGGTGTCGAAGGTTTCAATCTTTCCCACCAACACACCGGTCTTGATATCGGCCGGGCCGCTGGCCTTGAAGTAACTGGCCAGGCGTTTTTTCAAACTCCTAGCCTTGCCGACGTAGATCACCGTGGCATCCGCGTCCTTCATCAGGTAGACGCCCGGCGCATCCGGCACCCGTGAGAGCTTTTCCGTCAGGGAGGTATTCATGGCTTTTCAGATTGTCGGATTGTGAATTGCGGATTACCGGAAAATCGAAGGCCTCATCGATCATTACGTTCAATCGTTCAGCACCCGGTATCAAGCGTACAGAATCCAGCATCAATCATCCAGTATCCAGCATCGAGCATCCAGCATCGAGCATCAATCATCCAGCATCAATCATCCAGTATCGAGCATCCAGCATCAATCATCCAGCATCAATCATCCAGTATCGAGCATCCAGTATCCAGTATCAAAACATCCACAGCTTCTTCAAGTGCCGAATCTGGTCGCGAAGATCGGCGGCCCGTTCGAATTCCAGGGCATTGGCCGCCTCCCGCATCTGTTTTTCCAACTCGGGGATGGCCTTTTCGGGGTTTTCCATGGCGGCAAAAGCTGCCACGGCCTCGGCCACCTTGTCCTCGTTCTTCTTGTCCGCATCGAAGACGGATTCAAAGCCCGTTGAGAAGGTCTTTCGAATGGTTTGGGGAACGATCCCGTGGCGCTGGTTGAAGCCGGCCTGAATCTCTCGCCGGCGTCGGGTTTCGTCCATGGCCGCATCCATGGAGCGGGTCTGGTTTTCAGCGTAAAGGATCACCCGTCCGTCAACGTTTCGGGCGGCCCGTCCGAAGGTCTGAATCAGCGATCTGAACGAACGTAAAAACCCCTCCTTGTCCGCATCAAGAATGGCCACCAGGGAAACTTCGGGAATGTCGAGCCCTTCACGAAGCAGATTGATCCCGACCAGCACGTCGAATTTCCCCTTCCGAAGATTTTGTATGATCTCCATGCGGTCCAGGGTTTTCACGTCCGAGTGCAGGTACTGGACCCGAATACCCAGGTCCGCATAGTACTCGGTGAGATCTTCGGCCATCCGCTTGGTCAGGGTGGTCACCAGCACCCGCTCCTTGCGCTTTTCCCGCTTCCGGATCTCCGTCAGCAGATCATCCACCTGGTTGCGGGCCGAACGCACCTCGATCTGAGGATCCAGCAGCCCGGTGGGCCGGGCGATCTGCTCGGCCACGGCATCCTTTCCCATATCCAACTCATACTCGGCGGGTGTGGCCGACATGTAGATCACCTGGGAGACGCGCCCGTTGAACTCCTCGAAGGTCAGCGGTCTGTTGTCAAGAGCCGAAGGAAGGCGGAACCCGAATTCCACCAGGGTCTTTTTCCGGGAGCGATCGCCGTGGTACATGGCCCGAATTTGGGGCACGGCAATGTGGCTTTCATCAATGCAAACGAGAAAATCGTCCGGAAAATAGTCAAGCAGCGTGGGGGGCGGTTCGCCCGGTGCCCTTCCGGTCAGGTGTCTCGAGTAATTTTCGATGCCGTTGCAGTAGCCCAGTTCCTGAATCATCTCCAGGTCGAAATGGGTCCGTTCCTCCAGTCGCTGGGCCTCCACCAGTTTGTTTTGGTCCCTCAAAAAAGGCAGGCGTTCCTTGAGTTCGGTGGTGATGGTGGCCGCGGCCCGTTTCAAGGTGGCCTTTTGGGTCACGTAATGGCTGGCCGGGTAGATCACGGCCCGATTCATGCGCCTGAGGACCGTCCCTCTCAGGGGGTCGATTTCCGAAAGCGCCTCAACCTCGTCGCCGAAAAAATCGATGCGAACGGCCCGGTCCTCCTCGTAGGCAGGAAAGACCTCCACCCGGTCACCCCGGACCCGAAAGACGCCCCGGTGAAAATCCGTGTCGTTTCGCAGGTATTGAACAGCTACCAAATTCTTGAGCAGGTCGTCCCGGGAAAGCGGCGCGCCGGCCTCGATCTCCACACGCAGGGCCAGGTAGTCTTCGGGCGTCCCCAGGCCGAAAATGCACGACACACTGGCCACCACCACCACGTCCCGCCGGCTCAGCACGCTGCGGGTGGCGCTGTGGCGCAGTTTGTCAATGATTTCATTGATGGCGGAGTCTTTTTGAATGTAGGTATCGCTGGCCGGGATGTAGGCTTCGGGCTGGTAGTAATCGTAGTAGCTGACAAAATATTCCACCGCGTTGTGGGGAAAGAGCTCCCGGAATTCGTTGTATAGCTGGGCGGCCAGGGTCTTGTTGGGGGCGATCACCAGGGTCGGTTTTTCCACGGCGGCCATGACGTTGGCCATGGTAAATGTTTTTCCCGAACCGGTGACCCCCAGCAGGACCTGATGGCGTTTGCCTTCATGAATGCCCCGGGTGAGGGCTTCGATGGCTTGGGGCTGACCCCCTTTTGGGGTGTATTCCGATTGAAGGTCGAACAGGCTCATGGGTGGCATTTCCGGATTGGGGATTTGCGGATTGACGAATTTGTGAATTGCCGAATTGGCGGATTGGCGGATTGGCCAATTGCCGCTTTGGGCGACCATCAATATTAATGCTTCATTGTTGTTTTTCAAGGAGGGCGATGCAATGGGCGGCTATCCCCTCTTCCCTGCCCACGGCACCCAATCCTTCGGTGGTGGTGGCCTTGAGGTTCACCCGGCCAGGGTCCATGCCCGCGGCCCGGGCGATGTTTTCCCGCATCTCATTTTTGTGGGGTTGAATCTTAGGGCGCTCGGCGATCAGGGTGGCGTCCAGATTGACCGGCGTAAAACCGGCGGCACGAACCATCGCCGCGATTTTTTCCAGCAGGACCAGACTCGAAATGTCTTTAAAGACGGGATCCGTGTCCGGAAAATGGGTGCCGATATCGCCCAGGGCCGCAGCGCCCAGCAGAGCGTCGCAGACGGCATGGACCAGCACGTCGGCGTCGGAATGTCCCATCAGCCCTGTTTCGTGAGTGATGGTGACCCCACCCAGGACCAGGGGCCGTCCGGCCACCAGCCGGTGTACGTCGTATCCCATTCCGATGCGCATTGGCCTTCCCTTTTCGTAACTGTTCACATCATTCCCACTGTCATTTATGGGTACTAGCCAAATTCCGACCGACTTGCAATTGAAATTTTATTTTCATTGTCGCCCGACAGGGTCAACCGGCCCATGGCCGGCCGGTTTTATTGGCGGGCTCATGGACACGGTGTTTGCCGAGAGCAGCCTGTTCAATAGCTGGCGGGAAGATGAAGACAACGTCTACGGACCCGGCGTCATCGACATGAAAGGCAGAACACCTTTTTTGAAAAATGGAACCTTGAGAATTAGAAGCTGGAAATTGAGCCCCCCTATGGGGGGCTTGGTTGAGGCCGTCGTGTTGGAATTTCTGGCTTTTTCAGAGGCCATCAAGGTCAGAGATGACCCTTCAATTTTTGTACCTGTTCACGGGGTTGAAACGCATAAGGGATTCCAAACCTTCGCACGGTAAGCGTTTACAGGGTGCCGTAGATGTGAGGCGCCGGGCATGCAGACGTACTTTTTTCGTACTTCAAATGCCCGGGAACAAAGCAGATGCGGTGCCCTGTGAACGCTTACCAATTTTTCGCATAGGCTGAGTCAATCAGGTCCTGATATCCTTTTTTCACGATCCGCCGTTTCAGTTTCATGGTCGGTGTAATCATATCGTTTTCACGGGTAAAATCATCGACCAGAAAGATATATTTCTTTGGGATTTCATATCCGCCATATTTCTTTTTTAACCATTCGATAATCTCTTTTTCAATCATATCCGTGACCGCCCTGTTCCTCACCAGCGATTCCGGATCAGAGGGGATATCGTTTTTCTCAGCGTACTTGCCCAAGACCTCAAAGTCCGGGTGAACAAGGCAGATATTATAGGGTCGCCCCTCTCCATAAACCATGACATTGGCCACATTGGGAAGGAGCTTAATATCCTCTTCCATTGATGAGGGGAATACATACTTGCCGTTTTCGAGCTTGTACTGTTCCTTGATGCGCCCGGTCATATAGAGGAACCCGTCTTTGTCAAACCTGCCCCGGTCGCCGGTCCGGAAACCGCCGTCGGCGGTCATGACCTTTTGGGTCTCTTCCGGTTTATGGTGGTACCCCTTCATGACGTTTGGCCCGTAAACGATCATTTCACCGTCGTCTGCGCCCTCTTCGACTACGGACGGGTCGATAACGACGGTCTGTCCTTCAAGCACTTTTCCCACGCTGCCGAGGCGATAGGCTTTACGGCAGTTCATGGCGACCGCCGGAGATGTTTCGCTCAATCCGTAACAATCGAAAGCGGGCGCACCCACGTCATAAAAGAATTCTCCAATTTCACGGTTCATAACCGCACTGCCCGTGAGGGCGCCAACCAGTCTGCCTCCAAAGCCGGCCCGTATTTTGCTGAAAACCAGTTTGTCAAAAAAGGCAAATCTAAGGCCTGCCACGAGACTGGATCGCCCTTCTTCCTTCAGCTTCCTTTTTTCCTGAGCTGCTTTTCGGGCCGCATTGAACAGTTTTTTCTTTAACCCGCCTTCCTCTTCCATGCGGGCCATGATGCCGTCATATATCTTGTTAAACAGCCGGGGGACACAGACCAGATACGTGGGTCTCACCAGTTTCAGGTCTTCGGCCAGGGTGGTCACATCGCGCATGAACCCAAGGGAGCCGCCGAACTGTATCCAGTTGTTCAATTCACCGCTCAGGGCGTATGAGTGGGCCCAGGGAAGGATGGACAGTCCCACATGGGACTCGGACAGTTCCGGATAAATCTTGTACCCTCCCCTTGACGTGTAGGTCAGGTTTCCGTGAGAGAGCAAGACGCCCTTGGGATCTCCCGTCGTTCCCGATGTATAAATGAGAACGGCGATATCATCGGGGCTGGGGACGATCGGTTCAACAGGATGGTCAGCCCCTGTTTTTTCTAAGGCTTTCAAACTGTTATCCCCGTCCGTATCAATGACAACAATTTTTTCAAGCGTCGGTATTTCGTCTAAAAGCCCTTTTACCTTGTCATAGATTTCCTCACTGGAAACAATCAGGACCTTGACCGCACTGTCTGTGAGGACATATTGCCATGTCCGGAAGAGTTCTTTTTCATACATGGGAACAAACCGGGCATTGCGGCCGTAGGTCGCATAAGACAAAACGCACCACTCAGGACGGTTGTTGGCGATGATCCCGACAAAATCCCCTTCCCCGATTCCGGCATGGGCCAGCCCCCCGCGGGCATTGTCAATGCGCCGGCCGATTTCGCCATAGGTCATGGCATCCAGGGCCCCTCGGTCATTTCTGACCCAGAACAGGGTGTTGTCCCTGAACTTTTTAACGCTTTCGATCCACCATTCAACCAGGTTGTCGGGTTTTTCGTATGTCCACATAAACGGCCCCTTCTCGGTGAAATAGTCCATGCCGCATCCCGGCAGCGATTTCGACGGTTGCCTATGTAGCACATTTAGACGGATCAAAAAATATGCCAGAAATTCTCCGAAGGTATTTTTTTCAGAAAAGACGGAAAGGTGCTGAAAAGAAAGGCTTTGTCACTTTGAACAGAAAAATCTCGGACGGAATCTGTCATCAGGTAGAGGACATCAGTGTCATTTAGAATAATCGACGCATCCATTTGTTGTCCAAGATGTTAGAAGGCCATCCGCAATAGCCCGGATAGTGCCAGGAAGATCAGCAGGAAGAGGCAAAATTTTTTGTATGCCGTCTCAAAGGCAGGACGAAACATGGCAGTGCCGGCCAGCACACCGGCTATGACAACAGGTGCGAGCAGCAAGCCGCGGATGATGGCAAGTTGGTTCATCACTCCAAAACTGAGCAGGCACGCCAAGGTCGTAAACATACCGATAAAGTGATACATCACGAGCGACGCCCGCATGGTTCTGGTCGGTGCTTCGCGCGCGAGCACGTACAGGGCCTTCCAGATCCGGACATGCCGAAGACCACAAGCCGGTCGGTGCTTCGCGCGCGAGCACGTACAGGGCCACCACCATGCCACCCACATGCGCGAGCCCCGTAACAACCCCTGCGGCAATGCCAGAGCCGTACAGTCCTGACGTGCGTGTCAAAATTTTAGGGCTTACGCGAAGCAGCTGTGCAACGGCCAGGCCGAGGATGATGCACAAAACCACAATTTTGGAAGTTTCAACCGGAAGCACTTTGGTAGCGTACAGTCCAACGGGAACTCCAATCATGCAACCGATCGACAGCCCCCAGACAATTTTCATATCCGCATCCTTAACGCCGCCGCGAAACATGATCAGGCTGGCGGTGGCTTCAAAAACATAGCAAATCGGGATCAACTCTATGGGCGGAAGGATCAGGGCCACGCTTGCCATAAACAGGGCGGAAAGAGCGAACCCCGAAAACCCACGAACCATACCGGCAACGAAAACGACCCCGGCACACAGTACCATCTGTGTCGGTGCCAATTGCACCGCGTTTTGAATTTGTTCTAACAAGTGACTCTCTCATTTTGAATAATCAGGGGTTTTTCTGAGGAAATTTAGAACGGACTCTATCCGTTTGATTTGAAGACGCCGGTCTCTTTACAGCGGGCAGGCCTTTTGATCAAGTTAAAACATGGCCGAAGGATTTTGCCAGTCCCCCCACATTCGCTTTTAGGGCAGTTAGCGCTTCAGTGCGGCCTTCAATGACTGATCGTTTCAGTGTTGCGCCTGGTGATGCGGGCAATGTATAAAGATTGGTTTTAAGTGTTAGGATTTAAGTGTTAGGATAAGCCAATGACCTGAAACAATGATTATTGGAGAAACATGATGACCATGGATATCTTGCTGGCAAAGGCCAAGGCTGCCGGCCGAAAAGCACTGACCGAATATGAATCCAAACAATTGCTCGGCGCCTATGGGGTTCCGGTGATCCATGAAACCGTGGCCGGTTCTGTGGAAGAAGCGGTCGAGGCCGCTGTCCGGACCGGATTTCCCGTGGTCCTAAAGGGGCTGGGCGCGGCCCTGCTCCACAAAACAGAACGGGGCCTGGTCCATTTGAACCTGACCGACGAGGCAGCGGTCCGCCAGGCTGCCGAAGCCATTGAAAAAGAAGCCGGCACGGACCTGGAAGGGCTGCTGGTCCAACCTCAAATTCAGGGCCGCCGGGAATTTGTGGCCGGGCTCTTTCGTGACCCACAGTTCGGGCCGGTGGTGATGTTCGGCGTCGGGGGGATATTCACCGAAGCCTTTGGCGACGTCTCCTTTCGTCTGGCCCCGATTACCGACACCGATGCGGCAGAGATGCTTGACGAAATTCAGGGCAAGGCGTTGCTGGGTCCCTTCCGGGGCGAAGCAGCGGCAGACCGCAAGACCCTGATAGATTGCCTGACCGGCATCTCAAGGATTGCCGCCGAACACCCTGAGGTGGCGGAAATCGATATCAACCCGCTGCTGGTGGCACCTGACGGCACGGTCCGGGCCGTAGACGCCCTCTGTGTGCTGGGGGAAACCGAGGTCCAAGCGCCCCTGATCAAACCGGTGGATCCGGCAGACATCGGCGCCCTGTTCTATCCCAAATCCATCGCCTTTGTGGGCGCCTCGGCCCAGATCGGTAAATGGGGCAACATGCTCCTGGCCAACACCATCAGCGGCGGATACGCCGGAGAAATCTACCTGGTCAATCCCAAGGGCGGCACCATTGCCGGCCGGCCGGTTTTTCGCTCGGTAGAAGAGATTCCCGGCCATGTGGACCTGGCCGTGGTGACCATCCCCGCCGCCAGTGTCATGGCCCTCATCGAACCCATGGCCCGAAAAGGGATCCGCAACATGCTGCTGATCACCTCGGGCTTTGGCGAAACCGGCGCAGCGGGAAAGGCCTTGGAAAAAGAGATGGTCCTTGCCGCTGAAGGGTCGGGAATCCTGGTACTGGGCCCCAACACCATGGGTATCTGCAATCCCCATATCAACCTGTACTGCACGGGCAGTCCGGTCATGCCCCGGGCCGGTTCCACCGCCATGGTGGCCCAATCGGGGAATATGGGAACCCAGCTCATGGCTTTTGCCGAAGACCAGGGCATCGGTGTTCGGGCTTTTTCCGGCTCGGGCAATGAAGCCATGATCACCATCGAGGATTACCTGGACGGCTTCGAGGTGGACGAACTGACCCGTATCGTCATGCTCTATATCGAAAGCGTCAAGAACGGGCGCCGGTTTTTCAACAGTGCCTGCCGGGTCGGACGAAAAAAGCCGATTGTCCTGCTCAAGGGGGGGCAGAGCCTCGCGGGCAACCGGGCCGCATCCAGCCACACCGGCGCCATGGCCTCCGATGCCCGGGTCTTTGACGCGGTCTGCCGCCAGGCCGGCATTGTAAAAGTGGATAGCCCCATGGACCTGCTGGACCTGTCAGCGGCCTTTTCCTCCCTGCCCCTGCCCCGGGGAAAGCGGGCCGCCATCATGACCCTGGGCGGCGGCTGGGGGGTGGTGACCGCGGATCTTTGCTCAGCCTACGGACTGGAGGTGCCTGAGCTTCCCCGGGAGATGATCGCCCTGATCGATACAATACTGCCCCCCTACTGGAGCCGGTCCAACCCCATCGATATCGTGGGCGAAAACGACACGACCATCCCCCTCTTTGTCATGGAGGAATTGCTCAAATGGGACGGATGCGATGGGGTGGTGAACCTGGGTATCAAAGGCCGGCGGATCTTTGTCAACCGCATGGCCGACGCCGTGGAGCGTGCCGATCCCGGTCATTCAAAGGAAATGACCAACCTGGCACGAAATACCCTGGAAGATTTCGAAAAGCATTATGTCGAGCAGATCGTTGCGCTCATGGAAAAATACGGCAAGCCGGTCTACGGGGTGAGCCTGCTGACCGAATCCGAGGATCCGACCCTTTACCGGGTTGCGGGGAGCAATTTTAAAGGCGTGTTCTACGAAACACCGGAGCGGGCCATCAAGGCCTTTGCCAAGATGGTGGAATATAATCGGTTTTTGTCTCGGGGAAGGGAATGCCAGAAGGGATAAAAAGGACTGATCCACCACGGAGCACACAGAGAGCACAGAGATAATAATTGTCATCCAAAACAATCCTCTGTGCTCTCGGTGATCTCCGTGGTTCAAAGAAAAAAGCCACGCCCAGAGAACGTGGCCTTGGTTTGCCACTGAAAAGGGGTTGAATTGCCGGCCCCCTGTTAAGTGTGGAGTGACTAAAGTGAGTCCCGCCATGGCGGGATTGACGAGTCCTTTAATGGGCGCCCCCTTTGTTTTCCCCGGCGCCAGCCGGGATAACATCCTGTAGATTCGGTGACATTGAGCTTGGTCCGACCCCAAGTCGCCACCCCAAGGCATCAACAACCACTCAAAGCTAATTTGGAAACACCTGAAAGATTTTTCCAGGCTTGACAGAAAACTGGACGGTCCATATGATCTTTCCAAGGATTGTCAATCTTTGTCGTATTCAATCCGCCTTTATGTAAGGAGCATTCAATGCATATATCGCTTACCCCTGAGCTTGAAGCAAAAATAAAATCAAAAGTCGAATCTGGAATGTATAACAACGCCAGTGAGGTTGTCCGGGAGGCTCTGCGCTATATGGAACAAAATCAAGAGCTTATTCTTCAACTAAAAATGGACAGGTTGCGAACGGAGGTGGCGATCGGGGCAAATCAAGCCGAAAGCGGCACCTTCAGCCATCGGACCGTTCAAGATATCATTGCCGAGTTGAACGAAGACCGGAATGCATAATGAACACCGGCTACAAACTCACACCAGCAGCCGACCGGGATATCATTGAGATCTGGCATTACACCTGCGAGATGTGGGGCAGAGAACAGGCAAACCGCTATCTGGGTCGAATTGAAAAATGCCTGATCGGCCTTGTTGCTCATCCCGGCCTGGGAAAACCCAGAGATGAAATCAGAACCGGTTACCGATCTTTTCAAACGGATCACCATCTGATTTTCTATCGCCCGAACCTTCAAAAACAAATAGAGATTGTTCGTATCCTTCATGAGAGAATGGATTACAAAATCCATTTCTAACAGGGAATGCGAGACGGAACCTACTGAGCCAGTCGCCAGTCGCCCCAGTCGCTGGATCCCTTTCCACATAGGTTGACAACTTATAATATAAGTTTTATGATTTCGCCAATGAAAGCCATCTTTTGGAAAAGCAAGGCGTTACGCCAGCTTCGAAAAATCGGGGACAGGAACGTGCGGCAGGAAATTTTCAAGGCTGTGGATACATTAAAATGCTTTCCGGTCTGCCCGAACGTTAAAAAGGTGAAAAACACCGAACTCTTCCGTCTCCGTGTAGGCCGGTGGCGTGTTCTTTTCACGGAAGCTTTGGAAATCGTAACAGTTGAGGAGGTAAAAAAGAGAGATGAGCGGACCTACAAATAGCGCCCAGATCCTTAAAATGGGGGGTAAACCAGCTTTTGCAGTAATCCCCTATGATGAATATCTTCGGCTCATTTCATCGAGCGATGCAGACGCACTGATCCCCCATGAAGTCGTGGGTCTGGTCGTGGAAAAGGGGATCAATCTGGTAAAAGCCTGGCGGCTTCACCTCGGGCTTACCCAAAAAAAGGTGGCTTCCCGGGCCGGCATTTCCCAGGCCGCCTTGTCCCAGATGGAACGCTCCGATAACCGGCACCGAACCGCGACCCTTGAAAAACTGGCTACAGCCTTGGAAGTTTCAGCGTCCCAACTTACCGATTGAAAAGTTCGGGTGCGAGACGGAAACGCTCAGCCAGTCGGTGAGTGGGTCGTCAAGCAAAAAGATGTCAGAATTTGCATAGGAGAGGTGTTTTTTCTCTTGACGAGTCCTTTAATGGGTGACCCCTTTTTTCCACTGATGGGGGCGTTCTCGTTAGCGCTCAAGCCTTTCTCTTAGGCGTTTGCTTGGGCGCTCTTTTAGACGCCTTTTTATTTTTCAATGCGTGCACATTGGATTGTCAAGGGTTTTGTGGTGGGTTTTTGGGTTCGATTGTTCGAACGGGAATTTTGTATAGGTAGTGGTGAAGGAGGGTGAAAGGGCAGCTGCCCGCCCCTATCGAAACCGGCGCTTGATGCACCGGATTTTGGTGGGTCCATTTTTAACCGGAGGTAACAGCGCAGTTGGAATGAGTCAGATATTCTTTAATGGAAACGCGTCGACCGCCACAGACCAATGATAGGCGTAATGTAGATCTGTCCCCTTTGTTCTACAGAAGTTCATTAACGCCAGCCCAGCCCGGATGATATGCGCTGCGATCCGATCTATCCCGTCGAGTGGTATTTTAGTTGAGATACGCGGATGGACAACCCATCCGTTCGCGCTGTGAGACCCCAAAACAGCCCCGAAGGTAGCTGAGCGGTATGATTTATCATGTTGACAAGGCGATCAAAATTTCAGATGGTGAATCCACCCAAAAAGGCGCCCACATCTTGTGACGTCAAAAATAACCAGGCACAATTCAAGTGGCGGTGTAAACGACATGCTGAAAAGCAAGCTCTTATCCCTATGAGGCGATAATTGAATTCAAAGCCATCGCAATTTTCGGAAAGCAAGATTCCATCAGTGAACAGCAGAGACTTGCTATTGAAACATCTGCAAGCTGGAAATGTAGCAGAGGCTATAAAAATATGTTTTGCCGAGATAAAAAAAGATAAACCAGAAGAGGTGTTTTACGCAAGTCTATGTGAAATTTACGTAAAGTCGAAAGAGAATGAATCCGGGCTTCGCTATGTTCAAGAAGGGATTAGGCACTATCCGGGAAGTTCATCTCTGTGGAATTTGTTTGGACTTTTGCTTCGAAATGTCTCGAAATTGGACGAGGCATGCAGGGCTTTCGAAAAGGCTACCTCATGCAAACCAACAACAGTACAGGCATATTACAATCTTGGGCGACTGCAAGGGGAGGCCATGTCTTTCCATCGGTCCGAAGATATTCATAAAGGAATATTTGGACACATTAACGTATCTCCGCCAGAATATGTGGTGTTTTCCTGTTTTGGAGAACAGGGCATTATAGAAGACATTCTATCTCGTTTGCCGTCCTCTGTGAATCAATATTGTGTAGATATCGGTGCCAGTGATGGGGTCACCTTTTCGAATGCATATTCGTTGTTCAAAAAGGGGTGGAATGGATTTTGTGCCGAAGTGCGTAAACTGCAACACTTTGAATTGTCATATGTTTTGAAGGAGCTTCCTCATCATATTATTTGTACGAACAATTACATTACCCCTCTAAATGTAAATCGCATTTTGTCGGCAAATGATGTGCCGAAAAACATTGGATTTCTAACACTCGACATTGATTCTTACGACTACTTTGTGCTGGCTGAGTTGTTGAAAGAATTTAGGCCGGCGCTTATGTGTGTCGAAATGAATGAACTGTTTCCCCCTCCTATTAAATTCGCATTGAAGTATGTGGACAATATCAAAGGGCTAATTATTGGACAAAGCATCACAATGCTATATGAACTGCTTAAAAAATTCAATTATTCCATTATTGGATTGGAATACAATAACGTGTTCGTTCTTGACAATGCATACTTAGATGTAGATGATTTGAAGACCAAGTATAAATCATTAACGGATATGGCGGCCTATAAAAAAGGGATAGTTGAAAAAGAAGATTGGGAACTAAAGATGCCTTGGAACCGGGAAAAACTTTCCAAAATCTGGCAAATGTCTCCGAAAGAACGTTATCTTTCACTGAAACAACTGATTGATCGGCATCCCGGCATGTATGAATTCTCTGAAAACTAGATAGTTGTTCTATAAAACAGCACGCACTGGGTAACAGCAGTTTTTGATGCATCCAATCCCACGTAGGAAGGATATTTAGCCAGCGAAAGTTGATTGCCATCACCACACCCGAATTCAATGATATTTTGAACGCCACGTTCCTCCACAAAGGTGTTGAGCACCTCGGCCTTGAATTCGGCCAACCGACCATATGAGCCAGCCCCCGACGTGCCACCTTGTGCGTACCGCCTTTCCCAATATTCCATAGATTCCATTGCAATATCCAACAACAAAAATTAATGTTTCGATGAGACACTTGTTACACGGCCGTATAAAATATAACGACTACGGTAATTATTTGCGAAATGACTTGATGGAGTCTACGGTATCGACTGTCTCCAATGGCGTCGATTTACAAAAATCGGTGATCGCCTTTTCTACACTATTTCGATTGGTATCATGCATGATCAACATACCTCTTTTTTTCAATTTGGGAACATAATCCTTCATGTCCTGCAACACGCCATTAT
Organism: Desulfobacterales bacterium; assembly: GCA_016342285.1. GTDB lineage: Bacteria > Desulfobacterota > Desulfobacteria > Desulfobacterales > JAEINQ01 > JAEINQ01. The sequence goes on from JAEINQ010000022.1 coordinate 79,530, forward strand.
ACGAGTGATCACCATCAATGAAAAGCAGATCAAGGGCACTTGGTATCTCTGCTACACATTGTGACGAAAGCCCTCTGTGTGCTGTGATAATATGGCGATAGTGGTACGTGTTGAAAGCGAACTCTTTGAAGGGATCCGTTTGGCCATCCGTCATTCCATCGTTGGCCCACGTGTCCACAGCATGGATATGGCCTTTCAGGAAGCTTGCTGCACAGGCCAAGAATGCCGTGCTCGCTCCTACATAAGAACCAATTTCACAGGCTATAAAGACCTCGTCAAGTTGACTCCCAGTTTTGAGAAGATAAAGACGTTCGGCCATCGAGAGGTGAGTTGGTATCGAAAAAAGCGGTTCAACCGCAGCCAACACATGCGGTTCCAACTCCAAAACATGCTCAGTAACAACTTTGACCGATGCAACTACCATGTGGCCTCCAAATAGAGATTCTCGTTAATCCTTATTCAGGAATTTACGAATTTTCAATTGTATTACTGAACGAAACGTGCCGCCGAGGTCTGCTTGCCAACACCTTCCATGTTCCGGAATCTTCCATAAACCACTAGAATGAAGACGGTATTTCACAGCCTTCCATGACTCAAAGCCAAGATCAATGCGAACTCGCCGAGTCCCCATCCTCCAAGTCAGTCGAGCTTGCTTTGTGACTCCAGTTCACCCTTCCCTTCGCCACAAATAATTTTGCGATACCGTTAACAATATACTCGCTATCAACTGGCACCACACAAACTGTGAACTTTCTCCATCGGTATCCTTAAAAGATTTATAAATTCAGCCTCGTAGGCAAAATGTAAAAAGAAGACATTAGAAA
>JAEINQ010000023.1 GCA_016342285.1 Desulfobacterales bacterium
TCGGTTGGATCGGTTGGATCGGTTGGATCGGTTGGATCGGTTGGATCGGTTGGATCGGTTGGATCGGTTGGATCGGTCGGATTGGTCGGATCGGTCGGATCGGTCGGATCGGTCGGATCGGTCGGATCAAGAAACAAGACGCCCATGGCCGCAACCGGCCATGGGAGTCTTGTTTCTTTAAGCGACAACGCCGCGTCATATACAAATCGCGACAGCGATTTGCATTATTTGATACAGACCTTCCGTACCTGCAACAGGTCGACCATTCCGCCGAAAATCTTGCCGATACCGTCCTGTTTCAAGGTGGTCATGCCGTCATGCAGGGCCTGCTCCCGAAGCACTTCCATCTTCTCGTTGATCTGAATCTTCTTTTTCATGTCATCGGTGCCCATGAGCAGCTCGTGCAGGCCGCAGCGGCCGGCATATCCGCTGTTGTTGCACTTATCGCACCCCACGGGTTTTTTCAGCATCAACTCGTCAGAGTAGGGAATGCCGACGTATTTGTCGAACAGCTCCTTGCTCCCGTATTCGCGGACCAGTTCGTTGTACTGGTCCTGGGTGGGATGGAAATCTTCCTTGCATTTTTTGCACAGGGTCCGGCCGAGACGCTGGGCCAGAATGCACAAGATGGCGTCGGCGAAGTTGAAGGGGTCCATGCCCATGTCCAACAGCCGGGTGATACTTTCCGGCGCGCTGTTGGTATGGAGGGTGGAAAAAACCAGATGGCCGGTGAGCGAGGCCTCGATACCGATGGAAGTGGTCTCCTTGTCACGCATTTCGCCCACCATGATCACATCCGGGTCGGCACGGAGAAAGGCACGCATGGCCGCGGCAAAGTCGAAGCCGATCTTGGACTGGACCTGCACCTGTCGCAGGCCCCGCTGGGTGATTTCCACCGGGTCCTCGGCGGTCCAGATCTTGGTTTCGGTCTTGTTGATATAGCCCAGGGCACTATGGAGCGATGTGGTCTTTCCCGAACCGGTGGGACCGCAGACAAAACAAATGCCGTAAGGCGCGGTGATGACGCTGACGAAATTGTCGAAGTTGGCCGTCGTCAGCCCCAGCTTGTCCAGGGGAATCGGTTCGCCGGCGGCCAGAATACGCATGACAACGTCTTCCATCTGCCCCTGGGTGGGAATGGTGGCCACACGAAGCTCGATGTCGAGCCCGCCGTACTTCTTGAATTTGATCTTGCCGTCCTGGGGTTTTCTGCGTTCGGCGATGTCCAGGTCGGCCATGATCTTGAGGCGGGATGAGATGGCGGCGCGGTAGGCGTAAGGGATGGTCTGATAGACGGTGCAGGACCCGTCAATGCGGATCCGCACCTGGGTGTTCTGCTTGCCCGGATACGGCTCGATATGAATATCCGACGCCCCGCGGTTGTATGCATCGATGATGATCTTGTTGACCAGTTGGACAACGGCACTGTCCTCCTCCCCCACGGACCCTTCGGCTTCGTCGATCTCGGCGTCCTCGGCGGAGAGCTGGGCCAGAATATCGTCCATGGAGGCCAGCTCTTTTTCATCCTGGGTAAAGAGCTTGATGTACTCCTGAATATCCTCGCGGAAGGCGACATGAACGGCCAGGCTCTTTCCCGAAAAAAGCGCCTGGACCATATCGACCTTCTGCAGATCGTTGGGGTTGTCCATGGCGATGATAATCTTGCTGTCCTCCACACGTAGCGGCACCAGGTGGTTGTTGCGCATGAAGGGAACCTTGACGTGCCTGAGCAGTTCGCCGGGAATGGGGGCGTTCTTGTTAAACTCCACATAAGGAACCTTGTAGAACTGGCTCAGCGACTTGCCGATTTCCGCCTTGGGAATCTTCAGGTCATTGATGAGGATCGTCTCGATGGGTTCCTTGCGCTGCCGGGCATCGGCAATGGCCTTGTCCAGTTCTTTCTGGGTCAGAATATGGTTTTCCAGGATGTAATCGAATTTGTTCGGCCGCGACCGGGCCATCCGTTTCTGGTTGTATAGGGCGATGCCGAGGATCTTGGCCAGTTCCTCCACGGCCCATTCGTCCAGGGCAACGAACTTGGTACCATCCTTGCGATTGATGAGCTGAATGGCGCCCAATAAGAATTTTTTATAAATGATGGGGAAGACCAGCACCTGTTTGGTGACGAAACCGGTCTTCTTATCCCAGCTTTTGTCGAACTTCAGATGGGGATCAATGGCGCCCAGTTCTTTGTCGTTATAGGCGTTCTTGATATTAATCAGCTTCTGCTTGTAGGCCGAACACCCGGCCAGGCTGTTGGGAGATACCGGAATCCGAATTTCGCCGACCTCGCTACCCGATTTGAAACGGGAGACCAGTTCGCGATTCTTTCCATCCACCACATAAACCGTGATGCGCTCGGCTTCGAATAGTTTGGTAATCTCATCCTTAAGGTTGATCAGGATATCGTCCAGGTTCTTTGCCGCGTATATGTTGTTGCAAATCTCCTGGAGTTTGGTCCGGTATTCCACCTCGGACTGCAGATCGCGACCATCGGCACCATTTTGTTTGTTGAGCGTCTTCGCTTCGGCCATGATTGGACCCTCTTTTCCCCCTGGGTTCTCTTCTCCGGTTCGCCATTGACGTCACCTGAAAGTAGCGGACCAGGAGATCTTCGGTTCATGGGCAAATGTACCGTAACGGTCGATCCGTGGATGCCGAGCACTGCCTTGGGATCGAACCTACGGTGGCAGTTTCCTTCTTTCGCCATAGGCTGCCGGTTCACCACCTAAGGGCCATCGGGGTGCGATTCCGGCGGACCATCTTGCAACAACTTGTAATTGCAAATAATTTTACGCGCACCGCCGCCGATCAAGATAGACCCCATCAGGTAAAAGCAAAACCGGATAAAAAAAGACTCCGATGAAAAACTGCCAACGCCTTGAAGCCGGGCCATGACCTGGGGGATGCGGTAAAATACACCAAGTCCGGCAAGAATCAGCAAGATGCCCCAGACGATTTGGGTCTTCGACCTGTTTTGGGTCATTGTGTCTTTCCGATTCTATGAGAACAAACGGCCGGATTATCATTCATGAGTTAATGAATATACCTTAACATCCCGGGAAATGTCAAATATAACAAGGGGGAAACTATCTAAACCCCATGAGGGTCGGGAGCCACAGCACGACATCGGGCAGAAAGGTCATTATGAGCAGCACGAGGATCTGAATGGCGATAAAAGGCAGCACCGCCCTGGACACGTGGATGATGTCCCGATAGGCGATGGCCCCGGTGATGTAGAGGCTCACCCCCATGGGCGGGGTGCAGTAGCCGATGGCCAGGTTCACCGTCATGATCAGCCCGAAATGCATCCAGTCCACCCCGAAGGCATCGAGCATGGGCAAAAAGACCGGGAAGGAACCCGGTCAGAAAAAGCCCCTCTAAGGATACGTTGCTGATCATCGAGTACAAAATCATCCCGATGCTCGGCGGGATGATCACCCCCAGGTTCGGGCTGGTGGTCATCAGCCCCAGGGTGTAATCCTCCGGGTAACCGTTTTCCAGCAGCGCCGGGATCATAAAGCCCCCCAGGGCCACCACCGTGGCCACCGTGGATCCGGATATGGCGCCGAAGAGCCCGCAAATATCTTCATAGAGCACCTGAAGGGTCCGAAGACCCATCAGCACCCCCATCAGCGGCAGCATGGAAAAAATGTAGACCAGCGGAATCTGCAAGATGATCGTCTTCTGAGGGGATTCTTCCGTCAGATGCCGTAAATCTCGGGGCCGTCGAACAGTTTAAAACCGTTTTCCCGGAGTTTTCCAACGGCCTCATCAATTTTATCGAACCGAAAGATCATGACTGCCTTGCCTCCCGCGGGATGAACAAACGCGTATAGATATTCCACGTTCACGCCGGCTTTGAGCAGCATGTCGAGAATGGCATGAAGCCCCCCGGGTCGGTCGCTGACCCCCACGGCCACCACATCGGTCTTTCTCACGGTAAAGCCGTTGTTTTTCATAATGGTTTCAGCTTTATCCGAATCGTCGACAATCAGTCGAAGAACACCGAAATCGGAAGTGTCGGCCACGGAGAGCGCCCGAATATTGATGCCGCCCTCGGACAGGATTTCGGTCACTTCGGCCAGACGGCCCGGTTTGTTTTCCAGAAAGATGGAAATCTGCTTGATGCGCATGGGTGGTCTCCTTTTATTTAAAGCTTCCGGTTGTCGATGACCCGCACGGCCTTGCCCTGGCTGCGTTCAATGGACTTGGGTTCCACCAGTTGGACCCGGGCCGACACGCCGAGCATTTCCTTGATGTTTTTTGCGAGCTTCTTTTCCATGGCCTGAAGTTTCCGGACTTCGTCGGAGAATAGTTTCTCGTCCACCTCCACGCGGACCGTCAGCGTGTCCAGGTTCCCTTCACGGTCGACCATCAGTTGGTAGTGAGGTGCCACCTCTTCGGTTTCCATGAGAACGGATTCGATCTGGGAAGGAAAGACATTCACCCCGCGAATGATCAGCATATCATCAGTCCGGCCGCTGACCCGCTGCATTCGTGCATGGGTCCGGCCGCAAACGCACGGTTCGGTCCGGAGGGCGGAGATATCCCTGGTCCGGTAACGAATCACCGGAAATGCCTCTTTGGTCAGTGAGGTAAAGACCAGCTCGCCTTCCTGACCGGCCGGCAGCACATCTCCGGTGGCCGGATCGATAATCTCAGGAATAAAGTGGTCTTCGAAGACGTGCAGGCCGTTTTTTGCCTCGTGACACTCAATGGCAACGCCCGGGCCCATGACTTCGCTGAGGCCGTAAATATCCACGGCCACGATGCCCAGCTTTCGCTCGATTTCATCGCGCATCTTCTCTGACCATGGTTCCGCACCGAAGATTCCGTATTTGAAACTGAGCTGGTCAAAGGCGATGCCCATCTCTTCAGCCACTTCAGCCAGGTGCAGGGTATAGGAAGGGGTGGCCGTAAGAATGGTCGGGCCGAAATCGCGCATGATTACGATCTGGCGTTTGGTGTTGCCCCCGGAGACCGGAATAACCGAAGCTCCCAGCCGCTCCGCGCCGTAGTGGACACCGAGCCCGCCGGTGAACAAGCCGTATCCGTAGGCATTGTGAATGATATCGCCCCGGGTGGCGCCGCCGGCTGAGAGCGCCCGTGCCATCAGTTCGGCCCAGGTACTCACGTCCCGGGCCGTATACCCCACCACCGTCGGCTGACCGGTGGTACCCGACGAGGCATGAATACGGACCACATTGTCCATGGGAACGGCAAACATTCCGAAAGGGTAATTGTCACGCAGGTCCTGTTTTGTGGTAAACGGCACCTTGCGCAGATCGTCGAGGCTAGTGATGTCAGCGGGTGTGATTCCGGCAGATTCGAACTTCTTTTTGTAAAAAGGCACGCTGGCGTATACCCGTTCAAGCGTCGCCTGAAGCCGCCGCAACTGAATCGCTTCCAGGCCCTCCCGGGGCATGGTTTCGTAATCGATGTTGTAAATCATCCGTCATGACCTCCAAAAGTAAAATAAGTTAAAAAATTTGGGTCGAAAATCGAAGCACTTTATGTGCTGTGCATGGTGTTTATGATTTGGAACAAAAAACGGCCACAGAGGGTTCCCCGCGGCCATAAAAAAACCATGGGATCTGGCGTTTGCCGTCTACCCATGGTTTTGATTGTTGCTATGTCAGGCTCTCGCTACAGCGCCTCTCCATGGGCAGACTTCCTAAAAAAGAAGCACCCAAAAAAACCGCGGAAGAAAAAGCAAAAATGGTCAAACCGCATGTTGTTCCGTCGTTTCCGGTTTAAATATTGTCGCTGCAAAACTGCCGACGAGCTATAACGGACCGGCTCAAACCTGTCAAGGCCTTTTTGGTCAATCCTGCATCACTGCAACTTTCCCTTAAAAACAGGTTTTCGTTTTTCCAGAAACGCCGAAGTGCCCTCTTTTGAATCTTCGCTGGCCATGCACAAGGCAAAGGCATCGATTTCAAGGCTGCACCCGGTCGCCAGGTCGACACCCAGGCCACTATTGATGGCCTGTTTGGCCGCCCGCAGGGATACTTTCCCCTTGGCCGCGATTGCGCCCGCGGTTTTCATCACCGCCGCCATCAGTTCATCCGGCGCGCAGACCTTGTTGACCATCCCGATGGCCAAGGCTTCAGCCGCCGGTATCATTTTCCCGGTAAAAATCATCTCCTTGGCCTTGTTGATACCGACGAGCCGCGGCAGACGCTGGGTCCCCCCAAAACCGGGAATGATGCCGAGGCTGATTTCCGGCAGGCCGAACATGGCGTTTTCCGATGCATAGACAAAATCGCAGGCCAGGGCCATTTCGCTGCCGCCTCCCAGTGCAAATCCGTTGACCGCGGCAATGACCGGTATGGCCAGTTGCTGGAGCCGGCTGACGACGTCCTGACCCCGTTTGGCAAAAATCTTGGCGCCAAGGGCATCACATTGGGCGATCTCGGAAATATCGGCACCAGCCACGAAAGACTTCTCCCCGGCACCGGTAAGCACCAGCACGCGAATTTCTTCATTGTCCATCACAACGCCCAGGGCATCGTCCAATTCGGCCAGCAACGCCCGGTTCAAGGCATTGAGTGCCTTGGGACGGTTGAAGGTAATGGTGGCAATGCCGCCGCTTTCTTCAAAAATGATGCTCTCGTAAGCCATGAGTCTTTCCTCCATTTTTAAAAAATCCTGGCCCTTAGGGCCACTTTGGTTTGCCCATGAAGGGCGTGGTTGCTGGCAAAAAAGTGTGGCGTCCTACTTCGAATTGAAACCTACCCGCCCTCGCCGTCATCGTGCTGGATATAAGAAATGACGGTCGGATGGAGTTCCTTGATATAGGTTCGAATGCCATCCACAATGCCGTCACATAGATGTTCCTGATAGTTTTTGCTGATCAGGCGGCGGCATTCCCGGGCGTTGCTGATAAAAGAAGTTTCAATCAAAATGGCCGGCATCTGGGCACCGATCAGGACGTAAAATGGTGCCTGCTTGACCCCTTTGTTCCGAATCTGATTGTACTTTGTTTTGAGCCCGCGGGTGATTCGGGTCTGAACGTGCCCGGCCAGACGACTCGATTCGTTAATTTTGGCGTTTTTCATCAGGTCGGTCAGGATACTCTGAAGATCGCTGATATTCTTTCTGGACGTGGCGTTTTCCCGGGCGGCAACGCGAATGGCATCGTCATCGGTGGCCAGGTTCAGGAAATAGGTTTCCACGCCATAGGCCCGCTGGTCGCGAACCGCATTGGTATGTATGGAGACAAAGAGGTCAGCGTTGCGGGTATTGGCGATGGCGGTCCGTTCTTCAAGGGTCAGGTAGGTATCATCGGTCCGGGTCAAAAAGGCCTCACATCCCAGGTCTTTTTTGATTTTCCGCACCAGTCGTTTGGCAATTTCGAGCACCACTGTTTTCTCATGAACGCCTTTTAAATACCCCGGTGCGCCGTAGTCCTTTCCCCCGTGGCCCGGATCCACGGCGATACGACTCACACCCAGAGAGAGTTGAGCGGCCAGGGAGCCGACCTGTGGCGTCTGGCTGGAGCCCGGTTCCATCACCCGCGGCTGGGCCTCTGCCACGGCCGTTTCTTCCCCCCAGACGTCGATAACGATGCGAAACGGATTTCGAAGAGAAAAGATCTTGTAGGTATTGAAGGATTTGATGTCGATGACCACCCGGACCACATCGGCGGAGAACTGTCCGGCCCGGGCGTACTTCAACAGATCGTCGTTGATGGGAATGGTCTTATCAAGACCGCTGCCCAACCGGCTCCCCGAAAGATCGACGTAGAGCCGCTGGAGTTTCTTCAATGCGGGATCCTGTTTGAGCAGTCGGTGGTCGAAGTCGGTGTGTCGGTTTGCGTCGATGACCACCCGTGTGTATCGCGGATTGGACCAGTATCGCAGGCCTGTCACCGTGGCCGGACCTTGACCGGCATCGGCTTCAGGCTCGGTCGGCATCTCTTCCGCTGCCGCCTCAATGGTTTGGGCAATGGCGTCGTCATCGGGTTCACCCGTTTGGCCGGAGGGCGGTTCCACACCGGATGCCAGGGCAGCGCGCCGACTGTAAGGGCTTTCAGGGAAGGCTTCCATGAGTCGATGCCAGACCGCCAACCCTTTTTCCCGATCCGAGGCCAGGTATGAATGTTCGGCCAGTTCCTCAAGGAGTTTGCCCTCCATGAACAGGGCGGCCGGGGCAAGGGGGCCGGTCGGGGCCTGACGATAAACCGCGTCGAACCGCTCGATCAAGTTCTGCCATTTGTCCCGGTATTTTTGCCAGGACGGTCGCCGCAACAGTCGATTGTAAGCGGTTTGTGCCTCCTCAAAGGCCTTTCGGGTGCTCACGGACCGACCGGCACCGCTATCCGGTGCCGATGGGGATCGGGTCGCTGGAATGCGGGCCTTCGGATCGAGCTTTTTCATCTCGTCGATGGCCAATTGTCGGTATCGGCTGTCGCCATATCGTCGCACCACCCGCGCCAGCAAGTCCAGTGCCTCCTTCTTGTCTGAGCTGATGTATGATTTTCCATAGAGTTCGCCGTAGACCCGGCCGCTCATGAACAGGGCCGTTGCCGCCGCGGGACCGTCAGGGTCCTTGCGGTGGGCGGCCGCGTATTTGTCGATGACGGCCATCCACCGGTCCCGATACATCTGCCACTTGGGATGGGCAATCAGCTTGCGGTAGGCCGCCTCGGCCGATCGTAACAGTCGGCCGGCTTCGCCCGCCCCCTGAACGTTAACCTTGAGGGCAGTCTCCAGGCCAGCCTTCTGGGCCGGGGTTTCAACCCTGGCCATGATCTTCAAATCAGCCTGGGCCTTGGTCCGGTAGGCGCTTTTGGGAAATTTTCGAACGATTCGTTCCAGAAGGTCCTGAGCCTCCTTCCGGTCCCTGTTCCGGCCTGAGAAATGGGCCAGTTCGGCGTACAGATCCGCTGCCAGGTAAAGTCCGGCCGGGGCCCATCCACCGTTTGGATCCTGCTGGTACGCATTCTGGGCCTGCTCGATGCATCGCATCCAATAGTCCCGGTATTTTTTCTTCGCAGGCGAACGCCGAAGCTCCCGGGCGCAGTTCTCGGCCTGAAAAAACAGATCCTTTGGCGCCGTTGCCGCCCCAAGGCCGACGGGCAATGCCAAAGCGACCGCGGACCATACGATCAACGCCCGGAAGAGCTTGTATTTGGAAAGGTTTGGCTTCATGTTACACAGCGTTCACTCCTTTGGCCCTGCCATTGACAGTAACAAATCAAGATTTTCCACCCGCGGCGCAGGCGGCCTCAGCCCACGGTTTCCGCTTCATCCTTGAGCCCGTTGAGGCAGTTCAGGGCCTCCAGCGGTGTCATGCGGGAGATATCCATCTGCTTGAGCCGCCTGATGAAGTAGGCCTCGGGCTGATGAAAGAGTTCAAGTTGAACACCCTGTTTTTTCAGAGTTTTGGACGCGCCAGAGTCGGGTTGCGGCGCCGGTGGCACACCATTCCTGTTTTCGATGTCAAACAAAATCGCCTTGGCCCGACGAATGACGTCCATCGGAATACCGGCCAGCCGCGCTACCTGAATCCCGTAGCTGCGATTGGTCCCGCCCTCGACCAGCTTGCGCAGGAAGATGATCTCTTCGTTCCATTCCTTAACGGCGATATTGTAGTTCTTTACCCGCTCCCGGTTTTGGGCCAGCTCGGTCAATTCGTGATAATGGGTGGCAAACAGGGTTTTGACGCCGCAACCGTTGAGGTCGTGAAGGTATTCAGCCACGGCCCAGGCGATGCTCAATCCGTCAAAGGTGCTGGTTCCCCGGCCGATTTCATCCATGATGACCAGGCTGCGATCCGTGGCGCTGTTGAGAATATTGGCCGTCTCCTGCATCTCCACCATGAAGGTGCTCTGCCCCTGGGAGAGGTTGTCCAGAGCGCCGACCCGGGTAAAGATGCGATCGGTTAAGGGAATGTTCACCTTTTTTGCCGGCACAAAGGCTCCCATCTGGGCCATGAGCACCGTCAGGGCCACCTGGCGCAGCACGGTCGATTTTCCGGCCATGTTGGGCCCGGTGATGATCAGGACCTGATCACTGGCATCGTCGAGCCTCAGGGAATTGGGCACGAACCGTTCTCCGGCAATCATCTTCTCAATTACCGGATGCCGGCCGTCTTCGATGGCCAGGATGCCGTTGTCATTGATTTCGGGGCGGTGATAATCGTTCTTGTCCGCCGCTTCGGCCAGGGCCAGAAGGCAGTCCAGTCCGGCGAGAAATTCCGCGACCTGCTGAATATCACGGGTCTGTTCCATCACACGGGCCCGAATGTCGTTGAAGAGATCGTATTCCATGGATGCCCGCTGATCTTCGGCAGTCAGCACCTTTTGCTCGAACTGTTTGAGATCGTCGGTAATGTAGCGTTCGGCGTTGACCAGGGTCTGCTTTCGAACGTAATGGACCGGCACGCCTGCCGCATGGGCCTTGGGTATCTCAATATAATAACCGAAGACTTTGTTGTAACGAACCTTGAGGGCGTTGATCCCCGTGGCCGCTTTTTCATCGGCCTCCAGACGGGCCAGCCACCCCTTGCCGTCCCGGCTGATTTGAATCAATTCGTCAAGTTCATCGCTATACCCGGTGCAAATGATGCCACCCTCTTGAATGGTGAGCGGTGCGTCTTCACGGATGGCGCGGTGAATCCGTTCCGCCAGCGCCGTCAGTCCGGCAAGGGGGATGGGCCATTTAAGAAGGGGGCTGTGACAACACCCCAGATCATCAACCACCCCGGGCAGAACCAGCAACGACTGCTTCAAGGCGGTCAGGTCTCGGGCATTGGCATGACCCATGGCGATCTTGCTTCCCAATCGCTCCAGGTCGTAAACTTTTTTAAGCCTGTCTCGGACCGTATCGGCGATGCTTCGCTCGGCCAGGAGTTCCTCGACCGCGTCGTGCCGGCCGATGATTCTCTCGGCATCAACAAGGGGGTATCGCATCCACATCTTGAGCATTCGCCCGCCCATGGCGGTCCGGGTATGGTCCATCACGCTCAGCAGTGTCCCCTGCCGGGACCCGGTTCGGATATTGGCAAACAGTTCCAGGTTCTGGCAACTGAGACTGTCGATGACCAGGTGGTCTTCCAGGCCATAGCTTCGGATCCGGGTCAGATGCGACAGGGTCTGTTTCTGGGTTTCGTGGACATAGGCCAAAAGAGCGCCTGCCGCACGCACTCCGGTCCGCATGGTTTCGCAACCGAACCCTTCCAGCGAGAGGGTGTTAAACTGCTCCAGCAGTCGGTTGCGGCCAGACCGGTGATCGAAAAGGTCGTCGGCCAGAGAGGTCACGGCCCGTTCGGGCACCGCTTCGGCCAGGGTTTGCAGCGCGGCATCGGACGATACCGCAAGCAGTATTTCCCGGGGCGAAATGCGCCGCACTTCCTCAGCCACCGCCCGAAGGTCGGCAGACTCCGTCATCCTAAAATCCGCCGTGGAGATGTCCAGGCTGGCGATGCCGACCCTGTCCCCGTCTCTGGCCAGGGCCAGCAGATAATTATTGCTCTTGCCATCAAGCAGGTCATCCTCAACGATCATGCCGGGCGTCACCACCCGGACCACTTCGCGTTTAACCAGCCCTTTGGCTTCGGCTGGATTTTCCACCTGGTCGCAGATGGCAACCTTGTACCCCTGTTCGATGAGCCGGGCGATATATCCCTGGGCCGCCCGATATGGCACCCCGCACATGGGAACCGGTACATCGTCGTGTTTGTTGCGTGAGGTCAGGGTAATTTCCAGCGCACGGGAAGCCGTTTCCGCATCCTGAAAGAACATCTCATAGAAGTCGCCCATGCGATAGAAAAGAAGGGCGTCAGGGTATTTGTCCTTGATGGACAAATACTGCTGAATCATCGGGGTGATTTTGGTTTTGGCCATGATGGTGTCAGATCGTTGCAGGCCATGCGCTCAGACTGAATTCTCCCGGCATGCCGGAAAAATTTAAAACCGGAGAGTTTCGATACAACGGGTTTCAGGACTCGGAGGCCGAACCGGAGCCGGCCACAGGATCGACCACGGGATCAGTTGCGGCCGGCCGCAGCCCCTCCACCTGTTTTTTCATCGCATCGAGTTCCGCCCGTTGGGCATCCAGGGTGGCATTGAGGGTTTTGATGGTCCGGTTGGACTTGAACCGGCCTGACAGGCTGAAAAAATAGGCGATCAAAAGACCGGCGACAAAAAAGGCGGCAAAGAGAATGGCTATGGACACGGTCGGAGTATTGTAGTTCCAAAAAAACAGATCGATGCGAAAGTCCTGTTTGTCCAGAAAAAACGGTTTATTCTGCAGAATGATCAGGGCAAAGAATCCGATAATGAGTGCCCAGAATGCGATTTTGGTTTTTTTCATGCTGAATCTCCCACCTCTGATGATACATGCACTGCGTCAATGGCCGGCAGTCAAATAGGGATCGAAATCGTGTTAATCTAATCGGTTCACGGCTAAAACTCAACCCTTTTTTCCTGTCAGAGGGATCAGCTCAAGGTCTCCCCACATGCCCATGCGGTCCTCGTGTACCGCCACAATGCCGGCGATGCCGGAGATGGTCCGGCCAAAATCGAGGGCCGCGGGAATATCGTCACCCCGTACAATGCGGTTGCCAACGGCGGTGGCCGTGGCATCGGCCAGGGCCCCGTCGGCAGCCACCACACAGACCGCATGGGCCCGTCCCATGCTCAGGCTGTGGCCGATCCGTCCCGACGAGGTGCAGACCGCCCGCGGGCAGTCTCCCGATTCAATGCGCAGACCGATCTTCATGCTCAGGGGCGAATCGCCGGCAAAAATCGCAACGGTCAGGGGCCGGGCCATGCGAATAAACAGATCCCCGCCGTTTTCCACGATGACCTCCCGGCTTTGGACCAGAAGGTCCCGACCGACCGCTTCCGCGATGGCCCCGGCCACGGCCGCCATGGGACCGACCCCGGCCGCACGGCCCGCCGCCACCATGGCCCTGACGATATTCGGCATCCACCGGTCCTCGGGCCACGGCGCCAGACTGGTGGCAAAGCCGGGCTGCTGGGCGATATAGGTCTCGATATAGCCCCGATGGCGCAAAACAGCATTCCGGGCGACCCGTGTTAAATCACCATCAGCATGGACGTACAGATCGGACTCTTGAACAACCGTTCGAAAACCGGTCAGGCCCGGGGGGTTGACCCGCCTCCGGTAGGTTCGCCGGCGGTATTGCAGGGGGTCTTTGGTCATGGGCCGCTCCCGGCTCCCACGGCCGGACGGGTCACCGAAAACGCCTTTCCGTGGGGGCCCTGGTCCAAAAAGTAGCGATCGGTCATCCCTGCCATAAAATCACGGACGATTTCAACCGGACGGCTTTTTTGCGCATAGGCATCGGACATGTTGCACAGGAATCCGGTATGGATCACCGAAGCCTCGTTTCCCTGACGCAAATCCTCCAGGAAGGTATGAAACAGTGCCTCAAATCGACGGGTCACCCCGGGCAAATGGGCCTTGATGTCCGGATTGAGATAGATCCGCTCCAGGTTGAACGCCTTGAGCTGCCGTAGCGCCTCGGAAACTTCCGGAGAAAAAGCCACGACATCGGTATTGCGGCGGTGGGCAATGATGTCGGTGACCAGACGGTAGACGATGGTCCCGTTGGTATCACCTAGCACCGTTGTGCTGCGCCGGGGCAGATCGCTTCGCCGAATCAGGTTCAGGCGGATGGCATCTTCGATGTCCCGGCCCACATAGCCGATGGTGTCGGACATGCGGACCACGCAACCTTCCATGGTCATGGGTATCAGGGAGATTGCCGACGCGGCCTCCACCGCTGTCATTTCCAGGGCCAGTTGATCGAATGTCTTTTGGCCCGCCGGGGCCAGTTGCGGGTCGTGAACTTCGCCATCGTGGCACAAAATCCCGTCCAGGGTCTGAAGGGTGAGATTCCATCCCCGCCCCTGGCGCTCCACGCCGTCGAGAAAACGAACACTTTGCACGTTATGATGAAAAGCCCCGATGCCGGCCTGGACACACAGCCGTGACAGAATCCGCTCACCATCATGTCCAAACGGCGGATGGCCGATATCATGCCCCAGGGCGATGGCCTCGATGAGGTCTTCATTGAGCCCCAGAAAACGGCCGATGGTACGGGCAATTTTGGAAACCAGTTGAACGTGGAGGACCCGGTGGGTGATATGGTCGTGATGGATCAGGGAAAAAACCTGAGTCTTGTCGATATAGCGGGCATAGGCCCTGGAATGAAGAATCCGGTCCACATCAACGGAAAAAGACTGCCGGTATCCGTCCCGCAGTCGCGGTTCGACCCGGCGTCTGAGGGCATCCCGGCTTAGGGTCGCCCGAAGGCCGAGCCGGCCCCTCTCCCGTTCATCCATCTCCCGGCGAAGGTTGCCGGTATCGTCCCCATCAAAGGGTGCCATGGCCGATGCGTCTCTCCATGAGTTGGGTATAGTCGATGCCGGCATGGGCAAACCCTTCCAGGCCATACTTCATGTTCCCTTCCAGCACGTAGCAGCGCCCCTGGTGAATACAGATGTCAATCCCCACATCATCCCATCGGCAGGCGGTGGCCACATGCCGGGCCAGGCAGGTGGCCGCTTCCGGTACCGGATCGCGTCCGATGGTCCCGCCCATGGCCAGGTTGCTACAAAATTCTCCCTGCGTGGCAATACGCCAGTAAGCGTGTACCACCTCTCCGCCGATGACCACCACGCGAATATCCCGGTCAATGGGCATAAATTCCTGAATATAGGCGATGCGAGTGTGCCGGGTGTAGTCAGTCAGCTCCTGGGGGTTGCGAATAAGCCAGACCCCGCGCCCCCGGGCCGACCCCCGGGGGATCTTTCCCACAAAAGGGAACTGAAAATAGTCAAAAAGGGTTCCCATCTGGCGTTTCCCGTAAAATACCCGGGTCCGGGGATGGGAAATGCCGAGAAGGGTGAACAGGGCGCTCTGACGAATTTTGTCCTGGGCGAAGGTGTAGCTGTGCCAGCTGGGAAAGGTGCGTTTGCCCATGGCGGCAAAAAGATGGGCGTAAAGGGCCGACGGGTAGTAGATGGTCTCGGCCTGACGAATCCGATCCGCCTCGGCAGCGGTGTAGTCGCCAAAATTAGGACGCACGCCCAGGGTCAGAACATTTCTACATCCCCTGAGACGCCCCTCCAAAGCAACGGCTTGTTCGGGTGACGCCATGGGCCTCCGGTCATTGCGGGCAAAGGCCACACCGGCAGGGATTCGCCAGCGTGTGGTGTTTCAGGACGCCGGCGTCATCACGAACAGCTCAGGGGAGATGGCCACGTCCGTCCACAACCGTGACGCCGTAAGTTGCAGTGAGGTGCCGCCGCCGGACAGGGACAGAACACGGGGAATCCGGTACCGGCCGACAGTCTGCATGTTGTCAAAAGCCGCCTCATAGATCAGCGTGCCACCCGTATCAAAAAACGCGACGCGCAACGGTTCCCGGGTTCCGGCGTCCATAAAAATGGTCTGGCGAACGCGCCACCAGCGGCTGAGGGCAATCTTCAGGATGCCGCCGTCGGCAGCCGTTTCCAATGCGGTCGACTGGTAATCGATCACCGGCACCCGCCCCATGAGCAGGGCAGCCAGATGGCTGGCCCGGATGGGAACACCGACGATGCGTTCCAGATCCGGGTCGGCAGTGGCATGGTCAAAAAACCGTCCCTGGCCGTGGATCATTCCCGTAACCCTGCTGCCGTCGGTCGCCAGGCTCATCACGGACGATCCTCCGCCCGGGCCGAGCACTTCAAGGCGAATTCGCCCACCCGGCGCCACAATCCATGCCAGGCGGGCGGCCCTCAACCCGGACGGCGTCCGCAGCCTCAACGCACCGATCCCCTTAACCGATGCCGGCTGGGACCGCGGCCCGGTCAGGGACCGAATCAGGTCCTCGGCCTGGCGGTCAGCCGCCGGTTCCATCGTAACCGTTCCGGCCGGGCCGGCACATGCAGCGAGCAGCCCAAAAACAGCTACCAGCAGGGCACCTGCGATCCGCTCACGGCCGGTCACGGTGCGCTGCCGCTCAGGTCATGGATCTTTTTCTCAAGATCCGCCGTGCCGCCCTTCTTGTTCTTCAGAGACCGACGATAGACATCCAGGGCCTTTTCCGGCGCCCCCAATTTCCCGTAGGCGTCCCCCAAGTGTTCCAGTATAACCGGATCATTCGGGACCATCTCGGCCGCTTTTCTTAGGTATTCCAGGGCTTTTTCGAATTTCCCCCGCTTGAAGTAGACCCAACCGAGACTGTCGGTGATGTAACCGTCATGGGGCATCAGGGTCAGGGCCCGCTTGATCAGGTCCTCGGCTTCATCAAGGCTCTGGCCGAGATCGGCATAGGTGTATCCCAGGTAGTTCAGGGCATTGGCATGCTTGGGATCAATGCGGAGCACCTCTTTCATGGACTGGATCGACTGGTCTTTGTGCTCCCATTTGTCGTAGACCACCCCCAGCCTGAAATGGATCTTGGCGTTGTCCGGCTCAACGACCAGGCCCGCCTTTAAGGCCGCTACAGCTTTCTCGTACGCCTTGCTCTCTTCGTAAAAAGTCCCCAGAAACAAACGGAATTCGGCATTTTCCGGCAGGTGGCGGATCACCTGGGTTAAAAAGGCGATTCCCTCATCGACCCGGCCCTGCTCCTGGTAGATAAAGGCGATGTGAACCGCTGCATCCGAATAGAACCGCTCGCCGGGCTTGACCCGGGCAAAATGTTCCAGGGCCAGGTCCAGTCTCTTTTGCCCCTCCAGAGCCACGGCAAGCAGATAATGGATGTCCGACGGCGCGGCACTGCCAACCAGCATCCCCTCCAGGACCACAGCAGCCTCCGCGTATCGCTTTTTTTCAAGAAAATCGCGAATCAGGAACCGGAAAACGGCGTTGTCCTCCCCACTTCGATGTCCCAGCGCCTTGAACAACTTGCCAGCGTCATTCATCCGGCCCTGGTCATGCAGGTGAAGGCCGTATTGCATAGCGGCGCGAATGTCCTTGGGGTTGTTTTCGAGCAACGCCTCAAACTGGGGAGCGATTTTCTCCCTTTTTCCGGTCCTTTCATAAAGATCGATCAACTCGAATCGCGGCTGTTCGAGGCCATGTTTGATTTCCAAGGCGCGAAGAAACGATTTTTCCGCCGCTTCCTCGTTTCCCTGCTCCGCCTGAAGCTTTCCCAGATAAAACTGCCCGGCAAAACTGTTGGGGAAGCGGGCTGTCAGTCGGGTATAGACCTCAAAGGCGGCCTCGCTTTCACCGGCTTCCATATGCAGGCCGCCCAGCAACAGGTAGATGTCCTGCCTGGTTTCGTCCAGGTCGATCACCTTGCGGTAAGCTTCCTTGGCCAGGGCCAGCCGTTTCATCCCCTGGTTGATCCGGCCATAGATAATCAGGGCCTCCACATCGTCGGGCCGGCTGCCGAGCAGCGCTTCGACCACTTCAAGGGCCTCATCGTGTCGGGCTTGCTGAATCAGCAGCAAGGCCAGTTCCCTTTTAAGAAACCCCGAAGCAGGGTCCTTGTTGATGGCCTCCTCAAGGGCATCGCGGGCGCGGTCCAGATCGCCCTGGCTCCGTTGTATCTGGAACACCAGATAGGCGTAATAGCCGCCGGATTGGGGCGGCAGACCTTCGGCGACGGTCGGTTCGCCCCCCGCTTCCGCTGGTTTGACAGTGGCGGTGTCGCTCGTGACACAGCCCCAAATAACGATGCTTGATGCCAGAATCAGCGTCAGCAGGGTTTGTTTCAATTTCACCATGGGTCTGATCATCATCGTTCCATTTTTATTGTCATCCGGCCATTCATACCGGAAGCGTCCCTTGCCGGGTTTAGGCGTTTTTGCCCATCGGGTGAATGCAGGGCAGCAATCCCATCAAAGATCCGGTTGTTTAGTGAGATGATAAGACGTTGACAAGCGGGATTCAAGGGCGCCGGGGCCACGCCTTATCCGGTTTCGTCGATATCGGCATAGGCGGCAAAGTCGGGAATTTCTTCTTTAAAGAAATCTCTCATTTTTCGAATGATATTTTTTTCCACCTGCCTGACCCGCTCTCGGGATATGCCGTAGCGGTCACCGATATCCTGGAGGGTGGCAGGGGTATCGGAAAAAATACGCAGATCGAAAATTTCCAGTTCCCGGGACTTCATCTGCTTTCGAAACGCGGCAATCTTTTGGTGAAGCAGGGCCTCCATCTCTTTTTTGGCCACCTGGTCTTCGATGGAAACGGCGTCGGTATTGAGAAATTCGATGCGCTCGGTATCCGAGTCTTCTTTGAGTGGGGCATCCAGGGACAGATCCCAGCCATCCAGCCGCTGGTCCATATCGATGATTTCCCTCTCGGAAACACCCAGGCGCTGGGACAGCAACTTGGGTTTGGGCTCAAATCCCTGATCGATCAGCCTTTGTTTTTCCTTTTTCAGCTTAAAAAAAAGCTTGCGCTGCCCCTGGGTCGTGCCAATTTTGACCAGTCGCCAGTTGTCCATAATGAACTTGAGGATATAGGCCTTGATCCAGAAGGAGGAATAGTAAGAGAACTTGACGTTTTTGTATGGATCGAATTTCTTGACCGCCTGCATCAGGCCAATGTTACCCTCCTGGATCAGATCTAGCAGGTTCTGCATCCAGATGCGCTGGAATTCCAGGGCGATTTTGACCACCAGCCGCAGGTTCGAAGTCACCAGCCGATAAGCGGCATCGGTATCCCCCTCTTCCCGAACAAGGATTCCCAGTTCACGCTCCTGGTCCCGGGTCAACAGTTTATAGCGGCTGATCTCGGAAAGGTAGCTTTGAAGCGGGTCGTATTTGACCAGGGACCTTTCCGAGTCCTGGGCCTTGTCGGTGGCGACCTTTTTGGCAGCCGCCTTTTTGGCAGCCGCTTTCTTGGCAGCCGCTTTCTTGGCAGCCGTCTTCTTGGCAGCCGCTTTCTTGGCAGCCGTCTTCTTGGCAGCCGTCTTCTTGGCGGCGGCCTTCTCGCCCTTCAAGATTTTAGGCGGTGATCCGGATGCGTCCGCCTCGGGGGTCTCCGCACTCTTTTTTTCTATCGTTTGCTTCCTTACCATGCGATCTCTTTTTTCCTTTGCACCACCACCGTTACGGCCCCTATGGCACACATACATTTTTATAGACAAGCGACGGTGAATCTGTTAATTTTTTTGCTTTCGATTTTGCCTTTAAGCGCCTGTAGCTCAGCTGGATAGAGCAACGGACTTCTAATCCGTAGGTCGCAGGTTCGAGTCCTGCCAGGCGTACCAAAAACCGTGGGATTGGTCACTGAGGCCAATCCCTTTTTTATTTGAAAATGGAACACCCCCAACCCATTTATCGCTGCCGAGGGTATCACGGCCCCTTCTTTGACGATATCCTATCACAAACGGCAAATTTATCAATCCCATATAGGAGTTGCGTATTGGATATTGAGCATTCAGGTAAAACCTTCTCTCACAGGAACGATCGCCTCTTTCCGGGTCAACCACGGGAATAGGCGGCTTAATGCCAGAGTTAAGCCGACACCACCCGGTTTTTCCCGTCCTTTTTGGCCTGGTACAAGGCCTGATCCACTCGGTGGATCAATGCCTCCACCGTATCACCGACAGTAAAGGCGGTCACGCCGATACTGACCGTCACCGACAGGTGCTTGCCGCCGGGTGAACCATCGGTCAGATAGCTGGTATCGGCCACCGCCTTGCAGATGTGGCGAGCCTTTTTCATGGCGTTTCGAAGACTGGCACCGGGAAGAATCAGGGCAAATTCCTCACCGCCGTATCGGGCAAAGAAATCCTCACCGCGAATATACTCCCTGCATTTTGCCGCCATGGAGATCAGCACCCGGTCCCCCACCGGGTGACCGTGGATATCATTGATTTTCTTGAAATCGTCAATATCCATGAGCAGCAGCGAAAAGGGGCGGCGCATGACGCTGTTACGTTCGACCCGGCTGATCACTTCCCAGTCAAAGGCGCGGCGGTTGAAAGTGGCCGTAAGACCGTCACTGAGAGATTCAGCCCTTGATTTTGCCAGCTCGGCGTTCAGCGACTGAATCTGGTTGGACAGGCTTTCCACCTGGCTTTGGTCCTGGGCCTGCTTTTCGGATATGGTCCGGCGCATCTGCGCGACTTCTTCACTCAGCGATTGTTTGATCTTTCGAATATCGTCCAGATGGGTAAGTTTTTCGATTTTTTCACTCTGTTCGTAGACGATCTGGTTGTAATTCCGGTTTTCCGTATCGATGGTGGCCATGGCCTGGGTCAGCAGGTCGATAATTTCACGCAGTTCCTTTTCCCGAACCAGAATATAGTCTTTCTGCCTGGCGATAAAGCCGACAAGTCGTCTTTTGAATCGCTCAAAAACCGATGTGAGGCCGCCCTTGGAGGGCGACTCGAACAACTCTCCGGTCATGGCCTGGACATCGTCTCGAAACCCCTGGGCATCGAGTTCGCCGATGTCCATGGCAAAATCCTTCAACAGCACCAGAATCGGGCGCAGGATCGCCAAGAATTCGTCCGGGTCGGGCCGTTGGGCCGCCGGTAAAGGATCCGGTGCCTGGGGTTGCTCTGTCCTATGGAATCGCCGCAGGGTAAATTTCATCGTCTTGTCCATGGATGCCCATCCACTCAAGAACCGATTCGTGGACGGACACTCGTTTAGGGTTTAGGATCCGTCATCAGCGACCGAATTCGGGTGCCGATGGCTTCCACGGCTCGGGCCGCCCGACCGTCGGGCGCTGTGGCACAAAACGGACGCTGTTGCCTCACCGCCTGTCGCACCGCCGGATCGCTGGGGACGCTGCCAAGATAGTTCAGTGTCACCTGCAGGTAGGTGTCGGCCACCCGGGCGATATTATCATAAACGCGGCGGCCCTCGTGGTCACTGGCCGTGTCGTTGACCACCACATGAAAGTGGTCCTTGCCGTAACGCTGCCTCAACACCTTGATCAAGGCGTAGGCATCGGTGACCGCCGTGGGATCCGGCGTCATGACCACGATGTTGCCCTGGGCATAGTCGTTGAACCATAAAACCGACGATCCAATACCGGCGGCCGTGTCCATGAGCACCACATCAAACCCCGTGGCGAGCCGGCCGAGGTATTCACCCAGGCGCGCCTGGTCTTCCGGCCCCATGCTCACCATTTCTGGCACGCCCGAGGTGGCCGGCAAAACCGCCAGACCATGGTCCGGCCAGACCAGAGCGTCTTCAGGCTCGGCATCGCCCTCAAGGACGTCCCGCACGGTACGCCCCACTTCCAGACCCAGCATCAGGTCGACATTGGCCAGACCCATATCACCATCAACAATGAGCACCCGCAAATCGGCACGACTCAGGCAAAGCCCGAGGTTGACGGTCAGGCTGGTTTTGCCCACACCGCCCTTTCCGCTGGTCACACAGACGATCAGTGGTAAAGGATTCTCAATCATGGTCACCTTGTTCGGTCAACTCAGGTATTAAAAAAAATTCTCCGTGAGCTCGGTAATCTCCGTGGTCAAAAATCGACTATTTACAAAACCGTCAGGATCGGAACAAAAGCCCTTTTTTCTCGGCATCGGTCACTTCGGTGGCGACGGCTTGTGCCCGGCCCATGTCATGGCTAATCCGGTTTCGTCCGTCTGACTTGGCGTTAAAGACAAGCCGGTCCACCCTCTGGATCAGTTCGTGACCGGTCAATGCATCCTCGACGCCGTATGCGTCAACGCCGAAACTGGCCGTCACCTGGATCCGTGTGTCTCCCACCACGGCCGGTGCGCCATGCAGATCCCGCCGAATCCGCTCGGCGGTCATCAAGGCGGCCTGAAGCCGCGTCGCCGGCAAAATGACGAGAAACTCCTCACCGCCATAGCGACACGGCAGATCGATGCGTCGGATGGAGATTTTGAGCTGTTCGGCCACATGCACCAGAACGTCGTTTCCGGTCTCGTGCCCGTAGGTGTCGTTGATCCGCTTGAAATGGTCCAGATCCAGCATAATCAGGCCGGTGGGCAGGCCGGTCCGCCGGGTCCGCTCCATTTCCCTCTCCAGGGTGTCCATGAGGAATCGGTAGTTGTAAAAACCGGTCAGCGCGTCGGTCTGGCACATCTCCTCCAGTTCCCGGCAGCGCTGTCGCAACCGGGCAACCTCCTCTGTCAACGGGCAGGAAGAGAATTCGGCCGGACACGGGGTGAATGGCTCGGAGGGGTGGCGCAACAGGGACTCCTTGATCGGATTATAGGGATTTGTCAAAATTCTGTTCCATTTGAACGCCTGCGACCTGCTGGCCATTGACAATGTCTCGTCGGGCCGGTTGCCGCTGACAATCCCTATGATAAATGGAAATCGACACTGCCTGCCCAGGCATCACCATCTCCATGGATTATCGGCACCGGACGGTATTTCTTTAGGGAAAAGAGGCCAAATACAGATTTTAAAGGCGTTCGATAAATTCGGCAATGGTTCGGTAAACCCGGTCAGAGCCCGGTCCGAGCAATATGCCGTGGCGGTCGATGTTGACCAGGGTGTAGGTCTTGTCTTCACTGCCGAGTTTGTGAAAAATTTTCATTGAGCCGTCCGGGTCCACCACCGGGTCCAGTTGGGATTGGACCACCAGGGCAGGCCGGCGAATCTTTTCCAGTCGCGGCGGCAGGGTGTCCATGAGCCGCTCGAGTTCCCGTATGCCGGCAATGGGATTGCGGTGGTAGTTGATATGGGGGTTTTCGGGATGATTTTCGACAAATTCCATCCCGGCACCGTCGATCCCCACCTTCTTCATCAGCCGGTTCCATGCATCGACAGCCGGCGCGAAGCGGGCGGAAAAGTCTTGAAGCCGCAGGGGCGGCGAGACGGCGAATACCCCGGCGACCGTGTCGACACGCGCGGCCAGGTCCAAAGCGAGCCCTGCTCCCGTCGAAAACCCACCGACCACGACCCGTTGGCACAGGCATCGGACCGCGGCATAGGCAGCGTCCACCGATGCCACCCAATCGGCGTAGGTTCGGCCGGCCAGATCCGGGGGCGAGGTGCCATGGCCGGCAAGCCTCGGGGCGTAGACCCAAAACCCTCGACGGCCGAGATACTCGGCCAGTCCGCGTACTTCCAAGGGCGCCGCCATGTATCCGTGAACCAGCACCACCCCCAGGCGGCGGGAGCGGCCCCGCACCAGAAAAGGCCGCCCCACCGACCGGTCCTTGGATTCACCCGGGACGTAAAATCGGTCATAGGCGGTGGCAAAATCCTGTTCAGCCCGGTTCAGCAGGTAACGGGCCGTCTGACGGCGAATCCACCATTTCGGTGTCAGGGCGATGCGGCCAATGGAACGGAGCAGCGGCCGGAGCGGCTCGATCTCGTTGGCCATGACGGAGATGGGATTGTCTATGCGGGCCCGGTGGAAATCAAAAGGGGAACCGATGGCCTGGCGCTGGCAGATCAGGCCCTGGTCGGTTCGGGTCACCACGCCTTTGTCCAGAGCCAGGGCCATGAAATCCTCGGTCTTGCCGAACCGGTCGTCGGTGAGCAGATGGGTCTGGTCCTTCTTGAGGCTGTGATGGCAATGAATACCGGCCTGCTGCAATGGTCCGACGATGGACAAAAAAATCCGGCGGTTAAGGTCTTCGATATCGATCCTGCGCCAGAGCCTGGACCGAAGCATAACGGCAAAAAGATGGTCATGGTTGACCGTTGTCATGTCGTAAATGGCCCTCATGTAGGCCTGCATCACCTCACCGGCCGCCCGTTGCATGGGAACGCGGGAGGCAAGCACGTCGTCGAAACCGATGGGTCGCGCCGAGACAATATCCGCGGCCACACGCCTGTCCGTTAGAAAGGGGGCGATGGCCAGAGGTTTTCCAATGCTGACATCGATATCCACCCCACCCAGCAGCATGCTCCCTTCGGTGATAATCTCTTCCATGGCCTGAGCGGACAGGTGCCCCTTTATTTTTGACGCCAGACGGCTGAGCAGGTTCTCTCTGGCCCGTAAGGGGTAATAGGTAACGTTGACCGGCACAATGTGGGTCTGTTGTCGGTCTATCCGCACCTCCGGAGCGATGCCGAACAACGCCCGGGTGCGCGCCGCCTCAGTCTCCTCTCCTTTTTTTGACAGGGCGATCAGTCGCTGACGATAGAATTCCGTCCTAAGGGCCAGCGCGGCCGCCCCGGTATGGGGCGGGTGCTTCCCGTCGGCGTGAATGATCATGAACCGGCCCCGTTCCATGATCTTCTTGCTTTTGACCATAAGCCCTTCCGGATAGATGATCCAGGAGGCATCTCCGGTCAGCAGGGTCTTGACGATGAGCAGGTCCCGGTGGGGGTTTCGGGTGGAGACGGTACCTACCCGGTCGAAAAAGGCCGACAGGGCCGGTGTAAACAGTTCGGCAGCCGCCAGGGACCATACCGGCATGTCGGTGACCCGATGGATGTGGTAGGGCAGCAGCAGGGTTTCGATCCGGGTGAAATGATTGACGACAAAAAGCGCCGCCCCACGGGGAAGGTGTTCCTGGCCGTGAACGCGCACCTGAGCTTTCAATAACCCTGAAAGGGTCTGAATGGCCAGGCCGGTGGTACGGTAGGCATAACGGTTCATTTTCGACGTCGCTTGGTGGTATTCGAAGGTTTTGTCATGGATCCCGGCCCCCAAGCCCAGGCTTTGGCTTGCCATTGGAAGGGGCTGCGTATTGAACTCCAGGTATCGGTTGACACCGACTTCGATTGTCATTAAGTTATGATGTTTTCAGCGTAAAATAAAGATCTTTCTGGAGGTGTCGTGTATTCGAAAATCCTGATTCTACGCTTTCCAAAAACCGAGGTCCAAAAACCAGTGGTCTGCAATCTGGCCCGGGACTTCGACCTGGTCTTTAACATTCTCAACGCCACGGTCTTTCCACGCAAGGAAGGAATGATGGTGCTGGAACTGTTCGGCACCCGAAAAAACTTTAAGGAAGGTGTCCAGTACCTGCGAGACCAAGGCGTCCACGTCAAGAAGGCTTCCCAGGATATCAAGCGGGATAATCAACGCTGCACCCACTGCGGGGCGTGCACGGCCGTTTGCCCCACCGGCGCCCTATCCGTGCGACGCCCGGAAATGGAAGTGGTCTTTGACCATGACAAATGCAGCGTCTGCGAGCTTTGCGTGACCGCCTGCCCGGTCCGGGCCATGGAAATACGCCCCGTTACCCAGACCTTCTTCTGATCCATGTCTTCACCCGTTGCCATTGCCGTCAGTGGCGGTATCGACTCCATGACGGCGGCCTGGCTGCTCAAAGCCCAGGGCCGTTCCCCCATGGGCATCCACTTTACCACCGGATACGAATCGGCAAAAGGCTTCGGTGGAAACACGGGCGAGGCCATCGGCCGGCGCCTGGGGATCCCCGTAACAACCGTGGATATTGCCGGCCCGTTCCGCGCAAGGGTGGTGGACTATTTTGCCGATACCTACGCGCGTGGACAGACCCCGAACCCATGCATGGTGTGCAACCAGAGAATCAAGTTCGACCTGATCCTGGAAACCGCGCTGGGGATGGGCGCATCCCACCTGGCCACCGGCCACTACGCCCGCTGTGCGACCGGCACCAGGGGGCACTTCCGGCTGTCCCGGGGCATCGACCCGGAAAAGGATCAGTCTTACTTTCTGGCCCGCCTCGATCAGCGTGCCCTGTCCCGGGCCATGTTCCCCCTCGGGGCCATGACCAAAGTCCAGGTACGCGCCCTTGCGGCCAACCAGGGGCTATCCCCGGTTTTTTCCGGTGAGAGCCAGGACGTGTGCTTCATCCCCCGGGGCGGTTATGGGGCTTTTCTTCACAGCCGCGCGGGTTTCACCGCCAATCCGGGTCCCATTGTGGACACCAACGGTAACGTCCTGGGTCGGCACCGGGGATTACCCTTTTACACGGTCGGCCAGCGCCGGGGGCTCGACTGCCCGGCCAGCCAGCCCTACTATGTGGTTCGACTGGAGTTGGAAAAAAACCGGCTGGTGATCGGTTTCAAGAAGGAGATCATGTCGTCGGGATGCCGGGTCAGCCACGTCCGCTGGACGGACCGGGAGATTGACGCACCGACCGATGTGGCGGTCCAGATTCGATACCGCGGCCCCGCATCGGCGGCCCTGTTAACGCCCACGGGCAACGGCAGGGCCACGGTCCGCTTTCACTCACCGCTGGAAGCCGTCACACCGGGCCAGGCAGCGGTCTTTTATCGCGGTGACGAGGTCCTTGGCAGCGGATGGATCAAAGAAGCCCTGCCTGCGGATCAATGATGCGTCACCATATCACCGCATTGGATTGCCCCTAAAGAGGAGCTGCTGTGGGTGTTTGAAGTTCGAAGTGCCTAAAGTGCCTAAAATTAATGAATTCTGCCATATCTTAGCTGAAAAAAATTGGAGCGAAGCGACTCATTAACTTTAGGCATTTCGAACTTTAGTGCATTTTAGGCAATTGCCGCCAATCTCCTCGGCATCGCCAATTGACTTTGACCACGCCCAAAGGACGTGGATTCTTATTTCAAATTGAAAGACCAGCCATGCCCAAATTCCATATCACCACCCTCGGCTGCAAGGTCAACCAATGCGAATCGGCCGGTCTGGCCTTCAAGCTGGTCAATTCCGGCTGGCAGCAAGCCCAAGGCGGCCAGGCTGTCGACCTGCTTGTTATCAACACCTGTGCCGTAACCGGTAAGGCGGCCATGCAGTCGCGCCAGGCGGTGCGTCAGGCCGTTCGGGAAAACCCCGGTGCCAGGGTGGTCGTGACCGGCTGTTATGCCCAAATCGATCCCCAGGCCCTGGCCGACATCGACGGGGTGGCGGCTGTCATGGGCACCGGTGAAAAACTATCCATCGCCGACGCTCCAAACGACGATATCGACGATATACCAACGATCCGTTGCGCCGATGTCATGGGTCTTGAAAAATTCGACCCTCTGCCCCAATGGGGAGCCACCGACCGGACCCGCCCCTTTCTCAAGATCCAAGACGGCTGCAACGCCCACTGTACCTATTGCATCGTACCCAGTGCCCGTGGTCCCAGCCGCAGCCTTGCGCCCGACCTGGCCCTGGCCCAGCTCCGGGCCCTGGCCCAGGCAGGGTTTCAAGAAACCGTCCTGACCGGCATTCACCTGGGGTGCTACGGCCATGACCTGACGCCGCCCACCACCCTGGACGATTTGCTCGGACAAATGGACCACGAGGGTGCCATGGCACGGGTTCGGATCAGTTCCATCGAACCCAAAGAGCTATGCAATGCCATTATCGATCGGGTCACAAACGCAAATTGTCTGTGCCCCCATATCCATACGCCCCTGCAAAGCGGCGACGACGGGGTACTGCGGAAAATGGCCCGGCCCTATACCCGCGACTTTTTCCGGGACCGCATCCTGACGGTGCATCGGCGAATACCGGATTGTGCCATCGGCGTTGATGTGCTGGCCGGTTTTCCCGGTGAATCCGACGCGGCCTATGAAAACACCTTTGGGCTTCTCGAAGATCTTCCCATCACTTATCTGCATGTCTTTCCCTTTTCCTCACGCCCGGGAACGCCAGCCAGTCGAATGGCCAATCCGGTGCCATCGGATGTGATCAAAGCCCGGTGCGCAGCGCTTCGAGAACTGGGCAGGGAAAAGAGACGCGCCTTTTACAGCGCATTTATCGGCCGCTCGGCCCGTGTGCTGGTGGAAGGGTCGGCCCCGTTGCCGCCGGGAACGCTACGCGGTATCAGCGACCATTATCTTCCCGTCTTGTTTTCCGGTGACGGCGACCTCAAGGAAACCTTCGTGACCGTCCGTGTCGAGCGCATGGGGCCAAATTTGGAACTCTTCGGCACCCGGGTTTAGAACCGGAAGATGTGAATTTCAACTCGAGATAGGAATCCACTTCCCGTAGGCGTGGTCAGAGAAAGCGGACTATGCCGATAAGGTTGCCAACAAGTGCCTGAAATGCACCAAAGCTTACATTCCTAAAATTGAGAGGTCGCTTCGCTTCAGCTTTTTTCAGCTAAGATATGGCAGAATCCCTTAATTTTAGGCACTTTAGGCATTTTAGGCACTGGCCGACAAGTGAAACGGCATCTTTGATTGACTCCGGCCATGCCTTGAGGGCATGGATTTCCAGACGCATCTGAAATTCCTCGAATCCAAAGGGGATCTGAAGGGTTAAATGAACAAAGACAATGTGTGCAGACCGGATCCAGCGATTTTGCTTGAATTGGCCAGGATGGAAATGCCGTTCGGCAGATATAAGGGGCTGCGGTTGATCGACCTGCCCGAGCCTTATGTGGTATGGTTTTCCCAGCAGGGATTTCCACCCGGAAAACTGGGGGAAATGCTGGCCATGGTTTACGAAATCAAAGTAAACGGGCTGGAATACCTGTTTGAGCCCCTGCGGGACCTGTAGCAAAGCAAACCTTGCCGTTATCATAGGGATTGTCAGCGGCAACCGGCCCGACGAGACATTGTCAACGGCCGTCAGGGGGCAGGTGTTCAAACGGAACAGAATTTTGACAATCCCTATAACCTCGCAAACTAATTTTGTGGTTCTACCCATGGGCCGAAAACAATCCGGTTTCGGCTCGATGCCACCCATTCACCAGGAGACCTAAATGAAAGTGCTGAAACGCGTCTTGGTATCGCTTCTCGTCGTTATCCTCGTTGTTGCCGGCGCGGGGTATTTTTTCCTCGATTCCAAGCAGCCGAATCGATCGGGGGACCTTGACCTTCCCGGGCTGGCGAATCAGGTGACGGTCCATTTTGACCCATGGGCCATTCCCCATATTTACGCCGAGACCGAAAAAGACGCCTATTACGCCCTCGGCTACCTCCATGCCCAGGAGCGGCTTTTCCACATGGAGATTCTCCGGCGGCTGGCCAAGGGCCAGCTTGCGGAAATCCTCGGGCCGAAACTCGTCTCCACGGACAAGCTCTTTCGAACCTTGAGGCTGAAGCAATTCGGCAAAGAGTACATGCAGCACCAGAATTTAAAAGCGCCCGAATGGGTGACGGCAAAAGCCTACATCGACGGCATCAACCAGTTTGTCAAAACCGGTGCAACGCCCGTCGAGTT
Organism: Desulfobacterales bacterium; assembly: GCA_016342285.1. Classification (GTDB taxonomy): domain Bacteria; phylum Desulfobacterota; class Desulfobacteria; order Desulfobacterales; family JAEINQ01; genus JAEINQ01. The sequence goes on from JAEINQ010000023.1 coordinate 28,953, forward strand.
TACGATCCTGGGGATCCCCAAAACGGAGTATACCCTCGCCGATACGGCAAGCCTGGCCGGATACATGTCCTACAGTTTCGCGGCAGGGTTTAAGACCGACCCGATCCTGACCTTTGTGCGCGACCAGCTCGGCAACAATTACCTCAAGGACATGGGCTACCGGCTGGCCGGGAAGCCGCCGCTGAAACTGCTGGCTGGCACCCAGCGGTCAATGGGGGCGTTGGCCGGGCTGGTGGCTGACGTGGAAGCAACCTATTCCCCGGTGGGATTTTTCGAGGGGAGCAATGCCTGGGTGGTTTCCGGAAGCAAAACCCGATCGGGCAAGCCGATATTTGCAGGCGATCCCCACATCGCCTTTTCCTGCCCGTCGGTCTGGTACGAGGCCCACATCGTCACGCCCGGGTTTGAGCTTTACGGGCACTATCTTTCCGGAAGTCCCCTGGCCCTGCTGGGAGTAAACCGCAACATCGCCTGGTCATTGACCATGTTCCAAAACGACGATGTCGACATGTTCCGCGAAACGGCCAATCCGAAAAACCCCGACCAGGTCTGGTCGGACGGCAACTGGGTGGACCTTGAAATCGAGACCGAAACCATAAAGGTCAAGGGGGCCGCCGACGTTCAGCTGACAGTCAGGCGCTCAAAGCATGGTCCCATCCTCAACGATGCCGTCGATGCCATGGGCGACGAGAAAGAGCCGGTGGCCCTGTGGTGGGCCTTTTACGATTTTAACAATGAGATGGGACGGGGATGTTACAAACTGGCCCATGCCCGGGATGCCTTTGAAGCCCGGGACGCCGTGGGGCTGATCAAGGCACCGGGGCTCAATTTTGTCCTGGCCGATGCCAAGGGGAACATCGCCTGGTGGGCCGCCGGAACAGTCCCCATCCGTCCGGCCCATGTGGATTCCAATTTCATCCTGGACGGGGCCAGCGGCAAGGACGAATACCTGGGCATGGTTCCGTTCGATAAAAACCCCCAGATGATCAACCCTGCCTCGGGAATGATTGTCTCGGCCAACCACCAGCCCCAGGATTTCGGCACCGGCGTGGTTCCGGGGTATTACAACATTGACAACCGGGCGAAAAGAATCGAGCACCTGCTGGAACAGAAGGAAACCGGGTGGACCGCTGAAGACATGACAGCCATCCAGCTCGACACCCGCTCCAATTTCTCCCTGGGTATCCGCAACGACGTGGTCCGGGTTCTGGAAACCATGGACGTGGTAAAGAAAAACGAAACGTCTGTCCGGGCCTTTGAATTGTTTAAACAGTGGGACGGAGACCACCGCCTGGAAAGCATCGGACCGACGATCTTTCATACCCTGCACTACAACCTGATTGAAATGATTTATAAAGACGAGCTTGGGGAGGTGCGTTTCAAGCCCTTTTTAAGAACCCGCCTTCCCGACCGATCCATTGAAAAAATCGTAAAACTTGACCAATCAGTCTGGTGGGACGACATAAAAACGGAGAAGAAAGAGACCCGTAAAGACATTCTGGGCGCGGCCTGGGTAAAAACCATGGCTCACCTGCAAGCCATCGTAGGGCCTGATCCGACTGCCTGGCAGTGGGAAAAGGTTCACACGGTGGCATATGTCCACGCCATCGGCCGGAAAAAGCCTTTTGACAAAATCTTCAACATCGGCCCGTTCAAGGCCGAAGGGAGCCGGGATGTGCCCAACTACTTGGGCTTTGCGCTCTCTGCTGCCCCGCACCAGGTGACGATCGGCCCCTCGACCCGAAGAATTGTCGATTTTGCCGAACCCGAACACTCCCTGGGCATCAACCCCACCGGCCAGTCCGGGTATTTCTTTAACCACAACTATGACGATCAGGCCGGAATGTATATTGACGGCCGCTACCGCCGGCAGCTGATTGACCAAAAAGAGATCGAGGCAGCCAAGGTCAGCACGTTGACGTTGAATCCCTCTTGAACGTGTTTCTGACAAACGCAATAAAAAAACGGGCCTGCGTCAAACACAGGGTTTTCGAGGAGACATCATGAAAACGGATTTCGGGCCGGCCGCGACTGCACCCATGGGCGAAAAGTTATCCTTTGGATTAAAATTCGGATACGGGATCGGGGATATCGGGTGCAATATTTTCATTGTTTCAACCGGCATGTTCCTTCTTTTTTTCCTGACCGATGTCCTGGGGGTAGAGCCGGCCCTGGCCGGTCTGGTGCTCCTGATTCCCAAGCTGTGGGACGTTGTTTCCGACCCGATCATGGGCGGCATCTCCGACGTGACCCGCTCGCGGATGGGAAGGCGTCGCCCCTATCTGCTCTATGCATCGATTCCCTTCGGCCTGACGTTTTTCGCCCTGTTTGTTGCCCCCCATTATCCATCGCAACTGGTCGGTGCGATCCATGTCGGTGTGCTGTTCGCCCTGGGATGCACGGCCTTTACCGTTTACAACGTCCCCTATTCCGCCATGGTGGCGGAAATGACCGATGATTATAACGAGAGGATGTCGGTGACATCCTTTCGAATGATCGGATCGTCGGTAGGCGTTTTGCTGGCCGGCGGCCTGGCCATGCCGCTGGTGGAAGCGGGTGGCGGGGGGGAATCCGGATTTGGTTTCATGGGGTTGGTCTTCGGCATCCTCATCGCAATTTTCTGCCTGGTCAGTGTATGGGGGACCCGAAACGCCAGGTCTTTAACCGCCGTTGATCAAACACCGGCCCTTATGGAGCAGATAAAGGTCGCCTTTGCCAACCGGCCGTTCAAGGTCCTGATGCTCATGTACCTCATCCAGTCCATCGCCATTGGGGTGCTGATGGCCGGCCAGATCTACTATGTGAAATACGTGATGAAGATGCCCGAGAGCTACGTGGGGGTGATCTCGGCCATTTTGTTCATCACGGCCATCGTCTTTATCCCCTTCTGGGTCAGGGTCGGAATCCGGCTGGGAAAAATTAACGCGTATACCATCGGGCTGTCCCTGATGGCCGTAATGCTGTTGTCACTCTTTTTCACAAGGCCTTCCCAGTCGACGATATTCTTTTTCCAGATGTTTCTCCTGGGGATCGGCTTTTCCAGTTTCCAGCTCTTTCCGTTTTCCATGCTGCCGGATACCATTGAATTTGATGAACTCAAATCCGGCATGAGACGGGAAGGGATTTTTTCCGGTGCCTGGGCATGCGGACAAAAAAGCGCCTATGCCATCGGCCCGGCCATTGTCGGCATGACCCTGTCCCTGTCCGGGTTTGCCGGTGCCGGGCTGCAACCCGAAAGCCTTGCCACCGGCATCCGGTTGGTGTTTTGCCTGTTCACGGCGGCCATGCTGCTGTTGAGCCTGATTCCGTTTAGAAGATACGAATTGACCGAAACGCGGTTTGAGGAGATCAAGCAGTTGATCCGGACAAAATCCGCCAACTGATCGTCGTCAGGACCCTAAGTGCTCGAAAACACAATTACTGCGACATATCATGTATTAACCGCAGACACGCGCCGACACCCGCAGACTTTTTCGAACCGGCCGACCTGGCCGGCCCAAAGAGGTCGCCCTGGGGGGCGCACGCTGAAAAAGGAGACTCCTTCTTGCTTAGAATCTGTCGAACCCTTCGCGAAGCGATGCGAATTTGTTGGCGATCAGGTCGATCGCCATCAAGCCTTCTTGTCTGCGACGGTCTGCGAGCGTCTGCGGTTCATAATCAACTTGGATCTGTTCGGACTTCAGTAAACTTACGTCATTGTATTTCTGACAAGCTGTACGAAGCCGGGGTCTGGACCGCCGGCATTTTCTCCCTCCCGAATCCAGAGGAAAATCAAACCCAATGAACAGCATCGAAGATCTTCGACAACTCGGGTGCAACCCGGCCTTTATCGCCGGAATCCACAACTACTGCGACCGCTGGTGCGAGCGGTGCCCCATGACCGCACACTGCTCGGTCCATGCCATGGAGGCGGCAGACGCGGATGTATTGGGGACGGTGCAACCCAAGGCCTTTTGGGAACAGCTTTCCCGTTCCTTTGAAACGACGGCAGCCCTGCTCCACGAACTGGCCCAAGAGGCCGGAATCGATCTTACCGCCATCACCGATACTGCCGGATCAGAGGATGAATTCGCTGCTGCCGACGATCATATTCTGGTGGGTTCGGCCCGGCATTACGCCCATGGGGTTGGCGACTGGTTCGCTCTCTGGGAGTCGCGGCTTTATGGGGCCATGGCCTCTTTGGACAAAGAAAAACACGCCCACCTGCAGGTTGTGGATCCTTCGCCGACACCGATTGGTAATCCGGAACGCATGGAAATCATTTTGCGGTATCACAGCCTGATTCCCGCCAAGATCCACCGGGCCGTCATGGGGGCGGCGGACGAGTTCGAAGCAGACGCCGACGACTTTCCCCGCGATGCCGATGGTTCGGCAAAGGTCGCCCTGATCGCCATCGACCGGTCCAAGGCGGCCTGGACCGGCCTGATCGAGGCCGCGCCAGAAGCCAGGGCAGACATCCTTGCGTTTCTTGGCCAGCTTGAGAGGCTGGGCCGCGCCACGGAATGGACCTTTCCCCGGGCCCGGGCCTTTGTCCGGCCGGGATTCGACGACCTTCCGCCCGTTGTCGCGCCGCCCGGCGTCCAGGACACGTCGGCACAATGATTGTGGCAACAGCCCGACCGGATCATTCCCGTTTTTATCGGAAGGTCTTATATTTTCCCACCCAAGAGAGGGTTTGACAACGCCCTGCCGATTTCGTAAAATTTGATTTTTTTCCCAAACCTGTCGTCAGGGAGCACCATGGCCAACAACATCAACAGCGTTGCGTATTCTCTGAGCAAATATTTCGGCCCGATCCTGGATCTGATCGGCGACGGGATCTATATCTCCGACCGGCAGGGCTGCACCCTGCGGATCAACGCCATGTACGAGCGCCTCACCGGATTGAATAGAAAAAACTTGGTGGGCCGCAACGTCGAGGTCCTCACCACCGAGGGAGGGATGGACACCATCCTCAACCCCCAAATTGTCAAGACGGGCAAACCGGCAACCAGCATACAGACCGACAGCAAGGGCAAAAAGCTGGTCCTCAACGGCCACCCCATTTTTGACGACAACGGCGAAGTGGCGCTGGTGGTCACCTTCGTACGGGATGTAACCCTGCTGGCCCAGCTCAGGGCACAGATTCTCACCCAGCGCAAACAGATCGAAAAATACCGCACCAATGTCCAGTATATCAACGAGGACATCTCCCTGAAACGCCCCCTGATCGCCCATAGCCCGGTCATGGTGGACCTGAATCACCGGGTAGAACATCTGGCCGCCACCGACGCCACCATTTTGCTCCAGGGCGAAACCGGGGTGGGCAAGGATGTCTACGCCCGGCGCATACACCAGGCCAGCACCCGTGCGGGAAAACCCTTCGTTAAGGTCGACTGCCCCACCATTCCGGAAACCCTCTTTGAGTCGGAACTCTTTGGCTACGCCCCGGGAGCCTTTTCCGGCGCCCATGCCAAAGGCAAACTGGGCTTCCTTGAAATGGCCGACAAGGGGACCTTGTTTTTGGATGAAGTCGGGGAGTTGCCCCTGGGGATGCAGGCCAAACTGTTGCGGATGCTCCAGGACCGGGAGTTCGTTCGCGTGGGTTCCACCAAGACCCGCAGTGTGGATGTGCGGGTGATCTCGGCCACCAACCGGGATCTGGAAAAAGAGATGAAAAATGGGCGTTTTCGCAGCGATCTATACTACCGCCTGCGGGTGGCGGTCGTCACCATCCCGCCCCTGCGCGAGCGCCAAGCGGATATTATCCCCCTGGCAAAACACTTTCTGGAGCGCTACACCAACCGCTACAAAAAAACCTTGCGCTTTGACCCCGCTGCCCTGGATCTGTTTTCAGGCTACCACTGGCCGGGCAATATTCGGGAAATTCAGAATCTTATCCAGAGTATGGTCATCACCAACCAGAATAGCGACATCAAAATCTCGGATCTGCCCAGCAATATGGTCTGCCACATTGCCGAGCCCTCTCCTCTGCCCGTTGCTTCGGCCGCCCAACAGCCGCTCACCCCAGAGCTGGATTTTTCCGACCTGCACCAGGAGATCGATGAGGGCAATCGCAGCCTCAAGGAGATCATGGCCGATATCGAGCGTCAAATTCTGAGCTACGCGCTCAAAAAACACGGATCCCAGGACAATGTGGCCAAACGGTTCAAGATGGACCGTTCTACCCTCTTCCGCAAGCAACGCGCCGAACGCGCCGGATAGGCCGACAGACCGTTTCAGGAGAAGTAAAGAATCCTGGCCCATGGGACGTGGATTGTAATTTTCAAGGGCGGGAAACTATTTAGCGGTTTCGTCACACTGCTTAACGCATTTGGCAAGCGTGGTGTTGCAGACCCCTTTCTTCTCGGGTTGGGCCTCCTGGCAGTCCTGCCAAGTCTCATTGCAGTCCGAGGCGCATTCAACATCGCTTCGGGGTATCAACTTATCCTTATCAATGGTGCTCGGGGCTACTGTTTTTTCAGTCATGGTTTATCCTTTCAAAGGGTTGTGTGTGTTTTGGTTATACCTGCATTCTCCGATTTTCAGGCTCATGACCGCGAGCCGATGGCGGGATACATCCTATCATAAATCAGATCGAGGTGTCGGGGATCTGATCGGTCTCCTCAATGGAACCGTGGCCATATTGTGACACCATATCCATGAGGGTAATCCGGACGCCGTTAATACCGGCCACATTCTGCCGGCGGATATGCATGCAGATCAGCATATGCCATCGGTCCCAATCCGGCCAGCAGCCGGCCGGTAAGCCGCCACGATGGAGAGCGGGTATTTCACCGGACAGCCCTCAATCACAGGCGATTCATCCAGTTCCAGGGGCGAAAACCCGCCGCCAAAGTCCCAGTAGGTCACGTCGGAGACCGTTTCTCCGGTTTTGAGGCGGATATCGTAATGTTTTGCGTCCTCGGGCCTGGGCACATCGAGCGGTATCCATTCCATGGGTTGACTCCTTTGGTGGCCGCAGGGCCCCTGGCAGAGAGATTCTGCCACATTGGCTTTTTTCATATCGGCAGAGCGAAGCGATTCCACACTTTAAATTTCGACACTGAGGATTGGACATTCGGAATTGTCGTTGAAACTGCCGTTTGTTTTCTTCCCGGAACCGTCGAACCTTTCCGGGTCCGCCACAGTAAGGGGCGGCTTAACACCGGCCCTCTCCCCCCGCGGATGCATCGCTCTCTGTTTCAGGGTTCGCACAGGCCGACAGGTGCTGCTCGACCTCACGGCAGACGCCGATCGTCAGTTTGAGTTCGTTTAGCTTCCAGGCAAAGGCACGATCCCAATTATCCGGGTCGGTGGGGTGACAGAAACGATCCAGAATCCGGCTGGCTTCGGTGATAAGGTCACCGGCCTGGGCCAGTGCCCGGGCGGCCCGCCGCACATCGTCCCAATTTTTTTGCTGTTCGCTGGAAATCTCCATGCCGGCCTCCCTTTTTCGGTTCAACAACGGCCGGCGGCGTCCTATCCGTGAGCGCCGCCCAGGTTGAGCGTATATTGCAGGATAACGTAAACACTGTAGACCGACAAGAGCCAAACCCCTTGCCACCGCCTGAAAAGGCCGTCTTTGTTCATGGAGATAAAGGCCCTGAACGACCAGAGGATAATCAGCATGGCCGGAAAATGGAAAAAGAAAAAATTGGGCGGAATGGCCAGGGGCCTGGCCGTGGCCGCGGCCCCAATGACAAAGAGGCAGTTGAGCACATCGGCCCCCACCACATTGCCCACGGTAATTTCCGGATGCCCTTTGCGGATGGCGGCAATGGCGGTCATCAACTCAGGCAGCGATGTGCCAAAAGCCACCAGGGTGGCGGCGATCACATCTTCGGGCACGCCCATGCGCGTTGCGATCTCAGAGGCGCACGGCACCAGGACGCGCGCACTGAGGATCACCAGGGTGAGGCCGCCGACGATCATGACCCAGCAGAGCCAGATATCCCGGGGCTGGCTGTGCCCCTCCAACTCACCTTCCAGGGCCGATTCGCCGCCGTTCTTCGCCCACCGGTAGGTCACATAGAGATAAGCGGCCAGAAGACAAAGGAAGGTAATCCCGATGCTCCGGCCGATCACCGGTTCTCCGGCCGATGTCAGCAGCAACACCACCGAAATGACCACCAGCAGGGTCGCCGAGCCAACCTGGACCCAGCCGGTGCGGTTGAGGATAAAACGGTTGACCGGGACCGCCGCGAGGATACAGGTCAGACCGAATATCAGGCCGGTATCGGCAATGATCGAACCCACGCCGTTGCCCAGGGCCAGGCCGGGATTGCCCATCCAGGCGGCCATCACCGAGACAAAGGCCTCGGGCATGGTGGTTCCCAGCGAAATGATGGTCGCCCCAATGACGATCCGCGGCATCCCGGTGCGTTCGGCCAGGTCGACCACCCCGTCAATCATCCAGTCCGCCCCCTTGGACAGGAGCACAATACAGACAACGATAAAGCCGAGCAGTACGACCGTGGGCAGCCCCGCAATCAACGCCTGCAGCAACGCTTCATTTGTAAACCATTGAAAAAGCGAGTGTTCCATTGATACCCCTTGGAGATGAAATCTCTTCTAAGCAATGATCGGGTTGTCGTCAACCGGTGACAATATCAGACATAATACCCGCGATGTAAACCGCGGGCAAAAATCATCAAAAAAGGCTGCCCGGAAAGGGCAGCCTTTTGAGAACAATACCCGGAATCGATCATCGGCCCAAATAGGCCGGCAACCAGGTGGCAATGGCCGGAAACAAGACAATCAGGGTCATGCCGATGAGCTGCAGGACCATGAACTGCATCATGCCGACGTAGATGTCCTTAAGCTGCCAGCTCGGCACCACCCCCTTGAGAAAATAGGCCGAAAGGGCCACCGGCGGCGACAGCCAGGCGGTCTGCAGGGTCACGGCCACCAGGGTGCAAAACCAAAGCAGATTGTAGTCCATCTGCCGGACCAGGGGCATGAGGATGGGGATGATGATCAACACGATGGGCACCCATTCCAGGGGCCAGCCGAGGACAAAAATAAGGGCCAGGATCAAAAACAGCATCACCAGGGGGGGCAGGTGGAGGCCCATGAGCACCTCGGTCAGCATGGTGGCAGACCCCAGGCGCGAAAAAACCGACCCAAAAAAATTCGATGCCGCCACCAGCAGCAGGATCATGGCCGAGATCTCCACGGTCCGCATGGTAGAGCTTTTTAGCCCTTCCCACGTCATGCGGCGGTAGGCGGTGGTCAACACCAACGAACCAAAGGCGCCTGCCGCGGCCCCCTCGGTGGGGGTGGCCATTCCGGCCATGATGCTGCCGAGGGTGGCCAGGATCAAGGTCATCACCGGGATCACCCCGAGGCACAACTCTTTAAGCACCCAGACAAAAGAAGTGGCACGCAACTCCATTGGAAGGGGCGGGCCGAGTTCGGGGTTGATCCAGCAGCGGATCAGGGTATAGCCGATATAAATGCTGGCCAGGATGATACCGGGAAAAATCGCCGCCGCAAACAGGTCGGTGACCGGAACGCCGACCACGGGCCCCATGACCACCAGCATGATGCTTGGCGGAATCAGGATACCCAGGGTGCCGCCGGCGGAAATGCATCCGGCCGACAGCCGCACATTGTATTTGCTTTCGGTCATGGTCGGGGCCGCCATCACGCCCAACAAGGTGATGGATGATCCGACGATGCCGGTGGCGGCGGCAAAAACGGTGGCCGTGGCGGTCACCGCCAGGTAAAGCGAACCGGGCAGCCGGGCCAGCATCAGCTGGAAGGCCTTAAACAGCCGGTTCATCAGGCCCGAGCTTTCAAGGATGTACCCCATGAACAGGAAAAAGGGGACCGCCGACAACACCGTATCCGTCATGACCGAATAGAATTGAAGGGTCATCAGGTGAAAGACGACCTTGCCGATGCCGATGTAGCCGGTAACCAAGCTGAGAAAAATCAGCGTAAAGGATATGGGAAAACCGACCAGGATGAAGAAGAACAGACTCGCCAGGGCGAGCAGGCCGAGAACTTCGGGACTCATTGGGTACGCTCCTTGTGCTAAGTTTCGACGCCTTCGGTTTCCTCGCGGATATTCACACCGGTCGTTGCGGCGTAAAGGCTCTTGATCAATTCAGATACCCCCTGGATCAGCAACAGCAGGGTCGCAACGGGGATACACAGTTTAAGCGGCCAGACAAACGGCATCCAGGGGCTGGAAACGATGCATTCCTGAAGCATGGTAGAGCGAAGGGCATATTTCCATCCCACCCACAAAAAAATGGTCAAGCCGGGAAAATAGAGCAGGATGTAGCAAGTCGAGTCGACAATGCCTTGGGTCCGAACCGACCACTTTTCGTAAAGCCAGTCGGTACGGATATGTTGTTGGCGCTGCAGGGCGTAGGCGGACCCGACCATGTACATGGCCCCGTACAACATGGTGGATATGTCGTTGGCCCAAATGGTAGGGGCATTGAAAAAATAGCGCGCCACCACTTCCCAGACCAGGCTGAATATCATGGGGAAGATGAGTATGGCGGCTGCCCTGCCGGACCAGATGCTGAAGGAATCAAGCACGTCAATCGCCTTGAGCAGACCCCGCGGCGGCTCCGCTGTGACACCGGGGCCGTCTTGAGGGAGATGTTGCGAAATTTGATTATCCATTGTCACCAATATCCTTAATGGTTGGTGCCTTGGGCGCGAAAATCACTGAGAGGCGTGATCTGCCCTTATATTTCAAATATGCAAAAAGGCGGACCGGGAAGGGTATACCCGCTCCCCGGCACGCCGTTGCATGCTCACTTATTTGTCGTAAGCCGAATTCACAACCCCGCTGTCCAGAGCGGTCTTGCCCATCTTGTAATAGACGCCGTTGGCTTTGTTCTGGTAGGGAACCGTCAGCTTGGACCACTCCTGCATGGAGGTCAGCACCTTTTTAAAGAACGCATCCTTGGTGGCGTATTTGTCCATGATCTGCTGGGTCGCGGCCATATAGGCTTTTACGTAATCATCCGGGGTGTCGCGGACCGTGACGCCTTCCTTGGTGACCAGCTCTTTAAGGGCAACGCTGTTCTGGCTGACATTCCAGTTGTAGCTGTCGGCAATGCAGGTCATGATGCCGGCATTGAAAATGGCCTGGAGGTCAGCGGGCAGTTTGTTCCACCAATCCAGGTTGATGTAGATGTCGCCGATGGAAACCGCCTGATGCAGACCCTGGAGGTAGTAGTTTTTCCACACGGACGACAGACCCAGGGCACGGTCATCGGCAGGGCTGATCCACTCGGCCGCGTCGATAACGCCGCGCTGGGCAGAGGGAACGATTTCGCCACCGGGCATGGATACAGCGGGGATTCCGATGAGTTTGAGGGATTCGGAGGGAATTCCCGGGGGAGACCGGAACTTGGTCTTTTTGAGGTCTTCCATGGAGTTGATCGGCTTGGAAAACCAGCCGAACGGCTCCGGCCCCATGGGCATGGCGATAAAGCCTTTAATATTGTAGCCCAGGATTTTGGTGAAATACTCCTGGTAGAGTGCGTCGCCGCCACCGTCATAGATCCACGAGACCGTGCTCAACTGGTCCAGACCCATCCCCAGGCCGGCCGTGGGGGCGGAAAACAGCAGACCGGCAGGATGTTTGCCGGACCAGTAGTGGGTCCAGGCCATGCCGCCGTTGATAATGCCCTGATCCACGGCATCGAGGATCTCGAAAGCGCCGACCACGGCACCGGCGGGCAGCACCTCGATGGTGAGCCGTTTTGAACTCATGGTCTCGATGCGTTTGGCCATACGATCTACGAGCTTGAAATAAATACTTGCGCTGGGAACCGCGGTCTGAATTTTGAGGGTGTAGCCCTTTGCCATGGCACTGGGGGCAATCAAAAGCGCCGCACAAAATGCCATTGCCAGAATACCTGCAAACAGTTTCTTTTTCGCCATTACTTCCTCCTTTGGAACTTGATAAAAACAACAACGATTCAGCCAATGCGACAGAAAGCCGCTACAATCAACGCGAACTTTGTCACGCCTCTCCCTAACGGTATCCAACTTCCACGCCCGAAGATCCGGCGTAAAAAAAGACTTGCATGGTGGCACACGGATTCAAACTTCCAGCCACTGGGGCAAATGTCAGACAGCATGCATCCAGAATTCGGTAATGCAAAAAACAAGCCCACAAAACTTTCGAACTGGCCCTGTTTTGCGCCGGTAGATTGGCCAAATCGTCTAACGTGCCTGATTCGAACGCGTTACGTTTTTTTCCGACAAGTTATGCCCCTTAAAAAAAAGAGACATTGCCGTGCCAGGAAACGGAATAAAGGAAGATGCCATGTCAGGTCTTGATACATTCTGTAAAAAAAGAGCCGCATGGCTGTGCCATGAAATGAGATGGCCCGGTCCGTCACGCCGGGGAGGCAAAAATGCAGCGGTCGAGTCGCATTTTTGCAACTGATCGCAAAAAACCCCCGAGAAGGTTCCAAACCATTCCATGCATGTTGTATTTTTGCATCATTTTCCCGGCAACGATCCCCAACGGAGACGCGCAACCGGTCTTCCCCGCTCGCGAGCGACCGAGGATTGAGATGTTGTTATATTTTTGAGAAGCAAATATTGGTATGACATCAACCAGTTAAACCGATACCGGGGAAATCATGGATCGCTTCTCTCCAGCGGGCATGGCCTTTGCAGACATGTAAGTCGTCGCTGGCACCACTTATGAAACCATTCCCAATGCAGGATTCTACGGAAAAGATTGTCAGGCGAGACGATACCCGGAGATAAATCATATAAAGGCAGAAACGGAAACACAGACACTGCTTGCGCATAAATAAAAAAAGGATCGACCCATAAATGCAAAAAGGAGAGAATCATGGATTGTTGCCTGTCCCCCCACGAACAAATGCTCCAGGACAAGATCGAAGGTAAACACAGTAAATATCGCGAATCCCATGCCCGTGTTTTTGAAATCCTCGACACCATCGAAGGGTTGCAGCCGGTCATCGACATTGAGCGTGCCCAATACTTCACCGAGTCCATGCGCAAAACCGAAGGCGAAGCCCTCATCCTGCGCTGGGCAAAGGCCATGAAACACATCGCTGAGAACATAACGGTTTACATCGACGACCATCAGTTGCTGGCCGGCCGCGCCGGTGTCCAGGGGCGCTACGGTATCCTGTACCCCGAGCTCGACGGCGACTTCCTCGGCAAGGCAATCGAGGAGATGCCCAAGCGCAAATCCCCCTTCTCCCTGTCTGAAGCCGACGCCAAGGTGGTCATTGAGGAGATCGCGCCTTACTGGAAGGGCAAAACCTACCATGAGGCCCTGAATCAGGCCCTGCCCGAGGACACCCATAAGCTGACCTACGACGATCCTGACGGCATCTACTCCCGTTATATCGTCAACGAGACATCCTCGTTCCGCAGTGCCCTGCAGTGGGTGCACGACTACGAGAAGGTCCTCAAACGCGGCTTCGGTGGTCTGCGCAAAGAGGCCCGGGAAAAACTCGAAGCTTTAGATCCGCTCTCCCCAACGGCCAACACGGAGAAGAAACCCTTCCTGGAAGCCATTGTCCTGGTATGCGACGCCATCATCGGCTGGGCCAACCGCCATGCCGCGTTGGCGGAAAAAATGGCCGCCCAGGAGACCGACCCCCAGCGTAAGGCCGAATTGGAACTGATCGCCGCCAACTGCCGCCGTGTGCCCGAGCATCCGGCCCGCACCTTTCATGAGGCGGTCCAAAGCCAATGGTTCATGCAAATGTTTTCAAGAATCGAGCAGAAAACAGGCACCATTATCTCCAATGGCCGTATGGACCAATATTTCTACCCTTACTATAAAAAGGACGTGGAAGCCGGCATTCTGGACGACGACAAAGCCATTGAGCTCATCGAACTCATGTACGTGAGCATGGCCCAGTTCATGGACCTTTACATCTCCCCCAACGGCGACGCTTTCAACGAGGGTTACGCCCACTGGGAAGCGGTTACCATCGGCGGCCAGACCCGCGATGGCCTGGACGCCACCAACGACCTGACCTATCTGTTCATGCGCTCCAAACGCGAATTTCCCCACCATTACCCGGACCTGGCGGCCCGCATCCACGCGCGCTCCCCGGAACGTTTCCTGTATGAAGTGGCAGAGACCATCAAAGAAGGCTCCGGCTTTCCCAAACTGATCAATGACGAAGAAATCATTCCCCTGCATCTGTCCAAGGGGGCGCAGTTTGAAGAGATCTTCGACTATGCGGTTTCCGGATGCGCGGAAGTCCGCATGCCCAACCGGGATACCTACACGTCCGGTTGCGCTTACATCAACTTTGCCGCTGCCCTGGAGATGACCCTTTACAACGGCAAAATGCTCAAGTACGGCGACAAGCAGATCTCCCTTGAAACCGGTGACCCCACTGACTTCGAAACCTGGGATCAGTTCTGGGTCGCCTTTACCCAGCAGCAAACCAACTTCATCAAGCACGCCTTTATCCAGCAGTATCACATCATCCGCCTGCGTCATGAGCACTTTGCTGCCCCCATGGGCTCTGCCGTACACGACCTGTGTATGAAACACTGTCTGGATCTGCATACCCCCCAGATTCCCGAAGGGATCAACCTGGGCTATTTTGAATGCATCGGCTACGGTACGGTTGTGGATTCCCTGTCGGCCATTAAAAAACTGGTCTTCGAAGAGAAGAAGTTGACCATGGCCGAAGTTATCGAAGCGATCAAATGCAACTTCGAGGGCAAAGAAGACATCCGTGCCATGCTGCAAAATGTCCCCTGCTACGGCAATAACGATGAATACGCCGATACCATTGCCCGAGCCATCGACAAGGTGTCCGTCTCTTTTACCAAGGAATATTCCAAAGAACTGGGCGTCCACCTGGACTTGCGCTACGTGCCCTTTACCTCCCACGTGCCCTTTGGCAAAGTGGTCTCGGCCACACCCAACGGCCGCTATGCCTTCAGCGCCCTGTCCGACGGCTCTTCAGCGTCCCAGGGCGCGGACCACAACGGCCCGACGGCGGTGATGCTGTCCAATTACACCACAAAGAACTTCGACTATCGCAATCGTGCCGCGCGGCTACTCAACATCAAATTCACCCCCAAGTGTGTGGAAGGTGAAGCCGGCACGAAAAAACTCGTGGATTTCATCCGCACCTTCTGCGACCTGCGCCTGTGGCATATCCAGTTTAACGTCATTAATGCCGCGACCTTAATAGCAGCCCAGAAGGATCCGGAAAAATACCGCACCCTGATCGTGCGCATCGCCGGCTACAGCGCCTACTTCTGCGATCTGTCCAAAGATCTTCAGGATGATCTGATTGCCCGACATGGCCATGAAACGATCTAAGAATTGACGGTGGCAAGCATACAAAGGGGGGCGCGAAGTGCCCCCCTTTTTTCCATCGCATCGCCGGTGTAAAAACGCCTGACCTGAAGGGCCAAACCAGCGACTACCGAACGAGCGATGCCCTTCGGTGGCCTTTATCGAGGTGCTCAATATGTCTCTTCCCATCCAGAAACAAAGCGGAATCGTCTTCAACATCCAGAATTATTCGGTTCATGACGGCCCCGGTATCCGCACGGTGGTTTTCCTAAACGGTTGTCCCCTGCATTGTAAGTGGTGCAGCAATCCCGAATCCCAGCACACGGCCCCGCAACTGGCCTACAACCGCAGCAAATGCCTGACCTTTGATCAGTGTATCCGCTGCATGGAGGTCTGCAGTGCGGGGGCGATCCAAAAAGATGCCGAAAACCGTGCGATGATCAACCGCGAAACCTGCACCAACTGCCTGCTCTGCGCCGATGTCTGCCCCACCCAGGCACTCAAGGTCTATGGCGAAACAAAAAGCGTTGATGCGGTCGTCACCGCGGTGGAGCAGGATGGTGCTTTTTATTCACGCTCCGGTGGGGGGATGACCCTTAGCGGCGGGGAACCCATGCATCAGCCTGAATTTGCCATCGCCATCCTCAAGGAGGCCCGACGGCGACGCATCAATACGGCCATGGAAACATGCGGTTTTTGTGATACCGAAGATCTTCTTGCCGCGGGCGAGTATCTCAACAACCTCCTTTTTGACATTAAAGTGATGGATCCCGAGGTGCACAAAACGGTCACCGGTGTCTCCAACCAACGGATTCTCAGCAATTTAAAGGCGGTCCGTAACGCCTGGCCCCAATTGCCCATTCATGTTCGAACCCCTGTCATTCCAGGTGTCAATGACAACCCTGAGGCCATCCGGGCCATCCTCGATTTTATTACCGATTTCGACAATGCCAGCTATGAGATGCTCCCTTACCATCGAATGGGAGCGCCCAAGTACACCTACCTTGGAAGGTCCTATCCCATGGGGGAGATCAAACTCGATGAGGCCGTGATGCAATCGTTAATGGACATGTTCAAGGGCGAGTACGCCCATCTGTTCCCCGCCGCTGCTCCTCGAAAGCAGTGAGTTCCGGGGCATCAAGGACGTGGGTTCTCCAACCGCGCGCGAAGTAAATAATCCTGGCCCAGAGGACGTGGCCTTGGGTTGCCCTGGAAGGGGAGGGATACTGGCCCCAAATAAGTGTGGAGTGACTGGCAACAAAGCGGTCTCGGCATAGCCAATTGACTCTGACCACGCCCTGAGGGCATGGATGACAATAGCGAATTGAAAGCGATCAAGTCGCCAAAAAAAAGAGCCGGTCACCCTGGGTGACCGACTCTTTTTGCGTTCGGCGGTATGGACCGGCGTTGTCTGGCGTGGGAGGAGAAACACTGTCCAAGCAATCCGGTGTTGGCTTGGGGAGGAGATTGAAAGCACACCGCTGACCGCAAAAAAACAGTTCATGTTCCCGTTGTTTAGTTTTTCATTCGGGCCATCACTTCGCGCACGATGTCACCCACCAGATCGGCGGACACCTGAACGGGGGCCTGGCCGTAGGCGGAACCGGCAATGGCGGCCGATGGCGCGCTTTGCAGGCCCAGAAGCCGCGCGGCGTTGTCGTGCAAAATTTTCTGCCGTACCTCAGGCTTGAAATCCAACTTCTGATACGTTTCCAGGGCCTGCCTGAAATCCACGAATGGATGGGCACTGGCAAAAAGGATCTTGTCTGAGATCATCGTGTTGGCGGCCTGTACATAGGCCTCGGACATGGGAGAAAACTCATATTCGGAAAGGTCGATGTAAACATTTCGATTGCGCTCGGCCACGATGATGGCCTCGTTGACCCAGGGATAGCCGCCATGGCTGATCACGATTTTCAATTCGGGAAAATCCCGGGCCGCGATGTCGATATAGCGCGGGGCCACGTGGTCGATAATGGCATTGGGGACCAGGGTGGCTGGCCCCGTTGTAAAGACAATGGGGATATCCAGCTCGCAGCATTTGGAATATATCGGGTAATATTTGGCATCGTTTGCGTAGATCTGTGCCAGGTAAGGATCCACGGCAGCCCCGCGCAGGCCCAGATCGTTGACCCCATGCTTCAGCTCTTCGATGGCCTTCATCCCCTTATGGGGATCGAGTCCCAAAAACCCGATGAATTTGTTTGGATAGGCTTTGACAAATTCGATGACGCTGTCGTTATTGGACTTGGAGCCGTACGTGGTCTCACA
Source organism: Desulfobacterales bacterium (assembly GCA_016342285.1). Classification (GTDB taxonomy): domain Bacteria; phylum Desulfobacterota; class Desulfobacteria; order Desulfobacterales; family JAEINQ01; genus JAEINQ01. The sequence goes on from JAEINQ010000023.1 coordinate 46,501, forward strand.
GTCCCTTCCGGTGATGACAGCCCGGACAACATTGTAACGGTCCAGTTCCGCGACCACTTCCGAAATGGTCTGGGCCTTCATTTTTGAAAAATCGATGTGCTCACAGAGCCCCTTGAACATCTTGCTGTTCTGAATACCGGAGATGGTCTCGGCGGTGTTGGGCCGGAATCGAAAATCAATCACGTTCATTACGAAAACCCCTTCTCTGTGGTTCTGGGCACGTGGAAATGCAGGACCCATGCGCGCTTGTCCGAAATGGCTGTCACCAGGATGCGTTCATCCCCGGGAGGATCAACCGGAGTTGATGGGGCATCGGTCGTGATCCGTATGGCTGTGGCAACCGCCGAACCGCACTGTTTTTGCCGAAACCTGTCGGCCGACATGGCCGGGCACCCAAACATTCCTGTTTTGTATAAGCAAAGAAAATGCCAGACATCTTAAATTGATGTCGCCGGCCGGCCCTTTGATGGGTATTTTCCCCTTCTACCACGGCTATCCGGATAAAATTTCAATTTCAACCCAGGCCATTTTTGACCCCCGGTCAGATGGACAGCCTTGGTGATTCCCTTCCCCTCGGCCTTGTCCAGACCCAACATGATGCAAATATGCACCAAATTCTTTCAGAAATGGTGAATCTCCAATGATCTCCGTACACCTTTTTTTCCCAAAGTGCAATTTTGCCACATCGTCTTTATTGGAAAGAAACGTCAAAATTCTTCCGAACTTGCTTAATCCCTTTATATTCAAATTCTTACCACTTTTCTGGCCGTTTTCATGAAAAATGGCGTCTTTTTTACATGATGCAATTCTGAGACTTTTGAGAGGCAACACAGCGTCGGCCATGGGTTGGTCGGCACACCCGGCGACTTTGTTTTGTCCGTTCACGGCAGGCCCCGCGTACCAGCGCACTCCCTTGGCCCATGCACCGGCGAGATAAAACCAGCGCCTCGATTCGCCACGGACGCGTTACAACGATTTAGACATCCGTGGCCTTTGGCATGATGGTTGCTTTTATCTTTCACGATAAAAAGGCAGACATCCTCGCCGGGACGGCGGGAATATAAAAGACAAAACCAGCATCCCCGGCCTGATCACCACAGGAGGAACGCATGGGTAAACGGCTCATCACCGCTGAAGAAGTCCGCGAAGCAGCTCAAACCGGACAACTGACACTCTCGGTACCATGGGACGCGTGCATTGTTACCCCCATGGCAAGGGATGAAGCCGAACGCCTTGGGGTCGTCTTGGACGTTGATGATCCGGTTTGCCCATTGACCGGTGCCGCCAGTGCCAGTGCCGGTTCCAGCGCCGGTGCCGGTGCCACCAGTGCTTCCAGCACAACGCTGATCCGCGAGGTCAGTGCCCTTTTAAAAAATCGCCTGCCCGCAGACACCCCCATGGCAACGCTTGAATCCGTGATTCGAGACGTGGTGACGGCAAAACTGGGACAGGCGACCGCCCCGCAAACAACCCACCCCGCACTGACGGCAAGCACTGCCCAGGGGGTTCGACTCATTGATCACCAGCGCTTGATAGAAGGCGAAAACGGCTCGGTTGCGGTGGATGAAAAAATATGGGTGGCCGAAGCCATCGGTGGCAAGGCAGAAGACACATTGGCCGGCGGGTATATGAGTTGGGAAAAGGCGAGCTTCACCCGCCAATTGGAGCAACCCGAGATCGCCGTTGTCCTGGAAGGCGAATTGCATCTTGATGTGGGCGACACTACCCTGATGGGCAAGCCGGGGGACATGATCTATTTCCCCAAAGGCGCGGTGGTGGCCTACAGCGCACCGGCACGCGTTAAACTTGCCTGTGTGAACTGCATTTAACCGGCGATGGCGCTCCCCACACGACAGACATCGCGGGGCTGCATGGGAAATGGGTCGGAGTGGACATTCTAGAACGCTGTAAAAATGCCTGCCAGCAGCATCCGGGCGTCGTTGTCTTCCCCGACGCTCTGGATCAGCGCGTTCTTGAGGCCGCAAGGCAACTCAAAGCCGATGGGCTTGTTGAACCCGTGCTGATGGCGTCGCCATTTAGCGTACGCAACAAGATGCAGACAACCCGCATGACCGGTGCGGGACTGACCGTGGTCGATCCGGTCAGCCCTGGTTTCCTGGAGAAAAACAGTCGGGACTACATGGCGTTGCGGAAAGCCAAAGGCAAGTCCGTCACAGCAGAAGCGGCCCGGGAGGCCATGCACTGCCCCCTCGGTGCGGCGGCCATGATGGTCCGTCGGGGGGAGGCGGAAATAGGCGTCGGGGGCAATCTCTCGTCCACAGCCGCGGTGCTCAGGGCCGGACTCAGCGTCCTTCCCAGAAAGCCCGGCATCAAGACCATTTCCTCCTTTTTCCTGATGGTCTCGCCCAGTGGAGAGAAGCAGTATATTTTCGCCGACTGTGCCGTCGTTCCCGAACCGTCAGCCGACACCCTGGCCGACATCGCCGTCGCCTCTGCTGACAAAGCGACCATTTTACTCGGCCAGGCGCCCCGCATCGCCATGTTGAGCTTTTCGACCAAAGGAAGCGCGGTCCATCACCGGGCAAAGATGGTCAGCGCCGCGGTGGCACAGATCCGGACCCGTGACCCCAATCTTTTGGTGGACGGCGAGTTGCAGCTCGATGCCGCTGTCGTGCCACGGGTGGCAGCACTCAAGGCCCCGGGAAGTTTTATCGACGGCAAGGCCAATGTCCTGGTCTTCCCTTCCCTGGAGGCCGGCAACATCGGATACAAACTGGTACAGCGCCTGGCCGGCTACACCGCCATTGGCCCCTTTATACAGGGATTTGAAGGCGGGTGGCACGATCTGTCCAGGGGGTGCAGCGCCAATGACATTTACATGGTCGCCGTCATTGGGCTCTGCCTGAAACGCGGCAATGCAACACAACACTAAACCCGATTTGTAGATGAAGACAAAATCGTCACCGAATCTTTTAAGGAGGCCGAAAATGAACGATGCTTTAGGCATGATCGAAACCGTTGGACTGACCGCACTGGTGGAGGCCGCGGATGCCATGGTCAAGGCGGCTCGCGTGGAAGTGGTCGGCTTCAATCAGATCGGCGCCGGTTTGGTCACCGTGATGGTACGCGGTGATGTGGCGGCATGCAAGGCCGCGACCGATGCCGGCGTTGCCGCTGCCAAGCGGTTGGGTGAAGTGGTCAGTGCCCATGTGATTCCCAGGCCGCACGGTGACCTTGATGACGTTTTCCCCATTAACCCGGAAAAGTAGAAATGCCACGCAAGACAGGGCGCACAGGGGACAAACGGGCGTCAGGCTCGAACCCCATACAGCGGCGAACCCGATCAGGGCAAAGCGATGCAGGGAATGGATAAAGAGACCCTATTAAAATTGGTTTGCGACGCCGGCGTGGTCGGTGAAGGCGGAGCCGGTTTCCCGGCCCACGTCAAATACGACACCCAGGTGGACACGGTGATTGCCAACGGTTGTGAGTGCGAACCCTTGCTCTATACGGATCAGCATATTATGGGCCGGCACAGCGCGGCCATTGTCCAGGCCATCCAGGCCCTTATGTCGGTTACCGGGGCCACGCGCGGGGTGATCGCCATCAAGCGAAAATACCAAGACGCCGCCCGGCTGTTCACCCAAGCCATGGCCGGCACCAGCCTTGAGTTGGCCCAGTTGGACAATTTCTACCCCGCAGGCGATGAGTTTATCCTCGTACACGAAGTCACCGGCAAAACCATTCCGCCCCTGGGCCTTCCGAAAGATGTGGGGGCCGTGGTGGCCAACGTGGGCACCCTTGTTAACGTCAAACGGGCACTGGAAAACATTCCCGTTACCCAAAAAGTGGTCACGGTAACCGGCGAGGTTGCCCGACCGGCCGTTATCGAAGTGCCCATCGGCACCCCGGTGGCCGCCTGTATTGAAAGTTGCGGCGGCCCGACCGTAGAAGATCCGGTCTATGTCCTCGGGGGTCCCATGATGGGCCGCATCGTCGAAAACGCGGCCGCCCTTGCCACCGAAGTGATCACCAAGACCAACGGCGGGATTATTGTCCTGCCCCGTGGGCACTACCTGCACACAACCAATACGATCCCTTTGGAGGTTCTCCAGAGGCAAGCGGCGGTTTCCTGCATCCAGTGCCGCTATTGCACCGACCAGTGCCCCCGTTACCTTCTGGGTCACGGATTTGAGACCCACAAGGTGATGCGCGCCTTCAGCGCCGGCATCGATGCCGCCATGGATGCCGTTCAAGCCCACATGTGCTGCGAATGCGGGGTCTGCGAATTGTTCAGTTGCCCCATGCGCATCTCTCCGCGACGAGTCAATGTGCTTTTAAAGCAACGCTTTCGCGAGCAGGGCCTGACCTACAAAGGGCCTCGGGTGGTCAATCCGTCGCAAACGGCCCTGCGCGAGTACCGCAAGGTCCCCGTAGAGCGCCTGGCTTATAAAATAGACATCGCCCGATATATGGAAATCCATCCCGAGTTCAGCGAGACCCGCCCGCCGGCGCAAGTCCGCATCCCCCTGCACCAGCACATCGGCGCCCCGGCCGATGCCCGGGTCAAGGTGGGCGACAGGGTCAAGACCGGCGATCTGATCGGCCGCATGGCGCAAGGGGCACTGAGCGCCAACGTTCATGCTTCCATCCAGGGCGTCGTTACCGCTGTGGACCGGTCCGTAACCATCCAAGGAGATTAAACTGATGGCCAACATCCAAGCCGTTGGGATGATCGAATTCAACAGCATCGCCGTGGGCATCGAAGCCGCCGACCGCATGGTCAAGGCCGCCGAGGTGGAACCGCTGATGCTCAAAACCATCTGCCCCGGAAAATTTGTGGTGGCCATTTACAGCAATGTCGCCGCCGTACAGGCCTCCATTGACGCGGGATTGAACGTCGGCGCCGATGCATTGGTCGATCATTTCGTCATCCCCAATATTGACCCGGCCGTAATCTCTGCCATGAGCTCATCCATTGCCCGTACGAGCGGCAGCGCCGTTGGGGTCATCGAGACGTTTTCAGCGGCTTCCTGCATCGTGGCCGCCGATGTGGCCGTTAAAACCGCGGATGTGGACCTGCTTGAAGTCCGCATCGCCATGGGTGTTGGCGGCAAGGCTTTTTGCATTCTTGCCGGAAACGTCGGTCCGGTGGAAATGTCTGTGGCGTCGGGGTCCGCCTCAGCAGCAAAAAAAGGACTGCTGGTGAGAAAAACGGTCATCCCCAACATATCCCAGCAGGTCATGCGTCATATCATGTAATGATTTTGCATCATCAACGGCACCATGGGGTCCGGCCATTGAACATAAAAAAGTAGGCGGCCCCATTAAACACTTCGGCGAAAAGAGGAAAACATGACAGCTAACGATTCTTTGGGATTTGTTGAAGCATACGGCATGGTGGCAGCCATTGAGGCGGCCGATGCCATGGTCAAAACCGCCCGGGTCAAGGTTAAGACCGTCTTGAATGCCGATGCGGGCTTGCTCAGCGTGATTTGTGAAGGCGATCTGGCCGCATGCAAGGCGGCCGTCGATGCCGGCAAGGCGGCCGCCGACCGTGTGGGCAAATGCTTGCGCACCAACCTGATACCACGGCCGGCCGGAGGCATCGAAACGCTTATTTCCAAAAGCATCGGATCTGAGATCTTCCCAACGAAAACCAAAGCCAAATCTCCGGTTGCAAAAAAAGGTCCGGCTAAAAAATAACTTCCACCATCGTGGTGGTCATCCGTTGGAACGCAAAAAAAACAAACAAGGAGCATAAAATGGACGCATTGGGAATGATAGAAACAAAGGGATTGGTCGCCTTGATCGAAGCTTCCGACGCCATGGTTAAAACGGCGCGGGTTGAATTGGTCGGGTACCAGAAAATCGGTGCCGGATTCGTGACCGCGCTTGTTCGTGGTGATGTGGCCGCATGCAAGGCTGCCACGGATGCCGGTGCCGCGGCTGCCCAGCGCCTGGGAGAAGTCGTCGCCGTGCATGTGATCGCACGCCCCCATGACGATCTTGAAGCTGTTTTTTCCCTGAAAAAATAGCCATAGCCCCCAGGTGTCAGCAGAGATTGTATTGACGAGGCGCAAGACCCGACCCTATCGCTTGTGCATTTTTCCAAGCGTATGTGTGAATCTCAAAACCGACACCAAGGAGAATCAAAATGGAATTGGGAAAGGTCGTAGGACAGGTGGTTTCAACGGTTCGCGATCCGGGGTTGCCGAACCTGACCCTGCTTCTGGTGGACATCGTGGACGCCGCCGGCAAGGTGGTCCTTGGCAGCCAGGTGGCCGCCGATAGCATTGGAGCCGGAGAAGGAGAACTGGTGCTTCTGGTGCGCGGCAGTTCCGCCCGCATGATCATGGAAGCAAAAACACCCCTGGATTTGAGTATTGTCGGTATTGTCGACCAGGTGACCGCCCGTAAAAAGACGCTGTACACCAAATAAGATAGCGCTCAGCGTATTGGAGAACCCATGTCAGTTCAAAAAGAGCAGATAGAATCCATTGTTGCCGAGGTGCTCAGATCACTGTCGGTCGCGACCCCCGATGCGATTCCGGCCATTGATCCGGGGGACTGGGGTGTTTTTGAACAGCTCGATCAAGCCGTCGCAGCGGCGACAACCGCCTACAAACGAAACAATACCGTTGCCCTCCGCAACAAGGTTGTCGGAGCCATTCGCACGGCCGCCCGGGAGAATGCCAAACGCCTGGCTGAAATGGCTGTTGAAGAGACCGGCATGGGCCGAATCGAAGATAAAACCACAAAGAACCTCCTTGTGGCCGATCACACGCCGGGTCCCGAGGTTCTCAACCCCAGCGCCATATCGGGCGACAACGGTTTGACGCTGATTGAAAACGCCCCATGGGGCGTTATCGCATCGGTGACCCCCTCGACAAACCCCGGCGCCACGGTGATCAACAACGCCATCAGCATGATCTCCGGAGGGAATTCAGTAGTGTTTGCACCCCACCCCGCGGCCAAACGCGTCACCCAGGAAACCATTCGCATCCTAAACCGTGCCATCGTCGCCGAAACCGGCATCAACAACTTGATGGTCTGCGTCCGCGAACCGAGCATCGAAGTGGCCCAGCAATTGTTCACCCAGCCCGGCATCCACCTGCTGGTGGTAACCGGTGGCGAAGCCGTGGTGGAAGCGGCCCGCAAGAGTACGAATAAACGGCTCATCGCCGCGGGGGCCGGCAACCCACCGGTGGTGGTCGACGACACGGCCGATCTGGCCCGGGCCGCCGAGAGCATCTATACCGGCGCCTCCTTTGACAACAATATCGTCTGTGCCGATGAAAAAGAGATTATTGTCGTCGACCGGGTCGCAGACGCCTTTAAAGAAGCGCTCAAAGGCCGCGGTGCCATCGAGATTTCCCTGGAACAGGCCGATGCCATTGCCCGGGCCGTGCTGATCGATTACCCGGGTGCCAAGTGCCGCCCCAACCCCAAATGGGTGGGACGCGATGCCTCCGAACTGGCAGCGGCCGGCGGGTTCAGCATTGCCGAAACCTGTCGTCTTCTCTTCGTGGACGTGGGTCGCGATGTGGACCATGTTTTTGCCCGCATGGAACAGATGATGCCCCTGTTGCCCGTATTGCGTGCCCGCGACTTCGACGAAGCCCTGGCGTGGGCATTGGTCCTTGAACGGGGCCTTCTGCACACCGCCGGTCTGCATTCGCGAAACATTGACAACATGGACGCCATGGCCACACGTATCAACTCCAGCCTCTTTGTTAAAAACGGACCCCATGTGGCCGGATTGGGTGCCGGCGGCGAGGGCTGGACATCCATGACCATCTCTACCCCCACGGGTGAAGGGGTGACCAATGCACGCACCTTTGTACGCCTGAGACGCTGCACCCTGGTCGGCAGCTTCCGGATTGTCTAAAAATATGGCCATCACTTGGAAAGAAGCAGAGAGACGGCTGGATATCGCCGCCGAGCTGCTCGACAAAACCGACCGGTGCATCGTGGAAGGGCCATTGCATGCAGGCATCGACCTGGGGACCGCCGATGTGGTGCTGATGGTCTTAAACGCCAACGGGGAACCCGTGGCCGCTTTCCTGGAATGGGCCGAAGTGGTGCGCGACGGTATCGTGGTGGATTTTATCGGAGCGGTGGACATCGTATGCCGCCTCCTGGAAAAAGCCGCCAACCGGTTAAACAGGGAAATCAGCCAGGCAGCCACCTCCTTTCCCCCGGGAACCGACCACCGTCTCTCGACGAATATCCTCGAACGGGCAGGGCTCGACGTCGTGGCCGTTCGCGATGAGCCATGCTGCGTGGCTCAGTTGCTGCAATTGGACAAAGCGGCGGTGGTGGATATCGGTGGGGGCACCACGGGAACCGCGGTCGTTCAAAACGGGAACATCGTCTTCAGTGACGACGAGCCCTCCGGAGGGCGTCATATCGGCCTTTCCATTGCCGGGCACTTTGACATTTCCTTTGAGGAAGCGGAAAAACGCAAGCGCCAGCCCGAGCGTTACGGCATCCTGGATCTGGCACGCCCGACCCTGCAGCGCATCAGCGACATTGTGGCCCGCCACATCAAAGGGCATGCCGTGGAAAAAATCATCCTGACCGGGGGGACATGCTGTCTGCCAGGCATCGAAGACGTTTTCATGCACGAACTGGGACTCCCCGTCCAACTCCCCAACCAGCCGTTGCTCCTCACCCCCCTGGCCATCGCATCGTTGTCTCTTAATAAAATATGAGGCCTGAAACGTAAAAAAGATTGCCGACTTAAGCGCCATAGGCTATAAGTAAAGGTTGCCGTTAACCACGGGTTGTAACACCCGTGGTTTTTTATTACTCAAATGAGGAACCGACTATGATCAGCGCAACCAACGTAACGCTTGCCTATGGCAAGCGTATTTTATTTAAAGACGTCCATATCAAGTTCACCCCCGGTAACTGCTACGGCCTGATCGGCGCCAACGGTTCCGGGAAAACAACTTTCCTCAAAATCCTTTCCGGGGCATGCGAGCCCGACAAAGGGGTTGTAAGCATAGGATCCGGCGAGCGCATCGCCGTTTTGGGCCAGGACCAGTTTGCCTTTGACGAGCAAATTGTCATCGACACGGTGATCATGGGACACGAGCGGCTCCATGCCATCGTGATGGCGCGAAACGCCCTCTATGCCAAGGCGGATTTCACCGAAGCCGATGGTATCCGCTCCGGTGAACTGGAGGCCGAGTTTGCCGAGATGAACGGCTACGAGGCCGAATCCCAGGCAGCGGTTCTCTTAAACGGCCTGGGCGTTGCCGAAGAGATGCGCCACCTGAAGATGAAAGAACTGGAAGGGGGAGATAAGGTCCGCGTGCTTCTTGCCCAGGCCCTTTTCGGCAACCCCGACGTCCTGCTCCTGGACGAACCCACCAACCACCTGGATCACAAGTCCATCGCCTGGCTGGAAGATTTTCTGACGCGTTTTGCCAACACCGTGATCGTGGTATCCCACGACCGTCACTTCCTCAACCAGGTCTGCACCCACGTTGCCGATATCGACTACGGCCAGATCCGGGTCTTTGCCGGCAACTACGATTTCTGGTGTCAGGCGAGCCGCCTGATCCAGAAACAGAAACAGAACGAAAACAAGAAAGCCACGGATAAAGCCAAAGAACTGACCGCGTTTATCCAGCGCTTCAGCTCCAACGCTTCCAAGGCCAAACAGGCAACTTCCCGGAAGAAACTCCTGGAAAAGATTACCCTGGATGACATGCCGGTCTCATCACGAAAATACCCCTGGATCGCCTTTAAGCCGGAACGCCCCTGCGGGAGCGTGATCCTGGAAATCGAAAATCTCAGCAAAACCATCGATGGGGAGAAGATCCTTAACAACTTTTCCATGGTGGCAAACGGCGGGGACAAGATCGCCCTTGTCGGAAACAACAGCCTGGCCAAAACTGCCCTCTTCCAGATCCTGACCGGGAAAATGGAACCGGATTCGGGCAGCTTCCGATGGGGCCAGACCGTTACCACCGCTTACTTTGCCAAGGAAAACAGCCTTTTCTTTGAAGCCGAGATGTCTCTGGTCCAGTGGCTGCTGCAGTATGCCCCGCCGGATGAAGGGGTGAGCTTTGCCCGCGGTTTTCTCGGCCGCATGCTCTTCTCCGGAGAAGAGGCCATGAAAAGCACCCGGGTTCTCTCCGGAGGGGAAAAGGTACGCTGCATGCTCTCGCGCATGATGCTGACCGGCGCCAATGCGCTTTTGTTGGATGAGCCCACCAACCACTTGGACCTGGAGGCCATCACCTCACTCAATGAAGGGCTCATGGCCTTTCCCGAGGTGATTCTCCTGGCTTCCCACGACCACCAGCTCGTCTCCACCGTGGCCAACCGGATCGTCGAGCTCACCCCGGAAGGCGCCATTGACCGACTCATGGACTATGACGACTACCTGCAAAGCCCTGCCGTGGCAAAAGAAAGAGAAGCTCACTATTGCGGGGGAACGGTCCAGGCATACTGATTCCAATCCGTTGGAAATGACTAAAGTTGACATTCACATCCAATTGGGTTCTGTTGAAGCGCTGCACGAGCAACGGGGACCATTGTCGGCAAAAGAAACGGGGCAAGACATGAACGAAAAAACGAAAGCAACAGGGGCGCCACCCCCTTCCCTGGACCGGGACGCCCTTCAGCAGTTCATCGACCGGCACCGGATCGATGCCGCGATTTTGAATCTCAACGAACACACCGCCACCGTGGCCGACGCCGCGCGGGCCCTGGAGGTTGAAACCGACCAGATTATCAAGTCGCTGGTGTTTCGCCACAACGATGATGCCCTACTGGTGATCGCCAGCGGGCTTGCCCGGGTGGACCGGAAAAAACTCGCCGCCTTTCTCGGGGTGGGCCGAAAAAAAGTCAAATTCGCCAACCCGGAGGAAGTGCTCCGGATCACCGGATACGTGGTCGGCAGCATGCCCCCCTTCGGGCACCGAACCCGGCTGCGCACGCTGATCGACACAGAGGTCACCGGCCTTGGGACCGTTTTTGGCGGCGGCGGCAGCTTAAACACCATGATGCGCCTGACCCCGGACGAACTGCTGCGGGTGACCGGGGCGGAAGTGGTCAGCGTCTGCGAAGACTCACCCGAAATAAGTGTGGAGTGACTAAAGTGAGCTAAAGTGACTAATCCTCCAAAAGGAAAGGCGGACATCCTGTTCCATAAAACCGGTGAATGGGCATAATGAATCCTGATCCAGACCCGTTGCTCGTCGACACCCACGCCCACATCTGCGATGCGCGTTTCGACCCCGACCGTGCCGCAATGCTCGACCGGGCACTGGCTGCCGGGGTTTCTGCCGTGGTGGCCGTTGGGGAAGACATTGATGATGCGCGAAAAAACCTCGAACTGGCCACAACCTATCCCATGCTGCGGCCGGCCGCCGGGCTCTATCCCGGCCAACCAACGCCCGCCGAAGCAGAAGAGATGATCACCTTTATCCGCACCCATCGCCGCCGCCTGTGGGCCATTGGCGAAGTGGGGATCGATTTCTGGCTGGCCAAAACAGAAGAAGATCGAAGACATCAGGAAGAAATTTTTTGCCAATTCATCCATCTGGCCGCAGAACTCAATCTTCCGCTCAACGTTCATTCGCGCTCGGCGGGGCGCCGCGCCGTGGAATTGCTCATGCAAAACAGCGCCAAACGCGTCCAACTTCATGCCTTTGACGGCAAGTATGCCACCGCCGCACCTGCCGTGGAAGCCGGCTACTTTTTCTCTATCCCCCCGTCGGTGGTCCGGTCCAGGCAGAAACAGAAACTGGTGGGCCACCTGCCCCTGCGATCGCTTCTGGTGGAAACCGACAGCCCGGTGCTGGGGGCTGATCCGGCGGCCCGCAACGAACCGGCCCGGTTAATGACCAGCGTCGAGGCCATTGCCGAAATAAAAAAAGTGCCGGCCGCGGTTGTCATGGACGCCATTGCCGCAAATGTCCGAATCCTTTACGGCCAGAAAATTTGACGACATAGCCAGAGCTTACTCTGACCCGCCCAGAGGACGTGGCCTTGGGTTACCCCAGGAAGAAGCTGTCTTTGAGTGTTTGAAGTTCGAAGTGCCTAAAATCAAGAAATCCTCTGCACTACTATCTGTCGATTTCTTGTTTTTTATGCACGATATTTTTAAAAATATCATTTGATCTTGAACAGTTATGGCTAACCACGGAGACACTGAGCACGCAGAGGGTTTCTGAATTTTTACAGATCGGGAGACGGCGATCTGTACAAGCAAACACTGTCAGGGCATTCTCATTCACGGCCGCCGTCTCCCAGCCGGGAATGAACCGAAAAAGCTCCGTGCCCTCTGTGGTGAGATAATTGTTTGGTTGCGGCTCGGCCGCGATAGGATCTCCGTGTCTCCAGTTCGCGATGCGAACGGGTGGTGAAATCGCTGGTGGAATCTGCGGTTGCGTCGCAGTATTTATGAAATCGAGCACTATCCGGCGGAAGACCGGATGGTAATCCCGAAGAGTCGGCAGGCGTTGCCCCCCAGTATGGCCGCCAGGGTCTCCGGGTCCAGCCCCATTTGAACCAGTTTTTTGATCTCCCGGTCCCAGGCATAGGGGATATTGGGAAAATCGGTCCCGTAGAGCAGCCGGTCCGTTCGCATGGCGGCCAGGTCCGGAACAAAGTCCATGGGGAGATAATCGGCCAGCACCATGGTGGTATCGAGCCACAGGTTGTCATAAGCGACTGCCATCTGTCCAAAGGCCTCAAACTCATCGGCTCCCATGTGGGGCACGCAGACCGTGAGTTCCGGCCACCGTTTCAAGACATCTTCGACCCGGTCGGCCCGGTAGAGCAGGTAGGGGTCGCAGGGGTAGGCCGGGCTTTTGGGCTCGCGGCCCACATGCATGACCAGCGGACGGCCGTGCTCGGCGCAGACGGCGTACACCGTCTCCATGGCCGGGCTTTGAAGATCAAAGCACTGCACATGCCCGTGAAGCTTAACACCGGCAAGGCCCATGGCAAACCCCTCGGCAAGGATCAATGCGGCCTCCGGCTCGCCGGGAAAGACCGTTGCCAGGCCGGTGAGCTTGCCTTCATATTCCCGGCACAGACGGGCCATGTAAGCGTTGAGCAGGCGGGCCATACCCGGCTTATGCGCATAGTGCAGGCCCACCATGTGGCCCACGCCCCGGTCCATGAGAAATTCAATGAGTTGCCTTGAGCGCAGCTTATAGCGGATGGGCCACCCGTAAACGTCGAACCACCCCCATACCGCATCAAAAAGCGAGCCGGGAAACAGATGCACATGAGCGTCCACCACCAGGGGCAGGCCGGCGGGAAGGCGATCCCCCTCGACATCATCGATCCCGGGAAGGGGAAGGACGATATCTTCCCGGTCGGGGCGTCTCTCCGTTTTCATGTCCATCCCTTTGTCAGCCATCTCTATCTCCATATCCATGGTAAGAATTGTCGGATTGACGGATTATCGAATTGGCGGATTGCCTTTAATTCGACAATTCGATAATTCGTCAATCCATCAATATGCGAGTCGTAACCCTGTAACCGGATTTTTATAATGGATTTGACGGCCGTTCACAACCGCCAAAGCGGTTGTCTGGACGCTGGGGGTTGCCATGTCCCAAAAGTCGTGCCGGGAAGCCCGACAAACTGGACAGGAGAGCCGCGTTGGTGTATCAGCCGTCCATGGGAAACGACACTAATGATACGGCCCTGGAGAGATGCATCCTTCACGGTCTGGCCTGTGAATGGGAACAGGCTGTGTGGATGCTGCCCCCCGGTCTGGGACGCGCCCTGAAAAAGCCCCTCTTTGCCCTGGAAAACGCCCGGTCCCGATGGGGCCGCTGGCAGGCCGACCGCCGCGAGATCACGCTGAGCCGCCGCCTGGTCCTGGACCACCCCTGGGATGCGGTGCGCGAAGTGCTCCATCACGAAATGGCCCACCAACTGGCCCAGGAGGTTCTCGGTGGAAACGGCGAACCGCCCCACGGCCCGGTTTTTCGCCGGGCCTGCGCCCTGCTGCAGGCCAACCCCGAGGCTTCGGGCCGTTGCCCGACCCTTTACGAACGCCTTGCCGACACCGGCAACAAAGATGGGGACCGCACCCTTCGCCGCATTCGTAAACTCATGGCCCTGGCCGAAAGCGGCAATCGACACGAAGCCGAGGCCGCCATGGTCAAGGCCAGAGAGCTCATGGCACGCCACCACATCGAACAGATCCCCCGAAACACGGCCAGCGACTTCATCAGCATCTTCGTCGGCCGGCCAGCCCTGCGTCACTTTCGTGAGTTCTACCACCTGGCACCCATCGTGACCGACTTCTACTTCGTTCAGGGAATCTGGGTGACGGCCTATGTGCTGGAACGTAGAAAAATGGGACGGGTTCTTGAAATCAGCGGCACCCGCACCAACGTCACCATCGCCAGTTACGTCCACGACTTCGTGGAACGGTTCATCGACACCGGCTGGACCGACTACAATCGGGGCCGCGGTCTGAACCGTCACCGGAAGACTGACTTTGCCGTGGGCATTCTTCATGGATTTCGCACCAAACTGGAAAAAGAGATTGGCGGTGCCGGGGCCTCGGCCCCATCCAAAACGCTGATGGCCCTGGCGGATCCGGCCCTGGACAGCTACATGGCCGTTCGCTATCCACGGGTCACCCGGTTCTCCCGCCAGGGACGCGTCGAGGAAACGGTCTACGGCGACGGGGTGCGCATCGGCAAGAAACTCGTGATTTCAAAAGGCGTGACCGACGCCGGAACCGGCCCGGTAAAGCGCATTCCCGGACCGCGCCGGTGACCGGATTAAAAAAAAGATGATCGCGTAAAAATTCAGAAATTGGACAAAAAGGCCATTTATGAATGGGGTAACTGTTCACGGAGTTGAAACACTCAAGAAGTTCCAATCCTTTTCACGGTAAGCGTTTACAGGGTGCCGTAGATGCGAGGCGCCGGGCATGCTGGCGTACCCCTTCGTACTTCAAATGCCCGGGAACAAAGCAGATGCGGTGCCCTGTGAACGCTTACATGAATGGACACTAACGCAGGGTACGCACCGGCATAATAAACGCCCGATCCGACTTTTGCTGGTGGGTGACGGTTCCATAGTACAGGGTGACCGTGTATGCCTTGACAGGCACTTTTCTCACCGACGAAGACGACCAGTACGGCATGTGCACAATGACATTTTCAAAGGGATTCGGCTCGACCAGGGCCGGGCACTCGTAGGCGGTGTCGAGGATGCTGCGCCACTGGGAAAGGGTTGGCAGACGCCAGTCCGCGTAACCGGCAAAACCGAACCGGTCGCATTCCGCCATGGCTTCCTGCCAAGTCAAGGCAGAGAAAAAATCGATCCGCCACCCGTTCTTGACCCACATCAGCCCGTTTTCCCGATCAGTCACCGTACCATCACCATTGTCCGTAAATCGGCCTCGGGATGCCATTGCCCGGGGCGCCGGGGGTTGCTCGGCAGTGGCGGCCATCGGCGTTGTTGGGGGCACCGCGGGCCGATTGAGACCGGGAAGGACTGACGGTTTCTCAGTAGAGAGCACCGGCGGTGCCTCCAAAGTAGAAGGCCCCGTCACCGATCGACCAGGCTTGCGGGGTCGCTCAACGGGCGGCAGGGGCGCTGTGGCCGGTTCCAGATCGTCGATATCGGTACGGGGAACAAGGCCCATGGGTTTAGACGGCAACATCAGCGGGCCCTCGAACCGGTGGATCCCCCGATAGCTGACTTTTCCTTCCACCTTGAGCCGGTCCCAGTATGCCTCGGCGACTTCCAAGACGGCAAACCGGCCCATGTACACCCGGTAGAAAAGCCCCTTGTCCGGCACCTGGGTCTCTTTCCAGAAAACCACCTTTCCGATGCTTGCCAGGGAGTTGACAAAAGCATTGGCATTCTTCAAATCCTGGAAAGACGCCACGTGGACGCTGTAGTAAACCTTTTGCTCCGCGGCTACCGAGGCCGTCGACATGGCCCAAATACTCGCGAACACAATGAAGAGCCCGGTCACCATTGGGCACGTGCGTAGGTGAAAAAAGGCAAAAAGCGGTTGTGGCAAACCGGTCATGGCAATCACTCCCTTTGGCGTCACGGCGGCCACTTCCCTGCCCGCGACAGACTCTAACAGGCTGCTAAAGCGTGGATAAAGAATCCTGGCGTAGCGGACCAGGCGTTGACCAAGTTGAGGTTTTATTTGACTCTATAGGGACAGGGTTATCTGCCCCAACACGGTTGAAATGACAAAAGTTAACCCTATCGTTGCAAAAGCCGGAGGGCTCCAGAGCCCAGGCGCAAAGGGTGAAGCCGTAGTGCTTTACTGCAAACCCTTTGCAACGCCGGATCTGGAGTTCTCCGACTTTCCCGAAGGGTAAAAAACACCGGAGAAATCATTGGGCTTTCTGGAATTCACCGACGATGCAATCCAGACATGGTCGACAAAACACGTTTTTACGTTACAGTTCTTGAGTTTAAACCGTTCCCAGCGTGTTTTTTATGCAACCATGGGGTTGATGGGGCTCTGCCGTCCGCCGGTTTCGTATAAGGGGCCAAATTTCTTACCCGCGTCCGCATTCCTCAGGGTATGCCGCGGTGACGTCTTACTGGCCCTGACGGACGCCGGTTCAGGTGAACAGTCCAGCGGGTATCCTGTACTGATTTCAAGGAAAAATCAACCGGGGCCAATCACCATTTCACTTTTAACACAGGAACCCCATGATGGCAAAAGATCATACAGGCCTGTGCCCAAACGCCCTCTTCCCCTTTTCTTACCCACTGGTTCTGTCTTCATTTGATATTTTTCCGTTGACACAGCGCAGTCCTTTTTCTATTTTAAGTGGGTATGGTTCCAAATTCACTGACGAGGTTCATATGCCGCGGGAAAAAATCACTCTGGCCATCCTCTTTGCAGATGTTGCCAAAAGCACCCAGCTCTATGAGAAGCTTGGCAATACGGCCGCCCAAAGCCTCATCGGCAGATGTATCAACGTAATGAGCAAAGTCACCGCGGCCTATAACGGGACGGTGATCAAGACCATCGGCGATGAAATCATGTGCACCTTTCCAACGGCCCACGAAGCCGTGGACGCCGCCAAAGACATGCACCTGGCCCTGGAAGACATTCCCGTTCCGGAGCAGCCCAATTTCCCTCCGCCCAACATTTACGTGGGCATCCAATACGGCCCGGTGATTCGCGAAGCCGGAGACGTCTTTGGTGATGCCGTAAACGTGGCAGCCCGAATGGTGGCCTATGCCAAACAGCGCCAAATCATCACCGCCCAGGAGACCATCGACGCCCTGCCGCCGAAATACCGCGAAGATGCCCGCTGCATTGACAAAACCACCATCAAGGGAAAGAGCGGCGAGTTGCTGATCTACGAAGTGATCTGGGAGCAGCACGACGTCACCGTCATGCTCGACGATTCTCCGGATGCGGCGCCGGCCCTTCGGTTGAGCCTGGAACTGACCCACGATGGCAACACCGTGGCGGTGGATGAAAACCATCCGGTCGCCACCATGGGCCGCCAAATCCACAACGATGTTGTAGTCAACGACTCGCGGGTTTCACGGTCACACTCCCGGGTTGAATACCGTAAGGGCAAATTCATCATCGTGGACCAGAGCACCAACGGCACATACGTGGTCATTCAGGCCAAAAAGAACCTTCATGTGCGAAGGGATGAAGCGGTGCTGCTGGGCAACGGCATCATCGGTCTCGGCCGCGAGGTGACCAACGAATCACCGGCCGCCATCCACTACGCCATCAAGATGTAACCCGACCGATTTAATGAACTGACCCGCGGCATCCATCTTTGAACCTGAAAAATCTTTGGATTTATAGACAAAACCGCCACCCGGCATGGCCAGGTGGCGGTTATTTTTCTTCTAAGCTGGGCGTTTCAAATTCCGAAATAGCGCTGAGGCGAGGTCAGGTCCGGCAGAGGATAACGCTGACATTGTCCTTGCCGCCAGCCTCATTTGCCCCTTCAATGAGTCGAACAGCGGTCTGGAGGACGTCATCGTTGTTGCCAGCAGCAATAATGTCGGCAATGCTGCCATCATCGAGCATATCCGAAAGACCGTCGCTACACAGCAGGTAGTAATCGCCGGGCTTGAAGGCTTCCCATCCCGTGCTTCCCGAAACCGCAGCCGTCGGACCGATGGCACGGGTGATGATGTTTTTTTTCGGCGCTTCACCGTTGCGGCCTTTTCGGATCCATTCGTTGTAAGCGCTATGGTCCGTGGTAAGCTGTTCAAAGGCGCCGTCCCGCATCCGGTAAATTCGACTGTCGCCCACGTGAAACCAGAAGGCGTATCCGCCCTTGGTCACTGCCAGCCCGACGACTGTGGTCCCCATGAATCGGCGCAACCCTTCATTACGGTTTCGCTCGTAAATCACCGTATTGGCCTTTCGCACCGATAAATCGGCCAGGGAGAGGTAGCAGGAAATTTCCGCCGGGATTCCGCCGCCATCGGTGATATCCGCCATCTCGGCCGCCATCACTTCCGGGGTGAAGAACTCCCGCATCACTTCGAGGGCGATCCGGCTGGCATCGGCACCACGTTCGTGTCCTCCCATGCCATCGGCCAGAAGGACAAAGGCTCCAGCTTCGTCGATGAAGATGGAGTCCTCGTTCTGTGGACGCATACGGCCGGGGTCAGAGACGCCGGCCGCGTGCATGAAGTCGGATTTGACTTGAATCTGCTTTTTTTCGCTCGATGTCATGGAGAATTCTCTCGAAACGGATAATTCTTTTTCATATATACAGGATTGGAATTCCTTGTCAACATCTATTGCCTCGCATTTCTCCGGCTCACCCGTAGCGTCGAATTCAATATGGCCGGCCGCCATCTCCATTTTCATGTAGCGGCTGCCACCCCTTTTTGGAGGCCTGCCGGTAAGCCCCCCAGGGAGGCAAAAGCTTAATCACCCTTGACAGTTATCAAATTCCATCCTATAGGATAGAGCTATCATTCAACGGCCCCTCGGCCTCGTTCAAACCATGATGTTTCCCAGGACATATCGTCAAACAGGGACTGATTACCATGCCAGTTAAGAGAAGGATAGCACTTGTCGTCTTCTTCATTGCCGCATGCATGGGTGTCGGCTTGGCTGCAGCGGTGTTTTCCGCCCTTTCCGGAAAAGGCCGGCCGGACACCGGGGAAAACCATGCCATCATCATCGGCATCGGCAACTACGAAAAATGGGACAAGCTGGACAGCCCGACAAAAGACGCCGAAGCGATATCAAAACTCCTTACAGAACGATACGATTTCAAGAAATCGAACATCACGCTTCTCACCGATAAATCCGCGGAAAAGCCAACCATCGGAAACATTCTCACCGCCTTTGACCGAAACGTCAAGGATTTAACCGAGAAAGACAACCTGCTGATCTTCTTCTCGGGTCACAGCACCGAAGATGAAGACGGCGAAACCTACTGGATACCGGCTGACGGCAAGAAAGACACAAAGCTGACATGGCTCAAACATGCGAGCCTGATCGAAGAGTATTTCGCATCGCCCAATTTCAAGGCCAAAAACGTGGCGATCCTTTCCGATTCTTTTTTCTCCAACAAATTGCTACGATCCCGGTCTATCTCCCTGAGCCCCTATGACCTTCGCTACGCGGAAAAAATCGTGGAACGGGCAGCCCGGTCCTCCCGGGAAGTGATCTCATTCGGCGAATCCCACTGGGCCGGATCACCAGAAACCGATGGCCTGGGCCTGTTTACCTTCTATATTCTCAAGGCGCTCAAAGACAATCAACTTGAAATCATCGATTTCGAGAACCTGATTTTCGATGAAGCAATTCTTTTTCCCATCACCAAGATCGCCGGCACAAAAATTATCCGAGGCCGACTTCGAACGCCCATGGAAAAAGGCGGCCAGTTCGTGATCAGCAAACTGGCGGCGGCCGTACCCGTGGATGTTTTGACGGCCCAGGTATCGCCGGACAAGGGATATCCCGGCGACGAATTCACCTTCGCCGTTACCACCAGCGAACCGGCCGATCAGGTGATTCTTGAAATGGCCGGCAAGAAGCACATCATGGGCGGCGAAAAGACCGACTGGCAGTTCACCACCACCGTGGACAAGGTGGGAACCCACGCCTTCACCGTCGCAGCCATCAATCGAAACGGCATCAAGGGCAAAATCAGGAAGGGCAGCGTCACCGCCATCAAGAAACGGGGCGAAATCGTCAACGTGGTGGCGGCCAGCGTGACACCGTCCAGTGGTTTGGGCGGGGACGCCTTTGCATTTTCCGCCACCACCGATGTACCGGCAGAGAAGGTAGACCTCCGTATCGGCGACAAGACCTATGCCATGCGCGGGGCTGGAACGGCCTGGACCCTCAGCCATGCGGTCGACCTGATCGGCAAGGTCGATTTTGCGGTGATCGCCACCAATGAGGACGGCGTCCAGGGAAAGGCCGGCCAGGGCGCCCTCAACCTGAAACCGGGCACCGCCAAGGTGGTCAACATTGCCACCACCCCGAAAACCGGGTTCGCCGGTGAAGAGTTCACCATCAATGTCCAAACGGACCGCTCCGCCGCCAAAGTCAATCTGGAGGTCGACGGCCAGATCCTGGCCATGCGAGGCAAGGGAACGGACTGGACCCTCAGGCGAAAGATCGAAGAGGTCGGCAAGAAAACCTTTACCGTCACGGCCTTAAACGTCGAGGGCACGGCAGGGGCCGCCAGACAAGGGGAGATTCTGACCAAAAAGAGCCCGGTACCGGTGCCTGACATCGCATCGGCCACAGCGGCCGCCGTGGCTCCCGGCAAGGGACATGTGGGCGATCGATTCGCCGTCAAGGTCACCACCACGGTGCCTTCTGAAAAAGTCATCCTCGATATCGAGGGCCAGCAGACAGCCATGGAAGGCAGTGGCACCCAATGGCAAACCATCGCCAAAATCGATAAACTCGGCACCAGCGCCTTTTCCGTGGTCGCCAGCAACAAGGATGGCGCCAGCGGCCAGGCACGGGAAGGAATCATCACCACCACCAAGGTGCCGGCCAAGCCGGTCAACGTGCTGACGGCGTCCGTCTCCCCCCAGCGCGGCCAGGTTGGAAAACCCTTCACATTTACGGCCAAAACCGACCGGCCGGCCAAGGCCGCCGTGGTGGTAATCGGTCAAAACCGTTACCGCATGACCGGTAGCGGCACCGCCTGGCAACTCCAGCAGAAGATTGACCAGAGCGGCGCTGTTGATTTTCAGGTGATCGCCTTAAACGATGACAACCAGCCGGGACGCCCCGCCGATGCCTCCCTGGAAGTGTTCAAGACCCGGTTCAAGGCCAACAAGGACGGCTCGGTCACCGATATTCTCACCGGCAAGACCGGCCCGAGGTTCGTGGACAACGGCGACGACACCGTCACAGACCTGCTGGCGAGCCTCATGTGGACCAAGACACCCAAGCAGATCGCCGTCGAATACGACGATGCCGTGGAATACTGCCGGAACCTGAAGGTCCAAAACCTCGGTGGATGGCGACTGCCCACCATCACCGAATGGAAGCAACTCACCGACAGAAAGCGTCAAAACCCGGCGCTTCCGGCTGGTCACCCGTTTGTCAATATCCCTACCCATGTGGGATACTGGTCCAAGAGCCGGCATAGATTCGGCCCCGCCTATGTCTACCAGATGAACCTATGGTACGGCAAAGCGAACCACCAGAAGAAAAAAGAACCGGCCCTTGTCTGGCCGGTCCGCTTTGCGGATATCTCCGGATAAAGGAGTGGCCCATGTTCAACATCACCATCGGATCGGCCTCGGACACGGGAATGAAGCGAAAGGAGAATCAGGATTACCACGCCTACTTTCCGCCCGAAGACGGCTGCGCGAACCGAAAAGGGCTCTTGGTGGCGCTTGCCGACGGCATGGGGGGGCACTCCGGCGGGCAGATGGCATCCCGGCTTGCTGTTGAAACCTTGATGCAAAACTACTATCGAAACGACGATGAAAACATACCCGCCTCCCTCACGCAAGCCTTTCTCGACGCCAACGAAGCGGTCATCGCCAAGGGCGAACACGACATGAAGCTGCGAGGCATGGGCTCCACCCTGACCGCCGTGGTTTTCAAAGACGGACGCATGTTTTTTGGTCATGTCGGCGACAGCCGGGGGTATACCATTGTCGGCCACACCATGACCCAGTTTACCGAAGACCACAGCTTCGTGGCCAGCTTGGTCAAGGCCGGTGCCATCAAACCCGAAGAGGCCAAGGACCACCCGGAAAGCAACATCATCACCCGGGCCATCGGCATGTCGCGGGAACTGAAGGTCGATGCGCCCTCATCGGGAATGAAACTGCACAATGGACAATCCATTCTGCTCTGTTGCGACGGGCTGTGGGGCGTGGTTCCCGAAGAAGAGATCCTGTCCACCGTGAAAACGCACCCGGAACCGAAAATCGCCAGCGAAAAGCTGGTGGAACTGGCCAACGCCAATGGCGGCCCGGACAACATCACCGTCGTCATTGCACGCATTGACGGCATCGGCCTCCTTTCGAGTCTCACGAGTAAATTAGCGAGGTAACGGCGAATGATCGGCGAACACATCGGCGACTATGAAGTAATCGGCTCATTGGGAAAGGGCGGATTCGGAGCCGTTTACAAGGCCAAAGCCAGTGACGGTACCGAGTTGGCCCTGAAGATTTTAAACCCCCAGGCTCTGGACAATAAGCGGGTCGTCAAGAAATTCTTCCACGAGGCCATGATCCTGGCCAAACTGGACCACCCCAACATCACCAAGCTCATGGAATTCTTTCCGGACGGCGAAAATTACGCCCTGGTCATGGAATTCGTCGAAGGGGTGGAGCTCAAGTCGGTCATCCAGAAGTACAAGGGACCCATGCCTTTTGAACTGGCTTACAAAATCGCCAATCAGGCACTGGATGCCTTCCAATACGCCCACCAGAACGGCATCCTCCACCGGGACATCAAGCCGGGAAACATCATCATCGACAAGAACGGCGACGCCAAGATCATGGACTTCGGCATCGCCAAGATGTCTTCGGCCGCCTCCCACGACACGGCGGCCAGTATGCTCTCCGTCCATTACGTGCCGCCGGAGCGCTTCGACAAGACCAAGGAGATCGACCAGCGGTCCGACATCTACTCCCTGGGTCTGGTTCTTTATGAAATGTTTGCCGGCCGGCGCCCGTTTAACGCCACGGAAACAGCCCAGGTGATGTTCTGCCACATGAACCAGATTCCGGATCCGCCCACCAAATTCTCCCCTGCCCTGCCGGAAAACATCAGCGCGGCCATCACCAAAGCGCTCGAAAAGGATCCGAACGACCGGTTCAACACCTTCATGGAATTCAAGGCCGCTCTCCAGCTTGAGCAGGATGATTTCGACGATGCCACGGCCATCCTGGACTCTGATATGACCCTTGTCGACCAGATGCCGGGTATGCCAGTGGCAGAGGGCGCGGAAAAGGAAACGGGCAAAAAGAAGAATCCGATGGTTCTGGTGGCCGCCATCCTGGTGCCGCTTCTGATCATCGGCGGGGCGGCCGGCTATTTTCTCACCCGCTCCAACGGGAACGGCAACGGAAAATTGGCCGTGTCCGACACCGCCGTGCCGGAATCCAAAAAATACAAATACCTGAAAAAGAACGGCAAGGGGTTCCATGAATTCCAGCACCCGGCAGACAGCAGCACCCTGGTGCTGGTCCCGACCGGCCCCTTCACCATGGGATCGGCTCAGTACTCGGCCGAAGAGCCGGTCCAGCAGATCGCCATGGACGACTATTATATCGACAAATATCTGGTCACCAACGCCCAGTTCCAGAAATTCGTCACCCAGACCCAGCATCAGACCAATGCCGAAAAGGAAGGCGCCGGCATGGTGCGTATCGGCCGGCGGTGGAAAAAGGTTGACGGGGCCAGTTGGAAAACCCCCGACGGCCTGACCCCCATCGAAGGCAAGGAGAACAACCCCGTCTCCCAGGTCTCCTACAACGACGCCCTGGCCTATTGCCAGTGGGCACAAAAAGACCTGCCCACCGAGGCCCAGTGGGAAAAGGCGGCCCGGGGCCCGGAAGGCAACGTCTATCCGTGGGGAAGTACCGAACCCAACAGCACCATGGCCAATTTTGACAACATCGTCGGCTCCACCACCCCGGTGACCGAATACGAAAAAGGGCAGAGCTACTACGGCGTCTTTGACATGGCCGGCAATGTCTACCAGTGGACCAAGGACTGGTACGGCACCGGCCAGCGCCAGGAGAAAAATCCCACCGGCCCGGCCGAAGGTGAAGAAAGGGTCATCAAGGGCGGGTCCTTTATCGAAGGGGTGGAGAGCCTGCGTTCACCCAACCGGGACCGCTACGATCCCAACTACAGCAGTTTTCTCTTCGGGTTCCGCTGCGCCTGCACCGAATAGTTAAAATGGCTCCGCCATTTTAACTGGTAAGCGGCTGCGCCGCTTAATCGCGAACCGTTATTAAAGAATGGGGGCACTGTGCAAATACACAGAGCCCCCCATTTTTTTCCTTATCAACAAGAAGCCGGCCCCGGATTCGCAGGCAGGCCCAAATCATTCTTTCAAAGCGGCAGAGCCGCGTTCTATGTAAAATTGCGGAGCAATTTCAATCTCGGTTTTTACATTTGGAAAACGATTCTCAGCGCCTGGTCGATCTCCCGCATCTCATCGACCGACAATTTTCCCCGTATTTTTACCAGCCGATAACGATGATCAATGGGACGTGTCTGGAGGCAGTCGGAAATTGACTTCTTTGTCAGCCCGTTATGAAACGACGGATGGATTTCCACATTGGTCTTGATTCTCGATTTTTTCTCGCTCCATCCGGTGATCGGGACCACCTGAATCACCGGTACCCGTTCGTTATAAATATCATTGGTCACGATGATACAAGGCCGGATTTTTCCGGTTTCCGAACCCAAAGTCGGGTCAAGATTAACGTCAATGACCATCCCCCTTTTCAGCGTCGTCATTCCGGCCATCCATCCAACGCAGCTCCGGTCAATTCTTTCAGGTCATCATCTTGTGAATAGGTTTCCGCGTAGAGCTCGGCGGACTGCCTTAGGCTTTCAATCTCCAATTCCGTCTTCAAACGGTCAATTGCCTTCCTCAGCATCGCGCTTTTATCCTTGAATCCGTACACCTTATAGTCACTCAAAAACCGGGCTTGGGTTTCTTCAACACTGAATTTGGCCTGCAACATGAGCACCTCCTGGGACATATATTTAGACCTTAAATTACGACCCAATTATAGGCACCAGGAAACTCCAGGTCAACCCGAAAGTTAAAAATGCGGGGCATTTTTAACTGGCAAGTGACTTGGGCCGAACCCAGTCTCACGGAAAGGACGCCAAGGACCTAAAAAACCCCGTTTTTTTACCCCTTGAGTCCCAACTGCGCAGGGCGTTCTATATCGGCTACAGAGAGCCCCCCGGGCGGCGGAAGCTGTTGTCTGCGGTCGAAGGATCGCAATTTATCGGGAGCCATATTTTCATTTGCCGTCTATCTCAGCGGCAAATGAAAAAAGGTCTTTCTCCGAGTTCTCTGCGTCTCAAGCGCAGCGGGTGGTGAAAAACAAAGGGCCCGCCGTCTCCGGCAGGCCCATCATTTTCAAAAACATAAGCGGCAAAGCCGCGCATCATAAAATCGCGCCAGCGATTTTATTTTTTGTTCAGCTCCTTAATCACATCCCCGGTGATGTCCACCGCCTCGTCAAGATACCCGATGGCATTGGGATCCTTGAGGATAATGGCAAAATTCTTTTTCTTGGCCACGCTTTTAAGAACGCTGTCCGCCTTTTTCAGGATAATGGCGACCAACTGCCGGTCCTCACGCACGATCTCTTCCTTGGCATCTTCAACCATCCGCTGGTAGTCCTTGTAAATTCTCTGGAGCTCTTCGATCTTGGCGCGTTTTTCCGATGGCGGCAGCTTGTCGCCGGATTCGTTGATAAAGGTTTTCATCTTGTTGATGTCCTTGAGCTTGTCGGAAACGGCATCTTCCTTCTTCTTTCTCAGTTTCTGAATATCCTTTTGGGCTTCCTTTCCGATCTTGGATTCGGCCACCAGCCGTCTGAGATTGATATACCCAACTTTTTCCGCTGCCGCGTATGCTCCGGCGGAAAAAAGAAACGTCATTGCAGCTACAATCGACCATGCCAACAGATTCCGTAGTCTCATTTTTTTCAGGCTCCTTTCTAAGAATATAATAAATGTCTCGGCCAATTTCTTTGTTCCTATTACCACACAGTCCCTTTTTTCCAATTAAGAGTCAATTAAGGGAGCGACTACTCCTCTATGATTTCCTCATCGCCGAACTCGATAAAAATCCCCAGCGGCGGTTCCCTGAAGGCGTCCTCCTTGAGCAGTTCACGGAGCAGGAATTCGAGATCGGCCTGGGCTTCGCTACCGATGGACGGCAGGAGGTCATCCTGGAGGTTGGCCAGGGCTTGGAGAACGGCTTGGGCGGTGTAGGTTTCCAAGCCGACGTAATAGACCCCACCATCGGCCGCCGTTGCATCAAAGGCGCCAGCCGCCGGTGCACTGGTTAAACGGGCACCTTTATAGAGCCGCAACGAACTGCCATCGGGAGAAACGCCCAGGGCCTTTCCAGTTAAGCTGCTCCCCGGAACGTCGGCCGTGGTGGCCCCAGTATAACCGACGTAGTTCGCTTCAAGATAGACTTCCCCGCCATGGAAGGTGCCGCCATAGATCTCTCCGCCGGTGATCAGGGACAGTTTTTGTGTACCGGCATTTACATCACCGATGACAATATCGTCTTGCGCTGTGATGCTGATGTCGCCACCGGCGGAATCCACGTCCTCCAGGGAAATGCTGCCTGTAGCGGCAAGTTTGATGATACCGCCACCGTGGGCACGAAGACTCTTCACATTGAGTTCCAGTGGATTCGGGGAGCCGATTGTGCCACCGGCATTCATGGTCAGGGTACCGCTAACCGCAGAGATATCCATGGCGGAGTCGGTATCGCCGTGGATGGAGCCACCGCTGGTTACGGAGACCGCGGAATTGGTGGCATTTCCGGTCGTGATGGATCCGGTGAGGGTTACATCCCCGTTGGCGGTCAACAAGACCTCTCCGTCTGTTGAATTGATGGCAGAACGAAGGTCCAAGTTGCTTGCCGTGGAGTTGACGCTGATCTTTCCGGAAACCGCGTTCAACGCGGCGTTTAAGGTGATGGCACCGGAATGTTCAATGGTGATGGCATTGCTTCCGGTGGTGGTGATGTTCGTCCCGCCATAGACAAAGGAGATACCGTGGCTGGTAAAGCCGCCGGGGGAAGTGACGGTTCCGCCGAGATTGACAGCGCCGCCGTTGCTGATGGTAAAGACGTTGGTGTCAATGGTGGATGCGGATGTAACGCTTCCGGCGTTCTCGACTTTCACTTGCTCCAGAGGCGAGCCGCCGCCCACTGCACCGGCAAAGTTCACGGCACCGGTGCCGGCTTCCACGGTCAGGCCCTGTCCATTGGCGGCCGTGGCATCCAGGGTGCCGGCAAAGGTGACATTTCCGACGACGGCAGTCCCCGTGTCCAGGGTCACGCTGTCCCCGAGGGTGGTGGCGTTGTGGAAAGTAATGTTTCCACCCGCGGTGGTCACATTGGCCGAGGTGGCGATGGGACCACCGCTGAATTCACCGATATCCACCTGGCCGACTCCGGCATTGATGTCGCCGGCCCCGGCGATGGTGATACTGACGGTTCCGTCAAGATCGATGTCCCCACCACCGGACTGAATGGGTGCGTTGACCAGCAGGGTGCCGGCATCAATGTTGATGGCGCCGCCGGTGGAACTCAGCGCAGCCGAAAGACTAACATCACCGGTGTGATTGATGACGATATCGCTGCCAACCGTATTGAGGGAGGCCCCGGCGTAGAGGAAGTCCGCTCCGCTACTGTCAAAGCCGCCGTTCACGCTCACCAGTCCTTTGAGGCTGACGTTACCGGCACCAGCCTCAAGGGTAAGGCTCGGAGCGCCGGTTACGGTGGAAACGAAGGTGATGTCGCCACCGACGGCACCGCCCCCCGTGCTAAGGGTCACATCCGAACCGAGGGTCACGGCATTGTTGAAAAGGATGCCGCCACCGGCCGTTGTCACCGGGCTTCCGGCCAGGGCCACAGCTCCGGCAAGAGATTTGCCGAAGCTCACATCGCCATTGGTGGCGGTAATGCTGCCGGCGGCCGAGACCGTGGTGAGCCCGGCAGCGTCAATGCTGACATCGCCGGCTCCGGAACTGATGGCCGCCCCGAGGTTGATGGTCCCGCCGGAATCGATGTTCACGGCACCGTCATTGGAGGTGATACCCGCGGTGATGTCGATGTCCCCAACATTATCCAAAAGGATCAGTCCACCAACCGAACTGATGGCATTATCCACGGTCAGGGTCTGGCCGCTCTGGACGTATGAGACGGTACCGGCGCTGCCGGTGGTGATGCCATTGGCTCCAAGACTCACCGCGCCGGTCGGTGCATTGTCAAGATAGATATTGCCGGCTGCAGTGTTCGCTTCAATTGTCGTGACCCCGTCACCGACCAGGGTCACCGCCGATGCGGCGGTTCCGATACCGGTCTTGGCATCCAGGTTAAAGGTATCTGCTGTCACCTCGCCGGCCCCGTCGAGAATGGCGCCGTCGGCGTTGATGGTTACCGGCGAATTGGCCGTCACCGTGCCGGCCACGATATCGGCCGTGCTGTCGGCAACGATGCCGTTATCGGTGCGCAACATCACCGCACCGCTGTCGTTGACCACGCTGGTTGCCATAAGTTTTCCGCCGGCATCCACCGTAATGGCACCGGCGCCGATGGAATATACATTGACCAGTTCAACCGCATTGACCTCGTCGATGGTCACCAGGCCGCTGGCCTGAGCGGTGATGGTCGATACAGACGTATCCACATCAATCGTACCGTTGACGGCTGACAGGTTTAAATCATCACCCGAAACGGACCCGTCCGCCTGGTTGTAGGTAATGTTGCCGGCACCCGCGGTCAGCGATACGTCACCCAGAGTGGAAATCGTATCGCCCGCGCCGGTCTGGGTAATGTTCTGGCCCGCAACGATGGATATGTCTCCGCTGGTGGAACTTACCGCTCCGCCGTTGATTACCACGTCCGCCGTGGCATTGCCCGCCGTCAGGCTGATGGCACCGCCTCCATTGGCGGTCAGCGCCCCGGATACCGTCAGGGTGGCACCGGCGTCGGTGGAATCGGTAGCGATGATAATGCTGCCGTTGTTTGTGTTGGCGCTGCCCGTGGTCACGCCGCTGACGCTCAGGGTTCCGTTGGTTTCGTAAATCTCAACGGTATTCTCAGCGGTAAAGCCGATGGTACCGGCATCGGTTTCAATGGCGTTGCCCGCCCCGATGCCCGCACCCGAGATCAGAGTCAGGATCGTGCCGGTGATGTCGGCAGCGGCATCGCCGTCAGCCAATTCGCTGATGGCACCGCCGGCGGTGATGTCCACCGTTGCGGCCCCGGCATCCACCGAGTCAACGACCACATCGCCTAAGCTGGCCTCCAGACTGATGGCATTGCCGCCAGTGCTCACGGTCAGTGCCCGCAACTGGCCGGCGGCATCCGTCACCATCGTCCCGCTGGCAATGGTGATGTCAATGAGGTCGATGCCGTCGGTTTCGACAATGGCCAAACCGTTGTCCACATTGAGGCTGTTGACAGTCAGGGTATTGATGTCGGTTTCGATGGCCGCATCCGCGCCGGCCTTGAGAACCATACCGATAGACCCTGACGCTGCGGACAGGCTGATATCGACATTGTTGCCGATTATGTTCTCATCCGCATCGCTTTCGTCGGTGATGTCTCCACCGGAGACCAGGGTCACGTCTCCGCTGCCCGCATCGAGCACGCCCAGTTTGAAAGCATCGGTGGACGTCAGGGCCATGTTCCCGCCGGCCGCCGAACTGTCGGCATTGACGATGGTGGTGGCATTGAAGGTCAGGGGGTTGGCTACACCGATCTCACCAACTCCGATTCCACCGTTCGTGGCTGTCAGGTTAAGGGTGGCCGCCGTAATCTCGACAATGGCGTTGGCGTTGTCCGCGAAAATGCCGGAGCCTTCCACATTCACCGTCTGGCCGGAGGCCGTTATGGCGCTGTCGGTCAAGGTGATGATCCCATTGGCAGTCAGATCCACCTGTCCCGCCGCACCGATGCTGGTAATGGTGATGGCATCGGCCTCTTCAATATCCACGGCGCTGGCATCGGCGATGGTAATGGAATCCATGGCCGTATCCGCCTCAAAGGCATAGGGGCCACCGCCATCAAGGTTCAGGGTTACGTCAACAATGCCGCCAACCAGGTTCAGTACGCCGTTGGCGTTGGCATCGGTGAATCCCTGCTGGGATATGATGGTGATATCCCCCGTGCCCGCGTCGATCCGACCGGCCATGAAATCACCGGCCGTATTGTCCAGCCAGATGCTGCCGTTGTTCTCCGCCGCATTGGCGTCGATGCGCGTTGTCCCATCCACGTTGATGGCGTTGACGGCATCCCCAATATCGTTGCTGAACAAGCCATCTCCACCAGCAACCAGTGTGATGATGGCGCCGTCCACGTTGGACGTCGCATCCACCAGGGCGCCGGCCTCGGCCCGCAGGGTTACGTCATTGCCGTCGGCCGTCACCGTACCGATGTTGATGTTGCCGGCACTGGTGATGATACTCAGGTCGTCGTCGGCCTGGTCACCGCCGGCCACCACCGTAGTGGCCGTTACCGTACCGCCGGCCGTTACCGTTATTGCACCGTCGTCAGAAATCAGCCTGGTCAGTTCAACGCCGTCTTTCTCCGTAATGGCAATCGTTCCCGTGCCCGAAACGGTTTTGGCTCCAGCGCTGGTAATGCTCGCCACTTCGGTGGTCAGTTCGACGCCAGTTGCCGCATCAATGGTGAGAACGTTGCCCACAACATCGCCTGCACCGTCCGTGATCTTTCCTGCTGCGTTCAGGGTGACATCGTTGGCTGATTGAATGAACCCAGCGTCGATGTCGCCACCGCTGGTCGTATCCAAAAGCACGTCATCTGTGCCCGTTCCGCCGGCATCACCGGAAACCACCTTTTGCACCGTCATTTTGCCGACCGAAGAGATGTCAACCGTACCGTCGTGACTCATCACATCCACCACCGTCAGGCCACTATCGTTGTCGATGGTAATGTCACCTGCAGCACTCGTGGACGCCCAGAGATTGCTCACCAAGGTATCCAGATCAATGGCCACCCCTGCGTTAGCACCGCCGGCACTAGCTTCAAGGTCAGTTGCCGTAACGGTGATACCCGAACCATCCAGGTAGCTGCCGGCCTCTAAAGTCACACCTCCGCCGGCCGTAACATCGTTTACCAGCGTCATGGTCGAGCCAGACTGGATCGCGATATCGTCCACGGCGGTCAGGGTCTCGGCATTGTTGAATGTGCCGCTGGCCGCAAATGTCATACTACCGCTCACACCGCCACCAATCAGGGCCGTTGCGGCGTGAGCCGCAGCGGCGCTTGCACTTCCGGTGGCATCCACCAGTTCGGCTGCCCCCCCGGCGCCGATATCGGTGTTGATAGCATCAGCTATGGCCGCGTTGGTATGGGCGGCATTGGCCGTATCAATGGTGACCGTAATGGCATTGCCCACAACGCCAACCGTGGGAGTAGCGGTTCCGCCCACATCAAGAATCTCCAGCGTAATGGCATCCCCGGCTGCACCGGCGCTATCAGCCGCCAAGAAGAGTTCGGAATTGAACGTGCCCACAGCGCTGGAACTGGCCGTCACCGTCTGGTCGATATCGAGGTTTCCGCCGGTGGATTCGAGAGAGATGTTCTCTCCTTCCACGGCGCCCGTGGTCTGGATCGTTCCTCCGGCTGCGATTGAGACATTCGCAAACGCATCAATTCCGCCGGCAATATTCATGGAAGAACCCGAAATGACGACCACGTCTGCAACTGAGGTCAGCTCCGAGTCATTCTGGAAGGTGTCCGCGGCAGTGATGGTGATGTCGTCAGCAGTGCTGGTAACCGCATCCAGACGGATCTTTTCACCGCTGATTCCCACCACGGCGCCGGTAAGAAGCGCGGACTCATCCAAAATGGTTTCCCCTACACTAAGATCGCCCGTACCGTCATTGTTGGCGTCAGCGATGATGGTCAGCACGCCGGAGGCATCCACGTCGGCTGTGGTGTTGTCGTTGTCGTCGATGGTGATACCGTCTGCGGCGATCAGGGAGATGGCACCGGACGTTGCTGGGTCGCCGTCCGAATCCGAATCCACAGAGCCCTCGACGACCATATCTTCACCGGCTTCAAAATTGACCGAGGCACCGGAAATGTCTCCGGTCACAGTCAGGGTCTCGCCTGCCACTGCATTGATTTTTCCATCGGAAGTTGTGGCACCGACGGTCAGATCCGTATCGCTGCTCAGCGCCATGCCGCCGCCGGCCGATACCGTGACACCGGTCGTGGTGACGGTGCCGCCGCTGATCAGGGTAAGAATGCCGTCGGTAGCCTTGAGGTTTCCACCCGTTCCAGGATTAATAGAAGTATTGGCTTCGATCATCAGGTCGTTCCTGGCGATGATGTCGGTATCGTCGGCCTTGACGAAAGTGGTCCCGGCGTTAATGAGGATATCACCGACGGCCGTGGAAAGATCGTCCACGATCACCGAACTGCCGGCGTTCATGACGATGTTCTGGCTTGCATTCAGCAGGGCATTGTGGGCGGTATTGTCCGCATCGATGGCCTGTTCCGCCAGGATGTTGATATCACCGGCATCGGCCGTGACGTTATCCACGGTTACGTTGTACCCGCGAATCAGCACACTGTCTCCGGACAGATCCGCAGCGGCTGTCACATCTCCAAAATCCACGGCGTCGTTGTCCGCATCTGCTACAATCGAAAGAACACCGGCGTCCGCTGTCACCGTATCGCCCAGAGTAACGTCCCCATCCGCCGTTATAGTCACAGACTTGCCGCTAAAAATTGTATCACCGTTATCTGTGACAATATCGGTCCCGGCCTTCAGAACCAGCGAACCGCTGGCAGTACCGCCAATAAGCTGTACAGGGCCTTCTGTGGCCCCAGCCTCTACTCCACCGACAGCTTCCACCAGTACGGCGGCGTCAGCATGGTCCTTGATTGCATTAGCGATATCCGTGGTGTCGTGGCCTTGGTCTGAATCAATGGTAACCGTGATGTCATCACCGTTAACCGTCACGCTGACGTCATTACCACTGCCGTCATCATCTAAAATCGTTAGCGAGATATTATTGCCATTGGTTCCAGCGTTGACTGCAGTCAAGATCAAATCGGTGTTAAATGTCCCCGCTGCATTCAAACTTGATCCGGCTGTCACTGAATTGTTGATATCCAGATCAGCCGTAGTCGATTCGATATTAATTGTGCCACCGGCAATCGCACCATCTGCGGTCACTTTTTCAGCCGCCGTAATGCTCACCGCTCCGGCGGCACCGTCCACCAGCGCCGTGTTCTGGAACGTCGTCCCAGCAGACACCGTGATCGTACCGGCAGAATCAAGCTCTTCCACCTTCACCGATCCCAGGCCCGTGATGGAAATCACATCCGCCGTTACCTCATCGGCCAGCGTGATGTTGCCGTCGGCCGTCAGGGCCGCCACATCCTCAGCCGTGATGGTATCATCGGCCTCGGTCACGATATTGGTCCCGGCGATCAGCGTCACGCCGCCCACATCCGAATTAATCGTGTTATTGACGTCCAAATCCGCCGTGGTCGATTCGATACTCACCGTGTCACCGGCAATCGCACCATCCACGGTCACTTTTTCAGCCGCCGTAATGCTCACCGCTCCGGCGGCACCGTCCACCAGCGCCGTGTTCTGGAACGTCGTC
>JAEINQ010000024.1 GCA_016342285.1 Desulfobacterales bacterium
AGTGTGAAATGCCTAAAATTGTGGAGTCGCTTCGCTCCGGTTTTTTAAGCTAAGATATGGCAGAATTCCTTAATTTTGACAGCCCCGTAAAAAGCGGTTTCAGGCCGCGAACGGCCATATATCTGAAAGGAACTGTCCGTCATTCCCGCGTAGGCGGGAATCCAGTGATTTCAAAAGAGCCTGGATGCCTGCCTGCGCAGGCATGACGCCATATATGGCTTTTCAGCTCTGAATTCATATTGTTATCGGGCGTCATCGGAAGCTACTTCCTTAGAAGTTCATTTTCACCACGAAGGACACGAAGAGCACGAAGGATTATAAAATAATATATAATGATTTCAGATTCGTGTGCTTCGTGTTCTTCGTGGTTAATTAAAAAAGCGGGCATGTTGGTGATTTTTTACGAAAGCATCAATTTAGACATTTAAGGCATTTCGAATTGGAAGCGAAGTGTCGCCGACCCTTCCAGGGGCAAACCAAAGCATGGCCCTATGGACTTGGATTCTTTACGAAAATGGAAAAAAAGGCGGACAAATCAAAAGCATCTGCCGACCCCTGCAGGCTGCGGGTCGGCACCAGCGGATACGCCTACACCGAGTGGGTCGAGGCGGGGTTTTATCCGCCGGATACGTCGTCTGCCGCCATGTTGCCCCAGTATGCGCGGCAGTTTGCGGTGGTCGAACTCAACTACACCTGGTACCAGATGCCCGGAGCCCAGGCCGTAGAGCGGCAACGGCAAAAGGCCCCCCCGGGGTTTCGCTTCGCCGCCAAACTGACCCGGACCCTGACCCATGAGGTCGATGCCGATGCCTGGCCCGACGAGGCCACCCGGTACCGCGACGGCATCGCGCCGCTGCTCCAGGCTGGACAACTGGTGGCCGTGCTTATTCAACTCCCCCCTTTCTTTGATCGCACGGCGGCCCATCGGCGACACCTGGCCGCCCTTCTCGATGCCCTGACAGGTCTTCCCCTGGCCGTGGAGTTCCGGCACCGGTCCTGGGCCATTGACCGCGTTTTCGCGGAACTCGAGCGCCGCCGGGTTACCCTGGTGACCGTGGATGCGCCGGATCTGCCCGGGCTTTTTCCCGCTCTGGACGTGGTGACCAATCCGGACCTGTTCTACGTCCGGTTTCACGGTCGCAACGCACGCGGATGGCGGTCGGGGAAGATGCAGCTTCAGTTCGACTACGACTACACCGACGACGAACTGGGCCGGTGGGTCGAGGAGAAGATTGTTCCCCTGGCCGGCCGGGCCCGCAGCGGGGTCCTGTTTTTCAACAACCATGTTCGCGGCCAGGCCCCGCAAAATGCCCGGCAGCTTGTGACCCTGCTTGAGGCCGCCGGGCTGTCAACAGTCCGCGCCGTTGATCCGCCTGTCGGACGCTTCGGGGGATGACGGCGTCGGGAAAAGCGCCCCTTTTTGCGAGAAGCGATAATGAACCGCAGACAAACGCCGACCATCGCGGACCCTGCTTCGCAAAAAGGCTTACGTCTACGCCTCAAAGGCTTCGCCGCACAAGATGCCGGGCAGGCGGGGAAAGATTGTTTGCGGTCGCCCTGACCGCCAACAGAGTCGCATCGTCAGGCGAATCGAGGGGGATGCCACGGGTGGCTGTGCCTGCGATTTTCCAAGACGTTGCCCTGCGAATATCGCCATGACCCAGCGATCCATCATCCACATCAATGTGGCCGATTTTGCCGTGGCCGTGGAGCGGGTGGTGGACCGCCGGCTTCGCGGGCGCCCGGTGATCGTGGCGCCGACCGGCGCTGCCCGGGCCGCCGTTTACGACATGAGCGATGAGGCCTACCAATGCGGGGTGCAAAAGGGCATGCCCCTGGGGCAGGCCCTTTGCCGCTGCCGGGACGCGGTGGTCCTGGCTCCCCACCCGGACCGTTACGAACGGGCCATGACCGCCCTGCTTGAACATGCCCGCCGCTATTCGCCTCGGGTGGAGATGACCGATGCCAGCGGCCACCTGTTTGTCGATGCCACCGGCACCGGACGACTTTTCGGCCCTCCTCCCGACGTGGCCCTGCGCATTCGACGGGCGGTTCGGGCGGACGTGGGCGTGGATCCGATCTGGGCCGTGGCGTCCAACCGTCTGGTGGCCAAGGTGGCCACCCGGGTGGTCAAACCGGACGGTGAATACATCGTCCGGGCCGGGGACGAGGCCGCCTTCCTGGCCCCGCTGCCGGTTTTTCTCCTTCCCGGTCTGGAAGCCGAAGAGATCGGCCGGTTGGCCGAATTCAACCTGACCCGGGTCGGCCAGGTGGCCGGTCTTTCCATGGCCCAGCTTTCGGTGATTTTTGACGGGGCGTCCCGCCGGCTCTACGAAGCGGTGCGTGGCATCGACCCCTCGCCGGTGGCCGTCGCCGGGCAGGTGCCGCCTGCGGTGCACTTCGACCATGCGTTCGGCGACGATACCAATATTGTCGCCAAGGTCGAGGGCGTCCTGTATGCCCTGGTGGAAAAGGCCGGGGCCGCGCTTCGCCGCCGTCGGCTCTGCGCCCGCCGGGCGGGCCTGGTGCTGGATTATTCCGACGGCGGACGGACCGTTCGCCAGGCCGTGGTCCAGCCGGCCACGGCCTACGACGCCCGCCTCTTTGCCGCGGCCCGGACAGCCCTGGGCCGGGCCTGGACCCGCCGGGTCCGCATCCGCCGTCTGACCCTGACCTTTGACCGCCTCACCTTTCCTCCGGCCCAGCTCAGCCTTTTTGACGCGGATCGTGCTGTCGTCCTGCGTGAAGATCGCCTGGCCCAGACCATCGACGCGGTCCGGGAACGCTTCGGGGGCGATGCCTTGAAGGTGGGACGGACCTTACGGTCGGTTAGCCGGCGTAAAAAAACAAATGTCCAATGTCCAATATCCAATACCCAATGATTAAGTGGAGGGGACGACATGGAAAAGACAAAAAGCAAATATGACTTGGAGGATCGACTGATTCATTTTGCTGTTTCGATGATCGATATTGTGGAGACACTTCCCAATACCCGGACCGCCAACCACATTGGTGGACAGCTTCTCAGGGCAGGAACGTCACCTGCCCCGAATTATGGCGAGGCCCAGAGTGCCGAGTCGCGAAAAGACTTTATTCACAAAATGAAAATTGCCTTCAAATAGTTGACACTGATAGGTCCACCCGTTGCTGCGAGAAAACAAACAGCAGTTTCAAAGACAATTTCGAATGTCCAATACTCAATTTCGAATGTTCAAGTGTGGAGTCGCTTCGCTCCGCCAAATTAAGAAAACTATAAATGGCAGAATACCTTACTTGGGAATTGGAAATTGAGCATTCGACATTGGACATTTATCTTTTTATCATGATTCCCTTAACCATCCACTCATACTACTCCCTCATGTGGGGCACGGCTTCTCCGGCCCGACTCTGCGCCGCGGCCCGGCGCATGGGCTACGACCGCCTGGCCCTGACCGACACCGACAATCTCTATGGGCTCTGGCCCTTTCTCGCCGCGTGCCGCCGGGAAGGACTTACGCCCGTGGTAGGGGCGGAACTGACCGATTGCGTCTCCAACCGCCGGGCGGTTTGCCTGGTGGAAAACGATCGGGGCTACGGCAACCTCTGCCGGCTCATTACCCGGCGCCACGGCCCCAAACCCTTTGACCTGGCCAACGTCCTGCCGGATTTTTCCGAGGGTCTGACGGTACTTACCCGTTCGGCGCAGCTCCTGGAACGCTGGCATGGGGCCGGCGTTTTTGTCGCCGGCGCAGCGCCCCGAAAACCCGACGGCGCGGCGCTCGCCCTGAAGAAAACCTGCCGGCGCCTGGGGGTTTCCCTGGTTGCCACGCCGGGCAGTTTCTTTGTGGAGCCGGAAGATGCCGTGGTTCACCGCATGTTGCGCTGCATTGACCGCGGCACTACCTTGTCGCGACTGGCGCCGGCCGATGCCGCCCCGGCCGATGCCTTCCTGGGGTCGCCCGAAGAATATGCCCGTCGCTTTGCCCCCTGGCCCGAGACCGTGGCGGCGACCGGCGCTCTGGCCCGGCGGCTGACCTTCACCGGGCCGGCGTTCGGGCTGGTGTTGCCCCCGTGGGCCGACGACAAGGGGCGGTCTCCCGAGACCCTGCTGCGTGAGGCCGCCTATGCCGGGGCCCGGCGACGCTACGGCGATCTGTCCGAGGCGGTGGTGGATCGTTTGGAACACGAGCTTCGGATCATTGCGGATATGGGGTTTTCTTCATATTTTCTCGTTGTTCAAGACATCGTGCGACGCAGCCCCCGCATCTGCGGTCGGGGGAGCGGGGCCGCCTCCCTGGTGGCCTACTGCCTGTTTATCACCAATGTCTGCCCGGTGCGCCACAACCTCTACTTCGAACGGTTTCTCAATCCGGGAAGAAAAGACCCGCCGGATATCGATGTCGATTTTGCCTGGGACGAACGCGATGCGGTCATCGCCTCGGTGATCGACCAGTACGCCGGCCACGCGGCCATGGTCTGCAACCACGTGACCTTCGGGCCCCGCATGGCCATTCGGGAGGTGGCCAAGGTCTACGGCCTGCCCGACGGAGAGATCGGGCGGATTTCCAAGCGGCTGCCCTGGCTGTGGCGGACCGAGGGGGCCGACGCCGATCTGCTGGAGCGGATGCGGCGCCTGCCGGTGATGCGCGGGGTCGATTTTCCGCCCCCCTGGCCGGAAATTATTGCCCTGGCCCAGCGGATCGTCGGCGTTCCCCGGCACCTGTCGGTTCATTCCGGCGGGGTGGTCATTACCCCCAATCCCTTGGAAGACTACGTGCCCGTGGAGACGGCGCCCAAGGGGGTGCCGATCATTCAATGGGAAAAGGAAGGCGCCGAGGCGGCCGGCCTGGTCAAAATCGATCTTTTGGGCAACCGCAGTCTGGGCGTGATCCGCGATGCCGTGGCCGACCTGGGTGAGAACGGCATCGATTTCGACGAGGGGCGCTGGGACCCGGAGGCGGACGAAAAAACCCAGCAACAAGTGGCGCTGGGCCGGACCATGGGCTGCTTTTACATCGAGAGTCCGGCCACCCGCCTGCTTCAGCAAAAGGCCCGACGGGGTGATTTTGCCCATGTGGTGATCCACAGCTCCATCATCCGGCCGGCGGCCAACGCCTTCATCCGCGAATATGTGCGGCGGCTTCACGGCGGCGCCTGGGAGCCGATCCACCCCCTGCTTGCCGACGTTCTGGACGAGACTTACGGCATCATGGTTTACCAGGAGGATGTGTCGCGCACGGCCCAGGCCGTGGCCGGGTTTTCGGCGGCGGCCGCCGACGGGTTAAGGAAAATCATGTCGAAAAAGGACAAAGGGCGAAGACTGGAAGACTATCGAAGAGCGTTTGTCGAAGGTGCCGGGGACCGGGGGGTGACCGCGGAGCAGACCGAGGCCATCTGGCAAATGATGATGAGTTTTTCCGGGTACAGCTTCTGCAAGCCCCACAGCGCCAGCTACGCCCGGGTGTCGTTCCAGGCCGCCTATTTGAAGGCCCATCACCCGGCCGCGTTTATGGCGGCGGTGATCAGCAACCAGGGCGGATTTTACTCTGCCTTTGCCTATGTCTCCGAGGCCCGGCGCTCAGGGGTCCGGATTCTGCCGCCGGATGTCAACCAAAGCTGTATTCGTTGGAAGGGAAGAGACGATGCCATGCGCGTGGGATGGTTGTCACTCAAGCACCTCGGCCTTCAGACGCAGGAGGCGCTTGTCCAATGCCGGCGGCAGAGACCGTTTCGCAGCCTGGCCGACCTGCTCGACCGCGTCGGCCCCGAAGATCCCGAGGCCCGGGCCCTGATCCATGCCGGCGCCGCGGACGCCCTGCATCCGACCGCCACCCGGACCGAATTGCTCTGGGAACTGGCCGACTGGCAGAAACGGCGGAAGAAAAGCAAGGCGCGGCCCTCGCTCTTCGATGCGGTTTCGGACGTGGCCCGGCCGTCTTTTCCGCCCGAAAACGAAACCGAACGGCTACGCCGGGAATTTGCCGTTCTGGGGTTTCTCTGTGATCGTCACCCCATGGCGCTTTTTGCCGAGGCCGTGGGGCCTCTGGGGGTGATCAAGGCCGGGGCGTTGGCCGCACACGCCGGCCGGCGTGTGCGGGTGGCGGGGCTTCTCATTACGGGCAAGACGGTGCACACACAAAAGAACGAGCCCATGCAGTTTCTCACCTTTGAGGACGAAACCGGCCTGGTGGAGGCCACCTTCTTCCCTGAAGCCTACCGCCGGTTTTGCCACGTTCTCGACCGCACCCGTCCCTTTCTTCTGACCGGTATGGTGGAAGAAGACTTTGGCGCCGTGACCCTGACGGTATCCCATGCCGCACCGTTGGCAAAGAGCGGTGAAACGCTTCGGGTTTGCATCCCTGAAGGCGGTGAGAAAAGAAGGGCGGGGGCATCCTTTTCCAATGCCCTTCGG
The DNA here is from genome assembly GCA_016342285.1 of Desulfobacterales bacterium. Classification (GTDB taxonomy): domain Bacteria; phylum Desulfobacterota; class Desulfobacteria; order Desulfobacterales; family JAEINQ01; genus JAEINQ01. The sequence continues at coordinate 6,392 of JAEINQ010000024.1, forward strand.
CGTCCATGGCAATCGCCCGTCTTGACAACCCCTTCGAGTAAAGGTAAAACCGCAAAATAAAGGTATTCCGTTCCATCAATTGGCCCAATCCGCAAGAAATACTGTTCGGGAGCAAGGCGGGAAACGTTCCGAAAGGTTCGATCCCCGCAGGTTCCCGGTGATTCATGGCCTTATCCACAAATCGGTGGCGGGCCGCGGTTCTGTTTTCATGTCCGGGGTGATTTGCACGGCCTTTGTCGATTCCGAAGGTCGTCTGTTTTGGCTGCTGATCGATTCATCAACAACCAATCAAGGGGAGAGGTGCCATGGTGTACAGTGATCGATTCTGGAAGAAGAACTGGGATACGGATGTTGAGGATCTGGACCCCCAGGCGTACGAAACCACCTATGTGGAGATGATCAGAAAGACTTTTGAGGAATTTCCGGACAAGCCGGCCTTCCGATACCTGGGTGTGAGCATTACCTACGGCGAAATCGACAAATACGCCAACCAGTTCGCCAATATGCTCATCAAAAACGGGTTTGCCAAAGGCGATGTGGTCGGCATCAATCTGCCCAACACGCCCCAGTATCTGATTGCGCTCATCGGTTCCTTGAGGGCCGGTTGCATTATCTCAGGCGTTTCGCCGCTCATGTCCGCCGATCAGATCAAGTACCAGTTGAACGATCTTTCCAGCACCGGGAAGAAAGTTGCTTTTGTCACCCTGGATGCAATCTTTGAAGCCCATGTTACGAAGATCGCAGCCGACGTGCCCGGCCTCAAACTGGTGGTTGTCACCAATCCCGTCAGTTTTCTTCCGAAGATCAAACAGTTTCTCGGCAAACTGCTCAAAAAGGTGCCCACCGGCAAGGTGACCCCGCTGGCCGGAAAGACGGTGCTGGAACTTCATAAGGATGTTTTTGCCAAATATCCGACCACGCCGGCGGACGTCAGCGTGACCCCCGACGATCTGGGCTGGATTCAGTACACCGGCGGGACCACCGGCGACCCCAAGGGCGCCATGCTCACCCACCGAAACGCGGCCCACAACATCATGTCCATCTGCCACTGGGTCGGCTGGGAGCGGGCCAAGGGGACCCTGCTGTCCGGATTTCCCATGTTTCACATCGCCGGCCTTACGGTCTGCGAAAGCGCCATTTACCTCGGCTGGACCCAGGTGCTGATTCCCAATCCGAGAGATACCGATCACATCTGCGAGTGCATCGAAAAATTTGGCCCCACCAGTCTGGTGAACGTGCCGTCTTTGTACCAGATGCTCATGGCCAACCCGAAATTCGGCGAACTCGATCATTCGGGCCTGGGGATTTGCATCTCGGCGGCCTCCCCGTTTCCCAAGGAGTCCCAGGTGGAACTGGAGAAGATCATCGGAAAGGGGAAATTGCTGGAACTTTACGGCATGACCGAAACCTCTCCGGTTTCCACCATGAACCCGGCCAAGGGCGAAAAAAAGCTGGGCACCGTCGGCATGCCCTTTTGCAATACCCTCGTTAAGCTCGTCAAGCCGGAGACCGGCGAAGAGGTTCCCCTGGGAGAGGCAGGCGAGATTTGCATTGCCGGTCCCCTGGTCATGAAGGGGTATTTTAACAAGCCCGAAGCGACCGAACAGGCCGTGGACAAAGACGGGTATATGCACACGGGAGATGTCGGGATCATGGACGATCAGGGTTACATCCAGATCGTCGACCGGACCAAGGACATGATTATCGTGGGCGGATTCAAGGTCTTTTCCAGCAAGGTGGAAGACATCCTTTCCAAACACCCGGCCATCGCCATGATGGCCCTCATCGGAGAGCCGAACCCGGCCCGGCCCGGTTCCGAAGTGGTCAAAGCCTACATTCAGGTCGATCCGTCCCACAAGCTTGCCGGCGATGAAAAGGCTTTGAAGGAAGATATTTTGGCCTTTGCCAAGGAGCACTGCTCACCCTACGAGGTCCCCAAGGCAATCGAAATCATCAAGGAAATTCCGCTGACCCCGGTGGGAAAGGTAAACAAAAAAGTCCTTCGGAAATAAGGACTCCCCCTTGCGGTGTCAGTTCAATTCGAAGTGGGAATCCACGTCTTTTGGGCGTGGATTCTTTATTCACGCTGCACTTATCGTCCTTATCACGCAATCCAGACGGACCGTTCTTTGGCCAGTTGCAAAACCTTTCTGCTGACGCGGCCCATCAGGAATTCCTCTACCATTGTCAGTCCTCGCCTGCCCAAGACGATGGTCCCGTATCCCCGTGCAACGGCTTCCTTGGCAAGGGTTGCCGCGCGGCTGTATCTGTTTTCCAATACCTCTCTGACAATGCGTTCTTCACTGAATCCCCTGTTCACCAGCAAGTTCTTGGCTTCCACGAGTTTGGGGATGATGGCCCTGGTGTTTTCATCCACCCACTGGGCCTCGTGCCCCGAGTTGAAAACCGTCTGGCTTCGGTAAGGGATCTCCATCGGCCTGACCACATGGCTGATAAGGATTTCAGTCCTGGATGGGTCTGCCAGCGCGGCCACCTGATTCACCGCCCGCCAGGAACCTTCGGAACCGTCGAAGGCAATGAGGATTTTTCCCGGAGACGGGTTGCCGCCCACGACGATCAACGGGAGCCCCTTAATGACGCCGACCAGCTTTTCGGCGACGCTTCCCATCAGGATATCCTTGATTCTACTGACGCCTGTCCGTCCGATCACCGCGGCGGAAAATCCTTCTTTCGCCTTTTGCAGGATGTCCCTGGATATCCCCTTATTTTTCTTGGCAATCTCTACGGAGATGGCGTCTTGAGAAAAACCCGAGTCTTTCAGGCTTTCACACGACCGATCCATGAACGCTTCCATGTTTTTTTTCATCTGAGACGCCCAGGCGCTGATCGGAACCACGCTGGATCGAAATTCGAGGTCTTTTCTTAAATCCAGGAAGGCTTCCGGGACTGGGGAACCCACATGGTAAAGCAAAACATGGGTCTTTTCGGGAGGGAACGTGATGCCGGCAAACCGGACCGCTTCCAATGCCTGGTCCGACCCATCGACGGCGACCAGGATGTTTCGAATTTCGCCCATGGGATAACCTCCTATGCGTTGAAATTGAAATATCGGAAGGCCTTGGCGATGACGGTCTTCGCGTTGCGGATGCGATGTCTCACATGGTTTAAATGCAGCGGTCATGCCATCCGGACGGGGAGATCGTTGGGTTGGGTTTGAGGCTGGGGATTGTTCGGTTTTTTTGGAATTGAACGGAAATGGCCGGCCGCCCTGATCGCCTGGGCGGTGTCGGTATTCTTTTCAGGGTGTAAAGCGCGGGGAAATAGAGACCCTTCGCGAAGACGAAACGGTTTCAGCTTTGAACGCCCAACGTTTTGGGCTCGACGGCATTTGGTTCTTTCGGAATTACCCGTCGCCATCCTTGCCGTCGATCAGACGGCAAGTGGTCTCCCGGCATACACGGGAGATGTCGTTGCCGACACTGTGGTGATCGCGGCGCAGGTGAAAATTGAGCCACGAGGCCGTGCGGTCGAGTTCCCACATGCGCGGCGGCACGCACCCGGCACACAACTCCGATACCTTCCCTTGGGATGCCCAGCGATTGTGCGCCCGGAACCAGACGCACGGGCGATCCGGATTCACTTCGCACATGCCTTGCCGGCTGCCGCCGCAGGCCCCGTTTCGCATGTGCTTGGGGCAGCCCGATTCCGGGCAGAGAAAACCCACGTGTTGGATGGCGCAGTCCCCGCATTGCCGGCACCCCAATAGGAGTCGTTTGACGGGATGTTCGGCCAGGTGCATGAACAGCCGCCCCCAGATGCCGCTGTCCAGGTGCTCGCAGACCGTTCGAAAAAATGATGCCATGGGGGCGTCGAAATTAAAGAATAGATTGTGGGACCGCTGCATCAGGGAAAAAATCATTCGGTCCAACCCGTCCAGAGGCAGGCGGTGTTTTCCGAACAGGGGTGCGGTCACCTTTGCTGGCGGCTTTTCGCGGAAGGCATAAAAGCCATTCGGCTGGGGGCTGTCGAAGCCGGGAAGAAATCCCTGCCAGTTGTCGCCGATCGCTTCCATGCGATCCAGGATACGCCCGACAATGGAAAAATCCCGGTGGATGCCGCCGATGTGGATGCCCCGGTACCCCAGGCCCCGCAGCACCGCTCCCAGCCGTGCTGCCCGTTCAATGGCAGCGGTTTTTCCCTGCCGACTGTTTTTCCACTCCCTTTCCACGGTTTGAAGGAGTTGCGAGGGGACCACTGCGCCGGGTACGCGGCCGCTGTGCATGACCCGGGCTGCCTTGGGGGTGAGCAGATAGACGGACCCCAGGGTCGGCACCCCAAGGCCCATGTGGCGCTGGATACCGATCAGCTCGGAAAATTTTCGCCCATCGTACCCCAATTGGGTGATGACGAACCGGGCGCCGGCCGCCACCTTACGGCTCATTTTGGCGTACTGGGCAAAGCACTCCCCTTCGCTCTGCTTGAACGGGGATACGGCGCAGCCGGTGAAAAAGCCGTCGGGATCGCCGGCGGCGTCCATCCGTTGGCTGATCAGGGATAGCAGGATCTGTAAGGTCACCGAGTCCAGGTCAAATACCGGCGCACCCTGTCCGCCGAAACCCGTCCCGGCGTAGTCGCCGGTCAAGGCCAGTATGTTCTTCATCCCCATCATGGCCAACTGCAAAGCCCGGCTCTCCATGCCCACCCGGTTCATGTCCCGGCAGGTGAAATGGACGATGACGTCCATGCCCAGGGAAAAGATCCGGTAACCGATGGCGTCGGGACTCAGGGACGGGTTGCCGCCGGGATTGTCGGTAACGGAGACCGCCGAGATCCGGCCGTCGGAAAAGGCGTCCCTGGCAATGCCCATGACCGTATCCACCGATCGTCCCGTGGATTCCCTCCCGGGTACCAGTTCCAGGGTTATCACGAACTGGTCCGGATCCATGATGTCATTTTGAAAGACACGCAGCATTCGTGTGGGTTCCTGTCGGTTGCGTCATGACGGGGCGGTTCGTTGCCATTGGTCTGGATCACGTACCCTTAGTATCATACCGTGTCCTATTCGATTGACAACCATTTTGATCGTGCTACGGTAATCTGGTTCGCTCCGGTCACCCGCTTCGGCCTGTGTCCCCTCGTTGCCTCATCGACGCTCGCCGGCCGACCCGGCAGAAAAGGTTACGCCTTCGCAGACCATGTCCCGCGGACAGGCTAAACCCTATCGTTGCATAAAAAACACAACAAAAGCATACAAGTATCTGTTATCGCAATTTAAAAACAAGTTTCGACGCCAACGTATGGATATCACCACCGGTTGATTCCCAAATTATTTTTTACCCTTCGGGAAAGCCGGAGAACTCCAGATCCGGCGTTGCAAAGGATTCGCAGTAAAGCACCACGACTTCACCCTTTGCGCCTTGGCTCTGGAGCCCTCCGACTTTTGCAACGTTAGGGTAAAGGTCCGGCGTCCCTTGCCGATAATACCCCTACACCGTTAAAATAGACCCGAAACGTTTGCTTCGAACCGATCATCAGGCGCGTATGACCCGAGCTGATCCTCCAACAAAAGTTTCGATCCTTGTCGCCCTATTGGAGCAATGGACACGGCCCCCCGCCGAAACCCGGGACGACCCCCTTCGGTATTGGCAGGAGCGCGTTTTGTTGACCGCGCTTTTTGCCTCGGTGGCTTTCGGCCTTTTTGCCTACGTGCCCAGCATGTGGCTCTCCATCAAAGAGGGGCTCTGGTTGGTGGCCCTGGCCGATACGCTGATTTACGCCCTGATGTTGGCGGTCTTTGTCCGTCGCGACCTTCCGTACGTCGTTCGCAGCGGGAGCCTCGTCGGCGTCAGTTACCTTCTGGGCCTGGTTTTGCTGGTCGTTTTGGGACCCATCGGCGCCGGGCCGGTGTGGCTTTTCGCCTTTCCGGTCTTTGCGGGCCTTCTCATGGGGTTCAGGGCGTCACTGGTGGCCTTGGTCATCAACGCGGTCACGTTGGTCGCAACCGGGCTGTTGATCTGGACCGGGATTATGCCGTGGTCGACGCCGGTGGAAAACCCCATCGCCAAATGGCTCGTTTCCGGGGTAAATTTCATGTTGCTGGACACGGTGACGGCCATATGCATTACTGTTATATTGACCGGTCTTCGCACGTTGCTGCAGCAGGAAAAGACGCTTCGTGCATCGGTGGAGACCAAACACCGGGATCTGGAGGATGCCCACCGGCGCCTGGGACAGGAGATTCGGGATCGCCAGGCGGCCAGCGACCTGCTCAAAGAAAGCCAGGGACGGCTCAAGGCCATTCTCGATTCGGTGAACACTGGAATTTTGATCGTCGATGCCCGGTCACTGGAAATCGTGGACGTCAACCCGGCCGCCGCCGCCATGATGGGCGCGCGGCAGGAAACCGCCCTTGGCCGTTCCTACCACGACTACATCATTGAAACGGCCACACCGCTGGCGGTTCGGTCCGTTGATTCCCCACGGGAAGGCAACGAAGCCGATCTGGTTTCCGAAGACGGCACCCGGCGGCCCATCATGATCAACATGGTCCCGGTGCATCTCAACCATCGTCTCCACCTGCTGGCCAGTTTCCTTGACATCGCCAAGTTGCGAAAGGCCGAAGAAGACCGGTTGCGGCTGGAGACGGAGCTTTCCCAGTCGCGCAAGATGGAAGCCGTCGGTACCCTTGCCGGCGGCATTGCCCACGACTTTAACAATATCCTTGCGGCGGTGATCGGTTTTACCGAACTGGCCATGGACGAAGCTGTCGGCAACACTGCTCTGGAGAACAATCTGGAAGAGGTGCTCCGCGCCGGCGAGCGGGCCAAGAATCTGGTGCGTCAGATTCTGGCCTTCAGTCGACAGGATGAATGCCGACTTCAACCCCTGATTTTAGGAAATACGGTCGACGAAACCATGCGTTTGATGCGCGCCACCATACCGGCCACCGTCACCATTGACGCCCGGGTTGAAAGCCGGGCTGCCGTTATGGCCGATTCGACCCAGATGCACCAGATTGTCATGAATCTGTGCACCAATGCCTGGCATGCCATGGATGAAGACCGCGGTGTGCTGGAAGTCGGCCTGGCCGAACATACCGGCCAACTGCCGACACTTGACGGGCTGCCGGCGCTGCCCCCCGGCCACTACCTGCACCTGTGGGTCCGGGATACGGGGGTGGGCATGGTGCCCGACACGGCACGGCGCATCTTCGAGCCCTTCTTTACCACCAAGGAGGCCGGCCATGGGACCGGCATGGGGCTTTCCGTGGTTCACGGCATCGTCAAAAGCCACAGTGGCGGTATTTCGGTGGAAAGCGTCCCCGGGGAGGGAACGACATTTCATATCTATCTGCCCGTGGTTCCGGCCATTGAGGAAGAGCCCCCGGACGGCGATCCCGAACCGTTACGCGGTGGCCGTGAGCGAATCCTGCTGGTTGACGACGAACCCCGGGTGACGGAAGTCCACTGCAAGTCGCTTCAAGGGCTTGGCTATCACGTCGCCGTTGATCATGACGGAATTGCCGCCCTGGACCGGTTGACGACGGATCCGGCTGCCTTCGACCTGGTCATCAGCGACATGGCCATGCCCGGCATGGCCGGCGATCAGTTGATGCAGGCCGTCCATGCATTGCGTCCGGACCTGCCGGTGATCCTGTGCACGGGGTATTCCCGGCGCTTTGACTTGAAGGACCTCAAGGCCATTGGTGCCGCTGCTGCCGTACTCAAGCCGCTGGCACGCGGCGAGCTGGCCCGGCTGGTTCGCAGTGTCCTCGACGGTCCGGCCCCAGACCTATCTCCCGAGTTCCACAACCAACAAAAATCTGCAAGCGGGAAATAAGCCGGCCTTCTCCCGACGGATCCAGACCCGGGGCAGGGCGATAATCCGGAGGCTCAACCGGTTGGCGAATTGTCATTTTTTTTGACATTGGCCGGATCTCGCGCTACCATATCTTCTCCGAAAACCCCTGGCCCGCGACACCCATATGCCGAAGGTAAGCGTTTACAGGGCATCACGCCGAGGCGTGACTTTGTTCCCGGGCATTTGAATTACGAACGAGTACGTCTGCATGCCCGGCGCCTTGCATTTACGGCACCCTGTAAACGCTTACCGTGCGAGGGCTTGGAATTCCTTGTTTGCTTCAACCCTGTGAACAGGTACTGCCGAAGTGTTAGAAATGCAGCCCCTTTAAGGCATTTGCAGGGAGGAATCGGGATTTCGACCCGATTGCCTCCATGGACCGAGTTGTTCCCGAGCCGCGCCGCATCGGCAGTTCTCGCTTCTAACGGGAGGTTCGATGAAAAAACGCTTTCTCATGGTCGTCTTTTGCATGCTGGCCGCCCTGCCGTGTCCCGCCTCTGGTGGCAAGTCCTCCCAAGGACCGCCGCCGGCATCGGTTGCCGTGACCCCCATTGTGGACGGGGTGGTAGAGCCCGTTCAGGAGTTTGTCGGGTCGATCGTTTTTGCCCATGTGTCCCGGGTTGCCGCCGAGGTGGCCGGCAAGGTCGAGGACGTGACCATGGAAGAGGGGCGCCCGGTCACGGCGGGGCAACCCCTGGCAGTTCTCGGTACGGACCTGCTCGATTTGACCATTCGAAAGTCACAGGCCACCCTTGCCAAGGCAACGCTGGAGAAGGAACGTGCTGAAAAAGATCTTCGCCGACTGGAGACGCTTTCCAGGGAAAACTCCATCGCCGTCACCGTCTACGAGGACCAGCGCACCAAGGCGCTGATGCTTGGCCAGCAGGTCGCCGCACTGACGGTCGAGCTGGACCGCAACCGGTTGATCCGCGGGAAGATGACGGTTTATGCACCCTTTTCCGGCATCGTTATTAAACGACACCTGGAAAAAGGGGAGTGGGTGGCGGCCGGAAGCCCGGTGGCGGTCGTGGCCATGGACAGAGTGGTTGATGCTGTTTTAAATGTGCCCGAACCCATTCTTGGCTATTTGAGCCAAGGCATGCCCGTGGATGTTCAAAGCGGGGGGCGCACCCACCCCGGCCGGTTCTTTTCCGTCATTCCCAGCGGGGACGTGGCGACCCGCACCTTTTCCATCAAAATCCGCCTGACGAAGGCCAGCGGCCTCATGGAGGGAATGACGGCCCGGGTGGCGCTGCCCGCCGGCAAAGCCGTCGGCGGCCTGCTCGCCCCCCGGGATGCGGTGATCGGCAAATCCGGCCAGGACGTCGTCTTCGTCCATCTCGACGGAGTGGCCAAAATGATACCGGTCACCGTTCTGGGGTACAAAGGAATGATGATCGGCATTGCCGGCCCTGGGCTTCGTGTCGGCATGGCGGTGGTGATCAAAGGGAATGAACGGATCCGTGCCGGTCAGCCGTTGAAGATTGTCGACAACCAAATGCCCGGCAAACAACCCGCCCAATAGTCGAGATCCCCATGGACGTTGTACGCTTCTCCATTGAAAAACCGGTGACCGTTATTGTCGGTGTTATCCTGGTGGTGATGTTCGGGGTGATCGGGCTGCAGCAGATGCCCTACCAGCTCAGCCCTACGGTGGTGGAACCGGAGATCACCGTCACCACCTCATGGCGGGGCGCGACCCCCTACGAGATCGAACGGGAGATCATTGAGGAGCAGGAAAAAGTCCTCAAGGGGATTCCCGGCCTCAAGGAGATGGAGAGCGACGCTTTTAACGGACAGGGAACGGTGACCCTGAGGTTTGTCATCGGGACCGACGTGGACAACGCCCTGCTGCGGGTATCCAACAAACTGGGCGAAGTCAAGAGCTACCCGGACGATACGGACCGGCCCGTAATCAACGCCACAGGGTCTGCCACCTCGCCGGTGATCTGGACCGTCATGAGGACCGAGCCGGGCAACCCAAGGGACATTCAGACCTACCGGTCCTTTTTCGAAAACGAGATCCGCCAGCATCTGGAGCGGATCGAGGGGGTGGCGGATCTGTTCGTGGGCGGCGGGCGCCTGGAAGAACTTCACGTGGTGGCCGACCCGGAAAAGCTGGCTGCCTACGGGTTGACCATCGGCGCGCTGATTCGGTCCTTGGCCCAGGCCAACGCCTCCGTCTCTGCCGGAATCATGGGGGTCGGCCGGCGGGATTTCCGAATTAGAACCACCGGTGAATTCAACGCCATTGATGATGTGGAACAGGTCGTCCTCAAATCCACCGGGCAAAAACGGATATTGTTAAAGGACGTGGCCCATGTCGAAAGAGGGTTTGCCAAAAAAACGTCGGCGGTGCTTCACAACGGCCAGGGCGGTATGGCCATGGGTATCAAGCCCGAGCCGGGCACCAATGTGCTGGCCCTGACCGACAGGGCCTGGACGGTGATCCAGTGGCTCAACCGCGAAAAGATGGCCCCCGAAAAGATTCGCTTTGAGTGGGTCTACGACCAACGGCATTATATCCGCGGTGCCATCGACCTGATCCGCCAGAATATCCTGATCGGCGGCCTGCTGGCGATTTCCATCCTTTTGTTGTTTCTGCGAAGCATCCGCTCCACGGGCGTGGTGGCCACGGCCATACCCATCAGCGTCATCGGTACCTTTATTTTCATGCATGCCTTTGGCCGGAACCTCAACGTGGTCAGCCTGTCGGGCATCGCCTTTGCCGTGGGGATGCTGGTGGACAATGCCATCGTGGTCATCGAGAACATCGATCGGCATCGTTCCATGGGCAAGCACCCCCTGCAGGCGGTCCACGAGGGGACCCTGGAGGTCTGGGGGGCGGTGCTGGCATCGACCCTGACCACCGTGGCGGTTTTTCTTCCGGTGGTTTTTCTCCAGGAAGAGGCCGGCCAGCTCTTTCGCGACATCGCCCTGGCCGTGGTGGCCGCGGTCCTGCTCAGCCTGATCGTTTCGGTGACGGTGATTCCAGCCCTTTTCAATCTGGTCTATTCCATATCATGGTGGAAAAACCGAAAGAAGAAAAAGGGCAGCGGGCCCATCGGCCGCCTTGCAGCCGGTTTGGTCAGAGCCGTCGTTGCCGTCGTGGGTTTTTGCATACACAATTGGCGGCGCCGCCTGGTCACCATCGTTACCTTGACCGGTCTGGCTGTTTTTGCCGTCACCAGCCTGTTGCCGAAAATGGAGTATCTGCCCCAGGGAAACCGGAATTTCGTGCTGACCCTTCTGGTGCCGCCCCCCGGGCTGTCGGTGACCGAACGCCAGCAGATCGGCGACGACGTTTTCAAAGCCGTCGGTCCCCACATGGGAAAAGACGTGGGCGGGCTTCCCGGCATCGAGAATATGTTCTATGTCGGGGCTGATCGGATCATGCTTTTCGGGGCCATGAGCACCCATCCGGACCGGGCGGCCGAACTCATTCCATTCTTTTCCCGGCAGGTCTATTCCATTCCCGGCATGTTCGGCGTCAGCCTGCAGCCGGGCATCTTCCAGACCAGTCTGGGGAAGGGCCGAACCATTGATTTGGACATCAGCGGAGAGGACTTAAACCGTATTGTCGTTGCTGCCGGAGTCCTTTTTGGAAAGATTCGCTCCGGTATTGCCGGTGCCCAGATTCGGCCGATTCCTTCCATGGAACTGCTTTATCCGGAGGTGCGGGTGGTGCCGGACAGGGATCGGTTGGCCGCCCTGGGCATGAGCGCCCGGGAACTGGGTGAAGCGGTGGACGTACTCATGGATGGCCGGATCATTGGTGAATTCAAACAGGAGGGAAAAAAGAAGATCGACCTGATCCTCATGTCCGGGCTGGTGGATATGGAAACCCCCGAAACCCTCTACGACACCCTTATGGTTACCCCCAGGGGCGATACCGTGCCCTTGTCGAGCCTGTCCGCGCTCAAGCGCACGGCGGGCATTACCCAGATCCGGCATCTTGAGCGCAACCGCACCATCACCCTCCAGGTCACCCCGCCCACCACCCTGCCCCTGCAGGCGGCCATGGAAACCATCGAAAATGAGATGATCGCACCGCTACGGAAAGCCGGCGCCCTGGCCGGCGTCAGCGTACGCATGAGCGGTGCGGCAGACAAGTTGACCGAAACCCGCGGCGCCCTTCAATGGAATTTTATTCTGGCGGCCATGATCGCCTACCTGCTCATGGCAGCGCTTTTCGGCAACTTCATCTATCCGCTCATTATCATGTTCACGGTCCCTCTGGCCGGGGCAGGCGGTTTCATCGGCCTGCGCCTGCTCAACCTCTTTGTCAACCAACCCATGGATATCCTGACCATGCTCGGCTTTGTCATTCTCATCGGGGTGGTGGTCAACAATGCCATCCTCATCGTTTACCAGGCACTGAACCATGTGCGGCACCACGCCATGGACTATCGCGAGGCGGTCCTGGAATCGGTCCGGGTCCGGTTGCGGCCCATTTACATGAGCGCCCTGACCAGCATTTTCGGCATGCTGCCCCTGGTCGTCTCTCCCGGGGCCGGCGCCGAGCTCTACCGCGGACTGGGCAGCGTGATTCTGGGGGGTATCGCCATATCCACCATCTTTACCGTCTTTGTGATTCCGGCCCTGCTGATGTTTGTCATTCCCATGGAGCACCGTCACTTGACGGATGCCTGAAGGTGTGAGGGCCGGCCTGGGACCTGTGAAGCCCCAAAATTCAGAAGTAGTTCTGCAGTCCGGGCTCGATAAACTCGTGGCCGAGAATGTCGTCGGGCAAGGGATCTGCCGACACCTCTCCATCCGGGGCTTTTTGAAGGATGACGTTTTCAAAAGCGGCGCACTGTTCGGCGGTGATGGTTACGTCGGGGCAATGGGGCTGTCTTTCAACGTAGATTTTGGAATTCGGGGAAAGCCGGATCTCTTTGAAGGGATTGCGATAGCTCATGTGGGGGCAGAGGACCGCTTCGGCATAGCCGACCTGCAATTGAACCGTTTTGCGGTCGATCACGGGCCAGAGCGATGGGTGGAAGCGGAGCCGGTCTTTTTTTCCGGTCATTTGCCAAAGGCGGATCTCGACCCCCTGCTTGGAAAGCTGGTCTGCCTGTCGCGATATTTCTTCCGGCCCGCCCCATGCGGCAAGGGTTCGAATGAAGCCGCTTTTTGTCACGCTTTCATGGCCATTGAGAACAAATGGGGCGTTTTTCTTCCGGGCCGCGGCCCTTTGGCAGCGGTGCTTGTATACGAAAGAGCAGTAATTGACGGGCAGCCCGACGCCTTTTTCGAGGGCTTGCTGCATCAATGCCAGGGCTGTCCATTCGGATTCGAGCACCGTCGCTTTTTCACCGTGAAGATAGGTATAGTCACGGGTCATCAGTCGGGCGCGGTTATGGGGCGTCAGGCGCAGCTGATGGAGGTTGAGGTAATTGACCCCCATGGCCCGCATTTCAGGCAGCAGCGCCGCCAGTTTGTCCAGATCCTCGGGAATGGCGGGGATTTCAATGGTGACGCAAGGGATGCGGCCCACGGCCAGGGCCACTTTTTTCAGGTCGTAGGCGGCTGCGCTGATGTCGAAGCGGATTTCATTCACCCCCACGGCTCGCAGTGCTTCGACGCGATCGGCCGTGAGCAGGGTGCCGTTGGTGTAAAGCCAGACGTGCAGGTCATCGCCCATGCGGCGGCGAACCGCCTTGATATAGCCCAGGGTCCGGTCAAAGGTGAGCAGCGGCTCCCCGCCGCTGATGCTCACCCCGGAAAAACCGAGGCGGTGAACGAAGGTGGCATAGTCGGCGGGATTGGGAAAGGGGATACGGTTTGTCGTGGGAACGCCGATCTCCTCCTGGGACGTGGGGCAGTAAAAGCAGCGGCAATTGCACTTGCCGTTGATGAACAGGCATGACCAGCTTCCCTGGCCGCAGAGGCGGCACCCGGGGGAGAGCGGCCCCAGGTGCGGTTTGGTTTGATGAAAGGCCTGTTCGATGCCCGAACCCATGGCGGTCAGGGCTCGGGCGCGCTTGGCTTCGAACGCCAAGGCACGATCCGGGAGTACCCACGGAAAATCATGGGCTTGTTGACCGAATTCGGCCATATTGGCTTGGATGAGCCGGGCTTGACGAGCATGGATATTCGTTTCAAGCATCGGTTGCCTTCGTCGATGGCGGCTAAATCCGACACACGCCATCGCTTTCAGTGGGCGAACCCCGAAAGGTGCCATCTTCGGGGTGAAAACAAACGGCGGCTTTCAGGACAATTTCGAATGTCCAATCCTCAATGTCGAATACCCAAGTGAGGCGTCGCCTTGCTCCGCCAATTTTTAAAAGGCTGAAACGGCAGAATACCTTACTTGAACATTGAGCATTGAAAATTGGATATTGGACATTGCCCCCCCCCCTCTCTGGGGGGGAGCTTCTTGAGGCCACCCACTCTGCGGGTGGAACCTCACTGGGCGTACAGGGCCTCAATGCGGTCGCCGAAGGCATTGTGTACCTCGCGGCGTTTGAGCTTGAGGGTGGGGGTGAGGATGCCGTTTTCAGGTGAAAACGCCTCGGGCAGGATCAGAATTTTCTTCGGTGTTTCGTAAACGGCCATCTCCTTGCACGCGTCATTGACTTCCTGTTCGATGCGGGCGATGAGCTTGGGATGGGTGACCAGGGATTGGGGGTCTTCGGGCAGGCCCTGTTCCTTGGCCCAAGGCATGACCACCAGCCAGTCGGGCACCACGATCGCCACGTTATAGGGCTTGTTGGCGCCGTGGATCATGGCGCTGTCGATGAACATGCTCAGCTTGATGGCTTCTTCGATGTCGACCGGAAAGACGTACTTGCCGTTTTCCAGCTTGTACTGTTCTTTGATGCGGCCGGTGATATACAGGTACCCGTCCTTGTCCACCCGGCCCAGGTCGCCGGTATGCAGGCCGCCGTCTTCGCGGAGGACTTCGGCGGTGGCGTCGGGTAGGTTATGGTAACCCACCATGACATTGGGTCCGTAGGCGATGACTTCGCCTTCCTCGGCGTTGTCCAGCGCCACGGAGTGGTCGATTTTTACCGAACATCCCGGGATGGGGCGTCCCACGCTGCCGGGGCGGTTGGTTTCCGGGGTGTTGACCGTGTGGGCCGGAGAGAGTTCGGTCATGCCCCATGCCTCGCAGACCGGGATCCCGATGTCATAAAAGAATTCGGCGATCTTGGGATTGAGTGCGGCGCTGGAACTGAGCGCCATTTTCATCCGCCCGCCGAATTTCTCCCGCACCTTGCTGTAGACGATCTTGTCCACAATGGCCAGTTTCAGGTTGTTGAGCCATCCTGCGTTCCCGCCGCTGGCGCGTTTTTCCGCGGCCGCCGCAAGGCCCATGTCAAAGAGGAACTTGGCCAGCCCGCCCTGCTTTTCCATTTTGTCCTTGAGACCGGTGTAGACCTTGTTAAAGATTCGGGGCACGGCGATGAGCAGGGTCGGCCGGACCAGGGCCAGATCGTCCACAATGGTCGCAGGGCTCTCGGCAAAACCGGTCTGGCCGCCGAAATTGATCAGCATGTGGAGCTCGGCGGTCTGGCCGAAGGAGTGGGCCCAGGGAAGAAATGAAAGGGTGCGGTCGCCGGCGGAGACATAGTCGGGCAAGGTCATGGTGGCCGCCACGGCGTTGGAGGCCAGGTTGTAATGGCTCAGCAGCACCCCTTTGGGGTTTCCCGTTGTTCCGGAGGTGTAGATCAGCCCGGCAATGTCTTCTTTGGCCGGTTTGATGGCAGGCACCGGGTTGGCCTTTCCGATTCTTTCCAGTTCGGCCAGGGTGTTTTCCCCCTTCCCCTCAATGACGAAAATCTTTTCCAGCCCTTCGATTTCATCGGGGAAATCCTTGACCTTGTCGAGGATATCATCCCTGGAGACCAGCAGCACCTTAACCCCGGAATCCTCGATAATATACTTCATGATCCGCTTAAGCTCGGCTTCGTACATGGGGATGTATCGGGCGCCGAGGCCATAGGTGGCGTAGGCGGCAATGGCCCATTCGTTGCGGTTGTTGGCGATGATGCCAACCCCATCCCCCATGCCCACGCCGGCAGCGGCCAGCCCTCCCCTGAGATGATCCACCCGCTGGGCCACATCTGCGTAGGTGATCCAGTCGTAGTCGGTTCCGGCCTGGTTCTTGGTGCCGAAGAGCTGGTTGTCCTTGAACTTTTTTACCGCGTTTTCAAAAAGGTCCACCAGATTGTCCGGGCCGCCCAGTTCCGTTGCTGCATGCGTCATGCCATTCTCCTGCAATGATTTAGAGGTCTGCCAATGTTGATCTTCCCGCTGCAATCTACGACAGGCGAAAATAAAAATCAATCCATCGTGGCGGCGCGATAATGCGAGCGATCTTCATCGAAGGGCCTTCTTGTCCACCTTGCCCACGGCGGTCAGCGGGATCTGGCCGATGAATTCGACAATCTTGGGCACCTTGTAAGGGGCCATATTCTCCCGGCAAAAGGCGATGATGTCGGCTTTGAGGCCATCTTCGCTATTTTCCCGGCCAGCCTCTGATCTCTGAACGACCGCCTTGACGATCTCACTTCCCGGCCGGTCCGGGTTAGGAAGTCCAACGATGGCGCAGAATTCCACGCCCGGGTGTTCATAGAGTTTTTCTTCCACCTCCCGGGAGAAGACCTTGAACCCGCCGACGATGAGCATATCCTTGACCCTGTCGGCGATGGTGAAATAGCCGTCTTCGTCCATTCGGGCCACATCGCCGGTATAAAGCCATCTCTCCCCCTGGAACTCCCTGAGGGCATGGGCGGTCTCCTCGGGCTTGTTGTGATACCCTTTCATAACCTGGGGGCCGTTGGCGATGAGTTCGCCTTCTTCTCCCAAGGGGACCTCCCGGGTGCCGGTCTCCACGTCGACCAGCTTAATCCGGGTGCTCTGGACCGGAATGCCCACGGAGCCGATCTTTTTCCGGCCGCGGAAAGGGTTCATGGTCAAAATGGGACTGGTTTCGGTCATGCCGTAGACTTCCAGCACCTTTTCCCGGCCGACCACCTTTTCCATGGCCTGGATCGCCTCTACGGCAAAGGGGGCGGCCCCGGAGACGCAGGCCTTGGTGTTGGAAAAATCGAGAGCGTGGAATTCGGGCGCCTCCAGAAGCATCTGATAGAGGGACGGGACGTTGGTGAGCAGGGTAGGGCGGTATTTCCCGATTTCACCGCAGATGTGTCCGGTGTTGCGCGGGTCCGGTATGAGGATCTGGGGAATTGCGGCGGCCAGGGACGCCATCCCCACCATGAGGCCCGCCAGATGAAAGAGGGGAAAGGCCGAACACATCACTTCCCGGTCCGGATGGAAATCGAGCCAGTTGAGGATCTGGGAAATATTGACGGTGATGTTCCGGTGGGTCAGTTGGGTCCCTTTGGGAAGCCCGGTGGTGCCTCCGGTGTACTGGAGCAGGCAGATGTCGTCCGGGGTAATGTCTGCCCGGGGCGGTGCGGGTTCGGCCGACGCCAGGGCATCCTTGAAGGAGACGACCGTCTTGCCCGGAATCGGGTCGAGCCTTCCACTGGGGATTTTTTTCAGGAGCTTGCCCAGAATCCGTTTGACGGCGGGCAGGTAGTCACCGATGCTGGCGGCCACGCAGATGTCCAGGCCCGAAACCTCGTTGCGGACCGCCTGGACCCGGTGCTCGTAGATGGCGTCCAGGGTCACCAGTGCCCGGGCGCCGGCATCGTTGATCTGATAGGCCATCTCCTTGGGAGTGAGAAGGGGCGAGATGCCGGTGACGACGCAGCCGGCGCGAAGGGCGCCGGTGAGGGCGATCAGATACTGGGGAATGTTGGGCAGGTTGATCCCCACGACGTCTCCCGTGCCGATGCCATTGGCGGCGAGAAAGGCGGCGAATCGGCGCGACAGCTCATCGAACCGGCCATAGGAAAAGCTCACCCCCATGAAATACATGGCCGGCCGCTCGGGATGGCGGACCATGGCGTCTTCTAAGAGGCTGGCATAGGTGTGATCGCTGATGGTCACTTCCGGGTCCAGTCCCGCATCGTAAGACTTCAGCCAGGGTTTTTCATCGTAGGTCGCCATTGAAACTCTCCTATCGCTGGTGGTTTGGGATCGGTGTCCGGGACACTGTCGCGACGAGGCGGTTTTGTGCCGGTGTCGCCCATGACCCGCATCGGTCGTTTCGAATAACCAGGAAGCCGTTTTTATATCAACGCCGGTCCGAAGCGTCTGCCGGACCATTCTTTTTATCGGTGATGTGATGTATCAGGGTGGGGCCTGTCTGTTCATCGCCTGCCGGTAGGCCGGCCGGATGGGGCGTTGTATTCCATGTTGCTGTTCCGGGACATGATTTCGACTGTCTGCTTGCCGGTATGCAATCATTGGATCTAAAACGATCAGACGATAATGCCTTATACCAAGCCGGGCAACCTTTTTCAATTCAAAGTAGGAATCCACGTCTTTTAGGCAATTTAGGCATTTCGAACTGAACGCGAAGTATCGTAGCCCCTTCGAGGGGCAATCCAAAGCCTGGTCCTCCGGGCCAGGATTCTTTACCATCGGGTGTTCGGTCGCCCATGGGCGAGCCGAATTCAATGCCGATCGGAAATTGACAGGACGGCGTCCTTCCGGGGTTCAATGGGCTGTTGCCCGGACGATGGTCCGGACGCCCAAATCCGGCGCTGGCCATTGACGGAACCACCCTTCATGTGCGATTGACTTTTAATTGCATAGGAATCTTCAGGGGGGGGCTGTATTGCCGATCGTTTTACGGAAGATACCGAACAGGGCCGGATGGGCTATCCTTGGTCTGGCATCGCTGGTGGTCGCTGCTTTACTGCCGTCGGGAACAGCCTGGGCACAGAGCCCCCCGCCCCGCGTTGAAAACGGTGTCATTGATCTGCGGACCTGGGATTTTGCCCGGAGCGGTTCCGTTGCCCTGGACGGCCAGTGGGCGTTTTACTGGCGGCAGTTTCTGACGCCTGAAAAAAACGGCGATACCATGGACGCCGAACCGCAATCTTTTCTCAAGGTGCCCTACGTCTGGAACGACCATCCTCTGGGGGCAGAGCGGCTTCCGGGGTTCGGCTACGCCACATACCGGATGCGCATCCTGCTTTCGCCGGAACCGGAACCCCTGGCGCTGCATGTCATCGATGTGGCCACCGCTTGCACCGTATATGCCAACGGCCGGCTGGTTTACCGCGCCGGTCTGCCCGGGACATCCCGGGAAATGTCAACGCCCGGTTTTCTTCCCGGGGTCGCTGATCTGGGTCCCGTGGCCGGTGAAATTGATCTGGTGGTCCACGTCGCCAATTTCCACCATCGCCAGGGCGGTCTGTGGGATCGGATCACCATCGGACGGCCCCAGCAGATGCATGCCATGCGGGAAGGACGGATCGTTTTCAACATGGTTCTCTTTGGCAGCCTGCTGTTGATGGGGCTCTACCACCTGGGAATTTACGGGCTGCGCCGGGACGCTCGTTCATCGCTCTATTTCGGCCTTGCTTGCCTGACCGTCACGCTACGGACGCTGACCACCGGCGAGCGGTATCTGGTCCAGCTTGTTCCCGCCTTTCCTTTTGAATGGTTGAGCAAGCTGGAATACTTGGGCTTTTACCTTGCCATAGGCTGTTTTGCCCTCTTCACCCGGTCCCTGTTTCCCGAAGAATCCGATCGCCGCATCCTCTTCGGAATCGCGACCCTGGCCGGGCTTTTTTCCCTGCTGGTACTGACGACACCGCTTCGCATCTATTCTTACTCGACCCCGGTTTTTGAGGGGATTACCGTTCTGGCCCTGGGGTACGGGATGGTCATACTCGGGCGGGCCTTGAGGAAAGAGCGATCCGGAGCCGAAATATTTCTGGCAGGATTTCTCGTGCTTGCCGCGACCGCCATCAACGACATCCTCTATTCGCGCCAGGTGATCCACACCTTTTACATGGTGCAGTTCGGTTTGCTCTTTTTTATTCTGTCCCAGTCCTTTTTGATTTCCCGGCGATTCTCGGAGCTTTTTGACGTGGTGGCAGCCCAGCGGATCAAACTCAAAGTAAGCGAGGAGAAGTACCGACAACTGGTGGAAAACGCCAACGAGGCCATTTTTATCGTCCAGGACGGAACCTTTAAATTTGCCAATACCCGTACCGAAACAATTTTCGGATTCGACGCCCGGGAACTGAGCGCACTGCCGTTTATGTCCAGTGTGTATGCCGATGACCGGCCCATGGTGAAAAAGCATCTGGATCGGGGCGTGGCCAGCGGCATGGGGGTTGCCACCGAAACATTCCGGCTGGTCAAACGGTCGGGCAGAACGGTTTGGGTGCATCTCAACGCCGTGCCGACCACCTGGGAAGACCGGCCGGCCATACTTAACTTTCTCAGTGACTTCAGCGGCCGGAAACAGATGGAAAACCAGTTGCACCGAGCACAGAAAATGGAAGCCCTGGCCACCCTGGCCAGCGGCCTTGCCCAGGATTTCAACAAGTTCATCGCCAATGTGCTGCAAAACGCCGAACGGGCGATGATGAATTTGCCTGCGGATAGTGAGTCCAGGTCCTTTTTACAGAAAGTGATGGATGCCGGTCTCAGCGCTCGGAAACTGGTGGAACAGGTGCTGGTGTTCAGCCGCAAAGGGCACCGGGCAAAGCGTCCGATTCGGGTTGCCTTGGAAATCGAGGAGGCCGTGCGGATGCTCCGGGCAGCTCATGCGCCAAACATCACCATTCGCACGGATATCGCCGCCTCCACGGCCATGATGATGGCCAACGGTGCCCAGATCCGTGACATTCTGCTCAACCTGGCAAACAATGCCACCGATGCCATGAAAGAGGCCGGGGGCATCCTGCAGATCGGTCTTCACGAGGTGACCGTCACGTGTGGTTCGTGCGAGTATGCGGGCGGGCTCAATCAGGGCAACTATGTGCGACTGACCGTTGCGGACAACGGCCGCGGGATTCCCGAAGAAATCCAGGATCGTATTTTCGAACCCTATTTTACCGCCAAACCGGCCGGCGAGGGGACGGGGATGGGACTCTCTGTCGTGATGGGAATCGTAAAGCGCCACAAGGGCGACATCGGACTGGTCAGCTCGTTGAATACGGGAACCACATTTCACGTCTACCTGCCGACCATCTCCTTGAGCAACGGCGCCGGGATGGCCGAATAGACTCGATATGGCCGGAACGTTTACAAACAGCCTCATTGTTTTGCTCTACACCGACGGTCTGCCACAGGCCTGCCTGCAGATTGACAAACCGACGGTTTTCGGTGAGAGTAAATTAAACGATGTTTTCAACCTGGGTTCAAGAATCGCTGTCAGGGTCTTTCGTGGAAAAAAAGCGGACACCGAGAGCCGACCCACTCTCCGTAAGGCGGATTTCACCATGTCCATACAAAGGAATCGGCTGCAGGAGTTGATGAAAATCAATGTCAATGAACCGTCAGCCCGCACTCTCTTGCTGGATCACCTTGAGTCTCTGGCCACCATCGACGACGACACACTTCAGAAAAGGCTTCTCAAAGATCTCGTTCGCAACTATGTGGCCCTGGAGAGACGGGTCGACACGCTGTTGAAAAACACCCTGCCTGCCAGCGTGGCCGAAACCATCAAATACGAAGGACGCTACCCTCCCACGCCGTGTGAATGTTCCATCCTGTTTACCGATTTTTGCGGCTTCACCCGTATCTGCGAGGCGGTTTCCAGCCAAGCCATGGTGGAGACGCTCGATACCCTCTTTGCCGCGTTTGACGACCTGGTCGATGCCCATCACGGGACCAAAATAAAAACCATTGGAGACGCCTATATGGCCGTATTCGGTGCCCCCACCCGGGTCCCCGATCATGCGGTGATGGCCGTGCGCGCGGCCCTGGCCATGCAGGCCTTCATGGGCCGGTTCAATCGTCGGGCACCGCGTCCCTTTGGCATGCGGGTCGGCATTCACAGCGGACAGGTGACGACCGGCGTGGTCGGCAAGGAGCGCATGCAGTTCGATGTATTCGGAGACGATGTGAACATCGCCGCCCGGTTTGAATCCTCCGGGGAGCCGGATCGGATCAATGTCTCCGAGGCGACGTATCTGGCGGCCAGAGACCACTTCAGCTTTGAAGCCCGGGGAGAGATCCCCCTAAAGCACAAGGCGGCCATGCGGGCTTTTTTCGTTTCCGGAGAATTACCCGCGGTGCAATAAGACCATGCAGAGGAGGGTATGATGGGCGACGTTTCCCGTTACGGGCGGCCGATCCGGATCGCCGATGGGGTGTTCTGGGTCGGCAGCCGCAATGAAGACGAAACCTTGTCCTGCAATCCTTTTCTGATCGTTCAAAATGACCAGGCCGTGCTGATCGACAGCGGCAGCCGAAGCGATTTTGCCGTGGTCATGATGCGGATCCTTCAGGCCGGTATCGATCCCCGCCAGATCGTGGCATTGATCTACCAGCATTACGATCCGGACCTTTGCGGGTCCATGGCCAACTTCATTGAAATGTGCGACAACCCCGATCTTGAGGTGGTTTCGGAACACAGCAACAACCTGTTTATCTCCTATTACATTCCCATGGATCGGAAACACCTGCTGCGATCCGTGGATGCCTACCATCACCGGTTTTCCTTCTCAGGCCGGGAATTGTTGTTCGTGCCGGTTCCCTATTCCCACAGCCCGGGCAGTTTTGTGACCTACGACGTCGCCACCAAGACCCTCTTTTCCAGCGACCTGTTTGGCAGTTTCGCCCCGGCCGGCGATCTGTTCGTTGAACTGGCCGAGGATTGTTACCACTGTAAGGATTTTGATCAATGCCCCCGGAATCGGCCGGCATGCCCGCTGAAAAGCATCGCGCTGTTCCATCAGCAGGTCATGCCCTGTCGAAAAGCCCTGGGTTACGCCATGGGCCAGGTGAAACGGCTCGATATCGAACGCATTGCGCCCCAGCACGGCGGCATCCTCAACCGGCGGCGCGACATTGATCATGTCATTGACCGGCTTGAAGCCTTAACGGAAGTCGGCATCGACGGCATCTGCTGATCGTGTTTCGGGCAATGCTTCCACAGACAAAAAGGACAACAAGCCATGGGATTGAAAGACTACCAGAACAAGATCATACGGCAGTTCCAGACTCAGGAGCTTCTTTTGGCGGATCTCTATACCGAATTCGGTCGACGGTTTCCCGAGGATCGGGATTTCTGGGACCAGTTGGTCCGTGAAGAGACCATGCACGCCCGGTTGATCGAAAAACTTCATGACGTGGTGAAAAAAGGGTCGATGATCTTCGATGAGGGGAAGGTGAAAACCTATACGTTGACAGCCATGATCGAACGGATTGAAGCCCTGGTGCAAGGGGCTCGCCGGGGAGACCTCAACAATCGCAGGGAGGCCCTGGCCCAGGCCCTGGACTTGGAGTCGGCCTTGATCGAAAAAGGGGTCTTTACGCATTTTGAGCCGATGACCGACAATGCGCGCGCCGTACTCAAGCGCCTCAACAGCGAAACCCTCGATCACGTGGTCCGGGTCCGGCGCATGCATGCCGGCGCCCGCCCGGCCCCGAAGCAACAGGAGGAAACCGAAGGCATCCCTATGGGCGATCCCCGCATCCAATGGACGCCGGCGCTTTCGGTCGGGATCGAAGAGATCGACAATCAGCACCGGAATCTTTTCGACCTGATCAATCGTGCGACGGCTATGCAGGCCAGTTCAGGTCGGTTCGAAGCGGTTTCGGATCTGATTCGGGAGATGATCCGGTATTCCGACGAGCATTTCAAGACCGAAGATGCCGTGATGATCGGCGCTGATTTTCCTCTCTTTGCGACCCATCGGCGGGAACACCAGAAATACATGGAAAAGATCCGCGTCTTTGTGGACGGCATCAAGGGCGAACGCCAGGATCTGATTGAAGAGATATTGGATTTTCTTGCGGTCTGGTGGCTTGAGCATATTACCGAATCGGACAGTCGGTATGCCCGATGGCTTCAAAGTCAGGAGACTGACCGTTCATGAGCAGAGCCGTGCAGATTTTTCCTGAGAATGCGTTCCCGGATCTTTCGGCAGGATGGATCAAATTCGGTTCCTCGCTATTTCGTGTGGGGGCCAGGAGGGTGTCGGCTCGCGGCCCGAAAAACGCGCCGCTAAGCGCCCGTAACCCCGGACAGCGCCCTGTTTCAGTAGAAAAGGCTGATATTTTCAATTGTTAAAAAGCTGTTGCGGCCGGACGGGTTTCTGTCCGGGGTAACGGGCCCTAAACGGCAGCTGGATAACCGTGTTAAACGATTTTTGGAAAGGGAAAAGATGAAAACGATTCTGATCGCAGACGATGACCGGGTGTTAAGGCAGCGGCTGGTCCATGCGCTGAGCAAGGCCAGGGGAGATCTGGTCCTGATTGAAGCCGGGGATGGCGAAGTGGCCGTAAAAGCGCTGAAAGACAACGCCGTGGGCCTGGTGATTACCGATATCAATATGCCCAAGGCCAGCGGGCTGGTGGTGCTGGCCTACCTCAATGCCTTTTTGCCCCAGGTGCCGTGTTTTGTGATGACCTCCTACGGCACTTCGCGTCTCAAGGCCAAAATGCCTCCCGACCTGCTGCGCTTTTACCAGAAACCCTTCGACCTTCAGGATATGGCCCGGTCCGCGGTGGCGGTTCTGGAACGCAAAGTCGATCCTGAAGCCTGCCGAGGGGTTGCGCTCGTTCATTTGCTGGATCTGTCCATGGCTGAAGGGGTGACCTGCACCATCGTTGTGACCGGGCCGGAAGGAATAAAATGTCGGCTCTATCTTGTAGACGGCCAACTCTGGGATGCGGTGATCGATGATCGCCGCGGTGAAGCGGCTGCCGTTGAATCCCTGGCCTGGTCCAGGCCCGAGTATTGCATTGATTACATCATCCCCGATTCCGTGGAAAAAAACATCCATGTCTCCCTGGACGACCTGCTGCGAACCGTGAGCCTATGCCCCAAGACCCGATAGCGTCTTTTTCCCTTTTTTGTTTGCTTCGTCCCGGGTCAGAAAGGCGTTTTTACATCCCGGAACCCTTGAATTGATGCGCCGGCGAATCTGATCTCCGGCATGGTCGGGATCGGTGAAGATCACCACCCCTTTTTGCCGGCGCGCCGCGGCGATAAGCTGAAAGGTTTCTTCGGTGATGCCGAAACCGCTGGTGATAATCATTTCCGCGTCCACGGCACGGCGGACGGCGGAAACATCAGACTTGCCTTCCACCACGATGATTTCCCTGATGCAGGTCATGGTCTTTAAATTTCCGTTTGCCAATTTTTCTGCGATCCCATAGACTCCCCCTGGATTTGCCCCCGCTGCCATAACACCAATCGGATTGGATGGGAAAGGAGATGCCATGTTGAGAGTCCTTCACCGGATTGCCCTGGTCGCTTTGATTTCTTCGGTATTGCTGTCCTGCGGGCCGTCTTCGCGTGTTTACCAGGCCCCCCCGGAGGCTTTGGCCTTAGCGTCCAAAGCGGTAACATATCCGAAAACCTCTTTTGTGGTCATCACCGACCCCCATGTCTACGACCCGGCACTCGGCGTGACCGGCAGCGCATTCCAGGCCTATCTGGACAAGGACCGAAAGCTGCTGAAGGAAAGCGAAGAGCTGTTTGATGCGGCCATTGATCGTGCCGCTACCGAAGAGGCCGATTTTGTCATCATTTGCGGCGATATGACCAAGGATGGGGAAAAGAACAACCACCTTATGGTGGCCGAAAAGCTCAAACGGTTTCAAGCGGCTGGCAAGTCGGTCTTTGTCGTGCCCGGCAACCACGATGTGGCCAACGGGGAGGCGGTCCGGTTTGTCGGAGATCATTCCGAGCCGATTCCATCGGTCACCGGGGCTGAATTTGCCGACATTTACCGGGACTTCGGATACAACGCCGCCCTGGATCGGGATCCGGCCTCGTTGAGCTATCTGGCCGAACCGGTGCCCGGCCTGTGGCTGCTGGCGGTGGATTCGTGCAAATGGAAGGACAACCGCCCCGGCCACCATGCCATCACCGGAGGTGCTTATTCCCCGGAGACCTTTGGATGGATCGAGGCCACCCTCATGCGGGCTCGCCAACAGGGAAAAGCGGTGATTGTCTTTCAGCACCACGGCATCATGGAGCACTACCCCCACAATGCCAAATTTTACGGCGACTACCTGGTGGATGACCATGACGCGGTTGCGGAGATGCTTTCCACCTTCGGTGTTTCCCTGGTGTTCACCGGTCATTTCCATGCCCAGGACATCTCCAGACGGGTT
The DNA here is from genome assembly GCA_016342285.1 of Desulfobacterales bacterium. Lineage (GTDB taxonomy): Bacteria > Desulfobacterota > Desulfobacteria > Desulfobacterales > JAEINQ01 > JAEINQ01. The sequence goes on from JAEINQ010000024.1 coordinate 32,390, forward strand.
TTCGACGAAGGCCGACGCACCATTTACGACATCGAGACCGGATCCCTGGTGACCTCGCCGTGCCCCTACCGGCGGGTCCGGGTTACCGACGGTCAAAAGGCGGTCATCGACAGCCGGTTCATCGACGCGATTCCCTCCCATCCGACGGATTTCAAGACCTATGCCGCCGATTACGTCTACCAGGGAACCATCAAGCTGGCCGACGAAGCCTTGATCAAATACAAGGTCAGCGAACCGGGCCGGGTCAAGTTCAATCCCCAGGTATCAAGGGCCTATGTGACCCATCTCAAGGGGGACGAAAAAGCGCGGATTGTCATCGACACCGACGGTGCCGGGCTGTGGGGAAAATTCGTGATGTTCATGCAAGAGGACCTGCTCTACGGATGGACCACCGATCTGCCGCCGGCCGACAACCGGCTGACCATCGATTTGACCACCGGGAAGAGCGAATAGATAGTGCCCATCCATAACAGGCTGTTGAAAAACTATTGCGCTCGACAATACGGCGTTAAAATTCGGCTCAATATTCTCATTTATAGAACATAAACTCCGCTATTTCGCCGAATTTTGCCTTGTCTTGCCTTCGCTCATGACGTTTTTCAACACCCTGATAAAGGGCCAATTTACCCGATATTGGTGTTGCCGAAAAAAAGGATTCAAGGCTTCGAGGGTTCAAGGGCTCCAGTGAAGGCTCCTACGGCCTGTTCGGTTTTCCTCGGCCCCTTGACCCCTTGAATCCTCGAACCCTCCAGCAAATAAACGACCCTTTCGGCTCGGTGAAACAGAACAAAATGAGGACACCCCATGGAAAGGACATTGGTGAAAGCGCTTAACCGCACTTGGTAAACCCGCAGAAATGGCATTTCTGGCAGCCTTCCTCAAAACTGACGGTCTGGCCGCACTCGGGGCAGGTTTCCCCCATCAGGCCCCGTCCAGGCCCTTTTTTGGTGCCGTCGCCGTCTTTCATGTAACGCCTTTCCAGTACCCGTGCGATGGCGTCGGGGATGGAGAGCACCAATCCATCCTCTTGAAAGACCGGATGCTCACCGCCGATTCCCTTGAGTTGGTCGACGATCCGAGACAGTTTGATGCCCGACCTTAAGGCCAGGGAAACCAACCGGCCGATGGCCTCGGTCTTTGCCGTGGTGGATCGGCCGGATTTGCCGATGGTTGCAAAGACTTCAAAGGGGAGTCCGTTGTGTTCGGTAACGGTGATGTAAAGATTGCCAAGGCCGGTTTTAATGCGGGTGGTAAATCCCTCCAGGGTATCCGGCCGGCCGCGGACCGCGGTCAGAAGCTTGTTTTCCGCATCTTTTTCCCCGCCCGAAACGGAAAGCACCTGATTGGCCTTGCTGCCGTCACGGTAGATGGTGACCCCCTTGCATCCCAGGTCGTAGGCCATGTCGTAGACCTTCATGACATCTTCCCGGGTTGCTTCGCCGGGCAGGTTGACGGTTTTGGAAACCGCGTTGTCCGTATGCTTTTGAAAGGCGGCTTGCATGCGCACATGCCATTCGGCGGAGATGTCATGGGCGGTGGCGAATATCGCCCGGATGTCTTCGGGAATACCGTCCATGTGGCGGACACTGCCGGTCTTGGCGACGGTCTCCATGAATGACTCGGAGTAGAACCCGCGCTTTTTGGCCACTGCCTCGAACCAGGGATTGGCTTCCAGCAGGTGGTCGTTGTCCATGACGTTGCGGACAAAGCTCAAAGCGAACAGCGGCTCAATACCGCTGGAGCAGTTGGCGATGATGCTCAGGGTTCCCGTGGGGGCGATGGTGGTGGTGGTGGCGTTTCGAAGGGTGCCGCCGTTGTTTTTTGCGTAGACACTTTGCGGGTAGTTGCCGAAGGCGCCCCGGGCTTCGGCCATGGCCGCGGAGGCTGCATGGGATTCGGTCTGAATAAAGGACATGACCGTTTCGGCCGCCTCCAGGGCACCCTCGGAATCGTAAGGGATGCCCAATTGGAAAAGCAGATCGGCAAACCCCATAACCCCTAAGCCGATCTTTCGGTTTCCCTTTACCATGGCGTCGATTTCGGGCAGCGGGTAACGGGACATGTCGATGGTGTTGTCCAGGAAATGGACCGCCGTCCGGACGGCCTCACCCAGGGCCGGGTAGTCGATGGCCGGCCCGCCGGGGGCGCCCATGGTCACGAATTTGGCCAGGTTGATGGAACCGAGGTTGCAGGCCTCATGGGGCAGCAGCGGCTGTTCGCCGCAGGGGTTGGTGCTTTCGATTTCCCCCAGAGCCGGCGTCGGGTTGTCCTGGTTAATCCGGTCCAAAAAGATGATGCCCGGATCGCCGTTTTCCCATGCGTGGCCCACCAGGGTGGTATAGACCATCCTGGCGTCGAGTTCGCCTGCCTTGGCCCCGGTTCTCGGGTCGATCAGATCATAGGTCCGGGCGGCCCGGACGGCCTCCATGAAGGTTTCGGACAGTGCAACGGAGATGTTGAAATTGTTCAGATTGCCGTTGTCCTTCTTGCAGGTGATGAACTCCAGGATGTCCGGATGGTCCACACGGAGGATGGCCATGTTGGCCCCGCGCCGGGTTCCCCCCTGTTTGACCTGCTCCGTGGCCGTGTTGAAGATTTTCATGAAGGAGACCGGGCCGGAGGCGATGCCGCCGGTGGTGCCCACCATGGAGTTCTTGGGGCGCAGCCGGGAAAAGGAGAACCCGGTGCCGCCGCCGGATTTGTGGATGATGGCGGCATCGCGAAGAGAGGTGAAAATGCCTTCCATACTGTCTTTTACCGGCAGAACGAAACAGGCTGCCAGTTGGCCGAGGCGTCGGCCGGCATTCATCAGGGTAGGCGAGTTGGGCAGAAACCGGCATTCGGCCATGAGGTCGTAAAAGGCCTCTTCCGTGGCTGCCAGGTCAGCCCCATCATCGTAAAGGGCGTCGGCCTGGGCGATGTGTCGGGCCACCCGGCGGAACATATCCACCGGTGTTTCGACCGGCACGCCATTGTCGTCTTTTTTCAGATACCGGCGTTCGAGAACCGTTTTGGCGTTTTGGGTCAAGTGCAGGCCGTTTCGAATAAAAATGGACCGGGCCAGGGGGATCGTGGAAGGCGCACTGACGCCGCTTTCGCTCAGCTTGGCCGTGAGCAGTTCGTCGATGAGGGGTTGGCTGATGTAACGAATGTTCAATTCATCGATGGCCTCCCGCATGAACCGGCTGATCCCTTTTGCCTGCTCGGCACCGATGGCGCTTTTCAGGGAGAGCATTTCGGAAAAGCGCTGGTCGTCCCACTGGTAGCTCTCCAGGTCGATGTTGCCTTCGTCGGTGGCGATGATTTTGGGTTTTTGTTCCATGGGCAATCCTTTTGGCACGGGTATCGCGGGATGCGAAAATCCGTGTCTGGTTAGCAAGTTGTCCTGAAGATCCGTAAACTTCCGGTAGGCCGGTTTTCGCCTGCGGTCCAACGCGTTCCTCTTGCCTGCGAGGGTGTCTCGAACCGGCGGTGCCGGCAGGATCGGAAGATTATCCCGACCGGGTGAGATGTGGGGGTCAGGCTGCCGCCGGGCTCATGGCAGGGACGCGTTATTAATGGATCTCATACCATATGTTGTATGTCAAGTCGGAATTATTTCCCATATATGCCATTTCTCCGTTGGTGGCGGAGGGGCGACCGGCGGATTGCCCGGCCCGGGCCGGCTGGGGGGTAGAACTATATTGATGCTAAAGTGTTTATCGATTTTGGCCGATATCCCATGCCATAGAAGCATTTGCCCTGTTCATCGTTAGAAATTTCCGGCCCAGCCAAGGAGATACCCATGTCGGCTTTTGAAGAAACCCGCGGAAGATGGTATCTGCAACACGGATTTCGACACCATCTGCTCGTCCTCCAGTCCCTGATTTTTGCCCTTCTCCTGGCGGTGATTCTGTATATTTTCCAACGAAACGGTGTTGCCCTTGAGGCCTCCCAACTATTGCTGGTGGCCATGGTCCTGTTGTTGGTGCTGGCCGGAATGATGAGGCTTTGCCAGCTTTTCGACCGGTTTTTCGGACTTGCCGTGCTGGTGGAGGAAACCGGCATGTCACAAAAAAAAGGGGACGCCGGGCAACCCGACGCAGGAGAACCGCGGCAGATCTCTTTTTCGTTCAACCGCCTCATGCAACGGTTCGAAATGGACCTCAATTTTTTGGTCGGTGATATCGCCGAGACCCTGTCGTCTACCTGTAAAAACATTCGGTTTCAAAAGCGGTTGGCAGCGCATCTACCGGCGGTCGTTGCCGATCCGGGGCAGATGACCCAGGTGATGATGAATGTGATGCTCAATGCCACTGAGGCCATGGCCAAGGGTGGAGACCTTGTTATCGAGACGGCGCGGGTGACGCCTGCCGATGCCCCTTCAGACGGCTTTCAGACGGTGCATGAAACCGATGTGCGGCTGATGGTTACCGATACGGGTACGGGGATGGACAGTGCCTCCGAGGCCGACCCCAGAGAAGCGGCAGCCCGAGGGGAGGCGACGGTGTTGATGGTAGATGACGAGGAAATCGTTCTCGAGGTTGGGGCCATGATGCTTCGCAGCCTGGGATACCGGGTTTTTGAAGCGTCCAATGGCAGGCAGGCATTGGAAATTATGCGGCGGGAGCAGGACCATATTGATCTGGTTGTTTTGGATATGATCATGCCGGAGATGTCCGGTGAAGCGGTTTTTGAACGCCTGCGGGCGGTGAAGCCGGGGGTTCGGATTCTGCTCTCCAGTGGGTACGCCCGGGAAGGGCAGGCCGATCAGCTCCTGGCTCGAGGCTGTGACGGTTTCTTGCAAAAACCCTTTGGACGCGCGGAACTGGGCAAGGCCATATCGGAGATAATCGACGTGGCGGAAGGGTAAATAATCCCGGTCCAGGGGACCTGGGTCTTCGGGTTGCCCTGGCATTAAGCTTCGTACATCTGATCAATTTTTCCAGCATAGTCTTCGACGATCACCCGCTTTTTGGTTTTCTGGGTCGGTGTGATGCGGCCGTTTTCCTCGGTGAAGCGATCGGCAATAATGGTGTAACGTTTGATTTTCTCCCAGTGTTCCAACCTTTCGTTGGCCGCCTGCACCTCCTGGTCGATCATCTCCCGCAGCAGGGAATGGTCGATGAAATCGTCTCCGACCGCGGTGTAAATCGGCACGCCGGTGGCCTTGGACCATCGGATTCGGCCCTTGTCATAGGCAATGCCTTTCTTGTCGAACAGGTCGATGAAGGTGCCAAAATTGGGCACGATGAGCGCTGAAATGAAATTTCGCTCGTCGCCGATCACAAAAACCTGCTCGATCACGCTGCTGGTTGAAAACAGGCCCTCGATCTTGGCCGGGGCGATGTTTTTCCCTACAGCGGTGCAGATGATCGCTTTCTTTCGGTCCACGAGGCGAAAATAGCCGTCATCGCTGAATTCCACCAGGTCCCCGGTTCGAAACCAGCCGTCCTCGGTGAACACCTGTGCATTTTCCTCCGGCAGATTGAGGTACCCCTTGAACACCCCGGCGCCGGAGATTTCCAGTTCGCCGTCGGCGGCGATCCTCGACCATCCGCCATTGGCGTTGCAGCCGATGTATCCCGGCTTGCATGCGCCCAGGGGGTTAAGGATGCAGGCGTTACAGCTTTCCGTTGATCCGTATCCTTCCACCACGGCCAGGCCGATGGTGTAATAGAATTCGAGCAGTTCCGGTGCAATGGCGGCACTGGCCGAAAAGGCGAAGCGGAAACGGTTGCCGAAAAGTCCCCGGATTTTGTCAAACAGCCGGTCAGCGATCCGGAATTTCAAACGCAGCCAGGGCGATAGACGTCCGGCCAGATCCAGGGTCGGCGACATGTCGTAACGGCCGAGTTCGTCTCTTCGATGCTTTTTTGCCGCTTCCCCGACACCGAGGGCCCAGTCGAAAATCGCTCGGCCCAGACGGCTTTGCGCCATTTTTTGCTGAAAGGTGATGTAAATTTTTTCATACAGGCGGGGCACACAGTTGATCCAGGTGGGGTTGTATTTTTGCATATCCTCCAACAGGGTGCCCGGCTTGTCCGCATAGGCGATGGACGCTCCCCGCAGAACGGCCAGCATCTGGCAGGAGCCTCGTTCGAAGATGTGGGCCAGGGGCAGAAAACAGAGGGTGCGGTCGTTTTCATCCACCACCATGCCGTTGCGCTCAAAGGATTCGATCACCCCTTCCAGGCGCGACGAGATGCTCCACTGGGTCAGGGGAACGCCTTTGCTGCGTCCGCTGGTCCCGGATGTGTACAAAATCGTGCAGATATCTTCCAGGCCGACCCCCTGACGCCGCTGGGTGAGCACACCCGGATTGGCTTGTTCCCAGGCCTTGCCTTGTTCGATCAGTTCCCCAAGTCCGATGACCGGCTCATCAACGCTGCGAAACGCCAGGTCCATAACAATGATTTTTTCAAGGATCGGTGGATCTTTCAGAAAGGGTCGAACGCTTTCCAGAATGGCTTCGTCTCCGGCAAACAGGACGTGACAGTCGGCATCGTTTAGAATATAGGCCACTTCGCCGCTGGAAAGGGTTGGATAAATGGCCACGCTGGTTGCCCCGCTGCAGGTCAGGGCCAGGTCCACCTGGGTCCAGTGGGCGCCCGAAGGGGCCATGATAGCCACCCGGTCTTTTTGCTTCAAGCCCAGACTCAACAGGCCAGAGCCGATTGCTTCGGCCCGCCGCCGTAAGGCGGACCATGTCATGCGGCCGTGGTGGTCTTCGTGATACAGAGCGGGGTTGAAGAGTTGGGCGGTTCGGTCCGGGAACCGGTCGCAGGTTTCATAAAAAGACTGGGGAATGGTCTTGAGTTCCTTTTCCATCCAGCGCCAGGATTCCTTGATCTCAACCATTAACATTCCTCCAAGGCCATCAAGCGGCAATCTCGATTGTATAGCGGTCTCCCATGGTTGCTTCCCGCTCAGTTGAAGCCGGCAGGTTTTCCAGAAACCGCCACGTGGGGTCACTGACACAAAATGAAAGTGATTCTTAAAAATCAAGCAATCTTTTCTTAATGCGCCTCCTCAGAAATAGCAAATCTTTTTGCCGATTGCCGAAACGCCCTGCTTGACCGGGGGGGTGGGGGGGGGCTTGTCAGGCCCCTGGTGGCTCACTCTAACTTGAAGCCACCACTTTAAGTGGTGGATCCGGAAAGGTTTGCCCGTTCCGGGGGAGAGAAGGTCTAAGTGGATATTGGACATTGAGCCCCCCTGTGGGGGACCTCCTGAGGCCACCCGCTCTACGGGTGGGCCTCGCTTTTTCCCGTCAGTCCCCATCAGCGGCTTTTCGGGCCGCAAGCGCCATGGCCACCTGATCCTTCCACTGGGTCGCCGACAAGGCCCAGCGACGGCGCTGGTCGGGGTCCGGGTCCCGATGGAAGGCCGAGCGCAGTTCGCCGACGCTCATGCAGTCGTAGCAGTATGCCGCAAAGGAGTCGTCCCGGAGAAAGACCGAGGGGCTGGTCTCAGGGGATCGGAATATCAGGGCTTTCAAGTCATCGAGGGTATCGGCATACATGGGATCTGTCGGTCCTCACTTCCAAAGGGCGATCTGCGCGTCAATAAAGCCGTTTGAAGCCACGGAAAGAAAGCGGCCATTTGAGCGCATCCGTGCCGTTTCTCCCAAAGCCATTCAGGGGGGGAAGATAGATGATAATGACTTGGAGGTCAATGGGCGTGGAATCTTTACGGGGAGGATGGGTGGGCGGTCGGCGTCAGACGGCGACCGCCGCCTTCCCGTCTGTTCAGCTTTCCGGTGGGGTTTTCATCTTGCGATCCTTCATGGAAAATTCCAGGACGATCTGTCCCCATCCGCCGCAGCGGATTCCGACGTCGTGGCAGGCCACCCGTTTGAAACGCATGCCGTTGGGGTCGGCACCGGCGTAAAAGAGTTCGTTTCCGGCATGCACCGCAGAGGCAAACGCCTTGAGGGCATAAACGCAGATCCGCTTCGGTCCGCGGGTGGTCAACAGATTTCCGGCCCCGTCAAAATAGAACCGGTCCCCCACGCGGTGACGGCTGTTGCAGCCGTGGGAATGGACCACTTCGGCGATGATGGTCTGATTCATCAGTTCCGGGGCCTTGTCCATCACTTCCTGGTTTCTCGGGTTCTTTTCAAAGAGGGAAATTTCTTCGTCGCTGTAGCCTAAATGGTCCTGAATCAAACGGGACAGGGCTGGGTCCATGGTGGGCTCCTTCTTGTCTATGGATATTAATCATTTTACCCTTCTCTGGGGGGCTTCTTGAGGCCACCCGCTCTTCGGGTAGAGACTCACGGATGGCCTGGCGTTGCCAGCAAACGCTTGACCATCGGGGCAAAGGCCTCTGGCGGACGTCGCGGCGGATAGGTATCAAAGAGTGTGGCGATGCGTTGGAGATCATTGAGATTCGCCATCCGGTCTTCCAGGCCTTTGCCCACAGGGGCAAAAAAGATTCGGCCGGCGTAAGCGGGGTGTTTCGGATCGATCCAGCCTTTTTTTACGTCACTGGGAAGCTGCCGGGTGCATTGACAAGGGTTTTGTGGATCGATCAGGCCGCAGTTTTTTTTCATAAAACGGCGCACCCGGGTCCGTCCCCGGGACAGGCGCTGCCTGAAGGCGGCCGGGGTGATGTCAAGAATGAAGGCCCCTTCTACGCCGGTGACGCCGAAGATATCCCCCAGTACAAAGGCGAGTCGCAGGTCGCGGTTGAGGCAGACCAGAATCGCCTGCATGCAGTTGGACCGAAGTTCGTCCACCAGCAGGTGCTGCTCCGGGCTGGCCGTTTCGCGGGCCGTGCCCTGTCTCTCGATACCCTCCTCGAAGACCTCAAAGGAGAGACCCATTTGTTCGATCTTTCGCTGCCGCGTGGTGAGCAGGTGATTGGCCGCGATACGGTAGACCCAGGTGTAAAATGCGCTTTCTCCGCGAAAGCTGCCCATGCGGGTGATGACTTTGATGAGAATCTCCTGGGCCGCATCCTCGGCATCACTGGGGTGTCCAAGCATGCGAAGGGCCAACTCGTAGACCTTGCCCTGAATCCCTTCAACGATGGTCGCCAGGGCCTGCCGGTTTCCCGCCTGTGCCCGGATTACCTCTGTTTCCATGGGGTCTCCCATGTTTTGGTTTGAATCGGACGCTTTGTCCCGGTTCGGCGCGGTTCGTTCCGGGACGTCGCTTTGGATTTTTTACAGGTTAGACCCATTGAAAACGAAACTGTGACATGATTTTTTACAGGCTTGGTCACTTTAGACCGCCAGGGTCACGCCACACGGGTCGGGGTCGGCAACCAGCCCCTTTGCGGGGCAACCCATGGACAAGTCCGCTGGCGTGGAATCTTTGCCGGTAAAGGGGAAAATCCTGTTACCCATCAACCCAGGTGGCGCCGCATGCGCTGTTCCCACAGCGTTGCATCCAAAACGCAGATGTCTCCCTGATCGTCGCGGGTGGCGATGACCTTGCCAAACCGGTTCGGGTCAAGATTCGGGCAGGCGATGCCCTCCCATTGGGAAAAATTCGGCTGTGGTGCGATAAACTGATCCAGTTTATCGGCAGACACGGTGACGCTAAGGCCCGCGTCCGGCAGGATGATGAAGTCGATCTCTTTTCGGCTATCGTGGACGAAATAGGCTATCATGGCTGGCCTCCTTTCCTTGAGCGGCCGGGCGGCACTGGCCGTCTCCGGGCGTTCGGGTATTGGATCGGTTCTTGGATAAAAAATCATAATACATGAACGCACGGTTGGCGAGGTCCAACAGCCCAATTGGTTGGGGGGGGGCGGCAGGGCAGGCACCTATGGGGCGGAAATGGAAGAGACGAACCGATTTGTCCATCGGCGGTTGTCACTGTCGGTCATCCGGTCGGGAAGGGTGGCGAGTACGGCGTCCATGGCCATATCCACCATTTCGGCCCTCAGGACGGACTTGGCCCCGAGGATGCGGGTTTGCGTCTGACGCTCGGCACCGACCAACATCATCCGGGCCTGGATTCTGGCTGCCTCGATGATGGCCGCCTTTTCCCGCTTGCCCTCTTGCAGGAGACGCTGGCGAAGCGTTTCCATCCGGGCATCGCTGGCTGCCAAAGCGGCTTTGGCCTCGGCGACCTCTTTTTCGGCCTTGGCCTTTTCGGTTTCGAGCCGCAGCAGATGGTTGGCCCAAAGGGATTTCTGATTTCCCAGGAAATTTTTCAATGGGCCTCTTCCGTATTTGATCAACAGAGAGACAAGAATAACGAAATTGATCCAGCGCATGGCCAGATCATAGGTCGGCCGCCACTGGTGTGCGTCGCCGGCGGCAAGGGCATTTCCGCCCGTGGCGAGCATTATGAGCATCAGGCCGGCGGCCCAGGGGGCCAGGTGACGCGGAACCTGCGGCATGCGCCTGCAAATCATGCGGGCCTCCGTTCAATGATCTTTTCCAGGATTGCCATGGCAACGGCCTCTGATTCAACCCGAAGCTCCTGGCGGGCCTTGGCCAGATCAACGGCCACCTGGCGTTCCGATTCCTTGCGCCGTTTCACGATTTCCTTTCGGGCATCGGCAATGAGCGTTGCGGCTTCGGCCTGCCCGGCTTTCAGGGTTTCCTCATTGAGTCGGCGGGCATGGTGCTTGACGTCGGTCTCTCTATCGGTCAACTGGGCCACGAGGTCGAGCACCTCCTGCTTTGTGCGGCCGATCTCCTGTTTCATCCCTTCCAGGTGGGTCTGTCTTTCATCCATGGCCCGGTTGAGCGGTCGAAACATGATCCGGTTGATGATCGCAAGAAACACGAGAAAGGAGATCACCACCACTATCAGGGTTTCGTTGATGGTGATCAGTGCGGTCGTTTCGATGATGGTCATGGGTTCTGATCCTTCAGACCACGAACAGGAGCAGCAGGGCGATCACCAGGGAATAGATGCCGGTCGACTCCGAAACCGCCTGGCCCACCAGCATGGTCCGGGTCAGCAGGCCGGCTTCTTTCGGATTTTTCCCGATGGCTTCACAGGCCTTGGCCGCGGCCATCCCTTCACCGATACCCGGGCCGATGGCGCCGAGCCCCATGGAGATCCCCGCTCCGAGAAGTGCTGCCGCCTTGACGATGTCAACGCCTTCGATTGCCATTGGTTCCTCCTTTGGCTTTTTCTGGAAAAGCCGGTCCTTTGGGCCGGACGACGGCCCGTATCAGATAACGAAAATCAGTACCAGGCTGACCACCATGGCATAGATGGCTGTGGATTGGCTCACCGCCTGCCCCACCAGCATGACGCGCATGAGATCGCCTGCGTATTCGACGTTTCTGGCCACCCACCGCACCGCTCCTTCGGCCACCATACCGTTGCCGATGCCCGGTCCGATGCCACCGAATCCCGTGCAGAGTCCGGCACTGAAAAGGGCCGCGGCGGCACTGAGCGAAGGCGACGGTGGATAGGATTTGAAGATCAGAATGAAACTGACCAGGAGTCCGAAGACCGAAGGAGTCTGGGACACGGCCTGTCCCACCAGCATGGTGGTGGTGACGTTGGGGGTCGTGTCGGGGTTGCGGGCCACCCCTTCGCAACTCGCACCGGCGGCGAGGCCGCCGCCGTATCCCGAGCCGATGGCCGCCAGTCCCGTACTCAGACCGGCGCCGATCAGGGCCGCCCAAGTCGGATTTGTCGATGCCGTGCCCGGGTCCTTGAACATGAGCATCAGGGCAACCACCATGGCAAAGATGGCCGGGGTCTGACAGACCGCGGTACCGATGAGCATGTTGGTGGTCAGGCGTCCGGTGACCTGGGGCTGCCGGGCAAGGCCCTCGCAGGCTTTTCCGGCCGGAAATCCGGCGCCGATGCCGGACCCTATGGCGCCCAGTCCCATGCACAGGCCGGCGCCCAACAGAGCGGCCGCGTTGAGCATGGTGGGGGCGGGGATGTCCATGAACAGGAGCAAAATGGCGATGACCAGGGAGAAGATGGAGGCAGACTCGGATATGGCTTGACCGACCAGCATGGTTTTGATGATGTCGCCGGAGACGTCGCTGTTGCGAGAAATAGCTACGGTGGCTTTTGAGGCGGTGTATCCTTCGCCACTGGCGGCGCCGATGGCCCCCATCCCCATGGCCACGGCCGCGCCGAGGTAAGCGGCGATCTGTACGGCGGTATGGGCGTCAAGCGTCATGGCTATTTGACCTGTACCGATATGTAGACCACGGTCAGCATGGTGAAGACGAATGCCTGAATGGTTCCGACAAAGAGCCCGAAGAAAGCGTTTAAAAACGGCGGCAGAACCAGGCTGTAAGTCAGGTGGGAGACCACCAGAATAATGATGGAGCCGCCCATGATGTTGCCGAATAGCCGAAAGGAGATGGACACGATTTTTGCCATTTCGCCGACAAGGTTCAGCGGCATCAGAAAAAAGACCGGTTCAAAATAGGCTTTGAAGTAGGTTTTGAACCCTTTGGCGCGAATGCCGGCATAATGGGCGATGACGAATCCGAGAATGCCCAGGCCCAGCGGAATGTTCAGGTCCTTGGTGGGTTCTTCGAGCATCGGTATGATGCCCAGCCAGTTGGAGAGGAGCAAAAAGAGGAACAGGGCGCAGATCATCGGTGCGTAGGTTTTGGCCAGCTGTTTGCCCAGGGCTTCTTCGGTGAGTCCGTAAAGCTGGCGGACGATGAGTTCGCCCATGATCTGGAAAGGACCGGGGATCAGGGAACGCTTGGCGCCGGCTGCCAGGCCGAAGGCGATGAGGGCGACGAAAACGATCCACATCATGACCAGGACTTCCAGATTGATGGTCACGTTATAACCGCCCAGGGTGATTACGGCTTGGTGGATTCTACCCAGTTCTTCCAATGTCCGGTCCTCCCGGCGCAATGCCCGGCGTCCTGTTTGGACGGCCTTTTGAAAGTCGCTTTTTAACCACGGAGACCACCGAGAATTGTCTTTGATTTAATCAGTAAAGGACAGCCCCTTCCAGGGGCAACCCAAGGCCACGTCCTCTGGGCGTGGATTCCTTACTATTTTACGTCCCCGTCAGGTCCGCCTCACATGGTCTGCCATGAGACAGAGATGGATCGAAAATATGCCGACCACCGTCATGGGGAAATCGAATTGGTCTGATTTGACGGCCATGACCAGGGGCACGGCCTTGAGGGCGGTTCTGCCGGCCATCGCGGCCAGGGACCGAAGCGCCGCCTGGCCTGCCGACGACCTCAGCCTTGCCGGCAGCGTCTGGGCCATCAATACGAAATCAACGGCCGCAAAGGTCGTTCCGAGAATCAGCCCTTTTCCCAAGGCATGGTTCCCCGTGGCCAGGAGCAGTGTGCCAACGGTCAGAGAAAGACCCATGGCCATGGTGCAGTAGCGCCGGGTGACCTGCCTAACGGTCATTGGGTTCAGGTTGGTCGTCTTTTTTGGGTTCATCTCGGATGACCTCCATGATCTGCCCATAGGCCACCGTTGCCCCGCCGACGATGCCGAAAATGGTTAGAAGCACCGTTAAGGCGCCCTTTAGCCCCAGAACCTGATCGAGCCATCGACCGGCAAAAAAGCAACCCAAAATGCAGCCGGCCATGGTCAGGCCGAGCTGCATGACGATGGATACAGTTTCCGACCAGGCGCGGTTTTTGTTATAGCTAAACGGCTTGTTGGCGAATTCAATCATCGGCTCAATCTCAATTCAGGCAAACGTTTTGGGGGAGGCGGCTTCCCCTGGTGAAACTCAATTTGATTCAGAGGCCGTTGAGGGATAGAGAATGTAATACATTTAATAAAGCCAATTCATTAAATTGTCAAACATGAAATCATAGGGTATGATACTTGGTAATCTCCGGGCATAAACCGTATCTTCGTTCTCATCCTGTTTCTCCATGTTCGCCTGTTTTCCAATGTTTTGACGCCTGTAGGCGGTGCCTGCCCATATCCGACCCCGTCAACCCCTATTTCCAAGGAGGCATCTATGGCTGTGGTTACGATTTCGAGAATGTTCGGTGCTGGTGGCAAAACATTGGGCGAGATGATTTCGCAGCGACTGGGATATACTTTCTACAACAATGAGTTGATCCAGATGGTGGCCAAAAAAGCCAAGGTGTCCACCGACTGGGTGGAGTCCATGGAAAAGGAGGCGGGGGGGAAACTCCAGAAATTCCTTTCGGGCCTTGTTTCCAAAAGCCTGGTGGACCGGGTGCTGGACAATCAGCGCGGGTATCTCGACGAAGAGGTCTACGTGGACATGCTTCACCACATCATCCTGAAAATCGCCGATGAGGGAGATGCGGTGATTCTGGGAAGGGGCAGTCAATACATCCTCAAGGCCCACCCCGATGCGTATCACGTGCTACTGGTGGCCGACACGGTCCACCGGGTTACGTTCATCGAAACCCACTACGACCTGGTCCCCAAGCAGGCGGCCAAGCTGGTGAGCATTGAGGACCTGCGGCGGGTCAACCTTTACCGCAAATTCGGTAAGATCGATTATGACCAGTCGGACCACTACCACCTGGTGCTGAACATGAGTCGAATCGACCTGGATACGGCCTGCCGGGTCGTCTGTGAGTTGACCGGCGTCTGTGGGGTCGCTTCGCCCTGATCCATGGACGCCGGGTGCGCTGCAAACCGGAGCTGCCCGCGATTTTTTGGCCCGGGGATCGGGAGGTGAACACCGGGGATCGGGAGGTGTGGGTCATGGCATGTGGGCGGACGCGCCGCCGACCAGGGCCTTCCATCCGTAGTAAATCCATGCCCCGTATTCGGACAGCACCCAGCGCACCTGGTGTCCGCTTCGCCACCACGTTTGGGGGTCGAAGGGATCCTCGCGTGCCGCCACGGGGCAGATGGCCAATTGCCGGCCGAATCGTTTTTTCCAGATGAAATGTGCCCGGCGGGTGTGGGACTTGCTGGTGGTCAGGAGCACACGGGTGATGCCCCGCCGTATCAGTTCCGTGCCGACCGCCTCGGCTTCACTGACCGTGTCGTAAGGGACAGACGAGTCCCGCGTCATATGCCGAGGCGTGTGGTGAAATGGCATCAATGTTGGTCAAATGTCGACCAGGCGATTTTCAGTAAAGATTTTCGAATTGAGTGAAAAACGTGCAAAAACGGTTTGATATCTGTTTTGTCAGTTTTGGCACGTCAATTGTAAAGACTGGGTGCAAGGGAAGTTTGGTTTGCGATTCCCAAAGAACCGCCGATGGGCGAAGCCGTAACCAAAACAGGTGTCCCGGGATCCGGTGGCCCGGGCATGCCGGCTTCGACCCGAAAGACACAGGAGGTGCACCATGTCCGTATCCATTACCGACAAGAGGTTTCGAAGGGTTTTCGTCTCTTTTTTTCTGCTTTCATGCATGATGCCGCTTTTGGTGATGATTCTTATGGTTTACCAATATACGGTGCCGTTGCTGACGCCGGGCCAGTTTGATGCGCTGCGGCCGGTTTACAGCACCGGTCTTTCCACTGTGCTCGTCTTTCAGATACTTGGTTTTTTCCTGTTATTGTGGTGGGTCAATTCCCTGGAGACGCTGACCCGGGAGATTGAATCCATTTCCAGTCAGCATCTTTCAAAGAACATTGTCCCCTTGATGCAAAAAACCAATGAGCTTGAGAAAATCAGCGTTCTTGTCCGGCGCCTGGGCGAGACCCTTCAGGAGAAAGTTCACCAGGTCGATGCCGATGCCACCCAGATCAAGGCGCTTTCTGCCCGCCTGACCTTTCTGGCCAGCACCGACGAGTTGACCCAGCTCTATAACAAGCGGTATTTCAAACAGAAACTGTCTGAAGCGGCCCGGCGGGCCCAAAAGATCGGCATGTCTTTCTGGTTGGTGCGCTTCGAAGTGGATCATTTCTCCAGCTTTGGTGAAAAGAACGGAGACCAGGTGCTCAAGGAACTCGGTCAGGTGGTACGAAAACACCTGCCGACGATGGCGATGCCTTTTCGCATGGGAAGAAACGAATTCGCTTTTATTTTGTCTTCGGGGGACGGCCGGGAGGCGGCCAAGGTGACCCATCGCCTCTCCCGGGCTGTCGCGGAACATCATTTTAACGATGATGCCGGATTGCCCCTGGGCAGCGTGACCATTTCCTGTGGCATCGCCGGCTTTCGCGATGACCCGGCGGTCCTTTACGCCGACGCCTGGAGAGCACTGGCCACGGCCCAGAGAAACGGCCGTCCCATTGAGGTGGCTGCTGCCGCGTGAGGCTTTAATTCTGGCATCACTCCCAGTAGGAATCCACGTCCCGTGGGAGCGGCCAGGGTCAGTTGGCTGTACTGAGAAACCGATGTTACCAGTGACTAAAGTCACTTGTCCCCGGAAGCATTTTGCACTTCATCATGGGAAAACCCACGCCTGGTTCCACGGGCCAGGCGTTTTTGCACGCCCCCCTCCATCCAGTTGGAAAAGCCGGACACGCCCTGGGCAAACCTGACAGCAGAGCAATTTTTGCCGTCAGTTTTTTGCCGCTCGGCAATATCCGGTCTATGGGAAAATTTGCCAGCCCCATTCGCGGTCGATGCAACATTCCTGAATTTATTCAATATTTGAATTTGAGACATCGTAATTTGCAGTTGGTACGGGTTTTGCTTTTCCATATTCACGCTTTCTCTTTCTTCCTATCGGGGTGGCTCCTTTTCGGGAGCCACCCCCTCCCTTAGAAGCCCCGTTGCTTCTTCAAGGCATTCATCGGCACAGGAGGCACCACCATGGAATCGGTTATCGACCTGACCATTCAGGGCAACCTGGAAGAATACGCCCGCGAAAAAAGACTATCTCCGGATATGATCGAGTCATGGGTCTCGGCGGGGATGCTTTCCCCCCAGGAGACGACCGGTGCCCAGAAACTGCTCAAGATGCTTCGGACCAAAAGCCCATATTCAAGGGTTCGATAAAGTTGACTTGACAAATTCATCGGCCTTGGATATGTAGTGGCAGTTTTCAACCAAGGAAAGGCCGATCATGAAACCGACATGCTGGTGGTGGTGGTGGCAGCGCCCATGAAGCTTGCTCACCACCTGGAAAAAACGTCCGATTGATTTCAGAGCTGTGGGAAGCTTCGGCAGGCGCGCGAAGGAGCCCATGGCTTTTTTTATTACACAGCCAGGGCTTTTTCGACAAGTCCTGGCTGTTTTTTTCGATCAGGAGGAAAGTCGTGAAAAAAAAGGTGTTGATGCTGGGCAACGAGGCCATCGCCCAGGGGTTGGCGGAATGCGGATGCCGCGTGGCAACCGCCTATCCCGGGACACCGTCTTCGGAGATCCTGGCTTCGGTGGCCGATCTTGTGCGAGCACACGATCTGGACATGCATGTGCAGTGGGCCGTCAATGAGAAGGTGGCTTTTGAGATCGCCTATGCCGGGGCCATGAGCGGTTTGCGGACGGCGGTGGCCATGAAACAGGTGGGGCTGAATGTGGCTTCGGATCCGCTCATGAGTGCCGCCTACATGGGCGTGCGGGGCGGGTTTGTTGTGATCAGCGCCGACGACCCCGGTCCTCATAGCTCCCAGACCGAGCAGGACAGCCGGCTCATGGCCATGATGGCAAAAATTCCGGTGCTTGACCCCGGGTCTCCGCGCCAGGCTCGCGACATGATTGCCTTGGCCTATGAACTGTCCGAAACCCATGAAATACCGGTGATGCTCCGGCCCACCACCCGGGTTTGTCATGCCCGGCAGGACGTGGCGCCCGGTCCGGTTTTTCGGTCGGCCACCGTGCCGGATTTTCAAAAAGATCCGACCCGATGGGCGGCGACGCCTAAATTCCGGTTTCACCTCCATGGCCGGTTGGAGGAGAAGCTGGTCGCTGTTGCCGAATTTGAAAAGACCGCTCCCCGCCAGCTCAATGAATCGGCGACCGGAGCGCGGGCCGTTGTTGCCTCGGGGGTGGCGGCGGCCCACGCCGAAGAAATTCTTCGCGCCCTGGGGCTCTGGCAGACCCTGCCCCTGTTCCAGGTGATTCAGCCCTTCCCCTTGCACCGGGCCTTTGTGGCGGACCTGGCCGAACGTTTCCCGGAGATCCTGGTCATCGAAGAGACCATGGGTGTCATCGAAATGCAACTGGCCGATCGAAGCCGGGTCCGCGGTAAGCTTGACAACGTCGTACCGCGGGTCGGTGAACTGGGACCCGAAACCGTGGAAAAACTGATCTGTGAGTTTGCCGGCGTTCCATTCCAGATCGCTTCGGTGATCGCGGCGCCGGGCCGGCGGCCGACCCTGTGCGCGGGATGCCCCCACCGGGCCAGTTTCTTCGCCATCAAAAAGGCCGCGCCACGGGGGATTTATACCAGCGATATCGGTTGCTACACCCTGGGGCTCAACCTCGGCGCCGTGGATACGGTGCTTTGCATGGGCGCTGCCATCAGTCAGGCCGCGGGGTTTTACCAGGCCTACAAGGGGGAGGCGAAGCCGCCGAAAATCGTGGCAACCATCGGCGATTCCACTTTTTTTCATGCGGGGGTGCCTGCCCTCATCGATGCGGTGACGCAGTCCGTGCGGTTTGTGCTGGTGATCCTGGACAACCGGACGACAGCCATGACCGGCAATCAGCCGACCCCGGCCACGGGGATCGGCGCTGGTGGCGAGCCGCTTCGTCCACTCGACCTGGAACGCCTGGTGCACGGCTGCGGGGTGGATTACCTGCAAACAGCCGACCCTTACGATCTGCCCGCATTCATCGAAACCCTCAAGGATGCCGTGGCCTGGAGCCGTGAGAATGGTCCGGCCGTGGTGATCTCCCGTCATCCATGCCTGCTGGATCGACGTCAGGGCGGATCGGAACCGTTCATCGACATTCGGATTACCGATGGCTGTGACGGCTGCGGTTACTGCATCGAGCATTTCGAGTGTCCGGCCCTGATCATGGCAGACCATGCCGAGCGGGTCACCATTGACGCTGCTCTGTGCAGCGGATGCGGTGTCTGTATTCACGTCTGTCCGAAGAAATCCATCGAGGCTGTCGCATCCGACCTCCGGGAGGGGAAATGAAACAAACCATGGAACAGCAGATTGTCATCAGCGGGGTCGGCGGTCAGGGAGTCCTTTTTGTGACGCGGCTGCTGGCCGAGGCGGCCATCGCCGGAGGGCGGTCAGTGATCACTGCCGAAACCCACGGTATGGCCCAGCGCGGGGGTACGGTTTTGTCCCATCTGAAGATCGGCCACTGGTCCAGTCCCATGATCCGCCGGGGACAGGCCGACGGTATCTTGTCCCTGAAAGCCGAAACCATGGCCGCCCACAGCCATTTTCTCAAGCCTTCGGCCTGGGCTGTGGTCAACGCCACGGCGACAGATGATATGGAAGGCGGCGATTTGCGGTCCCCCGTGGCCGCTGACGCCATTGCCGAACGGATTGCCAATTCGCGCGCCGTCAATCTCATCATTTTGGGAGCGGCTCTGGGGCGGGCGGAACGAAACCCCGCCGAAGTGTCGCTTTTTTGCACCTTCGACGATATTATAGCCGTGGTCGAGAGCCGCTTGCATGACAGACCCCATATGCGTGACCGGGCCATTGAGGCCCTGAACGCCGGCCGTTCGGCTT
Source organism: Desulfobacterales bacterium (assembly GCA_016342285.1). Taxonomy (GTDB): domain Bacteria; phylum Desulfobacterota; class Desulfobacteria; order Desulfobacterales; family JAEINQ01; genus JAEINQ01. The sequence goes on from JAEINQ010000024.1 coordinate 51,835, forward strand.
GAAAAGAGACGATATTCCGGCATTCCAGCGACCCGGCCGATTGGCTGGAAGGGTGTTCAAGAGAGCAAACCGAAAAGACGAAGGAGAAGACCATGAAAAGAGCAGGAAGCGTTTTTCTGGTAGCGATTTTATTGGTTTCAGGGCTGGTCTGTCTGGGTGCTACCGGCACGGCGACCGCTGGTGCCGTCAAACTCAGCTATGCCAATTTCCCGCCGGCACCCACGTTTCCCTGTGTTCAGATGGAGCGCTGGAAAACGGAGGTCGAAAAACGGACCCACGGGGCCGTGGCCATCGACACCTATCCCGGCGGCACCCTGCTGGGCGCCAAGGAGATGATGGACGGGGTCATCGCCGGCCAGGCCGATATCGGCAACCTGTGCATGGCCTACCAGCCCGGCAGGTTCGTATTGACCAATGCCACCAGCCTGCCGCTGGATATTCCCGATGCGCGAACCGGCAGCGTGGTTTTGTGGGAACTCTACAAGAAGTACCTGCCCAAGGCCTTTGACAAGGTCAAGGTCCTGACCATGTTCACCACGGCGCCGGCCAACATCATGTCCAAGATGCCGATCCGCAACCTCGACCAGCTCAAGGGGGTGGACCTGAGGGCGTCGGGCGGTGCGGCCCAGATTCTCAAGGCCTGGGGCGCCAACCAGGTCGGCATGCCCATGTCGGCCACTCCCGAGGCCTTGCAAAAAGGGGTGGTTCAGGGCCTGTTTTCCTCTCTGGAAGCCATGAAAGATTTCAACTACGCCGAGTTGTGTCGGTACGTGACCTTGACCGATACGGTGATCTACCCCTTTGCCGTGGTTATGAATATGGATGCCTGGAACCGGCTCCCGGCCGATGTTCAGAAGGTTATGAACGACCTGGGCACCGAGCAGGCCGAGTGGACGGGCAATTACATGGACAACCATGTCAAGGATTCCATTGCCTGGTCCAAGAAGACCTACAACGTGGAATTTATCGCGTTGCCGGCGGCGGAGAAACAGAAGATGAACGGGCTGCTCCAACCCATCACCGACAAGTGGATCGCAGACGCCAAGGCCAAGGGCTTTGCCGCCGAGGCCATTGTCTCCGACATTCGGGCGCTGACCAAGAAATACGGTCAATGAAATTGCCGGCAAGTGCCTAAAATGCACTAAAGTTTGAAATGCCTAAAGTTATGGAGTCGCTTCGCTCCGGCTCTTTTTAGCTAAGATATGGCAGAATTCCTTAATTTTAGGCACTTTAGGCATTTTAGGCACTTCAAACTTTGAGCATCCAATGGCAACCTCTTCCAGAAACGACCCAAGGCCACGTCCTATGGGAGCGGATGCTTTACTGAGCAAGGTGTAGGAGAATATGTTGGAACGATTCTGCAACGCCGCGAGCCGGTATCTTGTGGTAGCGGGTGGGGTTTTTCTGGTGGCCATGATGGGGCTGACCTGCGGCAATATCCTGTTTCGGCTGGTGTGGGTGCCCATTCGCGGGACCTTTGAGTTGATGGGCTTTTTCGGTGCTGTCGTGGCCGCTTTTGCCCTGGGCTATACCCAACTCAGGCGCGGGCACATCGCCGTTGACGTGCTGGTCAATACCTTTTCGGATCGTACCCGGCTGCTGCTGGTGCGGATCAACAGCCTCCTGTGCGCGGTCTTTTTTGCCGTGGTAGCCTGGCAGTTGGCGGAAAAAGGGCATGTGCTGCGATTGACCGAAGAGGTGACCGAGACCTTGAGGGTCATCTACTACCCGTTCGTTTACGGCGTGGCCCTGGGTTTTGCCTTCCTCGCCCTGGTCTTCATGCTGGACCTGCTTCGCACCCTGAGGCCGGCTGCGGGAGGTGGCCATTGAGCCTGGCCCTGGTTGGTATTATCGGCATCCTGGTCTTGCTGGCGGTCCTTTTCTTTCTGGGTACGCCGGTGGGGTTTGCCATGGCCATGGTGGGCTTTGCCGGGTTTTGCTGGGTGGTCTCGTTCAAGGCCGGGCTCAACATGCTTAGCGCTGTCCTCTGGTCCACCTTTTCCAAATACGGCCTTACGGTGATTCCGCTCTTCATCTTCATGGGGCAGATCGCCTTCTATTCCGGCGTTAACGAAAAGCTCTACCAGGCGGCCTATCGATGGGTGGGGCATATCCGTGGCGGTATTGCCATGGCCACGGTCATGGCCTGTGCGGCTTTTAGCGCCATTTGCGGGTCCAATGCCGCCACAGCCGCCACCATGACCACCGTGGCGCTGCCCCAGATGAAAAAATTCGGCTACCACCCGCGACTGAGCACCGGGGCCGTGGCCTGCGGTTCGACCCTGGGGGTGGTGATCCCGCCCAGCGTGGTGCTCATCGTCATCGGCCTGTCCACCAAACAGTCCATTGCCAAACTGTTCTATGGCGGGGTTGGGGCCGGTATCCTTCTGGCCCTGCTGCTGATGGCCACGATCTATGCCATTTGCCGCGTCTATCCCAACTGGGGGCCGGTGGGCCCCAAGACCGGCATGGGTGAGAAACTTCGGTCCCTTTCCGGTGCCCTGGAGATGGTCGTGCTGTTTCTGCTGGTGATGCTGGGACTCTACACCGGTTTTTTCACCCCGACCGAAGCCGGCGCGGCCGGGGCGTTTTTTGCCCTGATCATCAGCCTGGTCCAGGGCCGGCTGGGTTGGAAGGGGTTTGTCGCCTCGGTGAGCGACACCCTGCGCATCTCCTGCATGGTCATCGTCATCGTGGCCGGAGCCATGATCTTCGGACGGTTTCTGGCCGTGACCCGCATCCCTTATGATATCGCCACCTGGGTGGTGAGCCTGCCTGTGCCCCGGGTCGTGGTCATGGCCATCATCTTTTTAATCTACGTGATCGGCGGGGCGGTCATGGACGCCCTGGCCCTGCTGCTCATCACCATTCCCATTTTTTTTCCCGTGGCCGAACAGCTCGGCTACGATCCGCTCTGGTTCGGGGTCGTCATCACCGTGATCACCACCCTGGGGGCGGTCACGCCGCCGGTTGGGGCCACCACCTACGTGGTGGGAGGCCTGGCCAAAGACATCCCCCTGGGAGAGGTGTTCAAGGGGGTCACCTATTTTCTACCGGCCTATGTGCTTTGCGTGATCCTCCTGATGATCTTTCCGGGGCTGGTCACCTGGCTGCCCGGAATGATTCAGTGAGTTTTGCAGAAAAAATGCTTGATTTTTGGACCTTGTCCTGATAGGGCCTGCCTCAGAGGCTGTGAACCACCCCTACTTCTCTTTCGGTGCGATACTATCTGACCTCCAGCGCTTCTGATTGTGGTTCCGGTCCTTACAATGCCTGGGTCGTCCGCTGATCTGTGTGAGTCCATGTAGCCTCCACTGCCGCGGCCCAGGCATTTCTTTTTCTTCTTTCGACCTCCGCGCCGATCGATTTCCCGGTATCCATTCAAGATTTTCGCAGCAGTGCCGATACCCTTATAAGGCTGAAAAAAAGGAATGTTTCTGAGAAATGAAAAAATCGTTCCCACTTTTGTGGTTGATGATTATCCTCGCCATCATGGTTTTCCTGGGGGCCTGCCGCGATACCGGTGTGCGCAAAACCGTCCCCCGGATCAGCAACGGCGTCCTTGACCTGAGGACGTGGGATTTCCGGTTTGACGGGATTGTCACCCTGTCCGGTGAGTGGCGATTTTACTGGAAAGCGCATTTGGCGCCGGAGAGCGTGTTCGACCCGGCCGTGACCCATGCGGCCGATCTTATCCAGGTTCCCGGCACCTGGAACGGTCGGGATCAAAATGGAGAAAAAATATCCGGTGACGGCTTTGCCACCTATCGGTTGAAGATCCTTCGACGTCCCCAAAAAGAGCGTCTCGCCTTCAGACTGCTCGATATGGGAACCGCCTTTCAGATGTATGTCAACGGGAATAGGCTGGTCTCTTCCGGCCGGCCCGGTCAAACCGCCGATACCACAATCCCGTTTTTTTCCCCCGGAATTACCGAATTCGATGTCGATTCAGATCAGATCGACGTTGTTGTTCATGTCTCCAATTTCCATCACCGGTCAGGGGGTATGTGGGAATCGATCCAATTGGGATCCGTCCTTGAGGTCAGAACCGCCAGAGAGACGCACCTGGTTTATGATTTTTTCCTTTTGGGCAGCATTCTGATTATGGGCCTGTATCATATAGGCCTGTATTGGGTCCGAAAGGATGATAAGACCTCACTCTATTTCGGAATTTTCTGCCTCCTCATGGGGATCCGGCTCCTTGCCACCGGGGAACGGTATATTTTGCACTTTGTTCCGGGCATGGGCTATGAATGGCTGAATAAAATCATCTATCTCTCCTTTTACGGATGCGTTCCGATCTTTGTCATGTATGCGAAAACCCTTTTTCCCCAGGAGGTTTCCGGAAAAATCAATCGGGCCTCCCAGGTCGTGGCACTGGCCCTTTCCCTATGGGTCCTGGCGGTGCCTGCCCGTATATACACCAATACCATGCCGGGGTTTCAGTTATGGACGCTGTTGCTTTTTCTTTACGGGGTCTGGGCCATCATCCTGTCCGCGTTGAGAAAGCGTAGCGGGGCAAGGATATTTCTCCTGGGGTTTCTGGCGCTCTTTATTACTACGGCAAATGACATCCTATACACGCGCCAGATAATCGATACCGGTCATTTTTTCCAGACCGGGTTCTTCATCTTTATCTTCTCCCAAGCGTACATCATTTCAAGGCGTTTTTCCGCGGCATTCTCAACCATTGAAAAACAGCGACTTGAGCTGCTCGCCGCCAATGACGACTACAGGAAGGAACTCAAGTATCGCAAACATGCCGAAAACGACCTGAAGGAATCCGAACACAAATACCGTCTTCTGGCTGAAAATGTGTCCGATATCATCTGGGTCCTGAACCTGTCGACGCTGACCTTTGATTACATCAGTCCGTCCGTGGAGCGAAATCGCGGCTTTACCCCGGAAGAGGCCCGGGTGCTGAGCCTGGAACAAACACTATCGCCCGAATCCTTGAAGCATGTGACCGAAATCATGCAGGAAGAATTGCTGCACGATCAAGGCGAGGGCATGGCAGACAATCGCTCCAGAACCGTCGAAGTGCAGCATTCGGTCAAGGGTGGGGGGTATGCCTGGGCCGAAGTCACTGTCTCTTTTATTCGGGACCGCGACGGCCAGCCGACGGCCATCATGGGCGTGAGCCGGGATATCGCCGATCGAAAACGGGCCGAGACCGCCATCATCGAAAGTGAGAAGAAGTACCGGGATCTTTTTAAAAACGGATCGGACCTGCTCTGCATTCATGACCTGAACGGAAACCTGCTGGAGACCAATCTCCACTACAAGAGAGCGTATGGATGGACCCGGGACGATCTGGCCGGCCTGAACATCCGCAATATGATGCCCGACAGGTTCAAGGACAAGTTCGACCGGTATCTGGAGCGGGTTCTGGCCACGGGGTCGGATGAAGGCCTGATGACCGGTTACACCAAGTCCGGTGAGAATGTGGTGATCGAGTACCGCAACCGGATCATCACCGGAAGCGACGGCGTCCCCGTGGCGGTCCAGGGGGCGGCCCGGGATGTCACCGAGCGCATCCGTGCGGAAAAAGCGCTTCGGGAAAGCGAGGAAAAATACAAAGAGATTGTTCAGTACGCGCCTTCGGGAATCTACGAATTTGACATGGAACGACTCCGGTTCATCAGCGTCAACGATGTCATGTGCCAATACACCGGTTACACCGAAACGGAGTTTTTGGCCCTCGACGCCTTTGAGCTTTTATCCGAGGAGAGCAAGGAAACCCTCAATAACCTGATTGAAGAGGTGTTTTCAAAACAGCCGCGTGAACTGGCCGCCGAATACCGGCTCCGGGGGAAAGACGGAAGAGAATTCTGGGTTCTGTCGAACGCGAGATTCTTTTATGAAAATGGTGTCCCCAAACGGGCCATGGCCGTGGTCCACGACCTGACGGCGATAAGACAGGCCGAAGAGGAACGAAGACAGCTCGAGATCAAGCTGCACAATGCCAAAAAACTCGAATCCCTGGGAACTTTGGCCGGCGGGGTGGCCCATGATTTGAACAATATCTTGAGCGGGGTGGTCAGTTATCCTGACCTTTTGCTGCTTGACCTGGACAAGGACAGCCCGCTTCGAGCGCCGTTGCTGACCATCAAAAAGTCCGGCGAAAGAGCCGCCGAAATTGTCCAGGACCTGTTGACCCTGGCGCGCAGGGGGGTCGAAAACCGAAAGGTTGTCAGTCTGAATCAGATCGTCGGTGATTTCCTGGCATCGCCGGAATACAACAAAATGCTGGCGGCCCACCATCGTGTCCGGGTGGAAACGAATATAGGGGAAAATGTACTGAATGTCATCGGCTCCGACGTGCACCTGTCCAAAACATTGATGAATCTGGTGGCCAATGCCGCCGATGCCATGCCGGCCGGCGGGAAGGTGACCATTGCAACGTCAAGCTGCTATCTGGACAAGGCCACCAGTGGCTTTGAGTCGATTCCCGAAGGGGAGTACACCACCCTGACGATCTCCGATACGGGAATCGGCATGCGCCCGTCCGACCTGGACCAGATTTTCGAACCCTTTTACACCAAGAAAGCCATGGGCCGAAGCGGTACCGGACTGGGGATGTCGGTGGTCTGGGGGACGATCAAGGACCATGGCGGATTTGTCGACATTGTTACGGAAGAGGGTTCGGGCACCACTTTTACCCTCTATTTTCCCGTGACGCGGCTGGAAAAAGAAATGCTCGAATCCGTTTATATCGAAGACTATCTCGGCAAGGGCGAGTCCATCCTGGTGATCGATGATTCCAGGGAGCAGCGGGATTTGGCCGAGCGAATGATGCAGCGGCTCGGCTACACGGTAGATACCGCTGCCGGTGGCCAGGAGGCGGTGGCAATGATCAAGCAGACCGCCTATGATCTGTTGATCCTCGACATGATCATGCCTCCGGGCATCAACGGATTGCAGACCTATAAGGAAATTCTTCGCGTCGTACCGGAGCAAAAGGCCGTCATTGCCAGTGGGTTCGCCGAAACGGAGATGGTCCGTGAAACCCAGCGGCTGGGGGCGGGCCTCTATATCAAAAAGCCTTACACGTTAGAAAAGATCGGCCTGGCCGTCCGATCCGAACTGGACCGGCAAGGTTGAGTAAAGAATCCTGGCCCAGAGGACCATGCTTTGGTTTGCCCCTGGAAGGGGCTGGGTTACCGACCCCATATCAGTGTGGAGTGACTAAATCCAGATCCAAATCGGGATCGCTATGGAAATCGATTCCGATAGCGATCCCGACCCCGATTGCATCAAGCCCGAAGATTGTTTCAGGGACGGCCTGCTGCCTTTTGCGTTATGGTTTGGTCGTGCGCGAGAGGCTATCCGCCGATGGCGCACATTTGCTGGGAGACCTGGGCTGGGCCGCGACGGGACAGGTGGTGTTCGGACGGTTTTTTGGCAATGGCCTCGAAAAACAAGTTTTCAATGTCGGCATCGGTAGCGCCCGATCGAAGCGGCCCCTTGAGATCGACCTGCACATCGGACATGAGACAGGGGCGAAGCTGGCCGTTGGCCGTAAGCCGCAGCCGGTTGCAGGTGCTGCAGAAATGGTGGCTGATGGCGCTGATAAAGCCGATCTCGCCTGCCGCTCCGGGGAGCCGAAACCGCCGGGCCGGTCCGTCGATACGGCCGTTTTCCACCGGTTCCAGATGGCCCAATGGGGATAGGGCGGCCTGAATCTCCGGGGTGAGCATCTGGCAGCCCACATCCATTCCCGATGTTCCCATGGGCATGAATTCAATGAAGCGGACGTGAAGGGGACGGTCGATGGTCAGCCTTGCCATGTCGATCAATTCGTTGTCATTAACCCCGGCCATGGCCACCACATTGATCTTGATGGGTGAAAGCCCCTTTTCCATGGCCTTTTCAATGCCGGCCCATACCCGGTCGAATCCGTCCCGGCCGGTGATGGCGGCAAATTTCTCCCTCTCCAGCGAATCGAGGCTGACGTTGATTCGGTTGATGCCGGCGACGACGATCTGATCCATGTGCGTGGCCAGGGTCATGCCGTTGGTGGTCAGGGAGACGTCCTCAATCCCTTCCATTCGGGTCAACTCGCTCAAAAAGTCAAACACCCCTTTTCGCACCAGGGGTTCGCCGCCGGTCACACGGACCTTGGTGATCCCCAGGCGGACACCGGTCCGCACGATCCGCAGAATCTCCTCGTATCGCAGAATGTCATCATGGGCCAGTTTCGGGATTCGGTCCCTGGGGACGCAGTAGATGCAGCGAAGATTGCACCGGTCGGTGATGGAGACGCGCAGGTAGTTGAGTTTTCGCCGGCAGGCGTCGATGAGCTGTGGTGTGATTGGATTGAGGTTCGTCATGGGTCGATGTGAAACTTTCGCCGGTAGTCGGGGTTGTCGATGATTGGGGGACGCTCCAGCGCGGTCAGGCGAAGGATGTCCGGATGATAGGCGCCCTTGACCAGGTTGTACTGAATCATCTCCTTGAACAGTTCGCTTTTCAGGTTGATCAGCCCTTGCTTTTCGATGCGATCCAGAAAAGTCGCCATGATGACGAAAGCCATCTTGCCTAGTGCCCGGGTATCCTGATTGCGGTGGACCCGTTTTTCCAGGTCCACCTGGGCCATGACGTCGATGCCCCATTCTTTGCAGATATCCAAAATCATGCTGGTCTCAATGCCGTATCCGATGGGAAACGGTATTCTCTCGAAAACCTCCCGGTAACCGGCGTACTCCCCGGACAGGGGCTGAAGAATCTGGGTCAGCTCCGGGTAGAACAGGGAAAAGAGCGGGCGTATGACCAGTTCGGTGACCCTGCCGCCGCCGGTGGGTCGGATCCGGTTCTTTCCCGTGGCAATGGGCCGGTCATAAAACCCCTTACTGTACTTGATCTTCCGGTCCGTGAGAAGCGGGCCGATGAGTCCGTAAGCAAACCGGTGGTGAATGTTTTTGATGTCCGCATCCAGGTAGACGATAATGTCTCCGCGGGTGATGTAAAGCGCCTTCCACAGGTTTTCCCCCTTTCCCTTGAACTTTTCCAGGTCCGGCAGGATGTTGTCGGCCTCGTAGACATCGGCGCCGTAGTCGGCGGCGATCTCCCGGGTCCGGTCCGTGGAGCCCGAATCGACCACCACGATCTCGTCGATGAGCGCAAACCGCTGCATCAACTCGGAACGCATGATCACGATCTCCTTGGCGATGGTCCTTTCTTCGTTAAGGGTGGGCAGGCACAGGGAGATGGTCAGTCGGTGCTCTTTTTTCAGCGCCACCAGACGGCCGATATCCTGAAACTGGGAATAATGAAAGGTATTTTTTTCAAGCCACGGGCTCATCGCACACCCCGCTGTCGATGGCCATGATGGTTGCCACGATCTGGGCGATACCCCGGAACATGGGCTCGATCTCGATGGTGGCGTTCTCCAGGTGATGGTTTTCACCCCGACTAATCCCCAGGGTCACGGCCGGAATGTTTCGGGAAAGAAAGATGGACAGCTCCGACTCGCTGTGGGCGCTGACCGGTTTGAGACCGAGACGGTGAATGATCTCACCGGCCCTCTTGACCAGCGGATGGTTGTATTTGAGATTGCAGGCGCCCACATTGCTGATGGTGTTCATCTTCAAGTTGACCCCGTATTCGTGGCTGGCCCCTTCGACGATGTCGACGATGTCCTTGTAGATGCTTTTTACCATGGCATCGGTGTCGCTCTGGATTTCCAGGCCCAGGGTGGCGTCGTAAGCGATGAGGCCGTGTTTGAACCCGCCGTCGATTTTCCCGAAAATGACCCGGGAGCGCGGCCGCTGGGGCAGACGAAGCTGGAGAATTCGGTTGATGATGTCGTTGATGACCAAAATGGCGTTGGGACGGAACAACGGTTCCCGGGCATCGTCAGTCTCCATGCGGCATTCGATCTCCACCCGGATCATGCCGGCCGAATAGTAGTCCAGCCGCCCGATTTCGGCCCCTTCGATGACGACGGCACCCCGGATGGGGGTGGACCAGGTCTTGAGCAGGTGGCGGATTCCCCGCAGGTTCCCCTTTCCCATGGACTGAATCACCCCGGCCAGGACGATGTCCGACTCAAAGTGCAGGTCGAGGCGCCGGAAAATTTCCGGCAGGGTGGCCAGGACCCCCACGCCGACGGAGTTGTCCGCAATTCCGGGTCCCTGAATGGTGTCCTGGTTGACGGTGTAGTTGAAGTCGCTGTCGCCGGAGAAAAAGGTGTCCAGATGGGCCACCACGAAAATGGGCGGCTGGTTCCGGGCGGTGCCCCGAATAATGCCGATGGGGTTTCGGTAGCCGTCGGTGGTACATTCATCCACCTGAAAATCGGCGAGGCGGTCCATGAACAGTTGGGTCCGGCGTTTCTCCTTGAAGGTGGGCGACGGGGTCTGACCGATGAGAACGATATTGGTGATCAAGGTGTCGCGGATCGACTGAAGTGTCTCGACGAACCGGGGCAGGCGTTCGATATAGGTCTGCATCATGCTTCCTCGCTTCCGAAGGACGCCGGCGGCCATCCGTGGCGGCGGTCGGTTCCGAAACGGAACGATTCCCGTAGTATACGATTAAACAACATACACAACCACCCTGGGTAGGTCAACGGTCGGATGATCAGTGAGCCTCCACCCGCGGAGCGGGTGGCCTCAAGAGGCCCTCCATAGGAGGGCTTAATGTCCAATATCACGGCAGCCGTTCTCGCCGGGACGGTAGCGATAGCGGAGCCTCTTCCGGTCCACCACTTGAAGTGGTGGTTTAATGCCGGAGTTAGAGGGTAAGGGCTTTTGGGTTGAAATACCCCGGCTCCCCGTGCGGCGAACAATCCCGACAATTCCTGCCCTGAACCCATGGGCCACGGTCGATCAAGCCTGAGCGTAAGTGGCTTAAATTGCGGCTCAAGTTTTTTAAAAACAAGCCGATCTATTCAGGCAACGGGGACAGATATTCGATCCAGGGACATTTCCATCTTGCCAACGACCTCATGACACAGGTTTAAGAATGACCAACATCGTTTCCATCCATCGGGGGGCCGACAGGCAGGGGGGGGCTACGACGCCCGGTCTGGAAAATAGGGAGGCCCACTACCGTCTTTTTTTTGAGACGGCCCGGGACGCTATTTTGACCATTTGCGCCGGTGAAGTGGTCGATTCCAACCCGGCGGCCCTGCGGCTTTTTGAATGCAGCGCTTCGGAACTGGCCGGGCCTTTTCCGGAACGGTTCTCCCCGCGATACCAGCCGGATGGGCGGCTGTCGGCAGAGGCGGCCCGGAAGCGGATCGCCCTGGCCCTGGGCGGCAGTTCCCAGTTGTTCCCCTGGCGCCATCAGCGCCGAGACGGCCAGCCTGTAGAGACCGAGGTTTCCTTAAACCGGGTCGATTCCAACGATACCCCCATGCTTCAGGCCGTCATTCGGGACGTGACCCACCGGACCCATTCCGAGGAGTCGATTCGAGCCGGCGAGATGCGTTTCCGGGGCCTTTTCGACGCCATGGTGGAAGGGGTGGCCATCCACCAGATGGTCTACGGACCGGACGGTCACGCCGAGGACTACATCATCGAAGAAGTCAACCCGGCCTTTGAGCGGATTATCGGCCTTTCCAAGGAAAAAGTGGTGGGGGGGCGTTCCACGGCGGTATTTGGAACCGACACGCCGCCCTACCTGGAGATCTATTCCCAGGTGGCCGAAACCGGACGGGCCACCACCTTTGAAAGCCATTTTGTGCCCATGGGACGACATTTCAGCATTTCGGTATTCGCCCACGGGCCCGGGCGGTTCGCGACGGTTTTTTCGGACATCACCGACGCCAAGCAGGCTGCGGCCGAACTGGCCCGGAACAAGGTCTATCTGGAGATTCTGCTGGGAAAACGCGACCTTCAACTGGCCGAAACCGGCGAACAGCTTAAAAATGAGATCGACCAGCGCCTTGCGGCCGAAGCCTCCTTAAAAGAAAGCGAGCAGCGGTATCGCAGTGTGTTTGAACATGCCGGATCCGGGATGGTGATCCTGGAAAGCGACATGACCATCTCTCTGGCCAACGCCGTGGTGGAGCGGATCACCGGCTACAGCCGCCTGGAGATCGAGGGGAAAATGAAAGGGCTCGATTTCCTGGTGCCTGAAGATGCACGGCAAATCCAGGCCCAACGCCTCCAGCGCTTGCGGGGTGAAGCGGTTCCGGATGAATACGAGTGCCGGCTTCAGACCAAGGCCGGCGAGATCCGCCACATTCTGCTCAAGATCGGCGTTATGGCCGGGACGGACAAGGCCGTGGGATCCTTGATGGACATCACCCAGCGCAAAGCCGCTGAAGCGGCCATGACGCAGAGTGAGGGTAACTACCGAAGCCTCTTTGAAAATGCCGGTGCCCCCACCATGATCCTGGAAGCGGACATGACCATCGCCATGATCAACCCCCGGTTCGAAAAATTCTTCGGTTTTCCCAAAAATGAGGTGGAAGGCCGGATGTCCTGGACCCGCATGGTCCACCCCGACGATGTGGAGCGGATGAAAACCTATCACCGTGAACGGCGTAGACCGGGTGGGAAAGCACCCCGGGAGTACGACTGCCGGTTTGTCGATCGCAGCGGCGGCGTCCGCCACATTCACTTGAAGGTCGGCATGCTTCCTGACGGTTGCCGCAGCATTGGTTCCCTGATCGACCTTACCGACCACGTCCAGGCCGAAGAGGCCCTGCGCCGCAGCCAGGCCCAGTTGACCGACATCATCGACGCCACCGAGGGGTATATTTACACGGTTAATGCCGATTTTCGGATCGGTTTCATGAACAAAGCCTTGATGGATAGCATCGGACGCGACGCCACCGGCGAGCATTGCTATCGTGCCTTGCATGAGCGAGACAAGCCCTGTTCCGAATGCGTCAACGAACGGGTTTTGCAGGGAGAAACCGTCAAACAGGAGAATCAGCGTTCAGCCGATGGCCGGTGGCTGCATAGCATTCACAGTCCCCTCTTCGACGCCAGGGGCGTTGTCACCGGAAAACAGGTGCTGGCCCTGGACATCACCGAACGGAAACTGGCCGAGGAGGCGATTCAGGAAAAAGAGGCCGGGCTGCAAAAAGAGAACCAGCGGCTTCGAACCAACATGAAGGACCGGTACCGGTTCGGCAATCTCATCGGCAAGAGCCCGGCCATGCAGAAGGTTTACGATCTGATCCTGAAAGCCGCCGGTACCGGCGCCAACACCATCGTTTACGGCGAATCCGGCACCGGCAAGGAGTTGGCGGCCCGGGCCATCCACGACATGGGCGATCGGCGGGACAAGGCGTTTGTCCCGGTCAATTGCGGTGCCATCCCGGAACATCTGCTGGAAAGCGAATTCTTCGGTTACAAGAAGGGAGCGTTTACCGGTGCCACCAGCGACAAACGCGGCTTTCTTGATATCGCCGACGGGGGGACGCTTTTTTTGGACGAAGTGGGCGAGATCGGGCTCGGCATGCAGGTCAAGCTCCTTCGGGCCATCGAAGGGGGCGGTTTCATTCCGGTGGGCGGCCGGGGGCCGCGAACACCTGACGTGCGCATCATCGCCGCCACCAACCGGAATCTGGCCGAACGGGTGGCCACCGGCGCCATGCGCGAAGACTTCTACTACCGCATTCACGTCATCCCCATCGATCTGCCGCCGTTGCGGGAACGGAAGGAAGACCTGCCCCTTCTCGTAGAGCACTTCCTTAAAACCCTGGGCAACGGGGAGACGGTGCCGCCGGTGACCGGCCGAATGCTGGAAAAATTCAGCCACTACCACTGGCCGGGCAATGTTCGGGAATTACAAAACGTCCTGTCACGGTACATTACCCTCAAACAGGTCGATTTCCAGTGCCCTCCGGCAACGCCTGTGGCAACCGTGGCGGCCAAGCCCGTTCTTGACACTGCCTTTGAGCCCGGGTCGAAGGACCTCAAACAGGCGGTGGAGGCATTTGAAAAGGCCGTGATCCTTCGTACCCTGGACGCCGAATGCTGGCAAAAGGCCCGGGCGGCAACCCTTTTGGGAATCCACCGCAAGACCCTCTTCACCAAGATGCGCCAGTACAACCTGGCTGAAAACTGACGCGGGGCGGTTCCGCCACGCTTTAGATTCTGTCCTTAATGAAACGCGACTTCGTCGCTAAATGCAAAACAGGGTGGCAGCCTCCAGGCGGCTACCCTGTTTTGCATTCAGGGTCCGTCAATCCGCAAATTTCCATCCAGATCTTTCATAAATCGCCATGGCGGCGTCACAAAGGCCGTCATGGCAAGACCCAGGTCACCACTTCACCAATACGATCTGGTTGAAAACGGACATGGGGCGATTCCGCCACGATTTAGAACTTAGCAATAATAACAGGTTGTTATGGCATAGAAAAAGGATGCGTGGCGGGATCGCCACGTATGCAATTAAATTGTTATTGCAGATAGTTACCAATAATTTGCCGGGTCGGGCGTGGCGAAACCACCACGTCCCCGAGGGGTTTGTCATGCCTTCGATGAGGTAAAAATGCCGTTGAAGATAGATAAGCATACGAAAAATTAAGATAATATGCTTATGGCACATGTATTGCTAACTCCATATGCAGTGGTTTACTCCGGCACGGTCCGGAAGATTTTCAGGAGATAACACCCATGGATGTATTGATTGTCGAAGATGACCCGGCCAATGCCGACTGGATGCAGGACATGATGACACGCTGGCAACACTCGGCAGCGCTTGCCGCCAGCGGGCGGGAGGCGCTCAAGCGGCTGGGCGGCAAGGGTTTTGACCTGATCCTGCTGGACATTTTTCTGCCCGACGTCCAGGGGGACGAACTGATCCCCCGGATCAAGGCCTTATGTCCCCGGGGGCATATCGTCACCATGACCGGCTTTAATACCCGAGAGCTTGAAACCCGAATCCGCAAACAGGGAATTACCTATTACATGATCAAACCCTTTGATTTGAAACACCTCAGATCCATTGTTGAACATATTGCAACCAAAAACGGCAGCCGCGCAGCGGCATGACAAAGGGGGACGTGATGGCAAGTTTGCAGAACGAAAAGACGGACAAAAAAGGAATTGGCGAGGCCCTGGAGGGCAAATACCTGACTTTTAGCCTCGCTGGCGAGGAATACGGGATCGGTATTTTGAGGATCCGCGAGATCATCGGCCGGATGCCCATCACCCCGGTGCCGAGAACGCCTCCCTTTGTCAAAGGCGTGATCAACCTGCGCGGCAAGGTGATTCCGGTGGTCGACTTGAGGTGCAAGTTTGACATGCCCGAAAAAGAAGCCACCGACCGCACCTGTATCGTGGTGGTGGAGATCGACGGCGGCGCTGGAACGGTTCAGATCGGGATCCAGGTGGATGCCGTGTCGGAGGTGTTGAACATCCGACACGGTGACATCGAGGCCACCCCGTCCTTTGGCGCCACGCTGGATACCGGTTATATCCTCGGCATGGCCAAGATCGAGGGGGGGGTTAAGATCCTGCTGGACATCGACCGCGTGCTCAATACCGACGAGATCGCCGCCCTGGACAGGGCTGCCTGATACACAACCGATAATTTCATGTCACCATTTACACCCATAAAGGAGAAGAAAATGAAAAAGCGAACACTCAGATTCAAACTGGTGGCCGGCGGCATTATGGCCGTCCTTATTCCCCTGATCGTGGTCGGCCTCTTTTCGGTGAACAAGGCCTCCGATGCCCTAACCGATGGCGCCAAACAGCAGAGCACGGCCATTGCCCGCGACCTGGCTGCCCTGACCCAGGCGGTTATGGCAAACGAAGTCAAGTTCATCGGTGAACTGGCCGGCCTGGCCGTGACCCGGGCGGCCCTGACCCGGCTGGCCGAGGCCGGACCCGACGGGGCCGAAATGGCGGCCCTTACCGCACAAATGGCCGCCACCATGGGACGGAATAGCGGTGACTATGAAGCCGTCGTTGCCATTGACCGCGACGGCAAGGTCGTTGCCGACGGAATCGGGGGTAAAACCATCGGAATTGGACTGAAAGACCGGGATTACTTCACGGCGGCCAAAGAGGGCCGGACGATTATTGGCACCCCGGCCAAGTCGAAAAGCTCGGGCAAGCCGATCGCAGGGGTCTGTGCGCCGGTGACCGATGTCGGCGGCCGGTTCATCGGCGCCATCGCCGTCATCATGAAGCTCGATGCCATTTCCGAAAAGCTGACTTCGGTCAAGGTGGGACAGACCGGCTATCCCTTTCTCGTTGGGCGCGACGGCGTGGCCCTGGCTCATCCCAAATCCGAACTTATCCTCGAAATCAACTTCAGCCAGGTCAAGGGGATGGAGGCGATTGCGCGTCGGGCTATGGCCGGTGAAACCGGGGTGGAAGACTACGTTTTCGAAGGAACGACGAAGATTGCCAGCTTTGCCCCGGTTCCGCTGACCGGGTGGAGCCTCGTGGTGACCCAGAACCGGTCCGAGTTCATGGCCGCGGCCCATGCGATCCGCAACATGATCCTCATCGTGGGCGGTATCTTTTTGGTCGTGACCATCCTGGCCGTGCTCTGGTTTGCCCGCAGCATTACCCTGCCCATCAACCGGATCATCGAGGGTCTCAACGACGGGTCCGATCAGGTGGCCGCGGCTTCGAGCCAGATTTCCGCCTCGGGGCAGTCCATGGCTGAAGGGGCCTCGGAACAGGCCGCTTCCATTGAGGAGACCTCGTCTTCCTTAGAAGAGATGTCCTCCATGACCCGGCAAAACGCCGACAACTCCAACCAGGCCGACCACCTGATGAAAGAGACCAACCAGGTGGTGGGCCAGGCCAACGACGCCATGGGACGGCTTACTCTGTCCATGGGCGAGATCACCAAGGCAAGCGAAGAGACCTCCAAGATCATCAAGACCATCGACGAGATCGCCTTTCAGACCAACCTGCTGGCCTTAAACGCCGCGGTCGAGGCAGCCCGGGCAGGGGAAGCCGGCGCCGGGTTTGCCGTGGTGGCCGACGAGGTGAGAAATCTGGCCATGCGCTCGGCAGAAGCGGCCAAGAACACGGCCGAACTCATCGAGGGGACCGTACGAAAGGTCAAGGACGGCTCCGACCTGGTGAACCAGACGGCCGAGTCCTTTGCCGGCGTGGCGACCAATTCGGCCAAGGTGGGGGATCTGGTGTCGGAGATCGCCGCGGCCTCCAACGAACAGGCCCAGGGGATCGGCCAGATCAATATCGCGGTGACCGAGATGGACAAGGTGACCCAGCAGAACGCGGCCAATGCCGAAGAGTCGGCGTCCGCGGCCGAAGAGATGAACGCCCAGGCCGAGCAGATGAGCGCCATGGTCAACGATCTGATGGTCGTGGTGGGTGGCACCGAAGGGCAGCAGTCATCAGGGGGCCGGCCCAGCCAGCCTGCAACGAGACGGTCTTCAGGCCTTCAAAAGCCTGCTGCAGGCCGTTCGCCCAAGGCCCTGGCTTCGGTCAAGGCCAAAGAGGTCAAACCCGAACAAGTGATTCCCCTGGACGATGACGATTTCGCCGATTTCTAATAATTCAAAAAGAAGATCGTGCCCAAAAACCGGCACGGTCTTTTTTTGAATATAACGCGACTTCGTCGCTAAATACAAAAAGGGGCAGCCACCCGGAGTGGTTGCCTCTCTTTGCATTCAGCATCCAGCATCCAGCATCCAGTATCCAGCATCCAGCATCCAGCATCCAGTATCCAGTATCCAGCATCCAGCATCCAGTATCCAGCATCCAGCATCCAGCATCCAGCATCCAGTATCCAGTATCCAGCATCCAGCATCCAGCATCCAGCATCCAGCATCCAGTATCCAGCATCCAGTAACCAGTATCCAGCATCCAGTAACCAGTATCCAGCATCCAGTAACCAGTATCCAGTGTCCGTCAATCCGTCAATTCGTCAATTCGGATTTCCCGTAGTAGGCGGTAATGGCCTCGCGGAGGCCGTCGATGGTATAGGCGCTGGCTTCCGTGTGGACGGCAAAGCCCAGGTCACGGGCGGTATCCGAGGTAATGGGGCCGATGCTGGCCACGGCCACCCCTGCCATGAGTTCGCCGGCCCGGCTCGCAGGAAGCAGGGCCTTGAAGTTTCTAACCGTGGAAGAGCTGGTAAAGGTGACCATGTCGACATCACCGGTTTCCAGGTCCTTGATCAACCGGCCGGCGGCGCTCCGGTCTGCAATGGTCTGGTAGGCGGTGATCTCTTCAACCTTGGCCCCCATTTTTCTGAGTTCTTCCGGCAGCACCGGCCGGGCTTCCAGTGCCCGGGGAAGCAGGACCCGTTTTCCGGCCACGTCTTCTTTTTCAAATGCCGCCACCACCGATTCGGCCCGAAAGCTTTCCGGCACGATATCACTGATCACGCCCCAATCGAGCAATCGTTTTTGGGTCGCCGGCCCGATGACCGCGGTTTTGATCCGCGGCAGATCCCTCAGATCCCGGCCGGTGTCAAAGAGCCGCTGAAAGAAGAAATTGACGCCGTTGACACTGGTAAAGACCAGCCAGTCAAAGGTGTCCAGGTTGGACAAGGCCCGATCCAGGGGTGCCCAGTCCTCGGGCGGGACGACCTCGATGGTGGGGCATTCCAGGCACGCGGCCCCGAGATCGGTGAGCTTTTGCACCAGGTCACTGGCCTGTTCCCTGGCCCGGGTCACCACGATCCGTTTGCCCAGCAGGGGCCGGGTTTCAAACCACTTGAGGGTGTCTCGCAGGCTCACCACCTCGCCCACCACGATGATGGCAGGGGCCTTTAGTCCGGCGGCCTGGACTGCTTCCACGATGGTCGCCAGGGTGCCGGTGACGGTCTGCTGGGCGGTGGTGGTGCCCCAGCGGATCAGGGCCACCGGGGTATGGGACGGCCGGCCATGGGCAGTCAGTTTTTCCACGATGTGGGGCAGGTTTTTGACCCCCATGAAAAAGACCACCGTGCCGATCCCCGTGGCCAGGGCGGTCCAGTCGACGTTGGAGCTCTCCTTGGTGGGGTCCTCATGGCCGGTGACAAAGGCCACGGTGGCGGTGAATTTGCGGTGGGTCAG
The DNA here is from genome assembly GCA_016342285.1 of Desulfobacterales bacterium. Taxonomy (GTDB): domain Bacteria; phylum Desulfobacterota; class Desulfobacteria; order Desulfobacterales; family JAEINQ01; genus JAEINQ01. The sequence goes on from JAEINQ010000024.1 coordinate 70,796, forward strand.
GGGAATGCCGGCATAGGCCGGGGCGGCGATGGCTGAGGTGACCCCCGGCACGATCTCAAAGGGAATGCCGGCGGCCACGAGCTCTTCGGCCTCTTCGCCCCCGCGCCCGAAGATGAAGGGATCGCCCCCCTTGAGCCGGGTCACCATGAGGCCCTGACGGGATTTTTCGACGATCAGATCGTTGATGCCCTCCTGGGAGAGGGTGTGGTCGCCGCCCTGTTTTCCCACATAAATTTTTTCAGCCTTGGCCGGGGCGTGGCGCAGCAGCAGGGGGGATGCCAGATAGTCGTAGATCAGCACGTCGGCCTGTTCGATGCACGCCAGCCCTTTGGCCGTGATGAGGCCGGGATCGCCGGGGCCGGCGCCGACCAGGTATACTTTTCCGTTCATATTCTTCCTATTTGACTTGAGATGATCTGCACGGTCTATGAATTTTCAGCCAAGCCGGTTCTACCACAAAGACACAAAGCACACAAAGAATGAATGATAGTAAATTCAAACTGTTAAATTTATGCCCGTTGTTTTCTTGTGGTAAATGCGGATTCCTTTCATGGCCATCAAGGCCTTCAGCGAAATAAGGGGCTTGGACAGCTGTCGGAGCCGTTCTCCTGAAGCGAATCGAGGATTTTTCTGGCCCCGGCCTCGATGAGCCGGTCGGCCAGTGCCACGCCGATCTCCCGGGCCTCATGGGCCGGACCGGAAAGGGTGTCGCGGATCACGGTCTGTCCGTCGAGGTCCGCTACCAGGCCAACGAGGGAGAACCGGTTGCCATCAAGCCGGCCGTGACCGGCGATGGGAACCTGGCAGCCGCCTTGGAGGCGGTTTAAGAAGGCCCGCTCGCCCAGGATCACGGTTTGGGTATCCGCGTGGTTCAGCGGAGCGACCAGGGCCTCGACAGCCCCATCGTTTTGGCGGATTTCGATGCAAAGGGCGCCCTGGGCCACGGCCGGCAGCATGCGTCCGATCTCGAAAAACTCCGAGATGCGTTTCTGGTACCCCATCCGTTTGATGCCGGCGGCAGCCAGGATGGTCGCTTCCATCTGTCCCTCGTCGAGCTTGCGGAGCCGTGTCTCCAGGTTGCCCCGCAGGGGGACCACGTCGATGTCCGGTCTCAGGTGGCGCAGTTGGGCGGCCCGGCGCAGGCTGCAGGTGCCGACCCGGGCGCCTGCAGCGATTTTTTCCAGGGGCAGGCCGTCCCGGCTGATGAGCACGTCCCGGGGGTCTTCGCGCAGGGGAATCGGCCCGATACAAAGGCCGTCGGGAAGATCGGCCGGCATGTCCTTCATGCTGTGTACGGCCAGATCGGCCCGGCCGTCCAGCAGGGCTTCTTCGATCTCCTTGACGAATAGCCCCTTGCCGCCGACCTTGGCCAGGGGCACATCGAGGATTTTATCCCCCCGTGTCTTGATGATCTCAAGGTTGACCGTCAGGTCTCCATGGTGTTGCTGGAGTTGGGACTTGACCCAGTTGGCCTGCCACAGGGCCAGTTTGCTGCCCCGGGTGCCGATGGTGACGCTGGCGGCCATCAGTGTCCGCATCCGGCGCAACTGCTGGCGGCGCAGCTTGAACAGCCGCTGGTGGCGGCGGCCCGTTTCACGGGCTCTCCGCCGCTCCCCTTGCTGACAAAGCCACAGGTGGACATGACCCGGTTGACTTTGGCGCAGTTGCAGTCCGGGCATTCTGGCCTGTCATCGGATTGAAAAACCAGACATTCGAATTCCTTGCCGCATCGCTCACAGGTGTATTCGTAAATGGGCATATGACGATTTCCTTTTTCCGTTTCCGGCAGCAAGCTGCTTTGATGTCTTTATACCGTCCTATCCGGTGGTGCTATTTTCCCGGCGCGTTTTGCAGGCGGTGGTTCTCCTGTTTTCAGGGACCGGTTGTTTTCCGCCGATGCGACCGGGTCATTCCGATTCGTAAGGCAACATAATCTCTAACATCGTACAAATCAACTTTCAATATCACCGCTTAGAGGCTTTGGTCCGGCCCACGGACGGTTCAGGTCTTAGCATGGCAACCTGGTGGATGATTTCAAGGATTTCTAAAACCAAAAACCTGTCAGTGGTCTGCACAAAGGGTGGTGGCCCGGAGCCACCACCCCGTATGCAAATAACCCACACAACGCCACGCACTTCTTGTATTTTCCGTGGGCTTGTACCCGTAAATACAAGTAGGCGATTCACAAACTTTCAGGAGCCGTGCTGTGTTGAATCTAAAGACGTCATAAACAATCTGCCCAGCGCTGTGATTGTGTTCGATCCGGACCGCCGGGTACTGATGGCCAACAAAATGACCAATGGTTTGTAATTGTTCGGCTAACTCCCGTTTGGGGTCTTTCCCACCTGACTTCCCGCCTCGCTCCCGGCCCTGGCTGAATGCCATTCACTTATTGACAAACCATTGGTAGAAATGGGTATATTGTGGACAGATCAGGTGTTTGTCTTCAATGATCTGGCCTGGTAGCATTCCTACTTGGTCGGGTTTTTTCAACATGCCTGAAGTTTAAGGATAATGCGAGAATCCATGAAAGTGGCAGGCCTCAAGGATAGTGCAAGGATATCTAAATATGTGCAAACTCAGAATTGAAAATATTTCTGAAGTACATCAACCTGGAGTCGTAAGATGAAATATAAGCTTCAAGATCTGATCGACATGGAACATTTCCAGAATCTGCAGGACAGGTTAAATGAAATATATTCTTTTCCTTCCTCGATAATTGATAACGATGGCAACATTCTTACCGCCACTGCATGGCAGGACATTTGCACACAGTTCCACAGAAAAAACAAAGACAGCGAAAAGATTTGTATTAAGAGTGACCAATACATAAATGATCATATACATGAAGCAAATCCCGCCGTGAGTTACCGCTGTCCGCACGGATTGGTGGACAACGCCATGCCAATCATCATCGATGGATTCCATTATGGGAATTTCTTTACCGGCCAGTTTTTTTTGGAAGAACCGGATATGGAATTCTTCCGCGCTCAAGCCAAAAAGTATGGGTTTGACGAAGATGCATATCTTGAAGCGGTCAAAAGAGTGCCGATCTGGACACAGAAACAGCTCGACAACTATCTATTCTTCATCAAAGGGTTGATTGCTGTCATCTCCGAAAGTGGGTTAAAAAAACTTAAGGAGATGGAAAGCCTAAAAAAAATTGAAGCAAGCGTGGAGAGGAACAGATCCATCCTCAAGTCAGCAATGGATGGATATTGGCTAACGGACACCGAGGGGCGGCTGCTTGAAGTCAATGATGCCTATTGCCGCATGAGTGGCTACAGCGAAGATGAACTCCTGTCGATGCGCATTCCTGACCTGGAGGTCGTCGAAAATCCTCAACTTGTAGCCGAACACATGCAAAAAGTTATTTTTCAAGGATCCGATCGTTTTGAATCCAAACATCGCCGAAAAGACGGAGCCGTTTTTGAAGTTGAAGTCAGTATTCAATTTCGCCCAGAGGAAGGTGGGCAATGCGTTTGTTTCTTGCGGGATATCACCGATCGCAGGCAGGCCGAGCGGCAATACCAGATGCTGTTCCAAGAAATGCTTGACGGCTTCGCCCTGCACGAGATCATTTGCAACGCTGCGGGTCAGCCTGTGGACTACCGTTTCCTGGCCGTCAATCCCGCCTTTGAGAAAATGACCGGGCTCAAAGCTGACCAGGTTTTGAACCGGACCGTCCTTGATGTTTTGTCGAGCACCGAACGGCACTGGATCGAGATCTATGGCAAGGTAGCGCTTTCCGGTGAACCCGCCTTCTTTGAAAACTATGCTGCCGCTATCGGAAAACATTTCCAGGTAACTGCATTCCGACCAGCCCCTAATCAGTTCGCCTGCATTTTCGCAGACATCACCGAACGCAAAAATGCCGAAGAAGCTCTCAAAGAGTCAAAGCTGTTTCTGGATAACATGTCAGACATAGCCTATCGGGCCGATGAAAAGGGAAATCTCGTATGGATGAATTCAGCTGGTGAGCGGGTAACGGGCTTTTCACGAGACGATCTCATTGGAAAACCTTTCCTGCCTTTGTTTATTGAGGCGGACCACCCTTCTCTCATCGATGTATACAAAAGAACATTAATGGGGGAATCGCTGGAGAATACGCTTACCTTTAAGTCTGGGGTTTCTTGTCATTTTACCAGTTTGCCACATCGTAACGCCAATGGTGATATTGTGGGCACTTTTGGCGTAGCCAGGGATATTACAGCGCAACTGGACGCGCAAAGAGCGCTTCAGGCTAGTGAGGCGCGTCTTAAGAAAGCCCAGGAGACGGCAAAGATAGGCAATTGGGAATACGATATTACCACCGGAAAGGTGTGGGGATCAGAAGAAACGTTCAGGATTTACGGTATTGAACGAACTTCCGAGTTTCTTCCCCTCGATAAAGTCGAGAGCTACATTCTTGATGCAAAAAGAGTGAATCAGGCCCTTGTGGACCTGATCGCCAAGAATAAGGTCTACGACATTGAATTTCAGATCGATTCCAAGGCCAGAGAGGGGTTAACCCTTATCCGTTCAATGGCGGATCTGGTTTGTGATGCTGAAGGCAATCCCGTGAAGGTACACGGCGTCATCCAGGATATTACCGACTTCAGGAGGGTGGAGGAAGAAAGAAGGCAGAGCGAGAAAGACCTGAGGGAATCGCAGCGAATAGCTCATTTGGGAAGTTGGCGATTGGATATGACCACCAATCAGGTCGTTTGGAGCGATGAGCTTTACAATATGTACGGTTTTGATCCAACACTTCCGCCGCCTCCATACACCGAGCATATGAAATTGTTCACACCTGAAAGCTGGGAAAGGTTGTCGGCGGCACTGGAAAACACCCGAGAAACAGGTCTTCCTTACGAACTCGAGTTGGAAACTGTTCGGAAAAATGGGGGTAATGGGTGGATGTGGGTGCGCGGTGAGAGGGTAACCGATTCAGAAGGCAGCACGATTGGCCTCTGGGGGGCAGCCCAGGACATCACCGAGCGAAAACGGACCGAGTTGGCCCTTAAAGAGAGCGAGGAGCGGTTTAAAGCGCTTCATAACGCCTCTTTCGGCGGGATTGCCATTCATGAGAAGGGCCTCATCCTTGAATGTAATAAAGGTTTATCTGATATCACCGGCTATGAATACAATGAACTGATTGGGATGGACGGGTTATCTCTTATTTCCGAAGATACCCGTGATAAGGTCATTCAAAGCATTAATACCGGTTATGAAATGCCTTATGAAGCAGAAGGTGTTCGAAAAAACGGAGAGTTATATCCACTTCGGTTGGAAGGTAGAAATATACCCTACAAAGGAAAAGATGTAAGAGTCGTTGAATTTAGAGACATCACGGAAAGTAAGCGTGCGGATGAGGAACGAGTGAATCTTGAGGGGCAGTTGCGCCAAGCCCAGAAGATGGAAGCCGTGGGACGGCTGGCAGGCGGTGTGGCTCACGATTTCAACAACATGCTGAGCGTAATCATTGGCCATGCGGATATGGCCCTGGAGGAGGTGGACCCGAATCAACCGCTTTACGCTGATCTGGAAGAAATCAGAAAGGCCGGTTTGCGCTCAGCCGATCTGACCCGGCAACTCCTGGCCTTTGCCCGCAAACAGACCGTGGTCCCCAAGGTTCTCGATCTCAACAAAACCGTGGGGGGGATGATCGGGATGCTGCAGCGTCTCATCGGGGAGGATATCAATCTGGTCTGGCTACCGGGAGACAAGGTGTGGTCTGTGAAGATGGATCCAAGCCAGGTCGACCAGGTCCTGGCCAACCTTTGCGTCAACGCCCGGGACGCCATCGCGGATGTGGGCAAAGTCACCATCGAAACGGGCAACGCCGTCTTCGACCAGACCTACTGCACCGATCACGTGGGCTTTTCACCTGGAGAATATGCGCTGCTGGCCGTAAGCGACAACGGTTGCGGCATGGACTCAGAGACGCTTGGCAACGTCTTTGAGCCCTTTTTCACCACCAAGGAACCCGGCAAGGGTACCGGTTTGGGGCTGGCCACGGTATACGGTGTGGTCAAGCAGAACAATGGCTTCTTGAATGTGTACAGCGAACCGGGCCATGGGACGACCTTCAGGATCTATCTGCCGCAGCATATGACCATGGCAGGTCACTTGCCGAAAAAGGGAGCTGGCCAAAAGGCTGAACGCGGTCACGAGACGATCCTGCTGGTGGAGGACGAGCCGGCGATCCTCAGAATGACAACGATGATGCTCGAAAGACTGGGTTATACTGTGGTGCCAGCCAGAACTCCGGGCGAGGCCATCAGCCTTGCCCAAGAACATGCTGGTGAGATCCATATGATAGTGACTGATGTCGTCATGCCCGAAATGAACGGACGGGACTTGGCTAAGAACATTTTGTCCTCTTATCCAAATCTCAAGCGTCTGTTTATGTCCGGATACACCGCCAACGTGATAGCCCACCACGGCGTTTTGGATGAGGGCGTGAATTTCATCCAGAAACCGTTTTCAAGAGAAAGCCTGGGCGTTAAAGTAAGGGAAGCGCTGGATGAGGGAAGGGTGAAAAAGCAATGATCGTTATCCGATGGTTGAAATTTCGGAGGCCAAATAACTTTTAGGGCGTAAACTATGATGAAATACAAAGCTTCAACACAACTTTCTATATCGGTTAGCATAATCGTCATTATTGCCGGATTGTGTTCAATATTGGCTTTGAACTGGCAGATGAAAAATCATGCTCAGCAAGAAGCAAAAGAAAAGGCGAGGATATTACTGGACCGGAATCTTGCCACTCACACCTATTTCTCCCACCAATTGAAACCCAGTTTATTCAAGAAAATGGAATCCTTTGTGGAAGAATCGTATTTTGAACCCGCTTGGATGTCCTCCACTTATGCGGTGAGGGAAATTGACAAATACTACCATGAGATTGAAGAAACAGAATATTATTACAAGGAAGCCGCTATCAATGCCAGAAGCCCAGAAAATGAAGCGGATGCTTTTGAACGGGGATTTATTGAGGAGCTAAACAAATCTTCTGAAATTGTCCGGTTTGTTTGCAATAGCATTGTTGTTTGTTTCAGGATTATCCATCTACCTAAACAACCGCTGGGTATTCACACCTTTGAACAATATCCGAATCAAGGCAATGGACGTCTCAAAAAATCTGGAATATCTCGGTGAACAAATAGAGTCGCCCTCAAGTAGTGAGCTTGCTGAACTTACAGCAGCATTTAACCTTATGTCTTTGAATCTTCGCCAAGAAAGAGATCAGCTGGAATCGCGAGTTATTGAGAGGACTGAAGAATTAAATGGGTTGAATATTCAACTCGAAACCGAAGCTAATGAACATAGAAAAACGATTGGAAAGCTGGAAAAATCACTGACTGAGATAAAAACACTTCGCGGAATTTTGCCGATCTGCTCCCATTGCAAGAAAATCAGAGACGATAAAGGCTACTGGAATCAAATTGAGTCATACATCCAAGAACATTCGGAAGTAGATTTCAGCCATAGTATTTGCCAGGAATGTGCTAAAAAGTATTATCCAGATATAAATTTTTGTGATGATGATAGGGAGATCAAAGAGGACTAATACTGCATAATGGAATTTATCCCTTTGGGGCTTTTTCTATAATACCGGCGGCAATGAGGGGCAGCAGGATTTCGTGGTGCCCGGTGAGGCTGATCCCCCGGCCGCCGCCAGCGGTCGGTCGGTTGACCACATTGGTCAGGGGGCGGTAATGCTGAATGAAGTCGAGGTTGACCGTGGTAAATCGGGCCAGGTGGTGGCCCAGGTTCCGGGCCAGGGTGGTGGCCTTTAAAAAGACTTCCGGCAGGATCACCGCCGAGCCCACGTTGAGGTAAACGCCCCCTTCCAAAGCGGCCACCACCGAGGCGAAGATTCTAAAATCGCGATGAGAGGCGGCGCCGGCCGCTGCCGGGTTGAACTTAGGGTGCATGTGGAGGATGTCGGTTCCCATGGCCACGTGGACGGTAACCGGAATGTCCAGTCGGGCGCCGGCGGCCAGAATGCTTTGATCGGCATGGGCAAGGCCGGCGGCCACGATGGCCTGGCCCACGGCCCGGCCGAGTCCGATCTCTTCATTGGCGGCTGTTTCGATGGCCCGGCTGAGAAATTCGGCTGGCTCGGCGGCCATGCCGAAGGCGCCGTCTCCCAGGGCGGCTGCCACGTCCTCGGAGGTCTTGCCGGCCATGGCGATTTCCAGGTCGTGGATGATTCCGGCGCCGTTCATGGCCACCGCCGAGATGATCCCCCGGTCCATGAGGTCGATGACCAGGGGGTTTAAGCCCACCTTGATCACATGCCCGCCCATGCCGAAAAGCACGACCCGGTCGTTGCCATGGGCCGTGGCCACGGCTTCAATCACCGCGTGCAGGTCGGCGCCGGCCAGAATGTCCGGCAGGGTGTGGAGAAATTCGGCAAACGTCCCTCCGCGCGTCCAGGGAGAGGCGAAATTGTCGATGGAGACCTTGCTTTCGCGATCCGCGATGGAAAAGGTCTTGAGGCCGCTCAGGTCAATGGGAAAGAATTTTTCAGGCATGGAAATCCCTGTTAAGTTTTACGTGTCAGGTTTTTAAGACACGGTGTCCGACGGTGTGATTCGTGTCCAGCGAGAAACAGGTTTTATCGTTGGAAGAATACTTGTCCCGCCAAAAGCGGCGAAGCCGCGTTCCATAAATTTGCCTCAGGCAAATTTATCCGGGTAAAGGACCCGATCCACCAGTTCGCAGAGCAGGTGCCCCAGCAGGCCATGGGATTCCTGAATCCGGGCCGTGACCGCCGACGGAATGCAGAAAGTCGAATCGGCCGCTTCGGCCAGTTTTCCTCCCTGACCGGAAAACCCGATGGTGTAGAGCCCCCGGATTTTGGCCGTCTCTATGGCGCGCAGCACATTGGGTGAGTTGCCGCTGGTGCTGATGCCGATGGCGATGTCGTCCTTTTGCCCCAGGGCCAGCACCTGTTTTTCAAAGATCTCATCAAAGTGGTAGTCGTTGCCGATGCTGGTGAGAATCGACGTGTCCGTGGTCAGGGCCAGGGCGGCCAGGGGGGGGCGCTCAATGCGGAACCGGTTGACGAATTCGGCGGCAATATGCTGGGCATCGGCCGCGCTGCCGCCGTTACCAAAGAGCAGAACCTTGTGGCCGGCGGTCAGGCATTCAACGATCCGATCCGCCGCGGCCACGATCCGGTCCAGGTTTTCCTTTACGAACCGTTCCTTGACGGCCATGCTCTCTTCCAGGATTTCGATAATGATCTGCTTCATCTCGTTTTCTTCCAATGGCCGAGGCTTGAAGGTTTTACATTTGCCTGAAATTACCACAAAGTTAATCCGTGGAAAGTCAAGGGCCAATTTTGGGGTATGTTATGCCCAAAAACAATGTCAGGGCCGA
>JAEINQ010000025.1 GCA_016342285.1 Desulfobacterales bacterium
AACAATGTTCCCGTCGAGCGCCCGGAAACCATTGTCCCTTCCGGCGACGTGCCCGGCGTTTACTTCAAGGACGCCAGAAACATGAGCGAGCTACCGGACGAATGCGTCCATCTGGTGGCCACCAGCCCGCCGTACTTCGTCGGCAAAGAGTACGAAAAAGGCATGACCTGGGATGAGCACCTCGAAAACATCCGGGCAGTCATGGACGAGTGCGGTAGAGTGCTGGTACCGGGCGGTATCATTGCCATCAATGTCGGCGACATCACCAACTTCAAGGGGCCGAAAGGCAAGAATGACCGATCGTATAATGAACTGATGGCTCATCGGTTTCAGAGTTTTCTTCGGAAGCACAATATCCTGTTCACCGACACTGTTATCTGGACCAAACGCCCGGCATGGGCAACCAGACACAATGATCTGCGGGATGAGACCCCCCATTGCTCCTACCGAATTATGGACAATTGGGAGCCTATCTACATAGGCCGTAAAAAGGGCAATCGTCAGATTCCATCCGACGACATCGTCCTGCAGTCCAAGCTCACACGGGAGCAGTGGATGACCTACGTCAACGCCCTCTGGGACATCGAGCCCAACCGCGTTGCTCCGCATGGACACCCCAGCACCTACCCCGACGAGTTGGTCAACCGCCTGGTGCGGATGTTCTCTTATGTAGGCGATACAGTCCTGGACCCCTTCCTGGGCAGCGGCACCACCGTCAAGGTGGCACGTGAGCTTGCCCGAGAGGCCATCGGGTACGAGCGAGAGCTTCAGTATAAGGCCGCCATCATGAAGAAGCTGGGTTTGCCTTTCGTGGACACGCTCGAAAATGTCCAGCAGACCCTGAGAGACGACAACTGGGCTCCGGACCTTTCCGCCGAGGAGACCCCCTCGGAAACAGCGGAAGGCCCGGAAGCCGAGGAAGCCATCGCTTTGGCCGCCGAAGTCGGGACGGAAGCCTAAACCCTTAACCAGAACCGGGACGGGGGAATTTGCCCCCGCCCTGGCCTGAAAGGAAATAAAAAATGAATCCAATCACCACAAGGCTTGCAGGTGTCACACACGGCGATGCCCAGGCCAACATCAAAAAATACGGCGGTCCTGGCATCGGTGGTTACGACCTGGTTCGGGAGCCGGATAACCCGCACGACTCGAACGCCATTCGAGTGGCCTACCTGGGCGAGATATTCATGGGATACGTCCCGGCACCGCTCGCCGCTACGCTGGCCCCGCTGATGGACCAAGGGCGGGAGTTCATCGCCGAATTCATCCGCATCAATCGGGCTCCTGGACAGGAGACCGTCGGCATGACCGTGCGGATCGAGGAAATCAAACCCCAATAAGCCCAGCAGGCGGGTTGAAAACGACAATCAAAGGGCAATTGCCATTTAAACTATATTGAGGTTTAATCACGTGGAAGGATGGGCAAACATAAAAAACGCAGCCAAGTACGCAGATGTGTCCGAGCGTACACTGCGTGACTGGCTCAAGGAGGGCCTGCGGCATGCGAAGCTCCCATCCGGGATGATTCGGGTTCGCTACGATGCCATGGATGCCTTCCTTGAGCAGTTTGCCGATTCGCAAAACCAGGTGGACAAGGTGGTTGATGTGCTTTTCAAGGAACTTACAACCAGATGAAAGGAGAAACACTATGGGTGTAAAGGTAAGGGAGCGTCCGACGGGTTCGGGCGTGTATTGGGTTTTTATCGACTTTCAGGGCGAGCGTAAAGCCAAGAAGATCGGTAAAAATAAAAAGCTGGCGATGGATATTGCCAAAAAAATTGAGGCCAAGCTAACGCTGGGTGACATGGGCCTTTTGGAAAAAGAGGAAACCGTAACCCAGGATTTCGAAACCTACGCAACCTGTTGGCTGGAGGACTACATCAAGCCGCTGCGACGGGAATCAACCTATGAACGCTACGGCGACATCCTGAAACGGCATGTATTTCCGGAGATCGGTAAAAGGCCGATTGCCGAGATCAGGCGTGTTGAAATCCGAAACCTGATTCTCCGCAAGAAAAAGGCGAAGCTATCCAGAAGCATGCTCTGCCTTATCCGGGATGTCATCAGTGGCCCCATGGGATACGCGGTTGACGAGGAACTTATCCCCGGCAACCCCGTGACTGGCATCCTGAAACGGCTTCAGTTGGAAAGAGACAAGCGGATTACCGTCGAGCCCATGAACGAACAGGAGGTCGAGCTATTCCTGGACACCTGTTTCCGTCATTACCGAGAGCACTGGGAATTTTTCCTGTGTGCGTTCCGGACCGGCATGCGTCTCGGGGAGTTGCTGGGTTTGAAGTGGGGCGATATCGACTGGAATCAAAAGTTCATCCGCGTGGAACGTTCCTACAAACTTGGTCGGTTCAACAAGACCAAAACAGGCAAAGTCCGGCGAGTGGACATGTCGAATCAGCTGGCTTCAGGTTTGAAACAGCTCCTGACGGCACGGAAGAAAGAAGCCCTCAAAGCGGGCCTGGGCGAGCCGGTAGATTCCATCTTTAATAGAGATGGCAAGCCGATAGAACAAAATCATATCCGGCGGGTGTTCAAGAGGGTACTGGTCAAAGCGGGCATCCGAGAGATGCGTCTGCACGACATCCGCCACACGTTCGCAAGTCTGCTGTTGAGCCAGGGGGAAAGCCCCGTATACGTGAAAGAACAGCTTGGTCACTCCAGCATAAAAATGACCGTTGACATCTACGGGCACCTCATCCCCGGCAGCAACCGAGGTGCCGTCAACCGCCTCGACTCCACACAACCTTCCGCAACCTATCCGCAACCAACAAAAAGACAAAAGCCGTAACCCATAAGGATTACGACTCTTTCTTTTTTGTGGTGCCGAAGGGGAGACTCGAACTCCCACCGACGTACATCGACTAGACCCTGAACCTAGCGCGTCTACCAGTTCCGCCACTTCGGCACACTTGGAGCTCCAACCGAAAAAAGATTGATTTCGATCAGAGGGTGCTTTAAGTATATTCTTTTGGTTTTCCTGTCAAGTGGATTTTATTATCTGGTGATTTTTATATGAAGCTTATCGAAGATCTTAATATAATTCAACATCCTTTTGAAAACGCGGTTATTACCATCGGAAATTTCGACGGGGTTCACATGGGCCACCAGGCCCTGTTTCACCAGGTGATCGAACGGGCCGAGGCTGTGGGCGGCACCTCCATCGCCATGACCTTCGAGCCCCACCCCATCCGGGTTCTCAAGAAAAACGGCGACCCGCCGCTGATCACAATCTACCAGCAGAAGGTGGAACTCATCGAGGCTGCCGGCATGGACGTGCTCATCGCCGTCCCCTTTACCGAGGCGTTCGCCGCCATGGGGGCCCGCGAGTTCGTCGAAGACCTGCTGGTCGGCCGCATCGGAATCAAAACGATTGTGGTCGGAAATGATTACACCTTCGGCCGCAACCGGGAAGGAACCCTCGGGCTGCTCAGGCAGTTTGCCAAAGAAATGAATTTCGAGGTGGTGGTGGCCCAATGGATTCAGAGGCCCAACACCATGAACGGCCGAATCAGCAGCACCATGGTCAGGGAGCTCATCAGTGACGGCGAAATGGAAAAGGCACGCAAACTGCTGGGCCGGCACTACCAGATCCGCGGCACGGTGACGACCGGCAGGAACCGCGGCGGCAAACTGCTCGGCTTTCCAACGGCCAACATCAATCTTCAGGACGAACTATGCCCAAAGACCGGCGTTTACGCTGTCACGGTGGAAAGCGCCGGCGAGCTATTCAAAGGGGTGGCCAATATCGGGTACAGCCCCACCTTTGATGATTACCTGTTTACCATCGAAGTCCACCTTCTCGATTTTGACAAGAATATTTACGACGCCCTGATCCGGGTCAATTTCATCGAGCGCATTCGAGACGAAAAGAAATTCAACAGCATCGAAGCGCTTTCGGACCAGATCCGCCAGGATATCGTCGTCGCCGAAGGCCTCCTTGCCGACTGATCCGACTGACCCATGAAAAAAAACACTTCCCTTTCCCTGCTGATCGGAGCCCTGATTTCGGCCGTTGCCCTTTACCTGGCATTCCGAAACGTTCCCTTTGGCGACCTCGTCGCCTATCTTGCCGCCATCGACCCATTCTGGGCATTGTCGTCGGTGGCCGTCGTGATGGTCAGTTTTACCCTGCGCGCCTACCGCTGGCAGGTCATTCTCGGATCGTCGCACCGGATCGGCTTCAAAAACGCCTACCATCCCCTGATGATCGGGTTCATGCTCAACTGCATCCTTCCCGGGCGGGTGGGAGAACTGGCCCGGCCAGCCGTCTTGAAGAAACAGGAAGGCGTGGCCTATACGACCGGTTTGGCCACGGTGGCCGTCGAGCGGACCTTTGATGTCATCTTGCTGCTGCTCATGCTGGTCGTGGTGCTGGCGACGGTGGAAATTGATCCGTCCATCGATCTGACGTTTGGCAGCTACCACCTCAACCGGGAAACCCTGATGGCCATCGGCAGCGGCATGACACGGATCGGGATCGTGCTCATTGCCGGCATCGTGCTGGTGAGCCTGGAAAAAACCCGACAGATGATCGTCACGGCCGTGTGGTTCCTGCCGAACCTGCTGGTCTTTGCCGGCATGGGGGCAAAGGAAAGGATTCACCGACGGCTTTGCGCCCCGCTGGTCGGCATTATCGACAATATCGCCACCGGCTTTGAAATGGTGAAACAACCGGGTCGGCTATCCCTGTGCATGGTCCTTTCGGCCCTGATCTGGGGCCTGGGAGCGGTATCATATTACATGGTGGCCCTGGCGGTGCCGGGATTGTCGCTATCCTTTGGTGAGATCTCGACAGTGATGATCATTATCTGCTTTTTCATCGCCCTGCCCTCGGTGCCCGGATTCTGGGGTATTTGGGAGGCCGGCGGCGTCTTCGCCCTGACCCTGTTCGGGGTATCCTCCGGTGAAGCGGCCGGGTATGCTCTGGCCAGCCATGTGATTCAGATGTTCCCGGTAATCCTGGCCGGGCTGGTATCAGCCCTGATCACCGGGATAAACCTGCGTCAGGTGGCCGGTGGAGCGCCGGGGAATAAGAACCCACCGGTCGATGGCAAATGATGCAATCGAAAAAAAACGACTTATGGTATAAAACAGGTCAACGTTCCGAGTTCACGGTTCACAGAAACAGCCGATTTTAAATATTGTAGGCCTCTGTGGTAAACAGGCGCCCCCCTTTTGAAAAACGTTACGACAAATGGTAAGATGCGGCCCAGAGAAGGGAGAGACGACAGCCCATGGCGATTCTTGAAATTTTAACATACCCGGACAAATTCCTGCGCAAAACCACCCGGCCGGTGGAAACCGTCGATGATGACATCCGGAAAATTATCGAAGACATGGCCGAAACCATGTACGACGCACCGGGAACGGGACTGGCCGCTACCCAGGTCGGCATCGACAAGAGCATCATCATCTACGACGTGGCCCCTCTCGAAGAAAGACCGCAGCTTCAGGTACTCATCAACCCGAAAATCGTCGAGATGGAAGGGAACACCGTGTCGGAAAACGAGGGATGCCTGAGCGTACCGGACTTCCGCGCCGATGTGAAACGGGCAGCCTTTGTCAGGGCCGAGGGCATCGACCGCAACGGCAACCCGATGACCATCGAAACCGACGATTTTCTGGCCGTGGTGCTTCAGCACGAAATCGATCATCTCAACGGCATCCTGTTTATTGACCGGATCAGTTCCCTTAAGCGCGAACTATACAAACGCAGGGTCCGCAAACAAATTAAAAGCCTATGACATCAGCCCTCAACGTCGTTTTCATGGGAACCCCCGGGTTTGCCGTACCCTCCTTGGAGGCCCTGGTGCAGGCGGGCCACCGGGTTTCGCTGGTGGTCACCCAACCGGACCGGCCCAGGGGACGCGGCAGACGCCTGGAGCCCCCAGCGGTCAAGACCGCGGCGATGGAGGCGGGCATTGCCGTGATTCAGCCGGAAGCCTTGAGCCGCCCCGAAACCAACGCCGCCATCGCCGACTCGGGGCCGGATGTCATCGTGGTGGTGGCTTTCGGTCGTATTCTTCGCCCCAGAATGCTTGAAATCGCCAGACTCGGCGCCGTCAATGTGCATGGGTCGCTCCTTCCCAAATACCGGGGTCCGGCCCCCATTCAGTGGGCCATTATCGAGGGCGAAGCCGAAACCGGCATCACCACCATGAAGATGGACCCGGGGCTCGACACCGGGGACATACTGCTTGCGGCAAAAACCCCCATCGGACCGACCGAGACAGCCGCTGACCTTCACGACCGACTGGCCGTCATGGGCGCCGATCTTCTGGTCGAGACCCTGGACGGCTTGTCCACCGGCACCCTCGAACCGATTCCCCAGGACCATGACCGATCCACCTACGCGCCCATGCTGACCAAGGCCGACGGCCGGTTGGACTGGAACCGGCCGGCACCGGAACTCAACGCCTTTATCCGTGGCATGACGCCGTGGCCCGGCGCCTTTACCCGTGCCGGCGACCAGCGGCTTAAAGTTTTTGCCTCCGAGCCATTAGACGTTACCACCGACGCGCCTGCCGGCACCGTAATCCGCGGTTTTGCCGACGAACTGCGTGTGGCCACCGGCCGGGGTGTCCTGAGCATCCTTGAAATTCAAGGGGCGTCGGGGAAACGCATGGCCATCAGAGATTTTCTCATGGGGGCAAAGCTGCCCCCCGGCACCGTCTTATCTTAATGTTCAATCCGAAATCGGAATCCACGTCATATGGGCGTCGTCAGAGTCAGTTGGCTATGCCGAAACAACTTTTTGCAAGTGACTAAAGTGAGCTAAAGTTAAGGAATTCTGTCAATTATAGAAAAAACAGACGGAGCGCAGCGACTCATTAACTTTAGTCACTTTAGATCACTTTAGTCACACCATTATTAGGTTCACTTAGCCCCTTCCAAGGGCAACCCAATGCCACGTCCTCTGGGAGTGGATTATTTATTTCACGTAACCGTCTGAACACGGCAAAAATAGTATCTTTTCTAATCCACCAAGAAAGTGGTGACTTTCGTTTAGAGCCAACGCTGATCCAGGAGCCCGTCGACCGTGCCAACACCCCAAGGCCAAACCTCCCGCAAACTCGCATGGCAGGTATTAAACAACCTCCACGGTTCCGGCCTGACCCTGGACCGGGTGCTGGACAAGGCCCTGTCAGGGCATGCACCCCTCTCTCGAAAGGACAGGGCACTGGTTCATGCCCTGGTCTTTGGCGTGCTGCGGTGGCAGGGGAGGTTGGACTGGATTCTGTCGCATTTTTCAAAGCCCCGCCTGAAAAAAATTGACCCACCGGTGTTAAACCTCTTGCGCTTGGGGATCTACCAGATCATTTTTCTCACCCGAATCCCCGACGCCGCCGCGGTGAACACCGCCGTGGATCTGGCCAAAACCGCCCATCCCCCCTGGGTGGTCAAATTCATCAACGGGGTCCTGCGCGCCGCCGTACGGGGCCATAATGACCTGGTTTTTCCCTCGGCCAAATCCGATCCGGTCGCCGCCCTGTCCGTGGAAAAGTCTTTTGCCCCCTGGTTGATCCGGCGATGGATCAGCCGTTTCGGCGTCACGGAGACGGCAGCCCTTTGCGATGCGATTAACGGCATCCCCCCCATCACCATTCGAGCCAATACCCTGCGGACGGATCGGGACCGGCTGGCTACCCAACTCGACGGAACGGCCCAGTCCGTGACCTTGACCCCCCATGCACCCGACGGCATCGCCCTGATGGGCCCGGACCGGCCCGTATTTGAAATGGAACCGTTTACCCGTGGAGACTTCGGGGTTCAGGACGAGGCCGCCCAACTCGTCTCTTACCTGGCGGCACCGGCGCCCGGCCAGCGGATACTGGACGCCTGCGCCGGGCTCGGGGGCAAGACCGGCCACCTGGCCCAGTTAATGGCCAATCGCGGCGACCTGGTGGCCATGGATCGATCGGCGGACAAACTCTTCCGACTCCAAACGGAGATGGCCCGGCTTGGCGTCACCTGTGTGACCACTCGGGCCCACGACCTCAACGTCACCGCAGACCTTCCTCCCTTTGACCGGATACTGCTGGATGCCCCGTGCTCCGGGCTTGGCGTACTGCGCCGAAATCCCGATGGCAAGTGGGTGCGCCGCCCCGAAGATATTTCCGCATGCGCCCTGCGCCAGCAAAAACTCCTCTCGTCGTTGGCCGGTCTCGTAAAGACGGGAGGACTTTTGGTCTTTGCGGTATGCAGCATGGAACCGGAAGAAAATGAAGCGGTGATTGAAGGGTTTTTAAAACACCGGACGGCATTTGTACTGGAAAAGGCGCCCCAAGCCCTTCCCCAACCGGCCCGCCTCCTGATGACCCCCGAGGGATATTTCCGCACCACCCCCCACCAGCATGGCATGGACGGATTTTTCGCCGCCGTGCTCAGACGGATCTCTGATACGCCGCCTGCGCAACCGGTTTCCCCTACCCCTTTCCAATCGCTTTGAACCGTTATAGGGATTAAACCCCATTCCACACCGTGTGGCAAAAGAATGTATTGTGCCGAGAAGATGCCCATCTTAAAAAATTACCCAAAATGGCTTAAAGCCGAATTGGGTAAAATAAATCCGATTCACGGAATGGGTTACAGGGCGTTTCGGGTTTTGGAAGCCGGGACGGCTCGACTGCGATCCTTATGCCCGGCGTGTCAGGGTCGTTTCGATGGCGTTAACGCCGAAAGATCGCCTCGTCCACCAGGCCTTTCAGGTGGGCAAATCGGTCCTTGGCGTGGGGAAGGTGCAGGGCATCGATGAATTCGTCCTGAAATCCCGGCTCGATGCTCAGTTCCACGTACTCCACCGTCCGGGCGATCCGGTCGGCTTCGGCCCGTTTCTCCACATCGAGCAAGGCCGCACGGCAGCCGTCTCCGGCGGCGTTTCCGATCCCCTCAATGGCGTTGATGGGGCAATCCGGAACCAGGCCCATGATCAGCGCTTTTTCGGGATCCACATGGGCTCCGAAGGCACCGGCAATCTTGATCCGGTCTACCCGCTTGACCCCCATGCGCGCCATGAGCAGCTTGCACCCGGCGTAGACCGCCCCCTTGGCCAGTTGAATCTGCCGGATGTCTTTCTGGCTAATGACGATGTCTTGCCCCAGGGCGGTCTCCGCGGCCGGGGCCAGGACGAATTCCATTTGCCCGGTATCCTCGTCCCGGCGAAAGCGCGGATGGTTTTTGAGCCGCACCGGATCAAAGGCGCCGCTGCCGGCGATGATGCCCGATCTGAAAAACTCGGCCAGAACGTCCAAAATGCCGCTGCCGCAGATACCCCGCACGCCCATCTCCCGGGGCTTTGAAAAACGCCGCCAGGCGTCCCGCCCGACCACTTTATAGTCCACCTCAAGGGTCACGGCATCAACGGCGATCCGTTCGATGGCGCCCGGTGCGGCCCGCATGCCGCATTGAATATGGGCCCCCTCCAGGGCGGGACCGGTGGCGCAGGAGGCGCTCAGAAGCCGTTTCCGGTTTCCCAAAACCAGTTCGCCGTTGGTTCCGATGTCCACGATAAGCACCATCTCATCGCTGTTGTAAGGCATCTCGGCAATCAACACCGCCGTGTTGTCCGCGCCGACGAATCCGGCCTCGTTGGGCAGGAGGTGGGCATGGGCCGATGGCAGGATGCAAAGTCCCAGATCGCGGGCCCTCAGATCGAGGCTGCCATGCATGGCAGGCACAAAGGGGGACCGGGCCAGGGGTCCGGGATCGAGACCGAGAAAAATATGGTGCATGGCGGTATTGCCCACCATCACGATATCTTCGATGTCTTCTCGGACCAGTCGGGCAAAACCGTCCGACGGCAGGTTCTCGGATAAATCAAAGGATGTCTCCCCGGGCGGCCAGGTGCGGGCAACCGCTTCTTCCACAAGACCGTTGATCCCGTCGACCATCGCCCGGCGCAGGCACTCCAGGCCGTCCGGCGTAGCCAGGTGAAAGGAGATCCGGGACATGACATCCTCCCCGTATGGGACCTGAGGGTTTAACATGGAGACCGTGGCCAGAACTTCGGTGGTGGTCAGGTCACACAGATAGGCAGCCACGGTGGTGGTGCCCATGTCAACGGCCAAACCGAACGTGCGGTCGGCCGCGTATGGCCGGACACCGATGATCTCCCGACCCTTCCAGACGCTTGCCGTCACCTGCCAGTCATTGCTGCGCAGGACCGCGGAAAGGGTGGACAGGCAACAAAGATCGACGCTGAGACCGGTGAGCCCGTGGATTTCTTCAAGAGAGCGGCACAGCCGCTCGAAATCACCGGTCGGATCATTGGGCGTGGGCGGCGGCAGGGTCACCCCATAGCACCGAACAGCCGGATGGGATCGCATGGGAATGTTTCGGGGTGCCTTGCTGAAAACGGGCTTGGCGGCCCGGGTGGTTTCGGGGACAAAAATCACCAGATCGCCTTCTACCCGCGCCGCGCATGCCAGCCGGTATCCCGCGGCCCGTTCGTCCGCGGAGATAAACCGATCCTCGGCATCGGCCCGCCAGGGGCCGGCGTGGGCCGGGTCCGACCCGATGCCGTGGTTTTCAAACCAACCCGCTTCAACGCGGACCACGCACTTGCCACAGAGGCCATTTCCGCCGCACAGGGCTTCGATATCGACACCGAAATGCCGGGCCGCATCCATCAGGCGCGTCCCCCGCGGTACCGGTCCGCCCTTGCCCCAGGGATCAAAAATCACCACGGCGTCCTCGCCGACCCGGTCGGCATCTTCTACCTCCCCGTCGGATGCATGGGCAACAATCTGACCGGTGGCCGGGTTGACGGAAGGAAAAACGGCCCCGCTTGGACCGGTTTTCCGTTGGTCGTCGATGGTCATGGCGTCTTCCTTTGCTTCGGTATTGGATTCAAAACCGACATTCCCGGCGGAACCTACAGCGAGGCGCTGTCCGCTGTCAATTCGTAAGCGTTCACAGGGCACCGCATCTGCTTTGTTCCCGGGCATTTGAAGTACAATAGAGACCGTCTGCATGCCCGGCGCCTCGCATCTACGGCACCCTGTAAACGCTTACCGTGAGAGGGTTCGGAACGCCCTGATCGTTTCAACCCCATGAACAGTTACGTCAATTCTATAAACTTGATTCCGGCCCCTGGCAGTCCAATGCCCGGTATCCGAGGCGCTTTACAGCATGGACCGGTCTGTGCCATAAGGTGTCGAACCGGTTTTCCCCGGGCCACCCGACCTGTTCCGGGGCCGCCAGGGTCACCCCACGGCAAAAAAAAGACACCAGCACAGGAGAGCCCATTGATGAAATGCATCGCCCCTTCTATTCTGTCGGCTGATTTTGCCCGGCTCGGCGAAGAGATCGCCGCCGTGGAGGCCGCCGGCGCCAACTGGATTCACGTGGACGTCATGGACGGCCATTTCGTCCCCAACATCACCATCGGACCGTTGGTGGTAGAAGCGGTGCGACGCGTCACCTCCCTCCCCTTAGACGTCCACCTGATGATCGAAAACGCCGACCGCTACATTCCGGACTTTGCCAAAGCCGGTGCGGACTGGATCACCGTCCAGGTGGAGGCCTGTGTTCACCTGCACCGCACCGTTCAGCTCATCCGGGATGCGGGATGCCGCCCCGGCGTGGTCCTGAACCCCTCCACGCCCCTTTCGTCCCTGGAATGGATCCTCGAAGACGTGGACCTGGTGATGCTCATGAGCGTCAATCCCGGCTTCGGCGGGCAGTCTTTTATCCCCAACACCATAGACAAGATCCGGACCCTGCGGGCCATCATCGCCGAGCGGGGGCTCTCAACCCTCATCGAGATCGACGGCGGGGTGAGCCGGAACACCATCGGTGACATCGCCGCTGCCGGCGTGGACGTTTTCGTGGCCGGCTCGGCCATTTTCGGCAGCAAGGACTACGCCGCGACCATTGACGCATTCAGGAAAATCCTGGACGATCCCGGGAACTGATTCCCCCGCCTGTCATTGGTAAAGCACGCAGCAAGCTGAGGGGTCGCTACGCTCCACCATTTTTTTATAATGGGCAGAATTCCTTAACTTTAGCTCACTCCAAACTTTAGTTCACTTTAGTCACTTGCAACAAAGCTATCTCGGCATAGCCAATTGACTCTGACCATGCCCTGAGGGCATGGATTTCCAGGACGCATTAAAAGAAGAAGCTCAGCCGCAGGTAGGCACTATCCGACGGGTGAATCCAGGGGCCGGAGGCAACGATCCGGAAGCCGCCGAACTCGGTGCCGGATCGGCCCCAGTAGAGACTACCCCCCAGGGTGAGTTGGGTGTTCTGGGTCAAACTCCAGACCGCCCGGGGCTGAAAAATGCCGCAGGGATCGGCGACGTTGGTAATGGCCGTCAGGGCAAGGTTGAGCAGAGGGTGGATTTCATACTGGAGTTGAGCGGCCAAATAGGCCCGACCCAGGGTAAACAGCTCGCCGCGGTCGAGCCGTTCGACCATGACCGGGTCGGCCAGGGCAGCCGCGGGATCGTCACCGCCCAGGCCGTTGGCAAACAGTTCCATGAGGCCGTACCAGTTTTTCCCGCCCCAGGTCCACGAGTAGTCCAGGTTGGCCACCAGGGAGAAGAATTCGGACCGGCCACCGACGCCGAATCGCCGGGTCCAGGTGGCATCCATCCGCCAGGCCGCGTCGGCCAGATAGCCGGCAGCGCCCAGACCGAAGACATAGTCCCGGTAGTGACGGGACACCATGACGTCAAACTCGGTGGTTCCGACCGCGCAATGCAATTTTGCCGCCGCGGAAGAATCGTTCCAGTCCACATTTTCTGTCTGAAGATTCCTGCGAGGGACATAGAGAAGCTGAAGATCGCCTGCCGGCGAGACCGGCATCTGGACCAGGGCCATGTCGTCGCCGAGCTTGTAGTCCCGGTCCGTGTCCGTGGGCGCGAAAGGGTTGAACAGGTCCATGGGATTAAAAACCAGTCCGTTGCCCCAAGTCAGGGCCTGGCGGCCCAGGGTGACCCTGGCCCTCTGGCCGCGAAGGCTCAGGGCCAGCCGGTCGAGGCGATGGTAGGCCACATGGCCGCTGGCCTCGTCCACTGTGGCCGTAAGATCCATAAGCCTGCGCCGGTCGTTTACCGTGGAGAGCGACGTCAGAACCGAAGTCGATAACACCCCCCCAGCCAGGGCAGAACCCTTTTGCCGGGTGTCGCCGCCGGTGGCAATGAATTCATAGTGGGTCTCCAGATCAACGGCATCTCCCCAGAAAACCCGGTTCTTGAGGCGAAGGTCAATGGATCCGTCAACCAATGGGTCGGTGCCGAAAGGGGCGTAGACCGACCGCTGGTCGGGCCAGCCGGCCTCACCCCGAAGCCGCAGGTGACCGCCCCATTCGGCATCCCATTGGGCAGCATCAAGGGGCGTAACAAGGAGGGAGAAGAAAAAGGTCCACAGGCAAGCAAGTAAAAAAGATCTGATTGGTGAAAGATGTCGGTCTGGACGCGAAAACGGCATGGAAGCCTCGACCTCGGTTCTTCCTTACTTAAACATTGGATATTGAGAATTGGACTGCACCACGTGTTGACTCCAGAACATTAAACTTCTTTCTTTTGGTTTTTACCCTTCGGCTTTTGCAACGATAGGGTTAAGCGGCTGCGCCCTTGTCCTCGATATGGTCCACCACCCCGTCACGAATCAGGACGAGACGCCTGGCGTAGTCCATGACCATGGCGTCATGGGTGGAAAAGACAAAGGTCACGGACCGATTTTCGTTCATGGCCATCATCATCTCCAGCAGGCCGTTGCCGGTCTTGGAGTCGAGGTTGGCCGTGGGTTCGTCGGCCAGCACAATGGCCGGACCGGAGACGATGGCCCGGGCCACGGCCACCCGCTGCTGCTGGCCTCCGGAGAGTTCAGACGGCCGGCGGTGGTATTTACCTGTCAGCCCCACATCGTCGAGAATCGCCATGGCCCTCTCCCGGCGCTCTTTGGGAGCGATCCCCTGGAGCTGCATGACGTATTCCACGTTTTCTACGGCCGACAGCACCGGAATCAGGTTGTAGGCCTGAAAGACGAAGCCGATTTTGTTCAGCCGCAGGGTCGCCATCTCGCCGGCCGTCATTTCCCCGTAGTGGTTGCCGTCCACGACAATGGTGCCGGTGTCGGCCAGGTCGAGCCCGCCGATAAGATTAAGCAGCGTGGTCTTGCCCGAGCCCGAAGGGCCGGCCAGGGCGACAAAGGCCCCGGTCTCGATGGTCAGGCTGATGCCGCCGATGGCCTGCACCGTCACCTTCCCCTGCCGATAGGTCTTGGTCACGTCCGTGCATTCGACAATGTTCATGGTCTTGGTTCTCCATGATTGAAATCGGTGTTTGGTGTTTGGTGTTTCTTTGAGGGTCCGTTCTTCGAAGGAGAAGGCACGCCCATCTGCACTGTGTACCCGCAATCCTGCTACTTTCCGGTCCCTTTACCCCACGAACCCTTGCCCCCTTGAACCCTCGACCCCTTGAACCCTTGAACCCTCGAACCCTCGACCCCTTGACCCCTTGAACCCTCGACCCCTTGAACCCTCGCCCCCTTGACCCCTCGAACCCTCGAACCCTCGACCCCTTGACCCCTTGAACCCTCGACCCCTTGAACCCTCGCCCCCTTGCCCCCTCGACCCCTTGAACCCTCGAACCCTTCTTTCTACACATGCCCCATGGCCTCCACCGGCGTAAACCGAGCCGCCTTGATGGCCGGATAGAGACTGATCACCATGCCCAGGACCAACACCACCGCGTTGGCCATCACCAGGTCGGCGGTGTACAGGGACGGATAGACCATGCGACTCATGCCGGCGTATTCGGCCCCCTCGGCCAGGGCCGACAGGTCGATGCCGACATTGGCCAACCACATCGTTGTCAGCAGACCCAGCAGGCTGCCCGCCCCCATTCCCATCACCAGCAGAAAGAAGGACTCAGTGAGCACATCCCGGACGATCCAGGCCGGCCGGGTTCCCAGGGCCTTGAGTACGCCAAATTCGCGCATGCGCTCGAACACGGCCATAAGCATGGTGTTGACGATGCCAAAGCCCATGGCGATAAAGACCACCAGGTACCAGATCAGGGTCCAAGCGTTCATGATCTCCAGATAGGCATTGACCATGGGCAGAAGCTGTCGCCAGGTGGCCACCGAATAGGTGTCGGGCAGATCGGCCTCCAGGGCCGCCGCCACCGAAGCAGCCCGGTTCCGGTCCCCTTCCGGCAATACCACGGCATATTCGCAAACCCCCTTGTCCATTCCTAGCAGCTTTGCCGCCGCGGGCCGGGTCACGAATACAAACTGCTTTTCCGTGGCCTCCATCTCCGCCTTGAAAATCCCGACGATACGAAAGGCCCGCGAAGCGATCTCTTTTTGCGTATCCTGGCTCATGATCACCAGCTTTCGTCCCAGGCGGGTTTCGAATTTTTGTGCCAGAGCCGCCCCGATAACAATGCCGTGGGGATCGTCGGCATTGAGATAGCGGCCCCGGGTCACGGCCCTGCCGATAAACGAGACGGCCGCTTCGGCAGCCGGATCGATCCCCACCAGGGTCACGCCGGTGTTGTGCCGGGCGTTTCCGGCCACGGCGTTAACGCGGATGCGTGCGGTCCATCGGCTGCCGGCGGGCAGGTGCCGGGCGAGACGCTCTTCCACCAGCCGGGGTTCGGCCATGCGGTTTTCGATGACCGGATCGCGCTGAAAATACCGGTGATGGATCTGGATGTGCCCGGTCAGGGTCGATATGCCGTTTTGAACCATCTGGTCGATAACACCCCGCATCAGGGCGCCCATGAAGACCATGCTCCAGACGCCGATAATCACAGCGGTGAGGATGACGGCGGTGCGCCGGGGGTTTCGCCAGATGTTTCGCCAGGCCAGGTGGATGGTCATGGGTGAACCCATTCAGGTTGAAGGTTGAAGACTGAAGTCCGAAGGCTGAAATCCGAAGGCTGAAGTCCGAAGGCTGAAGGCTGAAGTCCGAAGGCTGAAGTCAATCAGTCGGGGCGCATGGATCGGATCAGACCGTTCAGTACCTTTTCCGTTTCTTCTACTTTACTGTCAACTTTTGCCGCAGCAGCGTCGCTTAGGGATCCCAATCTTTTCGACAAATCGAACTGATAACGCAGTTCCCGAAGCGAACCGAAGGCAATATGCAGGAAACGTAGATAATCGGCCTGGCTGTCCCGGGCGCAGCCTTCAACGATGTTGGATGGCACGGAGACCGCCCCACGCCGGATTTGAGACGTCAGCCCGAATAGTTCTTCTTTCGGAAAACCGGCGGTTACCCGATAAGCCAGCAACGCCACTTCATCGGCCAACTCAAATGCCCTCAATTTCGTATGATCGCGCATGATTCTTCCTCCTTCTATTAACCTTCAGCCTTCTACCTTCTTCAGCCTTCAGCCTTCCACTTCTTCAGCCTTCAGCCTTCTACCTAATTGAAGCTCATCGCCTCCACCGGTTTTAGCTTTCGAATCTTTAAGGCCGGATAGAGGGCCGCCGGAAAGGTCACCGCCAGAACCATGGCGGGCCCAAGAAAGGTCGAAAGCCAGGAGAGCTTGGGGTAAATCCGCCCGGAGATGCCGTAGTGCTCGAGAATCTCCGAGGCACCGGCCAGATCAATGCCGTGGGCCTGGAAAAACAAGGTGACGCCGACTCCGAGAGCGATACCGGCGGCCACGCCGATCAGGGTCATGACAGCCGATTCCGCGAGCATCAACCGGACCAGCCGCTCCGGGGTGGTGCCGATGGCCATGAGGACCCCGAACTCCCGGGTCCGCTCGAAAATGGCCATGAGAAAAGTGTTGAGGATACTAAAGGCCACCACCATGATCAGGACCAGGTACATGATCAGCCCGCTGACCAGGTCCATGGAAATCCCCTGTGCCAGGCCGGGCATGAGGTCCTGCCAGTCCAGCACCACCAGTGCCTTGCCCGAAAGGGACCCGGCGAGCGCCCGGGTCGTCTGGGCCGCGATAGGGGCGATGTCACCGAGGCTTTGGCCCACCACGGCCACCTCGTGAACACTACCGTCCATGGCAAATACCTCCTGAAAATAAGGCAGGGGGATCTGCACCACGCTGCGGTCGAAATCGGCCATGCCCGAACGGAAAATTCCTTTGACCGTGATGACCGTTGCGGCGATGGACCCGTCCTTGCCCTGCCCCAGCACGGTCAGTTCATCCCCCACTCCAACCTTAAGGTTTTCCGCCAGAAACCCGCCGATCAGCCCCTGAGTCGTATCCGTCCCATCGAGATAGACCCCTTCCCGGATCAGCTTTTCGATGGTGGTGACCTGCGCTTCGCGTTTGGGGTCGATCCCGATGACCATGACGCCGTAGGTGCGGTCTTGGGACGACACCAAACAAAAGGCCCGGGCCCGGTCGGTATGGGCAAGGATCCGGGGAATCCGGTCGAGAATGTTGCCGACCGCTCCGGGGTCGGCGACCACCTGCTGAATCCGCTGCTTGTCATGGTACCCCTCGGCCTGCACCTGCAGGTGACCGGTGTGGATGCGCACCGAGGCGTTGATCATGGCATCGTAGGATCCGAACTGGAAGCTGAGCATAAAGACCAGAAGCGCACTGGCAAAGCCCACGGCCGCGATGGTCAGCAGGGTTCGCCGCCGGTTTCGCCAGATGTTTCGCCATGCCATGGTTGTGTTCATAACAAAGGCCTCCCTAGTTCCGGGGATTTTTCAAGGCGGAAAGGGTGAAGAGCCGGTCGGGCAGGGCCTCTAAAAATTCCAGGGACAGGTAGGTGACCGTGGTGTATTCACCCGGCGCATCGGTCGTTTTCATGGTCATGACCCGGGGGTAGAGCTTGCCGCCCAGGGGTCCGATATCGCTGAAGGTCAGAACCTTCACCGGAGCCATCTCCTCGTCGCAAAAGACCTCCTCCAGAGGAATTGCGTCTTCTCTTATCTTCAGGGTCAGCATGCCCCATACCACCGGTGCGCCGGGTTTGGGCATGGACCGGATCCGATAGACGGTCTTTCCATCGTGGACTTCCGTACCGTCAAGGGTGTGGTCGTAGTCGACGATAATGCTGTCGCTTTTGGCCAGGTCGTTGTTGGAAAAGTCCGATCCCATCCAGGACTGGCTCATCATAGACGGCGGCAACTTGATGGTCCGGTTGACCTTGGGATTGAAGATCCACATCTCCCGTCCCTTTTTCAAAGTGCCGTTGCCCTTGTCCTTGGCCGGGCCAAGAACGATAAAGAGGCTATCCTTATCTCCCCGGGTCCAGGCATTGAGGGTGGTGGTGCGCTGCCAGTCCGGTCGAACGACGCGCATCTCCACGGTGGAAACCGAGGCCTTTTCCCGCATGTAGTCGAAGTTTTTTCGTATTATCTCAGCGGCATCGTCAGCACAAACCGTCGGCGGATATTGAAGCGCGGCGCCTGCAATAATTGCCCATATCATGATACCTTTGATCAATGCGATTTTCATTTTCCCCTGCCGTTTGTTTGATACAACATTTCGCAACCGAACCTGCCGCGACGGGCACCCCGTTACGTCTGGCAACGCGCCAGCCATTCGGCAAAAATCGGATCGACGATTCGCCAAATTCCCTGGCATTTTTCTATCAAATCCAACTGCGTTAGCCTTTTCTGTGCGGATTGAATCCCGCCCAGGGTAAGCTTATGGGATGCCATATATTCCGCGGTATGAAGCCTTTGCCCCGGATCGGCAGCCAACGCCTTGAGCAATGCGGTCTGCGCCGAAGTCAAGCCTTTGATCAGATTTTCGTATCCGTATCTTTCCGAGGCGATCAGTTTCTCAAAGCCCGCGGTGACATCGTCCCGGGAAACGGTCTCATCGGCGACTTCGTAAGTGTGATAGGCAAGGCTTTGCGCGTAATAAGGATATTGTGAGGATCTCCTTGATATGATTTCCGCCACCGTGCGGGGGCATCGCTTGCCGGCAACTTGAAACAGATCCGCATAAACCGTTAAAAAGCCCTCCTGCTTCAATTGGGCCTGAATTCTTCGAGCCAGCGACGTCTTTCCATATCGACGGGGCGAAAACAGAACCACATTCGCCTCATTCCTGGCATGTGAGGAAAGCTCTTCCAGCTCACGATGCCGGTTGGCGAACGGAGCGCCTTCGGGGATAACACGCATAATGAACGGGTTCTTCATGGCAGCAACCTTTATTCGTTTACAATAATTGTAAACGAATATTGTATCAACGCTTTTTGCATCGTCTCTCCCGGTCAAACCGATTGGTGGCAACGATCCGATTTCAAACCAGCGATGAAAACGGCCATAAAGCTCTCGTTTGCCTCAATCGGGGCAAAATCCCGGTCGAACCAGGCCTGAAGCCCCAGGGCGTCCCAGGTCCCCACCAGGGTGGCGGCCAGCAGGTGGGGATCCACGTCTTTTCGAAACTCGTTGCGTTCGATTCCTTCGGTAATCAGGGCGGCCACCAACTCCCGGTACTGGCCGTAACCCTGTCGAAAGACCTCCTTGAACCGGCCTTCGATCTTGGACGAGGTTGAGGCCGCCCAAAATTCAATGACCAGGCCGTACATTTCCGCCATCTCCACACAGGCCTGGAGCACCGCATTGCCCAGGGCCGTCAACTTGTCGGAAGCCGTCTGGGTCAGCGTCGAGACCCCGACCATGGTGGAGGCCCCTATTTTGTCCATATACCAGTAGAAGACGGCAAAGAGCAGGTCCTCCTTGCTGGAAAAATACTGGTAGAGCGTCCCCTTGCCGATGCCGGCCTCGGCGGCGATATCGGCCACCAGGGTGCCGGCGTAACCCTTGAGGGCAAAGACCCTGGCGGCGGCCCGAATGATGCGGTCTTTTTTTTCCTGTCGTCGCCGTTCAGAAACCATTTTCACCCTCTGGTTTTCCCGCGAACCGCATGGCACTCGTCGCCCGCCCTATTTTAATGACCCATTGGTCAATTATTAGTAACTGAAATGAATCCTGTCAATAAGCAATCCAATATTATTATATTTATACCCAAATATTTTCTGACCGATCGGTTCTACTTGTTCCTTGAGCCCGAAATAGCCGGGCAAACCAACCATACGTCGTAAAAGTCGAAGGGCCTAATTGGGCACCGGGAATTCATTGAAATGTCAATGGGCATTGACCTTGCCACCTATTCCCTGGAAAACATACGAAACGATCATGGAGGGGCCGCCCATGACATCATCGACAAGCTTGCGGGCAACAAAGTACTTCCCCTATTCAAGGCCTATATCAAACACGGCTATTACCCGTTCTATTTCGAAAACCGCGATGAAGCCGTGTTTGTTCAACTGCTCAATCAAAATCTTCATACCACCATCGAAAGCGATCTGATTGCTGTTCACCCCGCTCTTACCGGAAACAGCATCAAGAAAATAACGTCACTACTAAAAATCATTTCTGCATCGGTGCCATTTATTTCGGATTTAAAAAAACTGGCCGCGATGACCGATGTCGGAGATCAGCGCACACTTAAAACCTATATGAAATATCTGGAGGATTCAGGTCTGATCATTGGACTGAGCCGCACGGGGCGGGGGCTTCAGAGTCTGGAAAAACCGGAAAAGATTTTTCTCAAATCAGGGATATTGAAAACAGCTTTTTGGCTGTGGACGACATCGAAACGGGATTTGGAAAAAAAATCCCCCTGTGGCTGTTTGGGTTTTTATATTGACCCCCTCAATCAACACCGGCTCCGGGCAAAGCCCGAACCGCCGTTGACATTGGAGCCGACGAGCAGTATGCTAAAAACAAAATTACGTATACCTTAAGAGGGGGCTTAAATGTCTAAGGTAACGGCCAAATACCAAGTTACGGTCCCGATAAAAGTCCGCAAAGAATTGGGAATCATCCCCGGCATGGAAGTCGATATCGCCAAAAAAGGGAACGATTTCGTCCTCATCGCCGATCCGGTCACAATGATCAAGCACAAATGGCGCGGAAAATTCGCGGGCAAGACAACGACCATGGAATACATGGATGAAGTCAGAGGCAAATTAAATTGAAAATCTGCGTCGATACCACCATCCTGATCGATATTCTGAAAGACGAATTCCGGAGTTTCCAGGAAAAACTCTATATCGCCCTGGAAGAAAAGGTCGCGATGGTTTCTCCGCCGGTGGTCTTTGCTGAATTGTTACCCCAATTTGATGGAAACGCCGACTTGGCCAAAGAATTTTTAAACGATCACAAAATAACCATTGAACCACTCGAAACAGACGCAGCCGCTGCTTCTGCTCTGGCGTGGATGAAATACTTGAAACGAAAAGAAAAGATCAAATGCCCTCATTGCAATCGGTGGTTAAAGCTCAAATTGCACGTGCTATCGGATTTTTATATCGGCGGGTTTGCTTCGGTAAAATGCGATGCCATCCTCACCCGAGACCGTGGCATATACACCAAGTATTTTCCCCTCCTGGTCGGTTACAAAGACTGCCTGCGGCAATAAATGGCATTTGAATATCGACGAAAATTAGACTATGTAGACCCCGTTGGACCGGATCGAGATGATCCGGCATTTTTCATCAATCACGACAAATTCTCGTTGCTACCCGAAAAGGAAGAACCCATGCCCTATTTTGCCCAATATACAAAAGCGGTTTCCGATGCCCTGCTGAACATGAAGGTGACAATTGATACCGGTGAGGAAAAAAGCGCCGACGAGGGCCTGGCGGCCTGGTGCGACATCACCTGCGATATCAAGGCAAACAATGCCACCATGTTTTTTGCCGGCAACGGCGCCAGCGCCATGATGGCCGGCCACATGGCCGCTGATGCCAGCAAGAACGGCGGATTCCGCGGCCTCGCCTTTAACGATGCGGCCCTGATGACCGCCATCGGAAACGACATCAGCTACGACGAGGTCTTTGCCCTGCCCCTGGGCCGGTTTGCCGATCCCGGCGATGTGCTGGTCACCATCAGCAGCTCGGGCAACTCGCCCAACATCATCCGCGCCATTAAAAAAGCCCGTGAAATCGGCCTGACCGTCGTCACGGTCAGCGGCATGGGCGCCGATAACCGATCCCGGGCCATGGGGGATCTGAATTTTTATGTTCCGGCCGCCACCTACGGCATCGCCGAAGCCAGCCACCAGGTGCTGCTGCACGGCTGGCTGGACCGGTTCATGGAAATGGACGGTCGATAACCCCACCACGCCTGTCCGGGCGGACCGGGTCTTTCATTTTCTTTCACTTGTGCCATTCAGCGCAACGGTTTATACATTGGGACACACCCCAAAGGAATCCGCATGAATGAAGGATTTCAAATATTCCGGACGCGGATCGGGCATCCCCCGCATCATCAAGGCCTGCCGCGAGGCCGGGGTCCGGGTAGATTTTATCAACGATGTCCAAAACGAGCGCTTCACCGTGCGCTATGCACGTCCCAAGCCCCAAACCGCCCAATAGACCGTCATTTGGGGTTTTCTTATCCAAAAACGCCATGAATTCATTGGGCAAAATGAAATCACCCAATGCGAAATGTCAGTTACAACACCGGCAATCATCCTGAGGCATCTCAACCCTTATCCCACCCACCTGCCTGGCACCCCCAACGCTAAATTTCGCTTGACTTTTACGTCCCCCGTGCTATTCGAGTAGGAAACCTACTCATAAATGGTGTAGTTGTCATGGACAACCTGTTCACGGGCCTCATCGCCTCCAAAACCCGAATCAAGCTGCTGACGCGGTTTTTTTTCAATCCCCTGACCCGCGCCTACCTGCGGGAACTGGCCAAGGAGTTTGACCTCTCCACCAATGCGGTGCGCGAAGAACTCAACCAACTCAAACAGACCCGGCTCCTGGTTTCCCAAAAAGAAGGCCGTCAGGTTTTCTACTCAGCCAACCCGGACCACCCACTTTTTCCGGAACTCAAATCCATGGTGGCCAAGGTCATGGGAATCGACCAGGTCATCGACTCCATCGTCATACGGCTGGGTAACCTGGAGAAGGCCTATCTCATCGATGATTATGCCGAAGGAAAAGACACCGGCATCATCGACCTGCTCCTGGTGGGTGATATCGATCAGTATCACCTCAATGACCTGACCCGTAAAACCGAACGCTACATCAAACGGAAGATCCGGTCGATTGTGTTGAATAAAAAGGAATTTGACGATTTCCACAAAAACCTGGAAAGCCGTCCGCATATGCTGATTTGGGAATCCTGCGCCTCAAGCCCCTAATCACATTTATTTTATAGTTTTTTCAGCGTGTTATACTTTATTTCGACGTGCAATCGAAAAGGCGGAGCTGTTTTTGTCAATCGGTTTCCGGGAATTACCCATCGAGAGGTTTTGAAAAATTGCCCGGATTACCGATTTTATGATTCGAAGAGAAAATTTCAGAAGTCAGTTAAAAATTCCTCTAAGGCATTATTAATATAGATTAATGTTTCTGGATTACCCCTTATAAACCACAATTTTGGGCACCATCCAATAGACCCGAAACTTGGAAAATACACTGATATTGTCGAAAATTAACAAGATTCTCAATCATCCCGGTTTTCGTCGCTATAGCATGAATACAATGTGGATGGTGAGCGAGCAAATATTGCGCCTCATTGCAGGATTGTTTGTGGGCATATGGGTAGCACGATATCTTGGGCCTGGGCAATTCGGACTTCTCAACTACGCGGTCGCCTTTACGGTGCTCTTTGGTGTCATCGCCAAGCTCGGGTTGGATGCGATCATTGTGCGCGATCTCGTAAATCAATCTCATCCGCTGGACGTCTATCTGGGTACCGCGTTTTGGCTCAAGGCCGTTGGCGCCAGCGTTGCCATGTCCTTCATCGCCATGGCTGTTCGATTTACTGCCAACGATGTGACCACAAATGGATATATATTTATTATCGCAGCGGGGTTGATATTTCAAAGCTTCGAGGTAATTGAATTTTACTTTCAATCGCAAGTGTTAGTTAAGTTTGTTTCCATCTGTAAAATGGTCCAGTTGAGCATCTCCTCTGTTCTAAAAATCTACATGGTGCTCAGTGGCTCGCAACTGATCAGCTTTGTACTGTTATCTTTATTTGACAACGCCACTCTCGCACTGAGCCTGTTTGTCGCGTATCAGCACCAACGGAAACCAGACTTTATCAAGTACTTTGATCTGCAGATAGCGAGAACGCTTCTCAAAGACTCATGGCCGCTCATCCTTTCAAGTATCGTCATCATGATCTATATGCGCATCGATCTGATCATGATCAAGGAAATGCTTGGCGAACATGAAGTCGGCGTCTATTCGGCCGCCGTTCGGTTGGGCGAAGTTTGGTATTTTATCCCGGTGATCATTGCAACCTCATTTTTTCCAGCCATACTCAATGCAAAAAAGCAAAGCGAAACATTGTATTATTCAAGGCTTAAACGCCTCTACGCTTTCATGGCCTGGTTCGCCATCATTATCGCCCTCTCGATGTCCTTGCTTTCCGACCGGCTGGTAATTCTACTCTATGGTGCACCTTACAGCGCTGCCGGAAGGGTATTGACAATCCACATATGGTCGGGCGTGTTTGTTTTTGTCGGTGTGGTGAGCGGAAAGTGGCTGTTGGCAGAAAATCTGCAGTTGTTTTCAACGATTAATACATCCATCGGGGCTATTGCCAATGTCATCTTGAACTATGTTTTGATTCCTAAAATCGGCATAATTGGGTCAGCATGGGCGACACTTATATCCTATTTTATAGCTGCTTATCTGTGTTTGGCTTTCTCTAAAAGAACAAGAATCAATTTTTTTAATATAACTAAAAGCATCTTTTTAATAAGGAATCTCAATGGTCGTAAAATTTTTTAAATCAATTCTGCCGAGAATTGCTATACAATATTTAGTAAATTTCAATAGACAATACTTAGACGGATATGCTGTTAAGTCATATTCCCAAGAAGGCGAAGACTTGATTTTACAGCGTGTTTTTGAAAAAAAATCCACAGGTTTCTATATTGATATTGGCGCGCACCATCCAAAAAGATTTTCTAATACCTATTTGTTTTATAAAAAAGGGTGGAATGGAATAAATATTGATGCGATGCCTGGTAGCATGGATTGCTTCAATAGGTCTCGC
This sequence comes from Desulfobacterales bacterium, assembly GCA_016342285.1. Classification (GTDB taxonomy): domain Bacteria; phylum Desulfobacterota; class Desulfobacteria; order Desulfobacterales; family JAEINQ01; genus JAEINQ01. The sequence continues at coordinate 24,998 of JAEINQ010000025.1, forward strand.
CCGAATGACATAAATCTGGAATATGGAATCGCTAATTTTGAAGGTGTTTTGACATATTATATGTTTAGTGAGCCTGCTTTGAACACCTTTTCAAGAGATTTAGCCCTTAATCGCATGGAAAACAGCCAAGCACTTTTGAGAAAAGCATCGATTCGTGTTTTCCCTCTGGAAACAATACTGAATAAATACTTGTCAGAAAATAGAGAAATTGATTTCATGACTATAGATGCCGAAGGCCTTGACTTTCCAATCATTACATCCAATGATTGGAACAGATACAGGCCGAAAGTTATCCTTATTGAAAGCCTATGCTTCGATTTATCGCAATCTGAAGACAATGAGATAATTAAATACCTAAGAGATAAAGGTTATGAACTTTTTGCAAAAACGTTCAATACTTTATTCTTGAAACTAACAAAGTCAGCTATCATGTATTCTACTAATGTGTCTCCTTTTTGATTTCAACACAGGACCTTTCTACTTCGGCCTAACCTAAGCAATCCTTAAAAGAAAAAAGGAATCAGTTCCGACAAAATGACGGTTATGCCGGCAGCATTGAGGCTGCGGCAGGCCATATGGCTTCTTCCCATCAGATGAAGCGGTTTTAAAATCATTTTCCTGGAAGCGTTGCTTTCTGTTTCGGCGCCTTTTGCAGCGTCTGTTTATCTGGCGTTTTCAACTCACCCGGCCTGATCTCATCGGACTGGACAGAGATACGATGGTTTCGGACGATGCCCGCCATCATTGACAGGCCCGTAAAAAGTCATTTGAAACCACAATGGCACAAAGACAACAAAGAAAGAATCAGTTAATTTAGTGTGTTAACTTTGTGCCCTTTGTGTCTTTGTGTCTTTGTGGTAAATTTGTATTTTTTACGAGACCATCATCGTTGAGGTTATCTCTTTATTGCAATTTTAAGTTCCGATAAATAAGTTGTAAAATATTCTATAAGTCAGTACCATATCGTCTGTGATAACTTGCGAAATCGACTCATTTGTTCCTCGATTCGGTTGTAGCGACAACTCGGATCTTGGTGTAACAAATGGGTCGTTCATATGGCAGAGTCAATGAACCCTGACCTTGCTCAGAGAGCAAGGGTTTCTATGCTGGACTAAATTTATAGGAAGGTGAAACAAACTAATATGCTTAGCACGTCTATTGCGTACATCGTATTTAACCGCCCAAACCTCACTAAGCAAACATTTGGAGTGATACGCGAACAGCGCCCGTCACAACTTTTCATCATTGCCGATGGACCTCGTTCTGGACATCCTACAGATTCTGAACGATGTGCTAAGGTTCGTGAAATTGTGAAATGTGTCGACTGGCCTTGTCATGTCTACCGTAATTATTCCGAAATTAATCTTGGCCTGAAAAGCCGTGTAAGTAGCGGTCTTGATTGGGTTTTTAGTCAAGTTGAACGCGCGATTGTGCTGGAAGACGATTGCATGGCGCATCCGGACTTTTTCAATTTTTGTGATGTATTGCTGGAACGCTATGCCACAGATGAGCGCGTGTGGGTAGTGACTGGCAACAACTTCCAAAATGGCCGAAAGCGCGGAGATGCGACATACTATTTTTCCAAATACAACCATTGCTGGGGTTGGGCATCATGGCGACGTGCTTGGCAAAACTATCACGGCGATCTTTCGTTCTGGCCTGAATGGAAAAATTCATCAGATTGGACAGCAAAAACCCCTAACCCAATTGAACGCAGATATTGGGATAGCATCTTTGATCGGGTTTTTGCCGATAAAATCGACTCTTGGGCTAACCCTTGGACAGCAAGCATTTGGTACCATGGAGGCCTAACAGCAACTCCTAATGTAAATCTCGTTAGCAATATCGGCTTTGGAGACAATGGTACACATACCAAATCATTTGACAGTAGATTATCCGAACTGCCAGTGCATTCTATAGCAGAACTCACACATCCGATTCGAATTGAACAAAATATTCTTGCGGATAATTATGTTTTCGACCATACATTCGGTGGTCGCATTATGCGGCTTCCATGGTCTCTATTGCATTTCCAGCATAGACTTTTTTCATTTCTATTTCGACGCATTAGCCATTTTCTTTCAACCAATGTCATACATTAACCGGCAAGTCGTAAAGAAAAATTAAATAGCCTATCTATTAGCCATCTTCGTTTATATAGAAAGTAGAAATTATGTCGTTTTCAATCATGTCTATCGCTACACGCATATTTCAAAAGCTATTATACGCTTCAATTGATGATTTGCGATTCAATATTGGACAATCTCATATGCGCATTATGCGTTCTGTTTATCAAAATGTAAAGAGCCTCTACGATGTTGAATATAAAGTATTTTCACAATACGGAGAAGATGGTATCATTGATTACCTTTTAATGCGTCTCAATATAGTCAAGCCCAAATTCATTGAAATTGGAGTTGAGAATTATCATGAATGCAACACCCGTTTTTTATACCAAGACAAGACATCGTATGGCGTAATTATTGACTCCCAAAAAAATCTCTTGGCAAATGCAAAGAAAGTTCTTGGCCCCTATTTTTATATGGGAGAAATTCACCCCATCAGCCAATTTATTAATAAAGACAACGTGCTTGACATTTACAACCAATTCATAAAGCTTTATGATGTTGACCTTTTCAGCTTGGATATAGATGGTATAGACTGGTGGGTTGTTAATACCCTACCGAAGAATTTTTCAAAAATAGCAATCATAGAATATAATCCATACTTCGGTGGCAAATTGAATGTAACCGTACCATATCGCTCCGACTTCAATAGAATGAAATTCCATCACTCTGGACTTGCCTTTGGCGCCTCTTTGTTAGCAATGGTAAATTTAATGGATTATAAAGGGTTCGCATTTATTGGCTCAAATATCAACCACCATAACGCATTTTTTCTGAGAAAAGACCTTGTCCACCTTCTTTCTTTTAAACCCCCTTCCCCAAAGATTTATGAATCCTTTGCAGAAAACTTTAGCCGTGAAAGTCGCAGTAGTAATGGTGAGTTAGATTACGCAGGTGGCACAGATAGACTGTCTCGAATCAAGGATATTCAAGTAGTCGATCTCTCAATTAGCCCTTCTTGTCAGGTTATCCTCCAGCAGGCGAATGGATTTACTGGTTTATAAAGAATCGAGGGGTAGGCCTCACGCCCACCGCCCTCCAGCATCACCCGACATACGTGGTCGTCTTTAGCGGTTCAAATAGTTGATGGCATATTCCAGCGTAGCCAGTCCCACATGAACACGCCTATAGGTCATGGGTTTCTAATTCGCACTAATATTTTGATCAAACCGAAAACAAAAAAAGGCATCTTTAAAATGAGTTATTTTTTGTTCCGTAAAATTAGTTATGATGACTACAAGAATTTTCAACTTCCAAAATACCTTGAAATCGTATTGCAGCGTCGTTTTTCAAAAAGTTGTAGAATCTTAGATTATGGTTGTGGTTTTGGCCAGATGCTTAATGCACTTCACAAGGCTGGCTTCACTAATCTTTACGGTGTAGAAATTGACAAACAAGCAATCGATCATACTGGAAAATCGCATTTACTAATTGATCCAAAAAGTCCGGAATGGAATCGAGCTTTTTTAAATCATTTTGAATTAATTATATTGAGCCATGTTTTAGAGCATATTCCTAAAAAGAAGATCATATCTTTCCTTGAGAATATTAAGAACCATCTGAAACCAGGAGGAAGTCTAATCATTATGGTTCCGAATGCACAGTCAAATACTGGTTGCTATTGGGCATTCGAAGATTTTACTCATGAATACCTTTTTACCTCCGGCAGTTTGTACTACGTATTACGTGCCGCTGGTTTTACAAGCATTGAGTTTTTAGATCCAGACTGCACCGTCGGATTGCCCACTATAAGAAAATTCCTAAAACAAGCCTTGCTGTTAATATACAAATCGAAATTGTTCTTTTGGAATCAAGCATCTTCAAGCTCGTATCACAAACCAAGCCCGCAAATTTTTTCTTACGAAATAAAAGCTATAGCCAGTTAACAAATATTCATAACTCTATTATGCAAATTTTACTATTTTGATGTTTCACTATACTCTCCTACAGAAATTATTGCTTCTGGACTTAAGAATTGATTTGACAAATGAATATGACTAGTTCATTTAAATCGTTCTTTGAAATAAGCATTATTTTTATTACGTATATTTTTGATACTATCGTTCTTGCGTTAACTAAAAAACCGACCATTTCGCATGGTTTAGCTGTTATCCGTATGGATGCCATTGGCGATTTCATTCTTTGGCTGGATACAGCTAAAGAGCTGCAGCAACTATACCCTGAAACAAAAATAACTTTAATCGCCAACCAAATTTGGGCCGATCTGGCAGCCCTGTTACCATATTGGGACAAAGTGGTCGCAATAGACCGTAAAAGTTTAATCCGAAATCCGGCATATCGCCTGAAAATGTTAAGACGCATTCGTCGCTGGGGATTTGAATCGGCTATTCAGGCCACTTTCTCACGCGAATTTCGGTATGGAGACAGCGTCATTCGTGCATCCGGCGCCTTGCATCGGGTCGGAGCCATGTGCGACTTAAGCAATATTACGCAACTCCAAAGAAAAATCTCGAATAAATGGTACTCACACCTTGTACCATCCACCGACAGCCAATTGACAGAGATCGAACGAAATGCTGAATTTATACGAAGAATTGGACTTCCAAATTTCACTCCACAAATTCCTATCCTGCCAAAATTAAAAGCACTAACATCTCCATTTATAATTCAAAAGCCGTATTTTGTTTTGTTCCCGGGCGCCTCGGATCCAATTCGACGATGGCCTGTAGAATATTTCAGTGAAATCCTGTGTCGCTTGATAACATCGACAGGTATGGCTTCAGTGCTATGTGGAAGTAAAGAAGAACGATCCTTATGTGAGCGTATAATAAACGTATCCGGAATGGTCGCGCTAAACTTAGCTGGTGATACAACTCTATCGGATCTCGTTGAATTGATCAGGGATGCTAGACTCCTTATCAGTAATGAAACATCCGCAATTCACATAGCCGCGGCTGTAAGCACTCCATCTGTTTGTATCCTTGGTGGAGGGCATTATGGGCGTTTTCTCCCGTACAATTCAAAGACTGAAAGTCAAATAATTCCAATCCCCGTCACGCATAAAATGGATTGCTATAACTGCAATTGGATCTGCACTCAACCTCACGAACAAGGAAAGCCTGCCCCTTGCATTTCAAAAATTAACGTAGAACAAGTCTTAGAGTCGGTTAAACGAATATTGAATTGTAAATAGAACGATCGCCGATATCCTTAAACCCTTTGAAATCGAATTGAATTATAAGGGGGGTGGTCGGTTAGCTCTACCTGTGTTAGTGTGCCATTCAGAGAGAGCTACTCTTATTGAGTTAAACACCTCGCTTTCTGAATAATGGCTCTTAGCAGGGTATCCGTTAAAGTTAAACCACAATAACACTGTCCTTTTTGGGTCTACCGCCATCATAACATCCAGTAAATAATCGTAGATTGGGCATCGACAGATGGAACTATTGAATTGCTCAGAGAAAAAACGAGATAATTGATGTTTAGATATGTTGTCGCATCAAACGACCCTTGCAATCGGAAGGTAGTATACACTTAAACGGTTTTTGGTCAATATATGGCTCTTTTTCAAGACCTCATTACATGACCTAATGAATTCATAGCGAGCTGAAAATTTATGATAATCGGTTCCGGATTGTTGGCTCGTTCATTTTCTTGTGCGTATGCTCTACGTGATGACATATGCCTATATGCAGCGGGAGTTTCCAATTCAACTTGCGTAGATCATCGAGAATTTTTACGTGAACGTAAACGCCTTGAGGAAGCATTGCAAAAAACGGCGCATCTTGATGGATTTGTATATTTCGGAACTTGCAGCATCGCCGACCCGGATGCACGGAAAACACCTTATGTTCAACACAAACTTGAAATGGAAAAAATCGTTTCCAGACATCCTCGGTATTTAATTCTTCGATTGCCTCAGGTAGCAGGCAAAACGCCTAACCCACATACACTATTAAATTTTTTGTATGCACGCATTGCTCGCAGCGAAAGCTTCAACTTATGGCGAACGGCAAAACGCAATATCATTGACATATCCGATGCTTCATCGATCGCTGAGCATTTGATATCGGATATCTCCGCTCGTAATACGATCATAAACATTGCTAATCAAGTTAACTATTCTATTGTAGAAATCGTTAGAGAACTTGCTCGTATTACCGGCAAGAAAGCCGTTTACAAATCTGTAGATCGTGGCTCAAGTTATTTAATTGATATCAGCGATATTTCCAATATAATTGATAACGCTGGTTTCAATTTTGGCAAAGATTATCTTACAAATGTGCTGGAAAAATATTATAAATAATAGAGATCTTGTCTTAGTTGACTTCTTACTATACAAATTTAGTTTGTTTATGCCAGTATCATATAACCATCATATTTTCAACAGCGGATGGCTCAATGAGAACTTTTATCTCGAAATTTGCTATGGTATTTAACGAAATTTTAAAACCATTTGGAATTAAACTTATCAGTGTTAAAACTGATATATTCAATATGCACTCTGCAATATTGCGCATTTATAGACACGGCATTAAAGTCGATAATATCATTGATATCGGCGCTTCAAATGGAATCTGGAGCAGCAATGCATTACCACATTTCCCACAATCCAAATTTGTTGCTATCGAACCTCTCAGCGAGAGGAAAACGTCATTACAGAATCTTGCAAACAAATATCATAACTTCGATTACGAATTGTGTGTGGCAGGAGAAGCGGACGGCGTGTATGCCACACTAAACGTCGCGGATGACCTAGATGGCAGCACTGTCAATGGACACGGTGGCCAATCGAGACAAGTCCCCGTAAAAATGATTGATACGATTGTTTTTGATAGGAATTTGACCGGGAGCTTTTTATTGAAATTCGATACACATGGCTACGAGGTCCAAATTCTTAAAGGCGCATTGGAAACGCTCAAAAACACTTCTGTTATAATAATGGAAGTATACAATTTCAGGATCACCGAAAATTCGTTGCGCTTTCATGAGATGTGCGCCCACATGGAGACGTTGGGTTTTCGCTGCTATGATATTGTAGACCTCATGGTCAGAGATTATGATAACGCTTTCTGGCAAATGGATATATGTTTTTGCCGTTCTGATTCAAAAATTTTTCATTATGCTCAATACCTATGAAATAATAAACATAATCCTGTCTGTTTTCAAATTATTAATTTTACAATTAAATTATCATTCTAATCTCACGGAGATATATTTTGGGAACCAAAAGACAAAAAATCGCAAACTTTTTACGGAAAGTTCACTTACTTACACTTGCAGACAAAGTGATGTTTTTACTAAATGTATATAAAAATAGAAAGTCGAATAGAAGATTCTTAGTTGAAAACCCTTCCTTTAGACCTATACCTTATCTCCTTTCGTATGATGCCTACCATGATACTAATTGGCGATACTACCATAATATTGGCCTGAAATATTCAGAACTTATCTCCGACATGGTAATAAAGCTTATTCAAGAAAATAATATCAAAATACTGGAATGGGGTTGCGGGCCGGCAAGGATTATACGACATTTAAAAAAAATTGAAGGATTTGAAAAAGTTGCATTATTTGGCTCTGATTATAACCGTAAATCGATACAATGGTGTCATAATAACATTAATAATATTCGTTTTTATACAAATTCAATGACACCTCCATTGCTTTATGAATCCGAAGTATTTGACTGTGTTTATGCGATTTCTGTTTTTACTCATCTTTCTGAAAAAATGCATTTTGCATGGATAAAAGAACTGTTCAGAACGCTTAAACCGAATGGGATTCTAATTTTCTCGACACACGGTGACAATTATGCGAACAGATTGTTATCCCCCGAAGAAAAAGCAAAGTATGACTCGGGATCATTAGTATTAAAGACTCATTCAATCAAAGAAGGGCAAAAATTTTTTGGTGCCTTTCACCCTCCAAGTTATATTAAAAACAAACTATTGAAGGATTTTTCTATAGTAAAAAACATCCCAGATCCATCGGAAAAATATAAATTGGATCAAGAAGTATGGGTAGTAAAAAAACGATAATTAAATTTCTTCCGAAATTATTAATATTTGAATATGGTCAGCTTGAAAACGGATGTATAAAAACAACTACCCTAAACTCAGTATTGTAACGCCCTCTCTGAACCAGGGCCTGTACCTCGAAGCCACCATAAATTCGGTACTTTCACAAATGTATCCAAATTTGGAGTATATCATAATTGACGGAGGCTCCACAGATGAATCAGTCGAAATAATTAAAAAATATGCCCATCATTTGCATTTCTGGTGCAGTGAACCGGATAACGGACATTATTCAGCTGTAAATAAAGGATTTTCAAAAGCCAGCGGCGATATTTTTGCCTGGCTCAACAGTGATGATATGTATTGCCCTGATGCGTTTCGTTCAGTGGCAGCGATTTTTTCTCAATTTCCAGGGGTATCGTGGCTGACGACCACACGTCAACTGGTTTGGGACAGTCAGGGAAATCGCAAATCAGTCAAACGTATTCCCGGATATTCAAGGGCGGCATTCCTGAAAGGCCGATATTTTTCTCGAAAATTTTCCGGTTTTGGTTTTATTCAGCAGGAATCGACGTTCTGGCGCTCCCAATTGTGGGAAAAAGTCGGTGGATTAAGAACAGAATTCAATCTGGCTGGCGACTTCGATCTATGGGCGAGGTTCTTCGCCCACGAAGATTTGTATGGAGTGGATCATCCGTTAGGGGGATTTCGTGTTCACGATGAAAATCGCAGCCGACAAACAAGGCAATCAAGTAAATACATAAGCGAAGCGGAGCATGCGCTCGAGTTAATGCGCCGGAAATTCAATTGTCCCGGGAAAAACATCCATTCTATTATACTCGATCGTATAAAAAGCATTACGATTCTTCGCCGTCTGGCAAAACGATACAATCGTTTTCTCGAAGCACCGTATAACGGAAGCGTCATTTCACTAACAGATCCCCAAAGCGGAAATAAATGGCAGATGGTGACGACCCGATTCTAGCGTTTTGCTTCAGTCAGTTGTTTGTTTTTGGCGCCAGCTATTTTTTATGAAAATTACGTTTGTCATCAACGGACTCGTCTATTGGAACTGGCGACCTGCTTCGAAGCCAGGAATGATACATCTTAAGAAATATTCTTTGAAATTTCAATTGAACTATAATTTTTAATAGCATTGACCGGACAAAAATTAAAACATAAATCCAAAATGGAAACATCTCTTTGATTAAAAACAACTTGTCTTTTTCGAAATCGATATCGCTTTTTGCTTGACTCAAACCTCCCGCGTCTGAAAATATCGCAACGGATACCGGGATATACTGGAAATTTATCCCCGGATCAAAAAAGCAGCGCATATTCAATTCATAATCAGCAAAGCCAGAATACTTTAAATTGTATCTGTATTTATCATATACGCGTCTAGGATAAAAAATGCTTTGGTGGCATATATTCCTGCAAGCCAATTTATAGGCCGTGAATTCTCCATCATAGTCCCTATTTGCGACAGGCCGATAAACATTTCCGTAATATAACGTCGTTTCATCTTTCAGATATTTCGATGCTTTTTTGAATCCATCAAGCAACTGATCATCGGCACCAAGAAAATACACCCATTGTCCATTTGTTAAGGCAATAGCCTTGTTCATGGCATCGTATACTCCGCTATCGCATTCGCTGACCCAACGGGAGAGCCTTGATTCGTATTTTTTTATTATTTCGACGCTTCCATCTACTGATCCGCCATCAATAATAATATATTCAAAGTCCACAAACCTTTGGTCAAGGACGCTCATTATTGCCTTCTCGAGCGTCTCAGCCCCGTTAAGGACGACAGTTATTATGCTTATCAGGGGGGGAGAGGTCTTCATGAGGCTCCCTGTCATCTCAATCGGTTACATGTGGCAGGCCATGTTTTGTCAGCATGCGAAATTTGTGCGGTATAAGTTCAAAAGGCTGAGCGAACGTCATTGGTGAACATTGGCGCGTCCTCTGAACAGCGCTTCTCTGTCTTTTCAATCTATATCTCTTGCACCACAGTTCTTTCAGACAATTCCAATATATTTTAGTCCAGAACCTTTTATCAAGCTTGACAAGGGTGAGCAGTATCCCTTCCATGAGCAGAAAAAAAAGATGAAGCGGCACTACAAGCCATGCGATATAGGACGGATAACATATAACCATAACAAAAGATTTATTTCGTTCGCTGATTGCCCGCCTACTCAAAGTAGTAGATAGTTTTCCATCCCCCACGACCTTCCCGCCCCCAATGCTTCTTCCCACCCAATGGTCAAACCCTGAATGAGGAATAACCTTTACCTGGAACCCGCGAAGGCGGGCAAGACAACAGAGGTACATATCTTCGGCCAGCGAACCGAACCATTCGGGAAATCCCCCAAGGTGCTTCCAAAGAGTTTTAGGCAGCCACAGGCAGGCGCCAATGATCATGCCAACGTTCTCCCGCCTTGGGTCAATATTGGGAATTGGATTCAGGAATAGGTCAAAAAAACTGCCCATATCTATCAACTCACCGGTTTGACCGTTGTATTGTGGCAGGCCGAAGATACCGGTCCCTTGAGATAGTGAGGCACCATAAAGCGTTTTTAAGGCGTTTTTGTGCAATATGGCGTCGTTGTTAAGAAGGAGTACAAATTTGCCCTGCGCCGCATCCACCATTCGGTTGTTACTTATGCAAAATCCGACGTTATCAGAACTCGACATCAGTTGTACTTGAGGATAGTTTTCTTTGATTAAAGCCACTGAGCGGTCAAGAGAGGCATCGTCATGTATGATAATCTCTACCGGATGTTCAAAATCTTGATTAAGAACCGAATCAATGCAGGAGGCAAGATATTTTTCGCCGTTATAATTTGCTATACAAACTGAGCAAAGCGGCTTATTTTTTTGCTGGAAATCCATTATTCTCTCAACAACAGACTGGAATAGACAGCAGAATATTTTTCAACGCAGTCAGACCATGTGCCGATTTCCCGACTGACCCATCTTTTGGCTTCGGCAGCAATATTTTTGTTATTTTCCGGAACAGAAACCCAGTCAATGCCTTCAAAAAATTCTTCCTCCGAAGACGATAGCCAGCCTGTTTTCCGATGGGAAATAAAATTCTCATGAGCTGGTATGCGTGACGCAATAATGGATATTCCGGCTGCCATCGCTTCCAGTATCACTTGGGGACGACCTTCATCGTGCTGACTTAAGGTGACCAGTCCTGTAGCCTTTGGAAACCAATTTTCCAACAAATCCTGAGCGTGTGTGGGCCCGTGATAAAAAACCCATTCAGGCAGAAGAACCTCTTCCTGCATTGGACCAAACAAATGCAACTGATGGCCTGATCCCATATTGAATTTTTTCTCGCCCCACGCAAGTAGATGGCCAATTTTTTTCTGTGTTAATCTTGAAATGGCCAGCCATATGCGGGGAGATATATTTTCATAATCACGCTGAACCTCGTACCATTTTTTATCAATTCCCAAGGGGATAAATACCACTCGTGCTATATCCCCGAACTTTTTTACCAGGATAGTCTCCATCCATTCGGCATTGGGAGCAAGGACACATTGACGTTTTTTTATGACTTGCCTTAAAAGCCAAGTCATCCCCGGCAGTTTCAATAGGCCGAGATCGCTTCCCAATACACTGATAACGGCAGGGTGCCTTGTTCCCCATAGAGGAAGGGCATTTTGAAGCCAATTGACATGAAAAATATTGATACCTTTCTGGCGCCTGTACGTTCTATTTAGAGAAATAAGGAGATTGATGATCGCGGGTATAAACTGAGCTTTTCTTTGCCTAAAAAGGTGAATTATCCCGCTGTTACTCATCAAATGACTCAATCGCGCACCCTCTTGAGGCAAGCAGGCATAAAAAACATTTTTCGGCAATGGCCCCGGGGGGCCCCAATAGTTTATTTTAATATTTATTTTGTCAGAAAGCGCATATAGAAATTGCCGAATGAAAATGCTTTTCCAATCTTCGGCGCTCTGAGGATAGGATGAACTCACCAGCAGAACTGTTATGCTTGACGGCATGGCATCTCAGTATGCAAGAAGATATCAAAATGGAAGACGCGCATTGTTGAACCGAACCGGGAGCTATTGTCGCGTTTCTTTTTGATCTCTCATGTTCCGATCAAATTTAACAACCTGTCCATCGCTGTTTCGCCGTTCGAAACGCATCTGACAAATTTGCTCTGACACTAGGCCCATCATAAAAATTATTACTGATGATATATACAAGAGTGCGCTCATATTGGTAAATCGGCCTTCGGTAATCAAAGAGTATCCATAACGCAGTGACCCTAGAATAAACATAGAAAAACTGACTGGCAGAAACACCCTCAATGGAGAATATAATGTACAGATACGGATGATGATCATAAAAAACCGAACACCATCTTTGACAATTTTTATATTGCTTTTACCGGTTTTTCTTCTCTGTGCTTCAATGGGCACATATTTAACACTTCTGCCATCTCGGAGAACACCTAGGGTAATCGTGGTCGGGTAAGAATAGGTGTTGGGCAACAGGTAAATGTAGCTTCTTGCGATGTCCGCTTTGACGGCTCGAAAGCCTGAGGTCAGGTCTTTTACCGGAAATTTGGTTACATAAGTGGCCAGCCAGTTGTAAACATGGTTGCCGATGGCCCGGTCCAATGAGGCGTGCCCTCCTATTTTTCTCTCACCAACGACCATATCGTATGTCGGAAAAAACTCAAGCATCCTGCCGATATCTTCAGGACGGTGTTGGCCATCGCCGTCCAGAAAGACAAGGACCTCGCCCGTTGCCACCCGGATCCCAGTTTTTACCGCAGCCCCGTTACCGATGTTGTAGGGGTGGGAATAAACCGTCGCGCCGACGGATTCCGCTTCTGCCGCGGTACGGTCTGCTGAGCCGTCGTCGATGACAATGATCTGGGCATTGGGATGCAAGCTACGGACGCGTTTGACAAGGTCACCGATGGTTGCTGCCTCGTTGAAGGTCGGCATTATAATGGAGAGTGTGAAGGCATCCATACCGGTTAGGCTGCGTCCTGTGCTATCTTGCTTTCAGTGAATCCACCAATTGGTGGCTAAAGTAACAAATCTTTTCGGTTAATACCATGTTCCGATTGAATGCACAATAACCAGACCGCCTGGCCTTTTCTTCCATCATGTTAACGCCCTTATTATGGGCTCACTGCAAACAATACGAACCCTTTTGATTCCTTTAGCACCTTTAAATGGCTGCCAGCGAACCGACCGAATTTCTCAATCTCCTCACCCGAAAAATTATCCATCAGCCATTGATTGAAAAGCGTGACGTTCATCATCAGGTACTGGTTGCCATTCAGATAAAGGGCTGCTTCGAAAGCCGCCGGAGAGCCACTGCCGCGAATAGCACGGGTAAGCGTCCCGTTGCCGTCCTGAGCAGGCAGATCGCTGTAATAATACCGGCCCCCCATAAAAAAACACAGCAGGGATGCGTCGCTGGACAGGTTCTGGTTTGCGTAGCGAAACAATACATATTCTGGGCGATGGTCTACGATGTATTCATCCCGGGTCACTCGACCACTGAGGTATCCCATGGGGGACACCCTGCTGAACAAATCGGCGAGATATCTAACGTTGAGGGCCAGCATACAAAAAAGTGCAATGGGCAGCAATCCGGTCATCAGTTTTCCGCGAATACTGTCCACAATATCCACCGATCGCATCCTTTGAACAGTCCCGTGCAGCCCGAAGACACTCAGGATAACCAGGGGCGGCACGGCCGGAAGGATCCATCGGATCCGCATATCGATCTGGAAAAAGACAATGGCAATATAGAGTACGGCAAATACCAGCCAGATGGTGTTCGCTTGTCGATGACGAACCGGCTGCCATCGCCAAGAAAACAGGGCAAGTACAGGCAATACGAACAGGTAAGGATTTAGCGCTCCATCGAAAAACTGCGGTGCGCCATCCGCGCCCTGGAAAAAAATCCTAATGGGGACCAACGCAATCATCCACCATGGTTCGCCAAACGCCAATCGCCGGTATGAAAAATGATCCAACCGAGGCGCGGACGGAATGTCTGGTAGCAACCCTGTTGCCGCTGAGGAATTAAAAAAACCCTGAAACAGGGGATAAATAGGGTTTCCAGTCCACAGGGCATTGCGAATTGCCCACGGAGAGAAAACCACCACGGCAACAACCAGAAACAGTGCTGCCGGCAGAAGTGCCTTTGCGCTGGCCAACCCGTGAAGGCCGTTTCCACGCAGGTAGACAACCACTGTCATAAAAAACAACACGCACAAGACGATCAACCCATTGTACTTGGTGCCCATACAGAGTCCGCAGAAAATGGCTGACAGCGACAAATCACGCGCGGTAAAACCATGTTCCGCCCATTTTACCAAAGCCATGAGCGACGCCGTGGAAAAAAAGACCAGTCCCAGGTCCACATAAACCGTAATCGACAGCTTCACAATCACCGGCAGGGAGAGAAATAGCAGGGCACCCAATAGGCCGTAGCCGCATCCGAGACGTTTTTTCAGATAACCATAGATCAGCCAGCCGGTCATCAGGCCGAAAGCCATATGGATAAACTTGGGAAGAATGTCGTTTCCGAAATAGAGGGGGACCGCGTAAAGCAGGTCGAGATTCATCGGGTAGTAGGAAAAAACGATGGAAGGGATTTCATAAATCCCGCCATGGGCAAGATAGAGTTTGGGGACCAGCAGGTGGTGGGTTAAGGCGTCGCGGCTCACCGGAGGTACCGCGGTCAACAACAGGATCGACCCGACCACGGCGGCCAGGGCCGCGGTAATGAGAATCGTCACAATTCTGGATTGTCCCCCTTTCGGGCTCTGGATCGGGGCTTGGGTCATGGCGTCCTTTTCACATTGAAAAACCGGGATCGAAGGCAACCGGTGTACCCATTTCGGCCGCCCCGCCGGTCAGGGCGTAGCCATGGTGAAACAGGACCATCCATAGGGGCGTCATGGCCGTCCCCTCGCTCATTGATCCTCGTTTTGGCCAATTCCGGCACCCGGGGTTGAAAACCGAAGTGCTGCATGGGCGGGAAACAAAGACGAATCGAGCCATCCCCACCGGGCCAGCCGAAAGGTCGCGGCCGTGGCCAGGCAGCCAAACCCGTAGCGGATGCTCCGTGGCAGGTTGATTGAGGAAGCTTCCGGAAAATACTTGGTGGGGCAGCTGACTTCGGCCACGGTGCACCCCTGCCAGATGATTTGGGCCAGCATCTGGTTATCGAAGACAAAGTCGTCGCTATTGCCTTCAAGGACAAGCCCCTCCAGAAGCTGGCGCGAAAAAGCCCGGTAGCCGGTATGGTATTCGGAGAGTTTGGCGCCGATGAGCATGTTCTCGACCAGGGTGAGAAACCGGTTGGCCACGTACTTCCACACCGGCATACCACCGGCCAGGGCGTAGCCGCCGAGAATACGAGAACCCAGGACACATTGGTAGAGCCCGCTGCCGATCAGCGCAACCATGGCCGGAATCAGTTTGGGGGTGTATTGGTAGTCCGGATGGACCATGATGACGATGTCGGCGCCTGCCGCAAGGGCCAGACGGTAGCAGGTCTTCTGGTTGGCCCCGTAGCCGCGGTTGTCCGGGTGACGGTGGACCGTTACATTGGCCAGGGTGCGGGCCACGGCCAGGGTCTCGTCCCGGCTGGCGTCGTCGACAACGACCACGTGATCCACCACCCCCTGAGCCATAACCTCGTCGTAAGTTTGCCTGAGGGTCAGGGCCGCGTTGTAGGCCGGCATGACCACGATGACCCGGTTATTGTCGTACATGGAGTTGGTCCTCTCTGTCCCGGTTGCAGACCTTGGAATAGCGGGCAAGGTTTTTCAGCGCACTTCCATTCCCGGGTCTGAGCTTCAATGCCCGTTTAAATTGTACCACCGCCGCCTCCGATTTGCCCTGACGGGCCAGAGCAACGCCCAAGTTGTTGCAGGCCGTTGCCATCAACGGGTCAATCTCCAGAGCCCTCCGATAGCTGTCCACGGCCAGATCGAGCCGTCCCTGCCTGGCATAGAGGTTGGCCAGGTTGTTGTGCGCTTTTTTCAGCGATGGATCGATGCGAATCGCCTCGTGCAAATGCGCGGCCGCCTCGGCCAGCGCCCCTTGATTGATCAGCAGCGCACCCAGGTTGGAGTGGATTTCCCCCTCCTTGTCGGCCTTCAACCGCAACGCCTCCCGGTAATGCCATACGGCCGCGACCGTATCACCTTTTTCAGCCAGCACCACGCCCAGGTTGTAGTGGTTTCCCCCGTTGTCGGGCTCCAACCGCAGCACCTCCCGGTAATGCCATGCGGCCGCGGCCGGATCACCGTCTTCAGCCAACGCCGCTCCCAAATATTTATGGATGACAAAATGATTGCCGGCCACTGCCAGCGCGTGCCTGAACAGCGTGGTACTGTTTTGCCAGTAGCGTACCTGTTGTCGCGTCATCCCCGCCATCACGACCAATACCATCGCCCAGCACAGGACAAGGCCCCACTGTTTCCAACGCCCCCCGCTTTCTCCGGCAGTGTTCCAGCCCAACATGATAAACACCCCGATCAGCGGAATATAGGCAAACCGGTCCGCCATGGCAAAACTGCCGATCTGGACCAGCCCGATAACAGGAACAAGGGTTCCCAGATACCACAGCCACCCGACAATGAACCAGGGCCTTGACCGGACCTGTTTGACTGAAAAAAAAGTCACCAGGACGAAAACCAGCATGCTCCCCCCCACCTTTCCCCATGGAGGCATGCCCGGATGGGGGTAGAAAACGGTGAGGTCAACGGGCCAGACCATTTTTCGCAGATAAACAGAATAACTGACCAAGGCATTGGCCGCCCGAACGGGCAAGGGGAAGGTTTCCAGAGAAGGCAGCGCGCCGCCCACATCCTGAGCGACATAGGCGATCACGCTGAAAACGGCGGCAATCAGTAAAAACGGCAATTTTTCGATGGCTAAGCTGAAAAACGGGACCAGCGAAATCCCGGCAAGGCTCCGGCCGTTCCCTTCGGACGCCTGGAAAGGAGACAACCGCCCCAACGGCCAGTAGTCAATCAGTAGAAGGACAAAAGGAAGGGTCACCAGCATGGGTTTGGCCATGAGGCCCAGAACGAAGAAAACCAGTACGAGCACAAACCTCCCCCTGCCTGGCTGCTGTGCATACCGGCAGTAGCCCCATACCGTAAGCATCCAAAAAAAAGTGCTCAGGACATTCTTGCGCTCGGCCACCCACGCCACCGATTCCACGTTGAGCGGGTGCAGGGCAAACAGGGCGGCCACCAGTCCGCTGCGCCACAGGGCACCGGTCATGCGTCGCAAAGTGGCAAAAAGGATCAGGGTACTAAAGAGATGCAACATCAGATTGGTGAACAAATACCCACCGGGATGCATGCCGAAAAGTTCAAAGTCGAATAGATAAGACAACCAGGTCAGAGGATGCCAGAAGTTGGCATAGAGGGTAGAAAACGCCCACAGGATACCGTCGATGGAAAAACCTTTGATCAGGTGGGGATTTTTTGTCACATAGAGAGGATCGTCGTAGTTGACGAAGGCGTGGTCGGCCACGCCCCAGTAGGCCGAAAAAACGAGCACCACCAGTGCCGCGCCCCAAAACAGGTCTCCGTGCCGGAGGTGAAATGGCGTCGCGTGGGTATTCATGCCCTCAGATCCCGGTCGGCGGCAATGGCTTCCAGAAGCTGGAAACGCCTGAGAACCAAAGCGATGGTCTTGCCTCTTTGGGTGTCGTCATCACAAACAGTCTCCAAAGTCATAACGATAGGTCTTCACTTGCCAGGACAGGATTGTTCATCGATGTCGGTAAAGGGAAACCAACTGGGTCAGATAAAGCCATTGCTGCTTTATCGTAAGCTTACTTTCACCGTGGACACGGGTTCGGAAACGGATCGGCAGTTCCTTAACGCGTTCAGGATGACCTTTGACCATGATTTCAAGTCCTATTTTATACCCCACCGGTGAAATCGTCCCGCATCGTTCCCATACGCGGCGGGACATGGCGAAAAAGCCGGACATGGGATCGTTGATCGACGTCAAGGGCCTCGCCAGAAGGCATGCCAACTTGGAATTGAGGTACCGATAAACGGTCCATTTGTCGTCCGTGCCCCCGCCGTTTATATAGCGGGAACCGACGACAAAATCAAATCCGTTCCGGATCTCCTGATAGAAAGCCGGAATCGATGTGCTCGGGTGCGACAGGTCGGCATCCATCACCACCAGCACGGGCGCCCGGGCAAAGCCCAGGCCATGGACCACCGCGGAGGCCAGCCCCCGTTGAAATCTTCTCACCAGCAGATGCAGTGGCAGGCCCTTTTGACAAAGCCTTGCACAAACCTCGATGGTCCCGTCGCGGCTGTCATCGTCGACAAGGATCAGTTCCCATTCCGGAACCGTCTTGTCCAGCGCCGAGGCTATCTGTGCAACCAGGGACGGAATGTTTTGTGCCTCTTGCAGCACCGGCACGACAATTGAAATCTGAGGCTTTTCAGGAATCATATCTCATAAAAGATAGGCATCAAAGGATGCGCCTGTTGTTTAAACGCCGTATCCCGGATCCGATCGCAGTCACCGTCAGCCAGAGCATGGCGAGAGCCAAAGACAAGATATTGACTAAATTTGCGATTTTCTGCACCATCGGCATCGAAAAGCCAAATGGCCGGTAGTTGACAAAAGCCCTCGCGTCGGACTCATGGTCAACGGTAAAATGCCCCCCCGGCAAACATCGATTGGCCTCAGGCCACACATAGCAGGCAGGGTTTTTTATATTTAGCTGGCCCTCACGGACATCCATGACCGGTCCCGGGTGCAGTGCTCCCAAAGGGAATAACTCATGCCGATAACCAAAGAAAGGATCGTAGCTCAGCATCGGTGATCCGCCCTGGACAAACATGTCATTTGGGGCTACCGGCGCAATGCCAAAGCGGCCATTGCCATCCAGGTAGGCAGAGATGTATCGAATCCGGGGTGTTTTCGCTCCGGATGCAACCTGTCGGAAAGCGCTGGCCATCGGCCTCGGATCGTAGAACTGCCGGTGATAAAAACCACGGTCCGTAACCGCATTGAGCCATACGACCCCGGCAATGCAGACCATCACAATGCCAGTGCGATATTTTCGCCAACAAGACAATCTGTCCACCATCAGGGCACTGGCCACGATGACCAGCGGCAGGGGAATAAAAAACCATCGGATCAAAGCACTCGAGCTCTTGACGAAGGGCACCTGTTTTAGGAACTGGTTCCATTCGGGTATGTAAGTATTCAGGGCCGCCGGAAGCACCACGATGGCCGCGAGAACGGCCGACTGCCCCCATTGCGGCCATGTCCACGGGCCAAGCACCCGGGCGTCCCGCCTGCGGAATATGCCGACAATAGCCCCGACAACCAGGATCAACAGGGGCACGGGGGTCACGCCGAATTCCCATTCATGGCGATCCAGGAACCACTGGACATGGGTCAGAGCCCTCATCCGATCCGGGTCAAAGACAGGGCTGATAAACAGGGAACGCACCATCAACCCAAAGGCATCCGGAAACGACGCAGTACCGGGCAGCAGGTACCCGCTCCGGTCAAAATTACCCATCAGATAGGCAGTGGCCACCAGTTTTGAGGCAGAAAACAGCATGCCCGCCACGCCCGCTCCGGCCAGTCGGCGCCAGAAGTTTCCCTGACCGCCCAGCAGCAAACCATGGAGCATTCCCACCGAAATAACGGCGAGGATGCCGGGGATCATCAAAAGAGCAAACCAAGTCTGAACCATATAAGCAAAGAGCAGCCCGCCAATGATGACATCCAAAACAAAACGGCGGCGGCATTCTTTGTTTCCCAACGGCAGGGGGCGCATCAAAACCAGCGCAACCACCGGCAGCAGCATGAACGGCGAGGCACCGAAGTGGCCGACAATCATTCTGTGGGCATAGAAGCCGTTGAACAAAAACAGGCAGGCACCCAACAGCGCCGCTTGGCTGCCAAGGCGAAACGCCTGCCGCAGCAGCAGATAGAACCCGACATAACCGACAATGGAAAACGCGCCAAAGGTGATCCGGAGCACGGTCACCGGTTCAAAAACAAAACCGAGAAACTGCGGCAGGGTGTAAAAGGCGCGTTGTAGATCGATATAGTTGAGGGCACCTCCTGAAAAAGAAGGGGTAAACCACGGGACGGCCCAGAGACCGTTGACCTTGAACCAGCAAAAGCCATCCACCAGGGCAGGAAGGAAAAAGGCGTAATCATGTCCAAGGTAACCATAACGGTTGGGGAAAAACTGCAGGAAAATGGAAAAGTGGCAAGCCAGAAGGCACACTGACAGGACCACGACCATCACGGAATCTATATTTACTCTGCGCATTGTCGCTCCGCTGTGGCCTTGAGCGCCGGGCATGCCCTTTCCGGTTTGCTCCGAGCCCAAACATCGTCGGGGCCAATGATGCCGCCGTCCGAAAAGGTGCAATGGCATCCGCAAATCAGCCCGCACTGGCCAGGATCATCCCCGTATGGGTATGGGCACCGACACGAGTGCCCTATACCATAACCCACCGCAACCCAGGGCAGGATTTCCTACCCCGCCAAGGCCGCCCGCGGGTCTCCAAGCCCAAAACGGCGCCGGCCAGGGCGACCTGCCAGACCGGCGGCATCCCGGCAACGGGGTGGAAGGAGGTCAGGTCCGCGGGTTTCATCGGTCACGGGTCTTTTCTCCCAGCCGCTGCTTCGGCCCGCCGGAGGTTTTCACGAACATCCATGTCTTCGGGCGCATGGTTCAGGGCCTTGCGAAAAAAGCGCACGGCCTTGGCCGGCCGACCGGTCCGGGCCAGGATAACCCCGATATTGTTGGCCGCAGGGCTAAAGCCGGGATCGATCCGAAGGGTACGCAGGTACCATCGGGTAGCGGCAGCCACATCGCCCTTTTTCTCCATGGTCATGGCCATGCTGTAGGCAGCCTGGGCGGTATCGGGATTCATGGCCAACACGGCTTTGAATTGGGCAACGGCTTCGTCCGGACGGTCGCTTCCTGACAGGACATTGCCGAAGTTGACCCGGGCTGCTGCAAAATCGGGGCGAAGCGCCAGAGCCCGGCGGAAATGGTCGATGGCCGCTTCGGTCTGGCCCAGAGTCGTCAGGGCCAGTCCGAGATTGTTGTGGGCCTGGGCAAAATCAGGGTTCAGGACGATGGCTTTGCGATAATTCACTACGGCGGCCTTGCTCTGCCCAAGGGCCGTCAGGGCGTTGCCAGCGCCATTGAGCGGATCGGCAAAGTCCATATCCAGCACCATGGCACGGTTGTAATCGGCCAGTGCGCCCCGGGGATCTCCGGTTTCCAAGCGCATATTTCCCCGCCCATTGTAAGCTTGCGCGCTCTTGGGGTTCAGGACCAAAACACGATCAAATTGGACAATAGCCTCCCGAGTCTCACCAGCGCTGGCCAGGGCGTATCCCAAATTATTGTGTGCCAGGACGTTTCCCGACGTTACTTCCAGGGCACGGGAAAACAGCGTCACACTGTCCTTCCAGGTTGCCACCTGACGGTATGACAATCCCATCGACAGCAGGACCGGTATAAAGGCAATGGCCATGCAGCCAAAAACCCAGCCCTTTGCCCGCCACCTCCACATCACCGTAGCCGCAGTCCAAGCCAGGGCAATAAAAATACCGATCAAGGGGATATAGGAATAACGATCCGCCACGGCGTGGGGGCCGATCACCACCAAGCCGCTGGCCGGAGCGAGGGTAATCAGATACCACAGCCAGCCTACGGCAACAAAAGGAAGACTCCGACGACACCAGGCCGCCAGCGCGGTGATGAGGGCCAGAACAGCCCCGTTTAGCATGGCCCCCAACATCGACGGCGCATGAGGGTAAGGGTAGATAACGGCAAGGTTTACCGGCCAAAACATTTTTTTAAGATACCAGACATAGGCCATCAGGGTATTGGCGACCCGGGTGTCCATCGGAATTTCGGACAGAGGCTTGATCGCCCCGCCCTTTGCCTGGGTCATCCAGGTGACCGCGCCGATGCCGATAACCAACAGAAATAGCGGCACCTTTTCCCTGACCGGCCGGCCGAAAAAGGGCACTGTGGCCGGTTCTTCACCCGAAAGACGATTCAGGGGCCAGTAATCGAGAAGCAGCAGAACGAGGGGCAGGGTCAGCATCATCGGTTTTGACATGATTCCGAGCATAAAAACGAAAACAAGCAGCATATATCGTTTGATACCGGGCTTTCTTGCGTACCAGGCATAAACCCAGATGCTGAGCATCCAGAAAAAAGCGCTCAGCACATCCTTTCGCTCCGTGATCCAGGCAACGGATTCCACATGCAGGGGATGCAGGGCGAACAGGGCCGCCACAAAACCGCTGGGCCAAATGGCGCCGCTGATCCGCTTGAGACAGAAAAAAACCAGCAGGGTATTGGCAATGTGGAGCAGCAGATTGGTAAAATGATATCCGCCGGCGTCCATTCCGTAAACGACGCGGTCGAAAAAAAGGGAAAGCCAGGTGACAGGGACCCAATAATTGGCTTTTTCCGTGGCCCGGGTAAAACTCCATAAAAAAGCGTCGAGGGAGAACCCGTTTCGAACCATCGGATTCTCGGAAACCCACAGGGGATCGTCAAAATTGACAAAACCGAATCCGGCAACCGGGTGGTAAACGGCAAGGGTTGCGGCCGCAAGAAAAAAGGCGATCCAGACAGACTCGCTGATGCCGAGCAGCCATCGCGACGGCGTCTTTTGATTAACGGCAAGTTTCATCCGCATACCCTGGAGAAGATAGAATCGAACACGGCAAGGGGGCCGGTCACTAAATTCTAACCAGACGCAATCCCTGTTGCGCGGGAATCTGGTCCAGGAGCCGAAAGTCGCGCCGGACAGCGTCGATCCTCTCCCCGCGCTGGGCGATCTCCCGTGCATCAATGGGGCCCAACAGCTCTCCGGCCCGTTTCAGATAGGGCATCTTCAAAGGATCAATCCCCATGATCCTCGCGCAGGTAGCGTCCACTGCCGGAAGGCTTCTGCCCAGGACCAGCACCCCGGCAGCCACCGGTTCGCCCATGATCGGCCCGTCCCCTTCCATGCCCACGATGCCGTCGACGATGGCCAGTTGGGGGCGCACCGTGGCATTGATGTCGAGAATACATCCCGGTATGCCGGCTTTGTGCAGGACATTCTTGGGCCATCCGTAATAGCCACCGGGCATCACGCCGAAAAGATTTTTCATGGAGAGGGTGGCGCCGACCCAATGGTGAGTCTTCATCTTGGCCATGGAGACGATAATATCGGCCAAGAGCAACTCCCTCGGCAGCACCAGGTGGCTCAGGCCCGTCTGTTTCCCCCGGTTTTCCATGACAAAGACATCGGACCGGTTCAGGTCGAAAAATCGTATCCGGTCCTCGGCCAGCACGTCGGCAAATCCGGATTCTTCCAGGATTAGGTGAGTGTCGCGCCGATGGCCAGACCCTTCGGCCACCATTACAGCGGCAGCCCCCAGACCCAGAAACGCTTCGACTGCGGCACGGACCACCAGGGGGTGGGTGTTCACGTGAGCGGCACCGCGATGAGGCTCCACGAGATTCGGTTTGAGAAGGATCCGTTTTCCCTGAATTTGCGCTGCCGTCACCCCAAGTTCGGCGAGCCCGCGGCGCAACGGTGAGGTCAGTTCCTGTTCATAGGCGAGGGCCTTTAAAATGAAGATCTCGGCGCGATATACCGGCCGGCGGGAGACCACCAGGGAGACACCGGTAGCGGCCGCTGCACCCCCGGCCGCGGCCAAGGCCAAAAATTGCCGGCGGCTGATCCGGCCTCGAGACGGTTTGCGCGATATTGGTTCCATTTATGCCCCCTTTGACCTCAGTGCACTCAAAAGCCCCCCGGATCCGTAGAACGCCACGACCACATGGGCAAGCACTTCGGTGTCGTAGACCCCGTAACGATTCTGAAGGCCGAGACTCTCCAGGAGCCAGTCCTCGGAACGGGCCGGTCGCCGGGACCAGGTACCAAGACCGAGAACGGCCCATGACAAGGCCAGAGGGGTGCGGATACGGGAGGCCTCGTCTTGAAGGTAGTCGAGACTGACCGCCACGTCAGCCTCGGCCACGTGACCGGCCAGGGCGTTGAGTGCCCATCCTGTGTTTTCGGGAAAGGGCCGAAGTTCGGTGCCGAACTTGAAGGTGTCCCCGTAGTTCCAACCCCCTGATGGGAGTTGCCGGTTTACGATGAGGTCCCGAGCTTCGACGACCCGTTCCCCGCCGTCCATGCCGCTCGATTCCAAAGCCAACAGGGCCGCAGCCGTGGGGACCACCCAGGAATAGGTCCCGGACACCCAAGGCCATCCGCGAAGGGAGGTATCTGGTCCGTGTCTGCGGTCGCCGCTGTCGGACACGGTCAACACCGGCACTTCTATCAGAAACCGCCCGGCCCGCTTGAGCGGCGCATCGAAATCGGCTGCGCCGTGCCAGGCCAGCATGGCCAGGGCCGTGGGCCAGAATGTCTCTGCAAGATCACGGGAAAGCGGCACCCGACCGTCGGGCATCTGCCAGGTGGCCAATGCCCTTCGGGCCGGTTCGATCAGTTCGGCATGCCGACCAGCAGCCGCCAGTGCCATCACGGCCCAGGCCGTGGCATCGGCACGAAACCCACCGTTATCCCGTGCGGCAAAGCCGCCCTGATCCAGGGCCCGTCCGGCGATGGTGTTCAGGGCCTGCTCGAGTATTTTCCGGCCGGTCAACCCCTGGCTCCATGAAAGCGTTCAATTGTCATCTTTGCTCCATCAATCAGATAGCCTCAAAGCGGGTGGCCCCAGATGGTCCTCTTCGGGGGAATAAAGGCTTCGTATTCCAAATTCATAAAAAGGATTTCAGTCTCTAACACCGCTGCAGACGGCTGTCCACAGCCAATTGGCCGCCATCAACGCGATTCAGGCGGGTCTTAAAGCTTACCCCCCGTCCCCTGTTCTCTTTAAATTGATACACCCCCCGGACAAAGTTTCGGCACCGGCCATTGCTTTGGTTAGGTTGTGTCTGGCCCCCTCGTAGTATGGGTCTAGGACGATGGCCGCCCTGAAATGATCAACGGCCGCCCCGGGACGCCCCTGGTGAAGGCGCGTGACGCCAAGATTGTTGTGGGCCTGTTTGCGAAACGGGTCGAGGCGAAGCGTCGCCTTATAAAATTCGGCGGCCTGATCGTAACGGCCCATACGCATCAGGGCCATGGCGATATTGAAATACAAATCAGCGGCTTGCGGCCTTGAAAGAGGTACCGCCAGGGATGCTTCAATGCCGGCCGCATCAATGCCAAGGCCAATCGTCAGGGCTCTTGCCATGTCTTCCGGGTTCTCACTGCGGACGGCCCTGAAGAAATGCGTCATTGCCTCATCGGCATCCCCTTTTCTGATCAACGTCTTGCCGAGACCAATATGGGCGTAGGCGTAGTTCGGATTCACCGCGATGGCCTTCCGGAAATGGGTTTCGGCCTCGGATATCCGCCCTTTGGCCATCAAAGCGATTCCCAGGTTATTGTGTGCCAGGGAATTTTCCGCCGTTACTTCCAGGGCATGGGAAAACAGCGTCACACTGTCCTTCCAGTATGTCACCTGCCGAAATGAGAGTCCCATCATTGCAATCAGCAGAAGAACCAGGGAAAAGATCGCAGCCAAGTCGCCACGAAAAACCCGCTGACGGGAACGCCATCCGGACATCCCGGCATCCATCCCCCAGACGAGGATGATAAAAAGACCAATCAAGGGGAAATAGGTGTACCGATCGGCCATGGCTTGAGCCCCGACCTGCACCAGTCCAATCACCGGAACCAGGGCACCCAGATACCAGAGCCAGCCGATCAGAAACCAAGGGTATTTTTTTACACTGATCAGGGCCGCAACAGAAACGGCCGCAAGAAAGATGCCCGCGATGAAAAGTTTTCCGCCCGATGGCATACCTGGATGGGGGTAGAACACGGCCAGATCAACGGGCCAGAACATTTTTCGGATATATCCGGTGTAGGCGACCAGGGCATTGGCAATGCGGACAGGAATCGACAAATCGTCGACCCCAATCATGCTTCCGCCCTCCCGCTGGGCGATCAGGGTAATCACGCTTGTCAGACCTGAAAGCATAAACAAGGGTATTTTTTCCAGGATCAGTGTCGGCAGGCGGCGCAGCGGCCCGTCCTGTGCCAGCCTGCCCAGCGGCCAGACGTCAAGCAATAGCATAATGGCCGGAAGCGTAACCAGCATCGCTTTGGCCATCAGTCCACAGGCAAAAAGCATGGCAACAACAAGGTATTTAGGCGGTGTCGGCCGCTTTGCGTACCCGGCATAGGCCCAAAGAGTCAGCATTGCCATAAATGTGCTGAGAACATCTTTTCGTTCGGCAACCCAAGCCACGGATTCCACATGGAGGGGATGAAGGCCGAAGAACAGACTGACAAGAGCGCTTCGCCACAGCGTTCCGGTCATTTTTCTCAAAAAGGTAAAAAGGACCAACGTATTGAAAAGATGCAAACAGAGATTGATCAGATGGTGCCCACCAGCATGAAGGCCGAAAATGCTGACATCGATCATGTGGGAGATCCATGTCAGCGGATGCCAGTTCGCGACATAAAAGGATGAAAACGCCCAGCGAATCCCTTGTGCCGTCAACCCGTGAAGTAAAAATGGATTCTCGGTAATATACTCGTTGTCATCAAAGCAGATGAATTCAAATCCAAGGGATTGGCCAAACACCATCACAACAGCCAGAGCCAGGCCGAACTCGACCCAAAATGTTTTTCGGATAGCACAAAGACGCCTCTTTTCATTCATCACCATGGCCCCCGCGGACCTTTGCCATTCCCAAATTACGACTAAAATCCGGATTTCGCGGTTCGAGCGACGCCGCCTTTTCAAACTCAACAACCGCTTGCCGATACAGCCCCTGGCTCATCAAAACGATCCCCAGGTTGTTGTGAATCCCGGCGCTGTCAGGCGCATATTGCAGAGCGGCATGATACTGTGCCGTCGCTTGGTCCATGCGGCCGGCCTTGAAATGGGCGTTGCCGATGCTGACGAGAAGAGCCGAGTCATCGGGCGCCACGGCCAGCGCAGCCTGGAAATGGAAAATGGCATCGTCAAATTTTCCCGCCTCAAACAGGATCAGGCCCATGTTTTTTCGGGCCATCCCGTAATACGCCCCGTGACCGGGACCGACTATAGAGAGGCTTTCCAGTGCCTCCGGCACCCTTCCCAGACCGGCCAGGGCCACGCCCAGGTTGATGCGGGCGCCGGGATTGTCGGGAACCAGGACCAGCGATTTCTGGTAATTTTCGACGGCCTCGGCCGATCGGCCCCGTCTGGCCAAGGTATTGGCCAGGTTGAAGTAGGCATAGGGGTGGGCCGGATCCAAGGCGATCACATAACGGAACTGACGTTCGGCTTCGGCCAGTCGACCCCGCTTTTCCAGGGCCACCCCCAGTTTATTGTTGGGCCTGGGCTTTTGGGGCGATTTGGCCGCACAGTCCCGCCACAGGGTCAGATCGTTCTGCCAGACCCGGTTTCGCTCCAGGGTCCAGATCCCCAGGCAGAGCACCAGGGCGCCGAGCACCATCGCCCGTGTCCGCCGCCCGAAACCGATCCGTGAAGCGCCGTCCGTCAGGGCCAGAAACAGGAAGGTTCCGGGCAGGTAGTTGCGATGCTCGAAAACCAGTTCCAGACCGATCGCCGACGATTCGATGACCAGGTTGCCCAGGTACCACAATAGGGCAAAACGCATCAGCCGGTGCCGCCGTGCCCCTGATACTGCCCACACCAGCATCCCGGCCAGGGCCAGCAGGGCCGCAAGAGTCGTCGGCGGGGTCAGAAGCGAACCGGAAATCGCCATGTTGTGATCCAGGTTGAGCCGGGCCGGATGGGGAAAGGCCAGAAGGCTCAAATAAAAAAGCACCACCCGGGGCTGGGTCAGCAGGCGCTCGGCCGGAGAAAAAGCCCGATACCGGTAACCGACCAGGATTCGGTTTAGCGGATCATCCCCCAGGCAGACCCAGAGGGTGGCCGTCCCGGCCACGACCAGCAGCGCCATCCATGGCCATTGCCGTTGCAACCAGCGCCGGTCGAGATCCTGGAAAAAAAACCATTCATACAAAAACAGAAAAAACGGCAGGGTGATGGCGATCTCCTTGGAACCGACGGCCAACAGGCCAGCCAAAACGGCCGCCGAAAAGTACACCACTCTTTTCCTCACCACCAAAGCGGTCCGGGCACGCACATAAAACAGCATGGACAAGAGGTAAAACAGGGCGGCCAGACTGTTCATTCGCTGGACGATGTAAGTCACGGACTGGGTCTGGAGCGGATGGACCATCCAAAGGGTGGCGGCTGTCAGGGCCACCAAAGTCGGCCCACCAGAGGGAACACTCGGGGGCGGGCCGGAATCACCCTGCCCTCCGGGACCGGGGGTGCGGCTCAAGCGCAGGGTCTGAGCGGCCAGTAGGTAGAAAATCATGCCGGTTGTGAGGTGCACCAGAATATTGACCCAATGGTACCCTGCCACCGCGTACCCATGAAACCGGTAATTGAGAGCAAAACTGACATTGGCCACCGGGCGCCTGGGATGGGGGCTTTGAAACGCGGCCTGCCACAGCCCGGACGCATCCAGCCGGGCCAGCCGAATGGCGGGGTTATCGACGATATTGGGAATATCGTCAAAAATAAACGGGTATCCGGTCGTGGCGGCATAGACCAGAATCACCAGGAGGGCCGGAATGAGAAGAAAAATCGTTTGGCGGATACCCGGCGCTGTTTTTCCGCCGGCTTCGGAGGGATCGGCCTGATGGGCCGAGGCGTCATCTACCATGGTCGACCCTCCCGGACTTTCCCACCGGCTTGTACGGCCATCGTCTTGTATTGTCTCTCTCTGACCATAAAATGCCCTTTTATCTGATTTCCCGGGATGTTGCAACAGGTTACGCGATGTGTTAGGAATTCTTTCCATGAAAAAAATCACCTGGAAGCATACGGCCCCCCCTCTTGCCGGAGCCCTTCTCGTCCTCCTTTTTTTCCACCCGGTTCTCCTGGGTTCAAAAACTTTTTTTTTCCGGGACATTCACCGCTTTTTCTATCCCATGAAGTATTTTCTCAGCCAAAGCTTCCACAGCGGCCAGATCCCTTTCTGGAACCCCGGAATTTTCTGTGGTTCGCCCTTTATGAGCAACATGCAAAGCGGTGTATTCTATCCGCCGTCGATCCTCTTTTTTCTCTTGCCCTTCCCGGTCTCTCTCAATCTCTATATTCTCCTTCACTTCTTTCTGGCCTTCATCTTTTTCCACCTCTTCATCCGCTCCCACGGACTGAGTTCGGGGGCGGCGATCATCGGGGCCATCGCCTATGCTTACGGCGGTTACACCATCTCTTCGGTCAACACGTTGAACAACCTGTCTGCTACCGTCTGGCTACCTGCCGTGCTGTGGGCGCATCAAATGACCGTAAAGAGGCACTTTATCCACGGATATTGTCTCGTTGTCGTCTTTTTGGCCCTGTCCATCCTCGGCGGTGAACCCCAGATATTCGCCATGGGTGCCGGCCTTCTATTGCTTTCGGCTCTGGTTGCAGGTTCGGCAGTTGGACCGGGTCAGGCCGTCAGACAAGGCTTTTTCGCCGTGGGCCTGTGCCTGACAGCCGTGGCAGCGACCATGGTTCAGATTGGCCCGACCTGGACCGACTACCAATTCTCTGCACGGGCCGGTGGCATTGCCTTTGATGAGGCCGCCCGGCACTCCCTGAACATAAAGAGTATCGGGCACTTTCTGTTCCCCCTTCACTTCTCTAAGGATTTCGTCACCTCCCCGGACAGCCTGACCCGGTTTTTTCCAGATGGCAGCCTTCCCTGGCTTCTAACCGTCTATTCGGGGCTTTTGGCCCTCCCCCTGGCGGTTGCCGGCATTTTTATGGGTCCGGCCCCCAGGCGCCGCTGGCGGATGATGTGGGCGGCCATCTTCGGCGTCGGCCTGCTCCTTTCCTTGGGGCGCCATACCCCGGTCTTTTTTCTCTTCTACAAGCTTTTTCCCGTTTTCCGTTTTCCGGAAAAATTCATATTCCTGTGCAGTTTCGCCCTGGCCGTCCTGTCCGCCGAGGGCGTCGAGGTGCTACGCAAAACCCTGGCCCGGACCCAAGTCCGCCCCTGGCTGGTCATCGGGGCATTGGCCGCTGCCATGACAGCCGATCTTTTCACCCATCACCGCTACCTCAACCCGGTCTGGGATGCCGCCATTTATTCACACCAACACCCCCTCATGACCCCCATCAAGGAAGACCGGGAACTTTTCCGGGTCTATATCGATGGCCAAAACCTGCCCCCCGCCAGAGGACCTGAGACCATCTTAGGCAGCCATGCCCGCTGGCAGGCCTTCTCAATGCCCAATCTCGGCATGACGCACCGATTCGATCACGTGGGCGGCAAGACCGGCCTGGAACTGCGCCACCAGTACCTCATCACCGAACTGCTGGCCAGGCCGTGGGCGGAAAAACTTCTTTTCCTTAAAATGGCCAATGTTCGCTATATCGTCTCTGCCGCCCCCCTGGATCGCGAACCGGCCCTGGCTGGCCAGGTCACAAGGATCAACCCACTGGTCTTTCGACTCGACACCGCCCTGCCCCGGGCCTGGGTGGTGGGGGATCTTCTCCCCGTAAAGACCGGGCAACTGGACGACCTGACCCGGGCTGTTTTCGATCCGGCTGTGACAGCCCTGGCCCCGGCAGCTCTGGCCGGGCAATACCACCGGCTCGATTTATCCGGGGTCAAATCGATCCGCTACGACCGGCCCAACCGGATTCACATCGTGGTCGATACGCCGGAAACGGCCGTGCTGGTCCTTTCCGAATCAGCCTACCCCGGCTGGCGGGTTTGGGTGGACGGCCAGGAACGCCCCTGCCTGCGGCTGAACCTGCTCTTTCAGGGGGTGGCCCTAGAAACGGGCCGGCACGAAGTGACATTTTCCTTTCGGCCGAAAGGCTTTTCGGTCTTTGCCGGAAGCAGCGCCACGGTCCTGGCCATGGTGGGGCTGATCTGGTTTTTTCTGGCCCGTCGTGCTAAGCAGTCCTATTCAAAAATATGAGGATTCGCCATGGCATCCCTACCAAAACTTTCCATCGTTATCCCCTGTTACAACGAGAATCGATTTCTTTCCGAACTCATTGAACGGGTACGCCGATCGCCGGTGGCCAACAAGGAGATTATCCTCGTGGACGATGCCTCCGATGACGGCACCACGGAGCTGATCCGCGGCGAAATCGCCGCCAAAGTCGATGCGGTGGTCTACCACAATCACAACAGGGGCAAGGGGGCGGCCATCCGCTCCGGCCTGGCCAAGGTCACCGGCGACATGGTGATCATTCAAGACGCCGATCTGGAATACGATCCGGCCGAGTACCCCAAACTCATGGGGCCGATCATAGACGGCCGGGCCGACGTGGTTTTCGGCTCGCGGTTCTCCGGCGAAGGACCCCACCGGGTCCATCTTTTCTGGCATTATGTGGGCAACCGCCTTCTCACCCTTCTCTCCAACATGATCACCAACCTGAACCTGACCGACATGGAAACCTGCTACAAGATCTTTCGGACCGACGTGATTCGGCGGATCACCATCGAGCAGAACCGTTTCGGTATCGAGCCGGAACTGACGGCCAAGATGGCCAGGCTCCACTGCCGCATCTACGAGGTGGGCATCACCTACTCGGGCCGATCCTATGCCGAAGGAAAGAAAATCAATTGGAAAGATGGCATCTGGGCGATCTATTGTATCATTCGTTACGGGATCACCGGTTAACGACCAGCATCCGGAGTTCGTCTCTATGGAACAATTCACTTATCACGGCCGGGAACTGGAGCTTTTTAAGCATGCGGTTAACTGGAAACGCTACTGGACCTCAATGATCCGTCCGTTTGTTTCCGGCCGCGTCCTGGATGTTGGCGCCGGATTGGGAGCCACTGCCACCTACCTGAACAACTGCCATGTAACCGCATGGCATTTTCTCGAGCCTTACGAGCGGCTTCTCAGGCAGAATCAGCAGCAGCGGATCGGAGAAAACCGGTTGGCATCTGAAAGTTTCCAGGCCGGCACCATTGCAGACCTGCCTTCAGACAAAATATTCGATACCATCCTTTATATTGACGTCCTTGAGCACATCGATAACGACCGCTTGGAACTGGAACGCGCATCACGTCATCTGAGGAGAGGCGGTCATCTGATCGTCGTATCCCCGGCCATCCCCGCCCTGTACTCTGAATTCGACAAATCCGTCAGGCACTTTCGAAGATACACCCGGCAGTCACTGGGCGGCATTACCCCTGCCCGACTCGACTTGATCGAGCTACGATATATCGATTCCCTGGGCATGTTGACTTCATCGGCCAACCGATTTCTGTTGAAAAAAGATGTCCCGAACCTTGGACAAATCCTTTTCTGGGATCGTTTCCTGATCCCCCTTTCCCGCGTGGTCGACCCGGCCCTGTCTTATAAGTTCGGCAAAACAATATGTGGCATATGGGCGAGAACGACTTGAAAAAGCGATTGACACTCTTGGTGCAGATCCTGTCACCGTTTCCGGGACTGTTTATCCTATTTCTGATCTGGCGCTATGGGGTCCAGATTCCCGTAATCGACCAGTGGGATCTGGTCCCGATGTTTCTTCAAAACCACCACGGGGAATTGACTTTACACGACTTGTTGTCCCAGGCCAATGAAAGCCGGCTCTTTTTCCCGAAACTGCTTTTTCTGGCGTTGGCCCAATGGACCGACTGGAACCAAAAGGCAGAAATGCTCTGCAGCTGGGCACTGGTAACGGCAACGGCTGGTTTGATCTGGAAGCTTCAGTCGCGGAGGAAACCATACAATACCTTGCGATCAACCTGTCAGTTTCTATTGGTGAACCTCATCCTGTTCTCACCGGTCGGCCGTCAAAACTGGTTATGGGGCATTCAGCTCATTGTCTTTGTCCCCCTCGCCTGTTTGTGTTTCAATCTGGTGGTTCTCGATAGCCATCACCGCGTATGGACAAAACTTCTTCTCATTTGTTTATCATCCACCGTTTCAACCTTTTCTTACGCCAATGGAATGCTGGTCTGGGGCATAACCGCACCGGCATACCTCTGGCACAACCGGCCTGCATTGGAAAAACAACCTTTCCGGGCAATCTTTCTTCTCATGTTCATGACGTTCAATGTCTGGCTCTATTTCCACGACTATGTGAAACCGCCCTATCACCCCTCTTTTTCGGCAGCGCTTTTTCATCCCCTTGAGGCCCTGCAGTATTTCTTCGCATTCACGGGACTTTTATTCTCTGCTGGATTGAAATCCTCGGCCATCCTCACCGGTGTAGTGATTTTTTCGCTGTGGGTGATGGTGGGTGTCATGGTCGCTGCTGACCGGCGGAATCGGTCAATCATCAAAACAGCCCTGCCGTGGCTGGCAATCGGCATCCTGGGTCTTTCCAGTGCCGTCATCACCACTCTGGGCCGGGTTGGTTTTGGTGTCAACCAGGCATTGAGTTCACGATACGCCGCTTTTGGCGCCCCTGTTTTCATCGGCCTGATTTATCTTGTCCCTATCATGCTGGAGCGTTTGCATCAGTATTCCCCATCGACCGACAACCGCCCATGGCTAAATCGAATCTTGTCGGTCATGTTCATCATGTTCATCCTGGTGCATATCAGCTCCGCACGGTCTTTCCTGCCGGGATTTCGCCAGAATTGGCAAGATCGTCTCAAAAGCAAGGCCCTGATCACTTTTTCAGGGGTTTTTCCGAACATCGATGCGTTTCGATATGTCTATCCCCACCCCATCAATTCACGCGCCAAAGAGCTGGATGCCATCGGCTACTGGCATCCCAAAATGGCGGTTTCCCGCGATATCACTCCCTGGGCGGCCCCAGGCGGTCCATATCCAGAGCGGGGCGCTTTGCTTGTGGCCCAGCCCGTCAACGCCCGGCAGATCCTGTGTATCGGTTGGACCCGGTTGCAGCAAGGGCCCCGCGCTGCGGACACCGTGCTGCTGACATACCGCCTTAAAGGAATGCCCGCCGAGGAAATCGTGGCCGTCGTTGAACACGCAGACCTGCCTCCGGCGGCAATCCTGCCTCCGATGGCAATCCTGCCGCCATCCTTCCTGCCGGTCCCGTATACGGAAATGCGGGGGTTTCGGGCATTGATCCTGCCCATGAACGGCGCGGAACTGCGTGCCTGGGCGTTTGACGCCATAACCGGGAAGGCGTACCTATTGCCTAATGCCAAAGAAAACTGAATCGCCAAGGGAAAGCATGAATCGACATGACGAACCGGATAGCACAAATTCCCTTTACTCCATTGCATCGATCCGTTTGAGAATCATGCACCAGATGGGCGATGCAGGCCGATAATCGGCCGCCGGCCCACCCCACACATAGGCGACCTGATCCGGCGCAATGAAATCGACCACACCCACCGGCCGGTATTTTTCCTTGTATCCTTCGAGCCAGCCGAATATCCATCGCTCCGACTGCGGCCTGACCACCCACGACGGTTGGCTGCTGAAAAAGACGATGAACACGGGCTTTGATGCTTCGATTTCCCTGGCCATCTGCCGCTGCATCTGGAGAGCGTAATCCTGAATCTCCATCAATGGGAACATATAGATATAACCGGTGGCCGAACGCCGATCGGCGTATACATAGATCTGCGGTTCCGAACCCAGGACGGCAATGGTATCGTTTTTTTTACAATGCTTTTGGATATAATCCGAAATTTTCAGTGACTCGGGAAAGAACTGCGCAGGATAGGTTTTATGGGAGACATCCTCCGGCGTGTCCCAGAAGTAGTATCCATCGTTTCGGATTAGAGAAAGGCATAGGGCAATAAAAAGCAGAACAAGGGGGGCATATCTTTTCACCTGGAGCACACCACTGGAATGTCGCACATCCCAGATCCGGAATCCCCCATTGGCTGGCGGGCAGCAAGGCGTATCCGGCCCCTCACAGAGTCTGGCAACACCGGTACCGGCCAGCAGGGAAACCGCCGGAAGCATCAGAACAAAATAGTGCGGCCTGAAATGAAATCCCGGGAAAATCGAGATAAAAGAAAAAACCGTAAGCCAGCCAAGAAGATTTATCCGTCCGCCCAACCGTTTCTGCATAGCGGAAAACAAACCGCCGACGATGGCCAAGGCCCAGAAAATCGGCGAAGAACAGATAATAAACGACAGATTCTGCCACAAGGTTTCCAGGCCCGATTGGATCGGCACCATGGTGACATAACGGGTCGCATAGGAGACGGTCCAGAACCAGAATGTATCGAACAGGCCCGCCGTCCACAGCACACCGCAAGTCACCGAAAACGGAATCACCACACCGGCTGTAAAAACAGCGATGATCCGCGTTTTTTGTCCCCTTTCGACCCGTCTGTCCGCCGACAGCATCCGCAAAAGAATCAACCCTGCATAAACGATGAATGCCATACCATGCTGCTTCATCATGAAGCCGGTGCCGAGAAGCAATCCGCCGGCAAACACAACGTCCTTACGCAGGCTTCCAGCCCCTTTGAAAATAGCCAGAATGCCGGCCATGGCAAAAAGGACTACAAAATGGGTGGCATGGCCGAAAACCCCCTGAACCGAGAAATGCAGCGACATCAGTCCGTAACAGATCGCAGCGACCACACCGGCAATTCTGCCTGAAATCCTGCTGCCGACCTGGAACACCAGGGCCATGGTGGCCAGGTTGGTGATCATCAATCCCAGGTGAATCGCCGTGGACGACCTTCCCAGGAAGGCCATCATCGCCGCGTAGGCCACGTAAATGCCCGGCATCTTCATGTTATAGATCGACTCGAAAGGAAGAATCCCCTGAAGCAGCAACTGACCGGCGTAGGCGAATTCCCCTTCGTCGCGTTCAAGGGGGACGGAAAGCAGGCGCAGGCGTACGAAGATGATCACACCCAGCGCCAGAAGGGCAAACATCCAAACCAGCAATTGTTGAAAACGGTGATGTCGATGCATCTCTTTTCTGGTAATCGGTGAAATGGTCACTGTCTTGAATCGGGCTAACGATCCCAGCCCGGATTGATAAGCCTTGCATAATCACCCCCGGGGTCATGGGCCGATCATTGCGCCAGCGGGGCAAAAAGCGCGGTTTTCAGTTCTTCAGGGGAGACCTTGTAGATCAGGATCGAATACCCGACGTGTGCATCGGGCGCCCGCTTTTTAAGATAATGGCATAGCCGGGCAAGGCGCAGTTCGTAAAACCGCCGAATGATCGACACCACCTTTCCCTCGGAATGCCATTGGTCCATAAGCGCCCGGTACTTGATCGGGTCCTGTTGTGCGGCGACATACTGCCGGACCACGCCCCTTGCAAGCCAATAGGCCGCTTCGCGGTTGCGATCCCAATTGCCGTGAATCCCGTATACCTGTTGAAGAATGGTGGCGCTGATGCAGTAATACCCGGGTCCCAAGGCATCAGCGGGAACGGTGACATCTGAAGCCCAAAGCTCTCCGGGGTTAACAAAAATTCGGGCCGGGATGCGGTAATAAGCGGGACTGGCCATACCGAAATATGCCAGATAGAACGACCGCCTGTTTTTTTCCTGGATGCCCCTCGCTTGAATCCAGCGGGCCAACCCCGGCAGGTCCTGTCCCCAGTCGAGACTGGAGTCGACGAGCAGACGGTAACCGTTTTCCGGTCCACCGGCAGCGACATTGAAAAAGGCGAGGTAGTGCGGCCAGATCAAAAGGGTTTCGAGCAAAAAGGCCACTGCCAGAAGAGACGATAAAAAGGCGAAAGACCTCTTTTCCGTCCGAAACCAGAGCGCCGTTGCTCCGGCGATGATGAACAGCACGGGATAAAGCGGCAGGACATGGCGATGCCCGATATTGATATTGGCCGTCAGGGCCGCGGCCCCGTAAACGGCGGCAAAGCACAGCATCGGTGCCACCGCATACCACAAATCACGACGCCTTGCCCGGACTAAGGCACCGATCCCCAAGGCAACAACCATCAAGGTCGTCAGCGGCGTCTTGACGGCCATACAAAACGGGAAAAAATACCACCACCCCGTGGAAGAATAATTGCCGCACAGGAATGCGTATCGCGCCTGGGCGCGGGACAGGGTATTGGTAAAACCATATAGGTACGCCTCGGGAAGGATCTTTGCATCCCGTAAAGATTCAATCCCCGGAGCCATCCAGCCAGTGCGTTGGAGGTCTTGATCCCATTGTGGAAAAGACAACATCTGACCGGCGGGAAGCGTTGGCGCAGCGGAAAAACGAAACCCGTAAGCCCCCCAGATGGCAACAAGGCTGACAAAAACCACCATAAGGGCCGCCAGGGAAAATACCGCCCCCTGTCCGCTGCGGTTCACGATTTGCCGTGATTTCCCGAGCATCACCCCTTGATCATGACCCCACCAGAGTTTGACTCCAACCATCAGGACGCCCACCGGCACGATCAATACCCCGGACATTTTTGAAAGCAGAAGGCCGGCAACGGCCAGAGAGGCGGCACCCACGGTCTTCAGCGTTACCCGATGCAGCAGGTCCCAGATCGTCCGCAAGGCCAGGGTAAAAAAAAGGACCGCGGCAAGATCCGATGTGGTCAGTCGACCATGGGCGAGAATGGTGGGACTGAAGCAGTATAGCCCCAGGGAGATCATGCCGCCAAGGGGACCAAAAAGACGCGCCGACCAGTTGTATACGACCAGGGCCAGCAGGACGCTCAGGCAAAGGATCATCGACCTTGCCTGAAACAGCATCCGATCCGCATCATTGTCGCTCTTGTAAAAAAAGGCATACGCCGTTTCCCAGACATTGCGCCCCGCATCCGGGAAAACCGTCGCAGAAAAAAGCAGGGGCAATGCGGCCCAGCGCTGGGGTAAATTACCGTTTTCCGGTTGAAAACAGTAGTCGTTGTATCTCCAGTAGCTGTAACCGGCCGTTACATGAATGGCCTCATCGAAGGTGGCGGACTTGCCCGCAAGGCTGCTCACCCCCAGCAGGACATGCACCAGAATTAACAGGCTGACGAGCCCAGCGATTGTCGTTTTAGATATGCCCATGGCATCGGGTTTCACTTGTCGCCGATTGTCGATGTTCAACGAACGTTTACCGGTGTTCGGTGGAAGGGGCACCGGCATTGGATTTTGCGCGGGCCTCACGGAGCAATGCGCGGATGGACGGATCGCGCTTTCGCTCAGCCGCCGGAATGGACGAAAGGATCTCTACGGCGGACCGATGATCTCCCGCCCGGATATGGGTCACTGCCAGATTTCTCTTCAGCCCCACCGAATCCGGGCTCTTGGCAAGCCCCCGGGTCAAGACCGCTGCGGCCTCTTCATATTCACCGCGCATGCCGTAAACCGTTCCCAGGTTGTTTAGAATATCCGGCATATCCGGAGTATAGCCAACGGCGCTCTCCAAGGCGGCAACTGCCTCATCCAAACGGTTGAGGCGAGTCAAAGCCATACCAAGGTTGCTGTAGAGTCCACCCCTGCTTTTTCGGCTCATGGTCATCCCCAGGGCCTTATGGATAATCACCAGGGCTTCCTGGGACCGCCCTGTCTCAATGAGCATGGCCGCATAGTTGATTCGGGTTTCAATCATCTGCGGAACAGCGGCGATGCCTTTCTTGAAGTAGGTTTCCGCACGATAGCGGTCGCCATTTTTCCAATACCATTCAGCCAGTCCGCCCGCATAGAGATTGTTCCGGTGTACCAGCACTTCGTTTCGAAAAAAGGCGGCCTCATCATGCCAGTGGTACCGGTTGAGCCGGTAGGTGTAGATGCCGGAAGCGACGATGGCGCAGATAATCACGATGGCTGTTTTTTTTCCACCGTGTTTGCCTGCCAGGGGACAAAGCGCCATACAGAGAAAGGCAAAAGGAAAGTATACCCATCGCATTGCGACCAGGGTAGCCGAAGCCGTGGGAATGATATTCAAAATGGGAAACAATCCGACCAGGAAAGAAAGCACACCAAAAACAAAAAGATGACGCCTCCGAAATGTCCATAATAAAGCACCGAGAAGGCCGGCCACAAGGAGCCCATAAACCAGTTCTCGGCTCCAGAATGCCTCCGGGTAGGTGACAAAAAAATTGTGTAGCCCCACGGGGAAACAAATGAGACTCAGGTGATAGGCAATCAGATAAGGTGCAAATGCGATTCGCCATCCCATGCTGTATGCGGCACCCTGTGACACGATCGATCCGGTAGCCGATGTCCGTGCCCATAGGTAGACGGCAAGCACCACCATAAAGGGCAGGTACCCGATGAGCTCATTGCCCGGCGATTCTTTTGGATCTTTTCTGAGCCGGTTGTATAGG
Organism: Desulfobacterales bacterium; assembly: GCA_016342285.1. Lineage (GTDB taxonomy): Bacteria > Desulfobacterota > Desulfobacteria > Desulfobacterales > JAEINQ01 > JAEINQ01. Next base: position 64,406 of record JAEINQ010000025.1, read on the forward strand.
AAAATCACCGGCAAAAGCATCACCCCGAATTCTTTGCAAAAAATGGCCAAGCCAAAAAGGGCCACAGCCAGCGTTTGGCGAAACAACCGCCCGTTCTGCCTCGGGTCGATATGGCAATAAAACGCCGCCAGGGAAAAAAAGGTCGCCAGGATGTTGTTGCGGGAAGCGATCCAGGATACCGACTCGGTATTAACCGGATGAAGGGCGAAGAGCAGGCTGACGCCAAGGGCGGCCAGGGGGTTGGCGCAGGAACGCAACAGGACGATATAGAGGGTGCAGCAGGCCAGAATATGGAAAATGAGGTTGGAGGCGCGAAACCCGGCCGGGTTCATCCCCCAGAGTGTATAATCGATGAAATAGGTCAGATTGATGAGGGGTCGGTAATAGCCGGTGTGAAACGCGTCGTCCCAGTTGTTCCGATCCAGGATGCCGTCTTCCTGGGAGAGATAGGTCCCCAGAGAATGACCCTGCCTGACAAATGGGTTGTTTTCGACAAGAACGTGATCGTCCAGCAGAAAATCGCCGGTAAAGGTGGGGGCATAGGCCAGGATTATCAGGACGGCAATGACCGCCCATTGTCTGAGCAAAGCGCAGGGATGTCGACGCGGTTCATCCATTGTTTCGACTTTTCCCCGAGCCGAGCAGGCATCCCGCCGCCTTCCAGCCCTGACGTTCGCCAATCGTTCACGCCGGGGAAGCAAATTCGGATTTCCGATGAAAGCCGTCAGCCACCATGGCCAAGAGATAGCTGGCCGGAAAGGATCGGACGTTGTCAGTCCAAAGAAAAAGAGGGCGATCCGACCGCGCTGGGCCAGGCGGATCGCCCTCTTTCTTTATTTTCTTTCATGCCGTCCAGATGGCCGCCTCCGGCCAGTGACGGATAAACCCGGCATCAGGCACACACAGGAGGCGTCTGTCGCTACTTAACTGGCGGCGGCGGTGGTCATATTCCCACCGGGGCCGGCGACGGTCCAAGTCACGTTACCCGCAGTGTGGTAGGCGGTCATGCTGTAACCGGTTGTGGTACCGGTAATTGCCAGGTTAACGCTCTTGCTGAGGCTGAGGCCACCGGGAGGCAGTGAGGCCGAACCGGTGGTATTAGCAACAGTACGATAGGTTTCGTTGTCGACAAAGTAGGCTTCCTGGGCGGTCATCATGTTTTTCATGTCACTCTGGGCCGCTGCGTTGTAGGAGCGCTGGCGGTAGCTGACAAAGTTCGGGATGGCGATGGCGGCCAGGATGCCGATGATGGCGATAACGATCATCAGCTCGATCAGGGTGAAACCTTTCTCGTTGCTGCCTCTGAGTTTCTGAATCATGATCCGTCTCCTTTGGGTTTAGTTGTTAACCGCTGTGGTGTTTATGAAGTCATATTCGACTCTAAAAAATGTGCCGGAAAAGCGACCCGGCACAGGATGAACCATGGGTTTCACGCTGGTCGCCAGAATTGACCGGAAATCGGGTAGCCACGTCGATGCAAGGGGTGTTCCACTTTTTATAGCCAAAACTGTCTATCCTTTAACATTCCGACTTTGATTGGAATTTGAACCGTTTTGAATCCATGGACACCCGGCATGGCAATGGCCGCCGGCGGAATATAACAATTTTTGTCAGACAAATTACAAAATTTGTCAAACGTCTGGGAAAAATCCCGGCCACCAAAACCCCGTGTCAGGGATCACGATCCGATATCGAGCTTGTCGATGCGATAGCGCAGACTTCTTAAGTTGATGCCGAGAAGTTCAGCGGCCCGGCCCTTGTCCCCATCGGTCTTCTCCAGGGCCTGGGTCAGGTAGGCCCGCTCGATCCCTTCGAGAATATCCGGCAGGCAAACGCCGCCGTTGAAATCTTCCACAACCGTCGGCTCAAAATGGGAATCCGCTTTCCATTGGCGCTTGTGGGTGGCCAGGGCCAGTGAATCGGGCAGAATAATGTTGGTTGTGGAAAGGGCCACGGAGCGTTCCATGAGGTTTTCCAGTTCCCGGACATTCCCCGGAAAATCGTAGCGGTTGAGCAGATCAATGGCGTAGGAGGAGATTTTGGTGATCTCTTTTCCCATCTCACGGCTGTATTTTTCCAGAAAATGCTGGGCCAGGGCCCGCAGGTCATCCTTCCGCTCCCGAAGGGGCGGCACCTTGATCTCGATAACGTTGAGCCGATAGAAAAGGTCTTCGCGGAACCTGCCGGCGATGACCTCTTCCTCCAGGTGCTTATTGGTGGCGGAGATGAAGCGGATGTCCACGTTGATATCGGCATTTCCCCCCACCGCCTTAAAGACCCGCTCCTGCACCACCCGCAGCAGCTTGACCTGCAAGGGAAGATTCAGATCGCCGATCTCGTCCAGGAACAGGGTGCCCCCATGGGCCTCGTCGAAAATCCCCTTTTTGTCAGAGGTGGCCCCGGTAAAGGATCCCTTGCGGTGGCCGAAGAGCTCGCTCTCGATGAGAGTTTCCGGAATGCCGCCGCAGTTGATGGCGACAAAAGGCCGGTCATGCCGGTCGCTCTGCTCGTGAATGGCCTGGGCGATGAGCTCTTTGCCCGTGCCACTCTCCCCGGAAATCAAAATATTGGTCCGGGTCCGGGCCACCTGATGGATCATGGTGTAGATCTGGTGCATGCTTGGGCTGTTGCCCACGATTTTTTGGAAATGCCGGTTCCTCTCAAGCGCGTGGTCCAGGACCGTCTTTTCCCGCTCCAGGGTTCGCATGTCCAGCGCTTCGGCAATGGCCTGTTTGAGTTCGGCGTTGTCAAAAGGTTTGGGCAGATAGTCATAGGCACCGGCGTTCATGGCTTCAACGGCGGTTTCCGTCGAGGCGTAAGCGGAAATCATAATGACCACTGTTCCCGGATGCCGTTGTTTGGCGGCCCGAAGCACGTCCAGACCGGTAAGATCGCCCAGGCGGATATCGCACAAAAGCAGATCGAACCGCTCTATAGCCAGCACCTCCAGGGCCTTTTTGCCGTTTTCGGCAAGGGAGACCTGGTAGCCTTCCCGGGTCAACAGCACATCGAGGAGCTCACGCATGCTCAGCTCATCATCGACCACCAGAATATGTGAAGGTTCATCTTTCATGGAAACCAAATGTTCGTCGTTTGCACCACTTCAGCGCTTGGTGGGTTAACAGGCGATTGAATTTACGGATTGCCGAATTTGCGAATTGCCGGATATGAAGGATCAATGCAATGTTTGGTCATTGAAAATTCGTCATTCGACGTTATTGGGTGGTTGGATCCAGCATCCAGTATCCAGCACCCAGTATCCAGCATCCAGTATCCAGTATCCAGTATCCAGTATCCAGCATCCAGTATCCAGTATCCAGTATCCAGTATCCAGTATCCAGTATCCAGTATCCAGTATCCAGTATCCAGTATCCAGTATCCAGTATCCAGCATCCAGCACCCAGCATCCAGAATCCAGCATCCAGCCCCACCTAATGGATAATATTGCCGAGCCGCTTCCACCGCACCCCCACATTCTCACTGTCCCAGGACCAGTAAATCATGAAGGCTTTTCCCTTGACCGCCTTGAGGTTGACAAACCCCCAGAACCGGCTGTCGTAGCTGTGGTCGCGGTTGTCGCCCATGACAAAGAGCGAATCAGGCGGCACCACCACCGGGCCAAAATTGTCCCGGGGTTGAAGGTTGGCCGGAATGAAATAGTTTTCGTCAAACTTTGCAAAAGGGTGCAGCTGAAGCTCGCCGTTGACGTAGACCTTCTTGTCGTGAATCTCCACCCGGTCACCGGCCACGGCCACGGTGCGCTTGATGAAATCCTTTTCCGGGTCCTCGGGAAATTCGAAAACCACCACATCCCCGCGTTGGGGGTCCTTTCCGGATATGACCGTGGTGTGCACAAAAGGGAGTTTGACGCCGTAAATAAACTTACTCACCAGTATATGGTCGCCGATGAGCAGGGTGTCTTTCATGGACCCCGAGGGGATCTTGAAGGCCTGGACCACAAAGGTGCGAATGAACAGCGCCAGAACCACGGCCACCAGGATGGCCTCAACATTTTCTCGCAAAGCGCTTTTTTTCGGTTTTTCATCGACCTTTGCCGGTTCAGCGTCGTTTAGGGGATTTGCCATTATATGGGTCAATTGCCTTTCCCGTCTGTTGGGGTCTTCCGGCAGGCGACGCTGCGCTGGTACGCCGGAATCGATATGCATGCACCCATCGCACAGCACCATGGGCGGCATTGTCTGGTCTGTTTATATCATCAAAACCCGATTGTGTGGTACCTAAGTTGAGCGATTGTTGAGGCTTGCCCGCCTTCGGCGGTGTTGCCGCAGAACCAAGGAAGATGTTTTTCCGCTACAGCCAAAAAAAGAGCCCACGAAGGATCAGGTTGGCAATCATCCCCGCCGCAACATCGTCCATGACCACACCCAGGCCGCCGGGAAGCTTTCGGTCCAGGGTCCGGACCGGCGGCGGTTTGAGGATATCCAGCAAGCGAAAGAGGACAAAGCCGGCCACGGCGGTCCGGGCGGTAAAGGGGAGCCAGATCAGGGTCACCGCCATACCGACGATCTCGTCAATGACGATGCACCCCGGATCGTGGCGATCCAGCACCGCTTCCGCCCGGTGGGCGATCCAGACACTTGCCCCGATGAAAATCGCCGTTGCAACCAGCGCCGGCACCGGGCCGATTTTTGACAACAGGTAGCATAGCGGCAGGCCCACCAAGGTGCCGAAGGTGCCAGGCGCCACCGGTATCAAGCCCACATACCCGCCGGTGGCGGCAAATACCACCGCTTTATCCCGAAATTGCATGTCCGTCTCTATAATCGGCAGCGGACTTTGTCAAGAAGAGGCGATTGGCGGATTTCGAATTGATGAATTTGCGAATTGGCGGATTGCGAATTCACGGATTGGCGGATTAGGGCGGAACAGCCGCTGTCGCGGCCCTTCCCTGTTCACCATTAACAAATAGCGATTACCGCCCTTTACCTTCTGCCATCCACCATCAAGCATCCAGAATCAAGCATCCAGGATCAAGCATCCAGGATCAAGCATCAATCATACCCCTTCCACCTTCAGCACTGAAAACCGCTCCGAGGTCATCGTAGATCTCCCGAAGGGGTCGGCCGGTCTCCTCGGCAAGCCGCCTGCAGGCCTCGTATTCGGGAACCAGCCGCGGCCGGCCGTCAGGTCCAGTGACCCGCTTGGCCGCAACCCGACCCCAAGGCGTTTCAACCGCCACGATCTCCCGGGCCAGGACGGTCCGCTGCATCTCCCGGTGCCGCACGCCGATGGTGGTGGTTTCCGAGAGCAGGCGCCGGACCACAGTCGGGCGAAGATCCGGGGAACAGAGCACCTGGATCAAGGTGCCCGGCCTATTCTTCTTCATCTGCACCGGCACCCACCACACATCCAGGGCTCCGTCATCGAACAGTTTGCCCATGAGATATCCGAATATCTCCGGATTCATGTCGTCGATGCTGGCCTCCACCACACACACCGTATCCGTGGAAAGGGCCGCATCCTCTGTTTCAACGGTTCCCAGCAACACCCTCAGCAGGTTGGGCCGGTCGTTAAACTCCCGGGTGCCGGCACCGTAACCGATTTTCTCGACGGTCATGGCCGGCATGGGACCGAAGTGGCCGGCGGTTTCGGCAATGATGGCCGCTCCCGTGGGGGTGACCATCTCCTGGCCGGTATCGGCACCGTAGACGGGAATGCCCTTCAGGATCGCCGCCGTGGCCGGAGCCGGAACCGGCAGCACCCCGTGGCGGCAGTTCACGAACCCCGAACCCATGGGCAGCGGCGTGGCCGACACCGAGGTCACCCCCAGCCGGTCCAGACAAAGGGCCGTTCCCACGATGTCCACCATGGCGTCGATGCCGCCCACTTCGTGAAAGTGCACGTGATCCAGAGAGCAGCCGTGAATGGCACTCTCGGCCTCGGCAATGCGGGCAAAGATGGCCAGGCTCATCGTCTTTACGGCCGGAGGGATCATGGCAGCCTGAATCAGCTCCCGTATCTGCCGGTAGTGCCGGTGGGTCTTTTCCTCATCAGCCGCGACGGTCAGATGAAGGGCCCGGATGCCGTTTCGAAAGACCGTCTCGGTCTTAAGTTCAAAGTCGTCCACCGGCAGGCCCTTGAGCTCCCGGCCGAGCCAGTCGACCTCCAGCCCCAGGTCCAACAGGGCACCGAGGGTCATATCGCCGCTGATGCCGGAAAAACAATCGAAATGCGCGTGCACGTTACCTTACTCCTTCCTAAATTGAGCGTTTCCAATTTCGAAATAGTGGATAATATGTTCAAATTTAGAGGCAAATTGCCATTTTCAGCTTTCAAAATTGAAAACCCCTTGGGATTGCCGATCTCACCTCGTCTACGGCGTCAGATCCCTTTGCGCATAAGCGATTATAGCGGAAAGAAATCTTCCTTGTAGACAAGACAACCTCGACAATCGCTCAACTCAGATCCTTTTAAGAATTGGCGGATTGTCGGATTGGCGGATTAGGCCAAAACAGCCGCTGTCGGGGCCCATCCCTGTTCACCATTAACAAATAAAGATTATCGCCCTCTGCCATCCAGCATCCAGCATCCAGTATCCAGTATCCAGTATCCAGCATCCAGCATCCAGTATCCAGCATCCAGCATCCAGTATCCAGCATCCAGTATCCAGCATCCAGCATCCAGTATCAAGCATCCAGTATCAAGCATCCAGTATCCAGCATCAAGCATCCAGTATCCAGTATCCAGCATCCAGCATCCAGTATCCAGCATCCAGTATCCAGCATCCAGCATCCAGCATCAAGCATCCAGCATCAAGCATCCAGTATCCAGCATCAAGCATCCAGTATCCAGTATCCAGCATCAAGCATCCAGTATCCAGCCATCAAGCATCCACCTGGATTTTGATAATCTCCAGCACCAGCTCAACGGTCTTCACCATGTCGGCCAGCCGAATCGATTCGCGCGAGGTATGCACGTCGCACATGCCGGTCCCCAGTACACCGGTGACGATCCCTTTGCCACAGAAAACGTTGGCATCCGATCCGCCGCCTGACTTCTTCAGCGTCAGGTTCCGGCCCAGGTTGGTCGCCGCCTGCCGGGCCAGGGTGACCACCGGGTGATCGTCGGGGACACAGAAAGCGGAAAAGGAAGGGGTCACCCAGACATCCACCCTCGGGCCGTCCGGTTCACCGCCGTCGGCAAACTCGGCCACGGCAGCGGTGAAAGCGTCCACCATGGCTCCGGTGACCTGATCCAGTTTCACCGGATCGTGGCTCCTTGCTTCGCCCTCCAAGGTCACCTTGTCCGGAACGATATTGGTGGCCACGCCCCCTTTGATGGTACCAATATTGGCCGTGGTTTCATCGTCGATTCGGCCCAGGCTAGCGCCGATCACAGCACGGGAGGCCAGCACAATGGCGTTAACGCCTTTTTCCGGGCTGCTTCCGGCGTGGGCACTCTTCCCATAAACCGTAAATTTCAGCTGGTTTGCCGACGGGGCCCGGGTCACCACCGCATCGGTGTCCGAGGTGTCAAGCGCCCAGCCGAACCGGGCCGACACCATTTCCGGGTCCAGCCCCTTGGCACCGTAAAGGCCGATCTCTTCGCAGATGGTGAACACCAGTTCGATGGGTCCGTGGGGAAGGCCCTGTTCCTTTAGAATCCGGACCGCTTCAATGAGAATGGCCAGGGCGCTCTTGTCATCGGCCCCGAGGATGGTGTCGCCGGCACTGGTAAATACCCCGTCTTTAAACACCGGCACGACCCCTCTGCCGGTCTCCACCGTATCCATATGGGCGCAGAACATCAGGGTCGGCACCGACCGGTTGCCGTCGATCCTGACGATGAGGTTGCCGCTGTCGCTCCCGGCCCCCTCCCCGGCCCCGTCCACTTCGGTCGCGGCTCCCAGGTCCTGAAAGATCCGCGCCAGTTCCCGGCATATCGGCCCTTCCTCCCGGGAAACCGAATCGATCCTCACCAGCGCTTCAAAGGTCTCTGCCAGGCGGATTTCATTGATCATACGTCACCCTGATCTTTCTAAGCATTCGCTTTCCCGATAAAGCGGCTACTGCTTGCATCCCTGAAGCTCAAAGGGGCCGCCGCGATTCCACCAATTCGTCAATTCGTCAATTCGTCAATCCGTCAATTCGCCAATTCGCAATGTCGCCATCATATACCACCGAAACCACGGAATTGAAATCCGGTCCTGCCACTTCAACGATCTTGGTCCCGTCTGAGGCGGGCAATCCTTGAACTCATCTCTATTCCCCTTCAGCCTTCATCTTTCTGGCCTCCGCCCTCCGACCTCTGCCCTCTGACCTCCGACCTCTGACCTCCGACCTCTGACCTCCGCTCCCTGCCCTCCGACCTCCGACCTCCGACCTCCGACCTCTGACCTCTGACCTCCGCCCTCTGACCTCCGACCTCCGACCTCTGACCTCTGACCTCCGCCCTCTGACCTCCGACCTCTGACCGGCGACCGAGGACCGTCGACCGTCGTCTGTCGTCCGTCGTCTGTCGTCCGTTAAACTCGGACCCCTCCGGAGGCGGACCCGAGTTGAACGCGGGAATTCTTGCGGCCCCCGACAAAATCATTGACAAATCACCCGCCGCGTCTAAAATGAAGTCGTTTTTCAGATACGGAAGTGCGCAGCTTACTGGTGAGGCTCCCGGACTTCAAATCCGGTGTGGGGCGCTAAAACCGTCCCGGGTGGGTTCGATTCCCATGCACTTCCGCCACATTTCTTTTTATTTCAATATGTTACAAGACCGAAATCGTGAAATCACTAGTACAAAACTAGTACAGAAACAGTGCAGATCACCAGGGTTTTTCCTCATCCCGCCACCTGTTTCAGCCGCTTTCCCACCGCCTTTTCAACGGCGTCCATGATGAACCCGTGGACGCTCTTCCCCTCCGCCTTGGCAAGATAATCCAGTTTCAGCCGCAATGGTTTCGGTATCCGCAGATTGAACATTTTGACCACCTCGGGGTCGGCATCGTCCCAAGGATGCCCGGGTTTGGCTTTCGCCGTTTTTTTGTCCGAATCAGCCCCGGCAATAAATGCGTCGATGGCCGACTTGTCGGGTTTCTTTTTTAAAGGGTTTTTACTCAGGGCCATCGAATACCTCCTTATATAATTGAAGGGTTTCGTCCAAGGCCTTCCGATCGACCGGTTTGTTTTCAATCACGGCCATGCCGTCCCTGCCGGCTTTTCGGAAGGCGATCCGTTCCCGGATGGTCACCGGGGAAAGGCGCAGGTGCTCAAAATCTTGAATAACCGCCCGGGTGTCTGTCGTTTCGGCCACTTTCGGGTTGGGGTTTGCTTGATTGATGAATACCGTCGCGTTTAACCCGGGGTTGATTATCCGGGCGTTTTCCAAGAGGTCATTGAGGGTTTCCAGGGTCCACACATCGAATTGTGACGGTTTGAGCGGGGTATAAAATTTATCGCTGACCAACATCGAGGATCTCAACTCGACTGAATCCCGCCCACCACAATCGATAATGACCGTGCCATATTTTTCCTCAAGGGCCTGGGCCTCGATGTGAATCGTTTTCCCAAACCGCTGAACACATGGAATTCGGGGTAAGTGCGTACTATCCCGGATGGTGGCCCACGCCGCGCAAGTAGCTTGTTTGTCGGCATCCAATAGAATTATTTCGCCATTAGCGATTACCCGATGCATCACGGCCAAGTTCGTGGCCATGGTCGATTTACCTGTCCCACCCTTTTCCCCACCGAGCAAAATGATCATGACGCCTCCATATTTTAAGGTCCCCTAACCGATATCATACCATTTCATATCATACCACTGATTTTTACAGGAAACTGGGCGCTATTAGGGAGCATGGAACGACAACCGCCAAACCCTAAAGGAGCGCGATCTGTGTTTATTGCTTTAAAAAGTGGGGATATAATCGATTCAGAATTCACGGAGATTTTATCATTTGGAAAACAAAGGTGGAAGGGGTAGACAAAGGCTTGTAAAATGCACTGGAGTTGATATAAATTCCGGCCCCTAAATAAAACCAGTATGGAGATAACAATGAAATTTTGTTTGGAAGTTGACTTGAGCGAACACCCTGCCGATTGGCAAAAATCGGCAATGATTGCCCACCATTTGCAGTGTATCGCCAAAGAAATTCTCGACGGCGAGAAAAAGGGCAAAATACTTGGCGGGAAATGGGAAATCCGGAAAGAATAAAAAGCTGACGTTTCCAGCGGCCGCCGTCTGTTACATGAACTCAACACTTTGGGTAAAGTGTTACGTGGGTCCGCCACTGACCCCCTTCAAAACGGGGATAAGGGGGTTGGATAAGGAAAGTGTGACTTTCATGTAACGAATTATCACTTCTGTTACTTAAACACCGTTTTGCCAATACCCGAAGCCCTCAGATGCCGTATTTCGGGACTTCGTCGGGAACATGATCAATGGTAAGGGCAAAACGGCGTTTTTGGGTCTGAGGGACACAGGAAACGCTTACTTTTGATAAGGAGACAGATCGTCATGGCGGAAAAAGTCAAAGTGTACAGCAATAAGATTTTTGATCCACGGAGCCAGGCAGTCCACCACCTGGACAGTTATTTTATCTGCAAGCGGAAAAACGGCGCTTGGCACATGGTCGAGGGCTCCAGCCAGTTCCGGGTTGAAAAGGCGCTGGCCATTCTGGTCGAGCACGATGTCAAACACGGACACGCCACCGCAGAAGATTGGATGTCCATCGAACGTGAACGCGTCGAAATTCTGAACAAGATGGAGATGTGTCATGCCCACTAAAATGCGGTGGTTTTCAACATATGATGAAGACGGTCGAACGGTGCCAGTCCTTCAATATTGGGACTCGGATCATTATAACGATAACGATGGGCGTTGGGTTGATGTCAATTTTATAGAATGCAAAGCCGAGGATGAAGAAGAATATTTGTCCGATGAACGTTTTGCATGACCCGCCTCGTTAATCGCCACCGGGTTCCCGGGTTCGACATTTATATCGGCCGTGGTAGCAAATGGGGGAACCCATTCATCATCGGTATCGATGGAACCCGGGAAGAAACCATCGAAAAATACCGTCAATGGATCCGAACACAACCAGCACTTATCGCCGCGCTGCCCGAGCTGATCGGCAAAACCCTGGGCTGCAGTTGCAAGCCGAAATCGTGCCACGGCGATGTGCTGATTGAACTTTTAAAGGAACTGGAAAAATGGCTGATGAAATCAAGTCTGTGTTCGTTTGTCGAAAGTGTCACAAAATGTTCAAGCTGGCCGATGTCGGCGTAAACTGTCCGGCATGCGCCAGTGACAAAGCTCTTTTTCTCACCGGCGCCGGGATCGCCGATGCCTTCGAAGATTCGAAAACCCTGGACGCCATTAAAAAATTGGGAGCCTACGAGGATCTGGCGGCCGAGATCGCCGAGACGGAAGGTGATGAATGAACATCGCCGAACTGAAAGCGGCCTGTGAAGCCATTGGCGGGTGCAATGTGACCGTTGGGGATACGAACCACCCGGCCTGGAAAAGAGCCTTTATCACTGATGACCGTCGCGAAGGGTGCTCGATCGGTCGGGTGTCGTTCAAAGATGGGGAACATACCGATTTCAAGTCTTATAAAAAGAATTATCAAACCGAAGTTGATGACACCGACCTTATTTTTATGCGGTTGATGCGGTATCTTTCCGATGGGGTTGTAGTTCCTAAATCTGTTTTCCGCCGCTTTGTTACCGAGGCCAACCGAATCCGGAAAGTGGATCTTGATGAAAAACTGGCATGGCGAAAAGCCAACCCGGCACGCACACGCCATGGCAAACCCATTCAACGTGGCCGTCTGGTTGGGAAAAATGTCCGTTACATTTTGGGCGAATTGATCATGAACTGGGAGGTGTCGGCCGATGTCTGATAGGCTTTTTTCCGACCCAAAATACTACATCGAGGTCCAGAAACTCAAACTCCTGTTGGCACTGGCCGGCGTGTTCTGGATCATTGTCACCAATCAGCCGGTTTATCAACTGGTCAAAAATATCATTCGAAGGGGGTTCTGATGGAAAAGGCACCAATGAGATGCGAAAACTGTGGTCACAAGGAATTTGCGATCCGGGCGGTTTGTACCGATCGAGCTACTTTCATTTGTACCGTCGATCAAGATGGAGAAATCACCCGGGAAAGCGAGGGCCACAACGAGGAATGTGTTTCAACCGATTATGGTGACAAAGCCAGATGCGAGAATTGTGGCCATACGTTTTCCATCCATTCAAAGGTATTCCCAGACCTTGACCGGGGCATTAAACCTATTTTTATCGAAGGGGAACAGCACGTTTGCCCGGATTGTTTGGTGCAGGTGCAAATCGTGGACCCGGAAACCCATCCAACCAAACGTGCGTGGAAATGTCCGAGGTGTTCGGCAGCCTTTTACACCCTCAATGATACCGTTTCACTTTATCCGACCTGGCTCGATACGATTTATGATACGCCATTCTCCTTGGCCGAAATCACCAAAGCGATTTGGGCCGCAAAGCTGACCACCGAACAAATCCGCAACTGGTTTGTCCTCGACGATAGCACGACATCTAATGGCGTGTTTGTCCGGCAATATGTGATTCATCAGTCCGGATGGTGGCAGATTTTCCCGCATTTGGACCGGGCCCGGTTCCATGATGACCTGCACCGGCCGGCGTTGGAATTGGCAGGGGTGGAGGTGCCCGAATGAACATTGTTTACAAATACCGCAAGGAAGAACAGATAGTCCCGGTCGCTCAGTTCGTCGAAAGTGTTATCCTCGATGTGGCGCATTATGAAGATGATGCTGATCTTGCAAGACAAACATCCGGGCACATCGCCGAAGCCCTGGGCAACCTGATCGATAAACTGGCTGCCCAGGGCGTCTTGGATCTGGAAGATATCGGCGATATAATCGACAACCACGGTCGGGCGATCCGGCTTGAAAGGGGAAAACATGATCGGTGACGTTTGGAAATGCACGGAAGACTTTGTGATGGATTCACCGAAGGGCGTTGTCGCTTTCACGGCCGGCAAAACCTATGAAGAAATGAGCCGGAACTATTTCATTGATTATCGCCGGGATTATATCGAGATTGGCCTTGTCGATGATCAAGGTTATCAACATGCAATGAGCCTCGATGATGATATGCCGCTGTATTTTATTAAATCTTCCGGAGGACCGGAACTTGGACCGGAGCTGAAAATCAACAAATTCCCCTTTACCCCGGAAGGCACTTTCAATCTCATCGGCGACCCAGTGACCAAAAGACATTTAAAGGTTTGGTCGGACCAGCAAAGGCTAAGGCATGAAGCCGGCAAGATACTTTCCAGTATTGACCTATGTAAGCTCGCATTTGGCCGCCAGATCAAGACATGGATTGGTGGCTCCGCAAACCACCGATATCACGTTTGGACCTTCTCAATTGGCCGGGTTAAGATGTATGCCATGGTAAACAATTATTCCGGCATTGTGATTGAATATGTCCGTCCCATCCCGGACACAATCCCCATGTTTCGGGCCAACCTCGAAGATCCTGCCTTGGCCCCATACATTGATCTGACCATGAAGGTGTTCGATATGTTGGATGCCAAATTGGCCGAGTTGAAAGGAATCCAGGATGCGTGAAAATGGCATTTGGTACAAGGAACTGTCCTGGGCCGGCGCTTATGAGAAAATGCCGTGTATAGACCATAGTTATTCCTGGTCGGGTAAAGTCCCCTGCACCGGTATTTTGCGTTGCATCCTATGCGGAAAACCCAAGGATGAAGATGAACCAGTGGTAACCGGATAGCGATGAAACCATAAACCTCAAACACCCCGGCTCCGGCCGGGGTTCTTTTTTTGTTGTCCTTGACTTTGTCAATAATATCATGCGATATCATACCATATCATATCGTATGAAAGGACGAAGGATGTCGAACAACGGCAAATACACCTTGAAAAAGCCTGAAGTTAAAAGGCTTCTTTTCTATTGCGAAACCTTGCGCGAGCGGATCATCATCCGATTATTGGTGCACTGTGGGCTCCGCCGTGAGGAAGCCGCTTCTTTGATGGTGGGCAAAATTGACTGGGGGCGTGGCCGGATCTCTTTTATCGGCAAGGGGCGCCTGGCCGGAATCGTTCCTGTGCCGCCCGATCTGCTCCAGGACATCAAATTTTTCCTGGCCGGCCGCACCGGTGGGTATTTGTTCCCGGCAAAAAAGGTGAAAAATACCAGCTTGACCATCACCCAGATAAATCGTATTGTCACGGCGATCGGAAAACGCGCTGGAATCAAATCACCGAATCCCAAAAGCAAGACCGGGAATATTAATCCCCACCTATTACGACATACGTTTGCCAGGATGTGCAAGGACTCGGGTTTAACGATCGAAGATGTTCAAGGATTGATGCGCCATGCCAGTTTTAAAACCACCTACGACGTCTATGGAACCCTCGACTTCGACGAAATCCAAAAGCGATACCAGGAAAAATTTCTCGGCATCGAACAATCGATTTCTGATTAGCATCGATGGGGTGATTAAGGTCCGGTGTTTAGACTGTCACGGACCCTGTCCGGGGATCGCCCTGCCCTCCTTCACCATGTACTGGTGCGACAACCCCCGATGTGACAATCATCTTGAGCTGAGGTGTAAAAATGATGCCACTTGGGAATTGCACGATTATGGGGGTATTTACAACGACCCGGAATTTCAGGCATCGGTTCAGGAGATGTTGAAAATCCAAGGTTTACTGACCGCCCCAGAACCCGACCCCGGGGCGGAGATCCTTCCTTTCAAAAAGTAATTGTCCATTTTTACCAAGTAGTTAAACCCCCATTGCCTTTGACACGGTGATGGGGGTTTATGCGTTTGTATTCCCGTCGCGAAAGAACTTTGCCATGTTTTTTGAAATGTTTTGCAAGATCCTCGATGATGGTTGCCGTTCTTTCCTCGTTTGAAGGTTGGGGCATGAGGGGTAACACTCCCCCTGGTCTATGTGACCAGGAACCGCCAATAACAGAATCTTAGAAGCAACCGGAAATGCGAACTGCCGCCGTTTCGTCTGGGTCGCCAGATGCACAAACAACGGCCACCGACTCACATTGAATGGGAAGGTCAATTAACCCATCACCAGGCAAAAGTTTGAAATCGTTGGCATCGGCAGTTGTTTTATCAAAGGCCAAAAATACATCACTTGGGCCTTCGTTTCGTACTTTGATTTTTTTCATGGGTCTGGTGAAAGTGGCCACGGCCGAAATTTCCGAAGCGTCTACTTTGACGCTTTCTATTCCTTCGCCGTAAAGCATGTCGGTCCAAGTAAAGTGTCGTGCCATGGGGTTTCCTCCTATGGTTTTACAGTTGTTTTAGAAAATGATCATGGGGATAAAACACAGTCCGATCCACCCACCGTAAATGAATTCGCCCCATTCCCAAGCTGATCGGAGATAGGGGAAATCGTATTCAGGGTCGGAGCATCGAGTGTCGCCAGTTCCTTTGCAAAACCATCGACCGGCCGCCATGCAATATGGCCATGCAAGACTGAGGGCAAACCATCCGATTAAGTGTCCTTGTCAAACACTTTCAGAGCTAAATTCCTGACATTGAAAGGTATAGAAGATTCCAAGTCTCCCCCG
>JAEINQ010000026.1 GCA_016342285.1 Desulfobacterales bacterium
TACCATAATTGGGCCAAATTGAAGGAATATTTTATATTTACAAAGAGTTAACAATTTTTAATAAGGGAACATCCGTTGTAATTAAGAGAGGAATAGTGAACTTCCACGAGAAGTTCACCGGGTGGCAGATCGTTTACCTCTCGTTGGATGATTTCCCGGGCAAAATGCCCGTCTTCGGTCTCTCGGACCACCAGTGCTTCGAAGGTCTTTTCAGGCATGGCCTCGCTCCTTTGCTCGGAGAAACATGAAAATAGACGGCCGCCTTAAACCATAATGTCGCGTGCAAAGGTTGTCACCCTTCGACCCAGGATTTGTGAGTCCGGCATAAGGACGCCGTTGCTGTCGGTGGTCGGGGAAAGGGTCTGCCGTCCCGGCGAGAATCGAATATGTCGTACAATCGCAACATCGAATATCCAAAGACCAGGGATTAAGGATGGCGTCGTTCCGCTCCGCCAATGATTTGAAAGTAATAAATGGCAGAATGCCTTCCTTAGGCATTGGAAATTGGGAGTTGGAAATTGGATATTGATCGCTTCACCCCCTAAGGGGGACCTCCTGAGGCCATCGGCTTTGCAGGTGGCGCATTACTGCTGAATGGTGGCCTTGGGCATCTGGATCTTGCCTTTGGAATTGAAAGCGAGATTGCCGATGAACACCTTGTCAACGCGGATTTGCCCCCTGATCTCGTAGTTGAGTTCCTTGGGCGGTTGGGACATGAGGGAGGCCAGTTGTTGAATGATGCGAAACAGGCTGGTGGTGACTTCGATTTCGAACTCGGATTCCCCGTAGGCCGGAACCAGAAATGGTTTGCTGCTGACGCCGTTGGCAAAATCCTCGCCTTCCAGCTTCAGGTTGTAATGCACACCGGTGACTGGCAGATCCATGGCATTGGGATTTTTCACCCGGAACACCAGACTGTAACGCTGCTCCAGAAGCCTGGCTTCGAGAACGCGGAAATCGACGATGTCCAGCGTCGGCTTTTCCAGGGATCGGGTAAAAGCAGAGCAGGAGATCAGAATGAAGGCGCAACAGGCAGCGGCAATGATGGCCGTTGAGCGGGCGATTTGTGGATGCTTCATGTCAGACCTTGATGTGATGATTGACAGGAAAATTTCCTGTGGTGGTGTTGCGCTGACGTGGCCCGTTTACCCGGCAAGAGGACCCTTGCCAAGCGGCGGCTGTCATGGCGTTGCCAGAAAGTCAAAAACGATCCGGTAGACCTCCTGGATTCGTTGACCATAAACCTCTTTGCCCTCTCCGGTGGTTTCGACGACAAAGGGCAGGACGGTTACAGGCGCGGAGAATGCCTGTCCAAGGACCGCCTCTGTTTTTTCTTTTCGATGGCATACGGCGTCGGCCGTGGCGTAACCGGTGCGGTCCGTCTCGTTGGCGCCGAAGTCGTCGATGAGCAGGATTTCTTCCGGCGTTATGAGGCTGAGTCGGGTCCTGAGTTCCCGCCAGAACAACGGACTGGCCTTATGGTAACCGATGTCCGCCGAATTGGCAATGAGGAATGAACGCCGCAAATTCACGGTTCGGGCGCTTTTCAAGGGCAGCGCGGATAGGCCGAGGCTGCTCAGATGGCCCAGGATGGCGGTGGTGGCCTCGGGATAATGGTCCGTGGCCACCACGGCAACGGCGGCTGGTTGGGCGTTGACTGCCGCTAGCGTCGGTGCCCACCGGGGGGAGACGATCGAAGCCTGAAGGTAGGCTGCGACAAACCGGGCGACGGCTGCCTCGACCGTGGCGAGGGAAACCCCTTTCGGAGCCAGGGTCCGGACCTGTTGGACCATGACGGCGGACAAGCCCCGGGCAGTGGTGCTGGCCTCTTTCCAGGTGGGGGCGATGATCCGCTGCCAGTACGTGGCTTCGTCTATCCCCATGTCGGCCAGGCCGCTTTGTTCCAGAGAACGCGCCAGGTTCTCCGGCCGCCCAAAGCGTGCGGCCTCCAGGCTCAAGGTGCCCGAGAAATCGAAAATGATCAGCTTGTCGCCCATCTCTCGGTTATTTTCCTTAGACGCCATAAGTACGGTTACATTAACCGCAGACACGCGCGGACGTTTTGAGACCGGCCGACCTGGCCGCTCGCTCCCAAGAGGCGATTTTGCTGAGCAAAGTCTTCTATCATGACATGCTTTGCCGTTCAGGGCATACGTGTCTATTCGCGAAGCGATGCGAATTTGCTGGCGGTCAGGTCGACCGCCAGCAAGCTTTTGATGTCTGCGATGGTCTGCGTCCGTCTGCGGTTCATAATTGGGTTGGTGCTATTATGTGCTCAATTTTCAACTGTTACGATGTATCCCGATGAATTTTCGCCAGAAAATTCATGGCCAGAAAGCGTGGAAGTGGTGCACCGGGCCGTGGCCGTGCCCGATCTTGAATTGGGTCCCCGCCTCCAGGGCCGCCGTGATATAGGCCTTGGCCTTTTCCACGGCTTTTGTAAGAGAAAATCCCCGGGCCAGGTGGGCGGCCACCGCGGACGACAGGGTACAACCGGTGCCGTGGGCATTGACCGTGTCGATTCTCCGGGCCGGCAGGGAGATCAGGGTGTCTGTTTTGGAAATGTAGAGACAGTCGGAACTGTCAGCGTCCTCCAGGTGTCCGCCCTTTAACAGGACGGCCCGGCAGCCGAGCCGGGCCAGGTCCCGACAGGCAGCGGCCATATGGTCGGCTGTTGTCACCGATCGTTCCAGCAGGGCCGAGGCCTCGGGCAGGTTTGGTGTGATCACGTCGGCCATGGGAATGAGAAGGGTCCTCAAGGCATCGATGGCATCGTCTTGAAGCAGTTTGTCGCCGCTTTTGGCCACCATAACCGGATCCAGGACGATGTTGGCGACCCGGTGTGCCGCCAGCCGGTCTGCCACGGCTGCGATGACCTCCGGCGAGTGGAGCATGCCGATTTTGACGGCATCGGTTCCCATGTCGGTTAAGACCGCGTCGATCTGGGCGGCGATAAACGCCGGCGGTACCGGATGGATGGCTGTAACCGTTTGGGTGTTCTGGGCGGTCAGGGCCGTGATGACGGACATGCCGAAGCAGCCCAGGGCGGAAAAGGTTTTCAGGTCGGCCTGAATGCCGGCCCCGCCGCCGCTGTCCGAACCGGCGATGGTCAGGGCCCGATGATAGGTTTTCATGGGCAATGCTCCTTAGTGCTCGACCCCATAAGTGCGGTTCATAAATAAGTTGATGTTATCATGTGACCTTTTGCCTCCTTCACTTTGGTTTGAAGCCACCATTTCCAGTGGTGGATCCGGAAAGGTTTTACCGTTCCGGCGAGAAAAATTTCACATGAATTTCCAATGTCCAATATTCAATGCTCAAGTGTGGGTTCGCTGCGCTCTGCCAATTTTAAAAGGCTAAACGGCAGAATACCTTACTTGAACATTGAGAATTGAGAATTGGATATTGGACATTGAGTCCCCCTTTGGAAGGCTACCTGAGACCACCCGCTCTGCGGAAGGAGCCTCACTCTATATACGTCATCATATTTCTGACCATGTACCCCTATTCTCAATGGCGATTTCGATGGTTTCGCATAATTTCCGGGTCGCTGCAAAGGGGTCGGGGGCCGCGCAGATGGCCGATACCACGGCGATGCAGTCGGTGCCGGCATGGACGACCCGGGCGGCGTTGTCCGCGTCAATGCCGCCGATGGCCACCAAGGGGTGTCTCGAAAATGAGCGGATGCGGGACAGGCCGTCGAGGCCCCAGGCCGCTTTGGTGTCGGTCTTGGTGGGGGTGGCATAGATTGGGCTGACCCCCAGATAATCGATGTCCTGGTCTTGAGCGGCTTCGACGTCGGCCCAGGTTTCCACCGAGAGTCCGATGATGGCATCGGGTCCCAGGATTTGCCGGGCATACGCCCAGGGCATGTCGTCCTGGCCCAGGTGGACGCCGTCGGCACCGGCAGCCTGGGCCACATCGACGCGGTCATTGATGAGCAGCGGCACCCTCAGCGGTGCCAGCAGGGTTTTGAGTCTCAGGGCGGTCTTGATGAACTCCCGGGTCGTGGCGGTCTTTTCTCTAAGCTGAACCCAGGCGGCTCCGCCCCGGACCGCTTCCGACACCGTGGCTTCCACGCCGCGGCTGCCGCAGAGCTGGCGGTCGGTGACCAGATAGACGCCTTTCATGGGGTCGAATTCCTTTGGGTTCGATTCGCAATTATTTCAGCATATCATGTATTAACCGCAGACAATCGCAGAATTTTTTGAACCGGCCGACCTGGCCGGCCCAAAGAGGTTGTCCTGCGGGGCGTGTTGAAATTCGATGGCACCGCTTGCATGGCGCTGAAGGCATCCCACAAGGCGTCCGTTCAATAAGATATTCAGCGGAATTCGGGATCGGGGGCGTGCCATCAGAAAATTGTCTCAAAATCGGATTGGGTGGTGCTTGTGCGGGGGCGGATGACCAATTCGAGGTTCAGTGCACCGAGAACATCTAAAAGTGTACAAAGCTGCGTCCTTGGTTCGCCGGCTTCCAATTTAGAGACGGTCGCCTGACGAAATGTCACCTTGGCACCCAACTTTGCCTGAGTCAAATTCTGCTGGCGGCGCACCCGCCGGACGGCGGCACCGATTTGTTGCGGTGTTCGGGCAATCTGTTCCATGATCGATCTCCTGATTTTGTGGAGATATACGCGAAGCCGAATAATATGTCAATATGCGCAATGGCGTATAATCAATACTTTCATGGTAGCCTGCTTTCGGCTTGGAAAGTTTTGACACCAGGCGTTCAACCCTGTTAAGACCAGAATACCTGTTTCAATGGAGAGGGTCGATATGTGGGACCCTACACCAGTGGCGCCGGAACTGGCTGCCTGATGGGCTGCAGATGATGATTAACCGCAGTAAGCTGGAAAACAGCGGGATGAGCGCTTTATGCACGTAAGCGTCAACGGGAGGAAGGAAGGTGAATTCAAAGAATTATTAATCAAGACCCATAAGACAATCCTTGAGTTGTAGTAATGATGCGTTATCTATCCTGCCGGCTAACAGGTTACTTGCTATCTCCGGTTGACTGAATGATGGGGTCTATCGCTATGGAGAAAGACTTGTCGTATTTATATCCTTTTCCTTTTATATTCGCGGCACTGTGCATTTTTGTTGCTTCACAATATACTTTAGTTCGCCATAATTCCCGTGGCGAATGGTATCTGTTTTTTACTTGTCTTGCGGCGGCTTTTTGGTCGACAAGCGAAGGTCTGCTCTATCTGGACCTCAACCAGGGAACCAAGATACTATTAACCAAATGCCAGTATTTTGTTATTGCGCCAATTCTGCCGTTGACACTCCTTTGTGTGCTTACAGTCTTTGGAATCCGATTAAAGATGATCGGCCTCCTGCGTTCTGGTCTCTTTGTCCTTATCACTTTAGTTATTGTTCTTGTCTGGACAAACCCCCTTCACAAGCTGATTTTTACTGGTTATTACACTATTGATACCGGAGCTGTTGAAATGCTCGGGTTACGTCATGGTCCTCTCTGGTGGTTCCTTGTTGCGTATCACTATTCATTTGTCGTGGTGATCAGCGTAATTCTTTTAAAAACAGCGTACACTGCCTCCGGATTTGAACGTTCCCAGGCATTGGTAATATTGGCCGCTATCGCATCTGTCTGGATCTCTAACGCTATCTACGTTGCAGGTCTAAGCCCAGTCAAGAATATGGATATCAGCCCGATAGCCTTTTCAATCGTCGCCGGTTCAATGGCCTGGGGTTTTTTTCGGCACAACCTGCTGGACACGATCCATGTTGCCCAAACCGAAGTGTTCAGGGGTATGGATGACGCCATTCTTGTCTTTGATGAAAGAAACCGCATCGTCGATTTCAACCCCTCAGCCGAGGCAATATTCAAAGCAGATGTCTTGACGGATAATGATAAACAAACACAAAAGGTATTTGAAAAGTTCCCTGTGCTGTTAAGACTAATTGAAGGTATGAGGCATAGCGAGGTGCCAATTCAGGTTGACGGCCAGAGGAACATTTATGATGTTCGTGTATCGAAACTATTTGGAAGAAGCGGAAAAATAATAGGGCGAATAATGGCCCTGCAGGATATCACAATACGTAAACTCGCAATTGACGCTATACTGGAAAGTGAAGAAAAATATAAGTTCCTTGCTGAGTATTCCACGGATGTTATTTACAAGATCAACATAGAAACAGAACAATATACGTATGTCAGTCCATCCGTCGAAAGTATCTATGGTTATACCCCAAAAGAGATGCTCGGACTAAAAGCGCGCGACACGGTAACACCCGAATCATATCTTCTGCAACGTGAAAAGCTGGAAACGGCAATTCTGCAAGGCAAAAAAGAACCTGAACTATTAGAGATGGAGGTGCTGCATAAAGATGGCCATGTGATACCTGTAGAGGTCCACGCCAGGTATTTATATAATAACCAGGGAATGCCTACGGAAATTTTGGGAGTCGCCCGCGATATATCTGCCCGCAAACATGCTTGTTGATAGCGGCTTCGCTGCCATGAATCGCGGTGAGGGTTTCGTTTAACCCCCGGCCCCAACGCTTGCGCCGGAATGCTATTCTATACATATGCAATTCACGTACTAGGGCAAGGAGTCTACAAGCCGGATTTATAGCTCATGCATTGAACCTTAAATCGGTAAGATTCAAAATTTGAAATGGAAATCGCAAACGGAATTGAACGGCATGCCGTAGTTGATGCGGGCAAGAAATCGTGAATTTTAATAATAATCCAACGATCCCAAACTTAACCATATAGAGCCATGGTCGCAAGGTCATCGTAGGCAAAAAGATCACAATATAATTCAAGGAGGCATTATCAATGAAACCAGAAAATACAGGGAAAATAATGTATGGAGTTTGGGGTTTTATTCTTGGAGCAGTGATCGCAACGATCTACGGTTTTGAAGTGGCGGGTTGGACAACCTCCAGACAGACCGAAACGATGAACGAAGAAGCGGTCTTGGCGAGTCAGGCAGCGATCTGCGTCGCCCAATTTATAGCGCAACCGAATTATGAGGAGAAACTTAAAGAAATAGGGGGATTACAATCATGGAAGAGATCTGAATTCATTAAAAAAGGGGGCTGGGATAAAATGCCCGGGCAGGAAAAAGCTGACTATGCTGTGAGCCGAGGATGCGCTGATGGGCTTGAAGTTCTTATCAAAAAATTGCGTTAACTGAAGATTAATTATCCTAATCGCAACTCTCGGTCGCCTTGGAAACAGCAACCATTCCAATCCAATCTTTAGACGGTTCAACACAGCCTTTTTTTTGATAGTCATTCCTCGATGCAATCCCGGGACATACAGAGCGCGGACAACGCCTATCGTTGGGCAGTGAAGTTCAAGGCGATTAAATCACGGAATACCCGATTCGTTCCAAATAGTGTTCAATTTTCATCTATTCAACCCATTCGTGAACGTGATTTAAAAAGGGGCTCTTTCTACCCTGCCCTGTCGATTTGAAAAGACGTCAATTTCTCGTAAAGCGGACCATGCCCCAATGCCGGCAGGAATTCAATCGATTCTTCACCACCCGTTCGCTCCGCTCACTCGAGACGCGGAGAACGCTGAGAAGGTCATTTGTTTTTATCCAATCGGGTGGCGGTCCTCCCCTTTGCTATCAATTCACAAAAAGACCTGGCCTTTCTGGACGGCGAGATTTTCGACCTGCTCACCACCCGGCTGCAATGGCCGGGGCGTGTTGAGGTCATCGGCCAGAAAGAAACCGCCGCTGCCATGGGCGGTACAACCGCCCCGCTGGATGACGCTAAAGCCCGGGCTGTCGGTCGTCGGCTCGGCGCCCAATACCTGCTCTGCGGCAGCCTGACCCTCTTTGGCGACAGCATCAGCCTGGACCTCCGCGCATGGTCGATGTCTCAGATCGCAGCCCCACCATGGTGCGTCAGCAGGTGAGCCGGGGAACCCCCCACATCATTTCCGGAATCAACGGGTTTGCCACGGAGATTAACCGAACGGTCTTTGGCCGGCCATAGGAGCCTTGCGGGCGTCAGTTGTGGGGCTGCGCCCCGTCATTGAGGTGAGCAAAGCGAGCCATTTGACGCCGAAGGCCAATGACGTTCACAAAGTGAACTGTTGACGCCTGCAAAGCAGGTAAAAAGCTCATACAAAAAAAACCGGGGGCATGTGCCCCCGGTTTTTTTTGTATTTCACATCAGGTTGAACAACGATGTGGTGTATCGACTACCAGGCAACGGAGAAACGAGCACCGTACATAGTCTGGTCCTCGTCATTGGTGCCAACGGGATTAATGGAATCTCCAACTTGGAAGAAGCAGGCCAGGACGTCGAGATTCAGGCCTTCGAGGAGCTGGTAGGTGGCCACGAAGTCAATTTCGGATCCAATATCGTCGCTGGCGCCGGCAGCGGTCTCGGCATAGGAGGCATCGAAGTAGTCCAGTTTCAGGGCCAGTTTGTCCATGGGCTTAACGGTGGCCCCGATGTTCCAGAGTTTCATACCGCTAGAGGTGGCCAGGAAGTTGTTCTGGGCCGGAGCTCCGGTCCCAAGGGGGGAGGCGGCAGTTCCATAGGGGTTTTTCCACAAGATGCCGTTGGTAAAAAGGAGTTCGCCCTTGTTCCAGGACTCGCCGGAGGTGGCGGTGAAGGCTTCCAGGTCGTTGTCGGCGATCCCATCATCGTCACCGCTCAACATGGCGTATTCACCGCGAAGGCTGAACATGCCCATGTCGTAGCTGACGCCCATATCCATGGCGAAACCGCCCAGGTCGATGGAAGCGGCGCCAACGGGAGTAATTTCACCGGACTCAATGATATAGGTACCGTACACGGAGAGCGGACCGAATTTGGCGGAGGCGTCAACGCCGTAGAACCAAGCGTCAAGCTCGGTACTGGCGGCGAAGGTGCCTGCAGCCGGACCAAGAACGGGGCTGCTTACGGCCAGGTTGTCGGTGGCGGCCTTGACGATCATGCCCTGCACGGAGATGCCTTCGCCGAACTTGAAGACCGGAACCAGTCCGTAGATATCAAAGTCGTCATCTTCGTTGTTGGCGGTGTCTGCGGTAGTTTCCCAAGTCTTCAGCCAGACAAAGGGGATGGTGATCATGTCATTGGGGCTGTAGACCAAGGTGAGACCGGTACCGTCGGTGTCGTAGATGATGCCGCGGGCCAGGGTGAAGCCCTGGGTACCCATCTTGACCCCGACCGGACCAAGTTTGAAGTCGGCATAGACGTTTTTGACCTCAATGGCACCCTTGCCGTCGGCACCGACATCACCCACGCCGCCAGATTTAAAGGCGCCAGCAGCCGCAGACCCGGAGGCCTGATCACCCCAGCCATAATCGATCTCGAACTTGGAAACGATCTTGAGGTTGTCGTTGATACCGGCGGTGTAATACAGACGGAGCCGGACATCCACCTGCGACTGATCGTCGTTGAGTCCGCCAGCGGCGTCAGAATCGTTGAGGGTTGCAAACGTGGTTTCCCAATAGCCGCCAAAAGTGTTTTCCAGGGCTGAGGCCGGCAGGGCAAATGCCACGACCATCAGTGCGGCCAAGGCAAATATAGAAAATTTCTTCATCGTGTTTCCTCCTAAACATTTAAAAAAGAATGAATGGAAAGCCTGTTTAAGAACCTGATAATTTACTTTTTCCTTCGGTCTTGAAGTGTCACCCCCTTTCGCGGTTGTTCTCTTATGGGGAATGCAGACAGACAGCCCAATACAGCCTATTCTGCATACCGCTGATACCTCTAACAGCCTTAATTTTTATTGTCAAGTTTTTTCGTCATTTTATATTCATGAAAACCTTTGTAATTCCAATGGGTTCAGATATGATGGCGTTGGGAAGGGCCTTTTTTGCTGAAAAAACGGCCGGGCAGCACAACCCTTTCCTGCGCGTATATTATATTAATTGCTTGAAAATTCGATTTTTTCCCGGTAGTTCCGGCCCATTCCCCCCTATAAGGAAGGAAAAAGCCGCTACGGGCAGGGCCTGTGGAATCCCGGGCCACAGAACCGCATTTTGTCCTTTGAAAGTGGCCCTATCCGTGATAGCAAAATATGGCTTAGAAGGATCGTTCATGTGAAACGCCCAGTTTAGGTAAAATGTTCCAGGCCCGGAATGGGGCTGTTTTCCCAAACCGAAACAACATTCGAGGAGGCTCGAAATCCAAGTGAAATTGCAAATCAAAAGAACAATCGCTTTCATTGCCATGGCCGCCATGGTTCTGATCTCCACCACGGCCGTAGCGGCCGACGCCCCCCAACGGGTGCTGATCCTTCCATTCAACATCCACGCGGAACAGGATCTGACCTTTCTTGAAAATGGGATTCTCGATATGCTTTCCACCCGCCTGACCCTGGCGGGAAAAACCATCACCATCCCCAAGGAAGACGCGCGCCGCGCCATTGAAAACATGCCCAAGCCCATTGGGGAAAACGCCGCGATTCTGCTGGGCGCCAGCCTGGGGGCAAATTATGTGGTGCTGGGCAGCCTGACGGTCTTCGGAACCAGCATCAGCACCGATGCCCGGTTTCTCGACGTCATACAGCAAAAACCGGTGGTCACCTTCAACCAATTCGGCCGGGACCCGGGAGATGTCATTGCCCACGTCAACCAGTTTGCCGGCCAGGTGGGAGAAGACGTTTTCGGCATCGTTTCCCGGCATGCCCAGCAGCCGAACACAGCGGCTTCAGCGTCCCCCCATCCTGTCCAGCCGCCATCGGTATCGAGCCGAACCCACCCGGAAACCGTGTTTAACCAAACCTTCGGGGGAGGCGGCGGTATCATGATGACAGGAGAAGAGCCGTCCGGCAGGGGAAGATTAATGCTGCCGGCCTGGAAAAGCCGAAATTTTCCCATTCAGATCAAGGGCATGGCGGTCGGCGATGTGGATGGAGATGGAAAAAAAGAGACGGTATTCATCGAGGATCAGACGGTTCACATCTATCGTTTAGCCGAATCGAAATTTACCAAGATCAAAGAAATCAGCGGGAATCGCGTCGACAGCTATGTTTCCGTCGACGCGGCCGACATCAACGGCAACGGCATCGCCGAAATCTATGTCACCTGCCTTTCCGAAACCTCCGGCAGCCTCAAATCATTCATCCTGGAATACAACGGCACCGACTTCGGATTGATTGCTGAAAACCAGCGGTTTTATTTCCGGGTTATCGAGGATTCACACCGGGGCCGACTCCTTCTCGGGCAAAAACAAAACGTCAAGGAAATTTTCGGCCAAACGATTTACGAAATGAAATGGGTCGGCAGTAGTCTCGAACCTGACTCGCCCCGTTCCGCACCCAAAGGGGTGAACGTTTACGGTGTTACTTACGCGGATGTGTTGAACAACGGCGGGGAAATGATCGTCGCCTCTGACAAAAATGAGCACTTGGGCATTTTCCAACCAAACGGTAGCGAAGAATGGGTCAGCGAGGAGCCTTTTGGCGGAAGCACCACCTATCTCGAACCACCTCCGGAAAACACAAGTCGGAGCGGCAGGCATCATGGTGATCCCTATGCCGAAAAACGCATCTATCTGCCCCAGCGCATTTTCGTCAGGGACCTGGATCAGGACGGCAAGAACGAAGTGATTGCGGTTCAAAACAAAGACGCAGGAGACCGGTTATTATCCCGTAGCCGCATTTTTAGAAGTGGGAATATTAAATGCTTCCAGTGGGAAACCATGGGACTATACGAAAAATGGCGGGTCCGGAAAGTGTCGGGCCACATCAGCGATTTTGCCATCGCTGATTTCGACAATGACGGCGAGGATGAAATTGTCTTTGCGGTTGTCGTCAAGGAGGAATCAGGCATCGGCCAGGGAAAGAGCTATATTGCCGCCCAGGAACTGAAATAATAAAATCGCCGACGCGATTTTATGTAACGCGGCTTTGCCGCTCAGGTCGAAATGTCAACCATGTAGGAAATTGGGTTTTACGTGGCCGGCCGGCATCTCCCGTGCCAGCCTGGACCCATCCATTTGAATTTACAGTCTGAAATACATAGCAGGCCTGAATAGCCAAATTGAAATTACGCTTTAATTTTTGGAATTTTCGTGTTATGAATACATGAAAATTCATGCGCTGAATGAGCATTATTCAATAAATTTCCCCACCAGGAGGCCGAATCATTGAAGCCGTTCAGAAGAGTTCATCTGGCTCTTTTCATTGCCGCCATCCTTATCAGCGTCTCGGTGGTTTCGGCCCAGGCCCCATCAAAAGTACTGGTCCTACCCTTTAAAATTAACTCGGAAAAGGATCTTGCCTTTCTTAACCGGGGCGTCATGTTCATGATCTCCTCCCGGCTGGCCGCCAGCGGTAAAACCGCCGTATTCCAAAATCTCAAAGCCAACCAAGCCATTTTGAGTGCGCCGGACGGATCGGAAGTTCCGGCCGCCCTGAACATCGCCGCAGCCCTTCAGGCCGATTACGTGGTCACCGGATCGCTCACCATCTTTGGCAGCAGCGTCAGCACCGACGCCCAATTCATCTCTGTGGCGGAAAAACGTCCCCTGGTCATCTTCAGCCAGTTCGGTGACAACACCGGAGATGTCATCGCCCATATTCACCAGTTTGCCGCCCAGGTCAACGCTGAGGTTTTCGGCCTTCGCCCGGCAGCACAGGCCCCGGCGTTCCAGCCAGTCGCCCCGGCGCCGGCTCCTGCCACCGCAGCGGCTGCGCCGCCTTCTGCCGTTGCAGCAGGTGCCGACCGGGAAAAAACCTGGAAGAGCGGCCGGTTCGAGGGGGAAATCCGATCCATGGCCGCCGGAGACATTGACGGGGACGGCAAGACGGAAATCGTCACAATCAACGGCCACGATGTCACCATCCGCCGATATGGGGCCGGCCGCCTGGAAACCCTGGCCGAATTCAAGGGAAATACCTATGACACGATCCTGGGCATCGATGTGGCCGATCTCAACGGCAACGGTCGGGCGGAAATATTCGTCACCCAGCTTTCCAGGCAGGGGAAACTCAATTCCTTTGTCCTGGAATGGTCTGACGGCGGCCTGAAAACCCTTGCCGACAACCAAAACTGGTATTTCCGGGTCATCGACATGCCCGGCCGCGGCCGGGTACTCCTGGGACAAAAGCGAGGCATGGTCAGTTCCAGCGGGTCCTTTCAGATCGAGGGGGCCGACCAGTTGTTTCGGGCCGGCGTTTTCGAGATCGCCTGGCTGGGCCGCGACCTCGAGGCCGGCAATCGTTTGGATCTTCCCCGGAATGGAAACATTTACGGATTCACCGTTGCCGGCGTCATGGGCGAGAACAAGGAGAGCATTGTCGCCATTACCAACGACGACCGCCTTCGGATCATGGAGCGAAGCGGCCGAAAACAGTGGACCGGAACGGCCCGTTACCCCGGCAGCGCCACCTTCATGGAATACCGCCTGGCCAGCGACCAAAGCAAACCGGACCGGTATTACCTCCCCCAGCGGATTCACACGGCCGATCTCAACGGCGACGGCACCGCGGAAGTGATCGTGGTCAAAAACAAAGACATCGCCCGGGGCCTGCTCTCCCGATTCCGAAGCTTTGACGCCGGCCGGGTGGAATGCCTCACCTGGGACAAGGTGGCCATGCGGACCCGTTGGGAGACCGAGGAGATGTCCGGCTACATCAGCGACGCGGCCGTGGCCGATATCGACGGCAACGGCACCCTCGACCTGGTCTTTACCGTGGTCCAGGGCGAGGGCAACCTGCTCGATTTTGAATTTGAAAAAGCCACCAGTTACATGGTGGTTCGGTGGGATATTGATAACTAGTAAAAAAGCAGTCGAACCACAGAGGCACTGAGGCCACGGAGCTTTTTATGATTTATACCCGGCCGGGAGACGACGGCCGGATATAAGAAAGCCTTGTCAGAGAGTTATTTTCAAGGATCGCCGTCTCCCGATCCTGGAAAAAAATAGAAGCCCTCTGCGACCTCTGTGTCTCAGTGGTTAACCATAAAGGGCAGAACAGCGAACAGATGAACCACAGAGACTCAGAGATCACGGAGCTTTTTCTGTATTATACTCGGCCGGGAGACGACGGCCAAGCATAAGAAGGCTCGTTTATGAGCGATTTCGAGGATATCAATGCTCTGACGGGGGAGGTAATCGGCGCGGCCATCGAAGTTCATAAAGCGCTTGGGCCAGGGCTTCTGGAATCCGCCTATGAGAAATGCCTGTGCAGAGAACTGGACTTACGGAACACGGAGTATGTATTCCAACAACCAATACCGATTGCCTACAAAGGCCTTGAATTAGATTGCGGATATCGTGCAGATCTTATCGTTCAAAACTGTCTGGTTGTGGAATTGAAGGCATGCGATGCATTGCAGCCGGTTCATCAGGCCCAATTGTTGACTTATATGAAACTTACAAAAATTAGGATCGGTTTGTTGATTAACTTCAATGTGCCGGTCCTAAAAGATGGTATCAAACGTATGGTTTTGTAAACTGTTTGGCCAGTTGTCGTTTTCAAGGGATTGCCAGATCTGGTCCTTGAAAAGAAATAATTCCTCTGCGACCTCTGTGTCTCAGTGGTTAAATAAAACAAGAAGCCCATCGCACCGGCGGTCTGACCAGCCGCCGGGTCCGGACCTTCGGACCGCGATGCCAACCGTTGACATGACCGTACAACGGACCATCCTATAGCCAAAGGAGGTGATACGACCCGTCAGGCTTATGTTGTGCAGTTAAAGTGGAGAAAACTTTTTGACTGATGCACACCTTGTGAAGGAGGAAAAACAGATGAAGAGATTGACCATAGTAGCTATGGCCCTGTGCCTGGCGCTGGCATTGACCGTGCCGGCCATGGCCCTGGATGCCGATTTTTCCGGCGAGTTCCGGGTCCGCGGGTTCAGCCACAGCAACCCGGCCATCGGCGAAGGCGCCAATTACGGGCTACAAAGTGATTTGAGCACCTATGATGATGATAACACCAAAGTATCCGCATCGGATGCATTCTTCGACACTCGAACCCGTATCAAGGCCGTCTTCAAGATCAGCGACAACATCAGCTTTACCACGCAGTTAGACGCCCTTGAACGCAAGTGGGGAACCGATACCGTCAACTCCGGCGACGACAAGACCAACGTCGATTTCCAACATGCCTACGCCACCATCAAGACACCCGTGGGCGGCCTGTTGGTGGGTCGTCTCATCGGCTCCCAGTGGGGCCCGTCGGGCATGGGCGACAGCAACTCCGGCGGCAAGGACCGGGTCCTGCTCTTTGTCCCCATCGAGAACTGGACCTTCGTGGCCTACGCCGAAAAATACAAGGAAAATGACACGGGCACCACAACCGCCGATGACGACCTGGACAAGTACACGGCCCTGGCCAAGTACAAAGGCGAAAACTTCGAGGCGGGTTTTTTGCTGACCCACTATAACTATCAGAATATTCCGGCCATGCGGGATATGCTGGCATTCAAGAACAAGATCGAAACCTACAAGACGACAAAAGATGCGGCCACAACCGCTGGTGGCACCTATGCTGCGTCTTATGGAACCCTTTTGTCGTATCTCGATGACCAAACCCAAACCGTCACCATTCCTGGCGTGGGCACGGCACCGATTAATTGGGCACTCACGAACCTCAATCTTTTCACGGCCCTTCCTGCCGTTGGTGCTGGGTCTGTTGGCGCTGGTAACCTTATTCAGACGGACCGGGTCGCTATTATCAACGCCGCAAGGGATGCGGGGAGCGCAGCGGACCCAGTACTTGACTTAGATAATGATGGCGGTTTTTTGAGCAGCGATGCAGAAATTACCGCAACATTCCTCAATGGTTTTACACTGCCAGACCCTGCCAATGCTACGCTGCATGATCTTTATCTGAGCAGCTCTACCGCTTCGGCAGATTACGCCCTAGCTGGAGCGGCTGTCAAAGAGGTCCCCGTCTACACCGAGGCCCAGGTGTATATCGCCAACCCTTACATCAAAGCGGATTTCGGTCCGTTCAGCGTCTTTGGTGAGTTTCTTTACGGCAGCGGCGAGGGTGATGTGAAGCAGGCCGGAAGAGACGCCATGGATCTGGAAATGATGGCGTATAATGCCGAAGGTAAATACGATTTCGGCCCGGGGTTTGTCCGCGGCGGGTACTATTTTCAGAGCGGTGACAACAACACCGATGACAATGACCTCAACGCCGTGGGTTACATTGAGCGAAGCGAAGACCTGAACATCGCTTTCCTTCTGACCGGTTCAGGCGAATACGCCAATGCCGGTTTGGAAAACGCCCTGGGCAGCCTGGGCAACTTTGCCGGCAATGCCCTGGACCCCACCGGCGCCATGACGGGCACCACGGCCATGGCCGGGGCCAAGATGATCTACGCCGGCATCGGATTCAGCCCCATGGAAAACCTGGACCTGGAATTCGTCTACGCCAACGCCAAGGTCGATGCCGCTCCGGGAACCAAGTACTACAACATTGCCACCGGTGCCAACTACACCACCAACTGGGATGACGAGGTCGGCAGCGAATACGACTTCAAGGCCACCTGGACCCCCATGGAAAACCTGGAGTACAAGTTCGTGGCCGCCTTCCTGAAAGTAGGCGACTACTGGAAGATGGGCAACGCCGCCAACAAGATCGACGACAACCTGACCCTGTTCAACTCCCTGACCATCAGTTTCTAACGTCAGGCACGTTGACCTAAGAGCCAAAAAAAGCCCGGGGCGCATTCGCGCCCCGGGTTCTTTTTTGGCTGGTGCGGCTACGCCGCAAAATCGAGAAAGCCTCACTTGAAAACAGCACCATTGATTGGTATCATGCAATCATGAATAGAAGGCAACGCAAAACTCTCGAACAGGTATTCCGAAAACCTACACCGGCCGGGATAACATGGCGAGAGGTGGCATCGCTCATAGATGGATTGGGTGGCACGATTCAATATGGTGATGGCTCACGGATCCGGATCGATTTGAAAGGGGAATCCCTCAACATTCACAGTCCTCACCCCCAAAAGGAAATGAAGCGTTACGCAATACGGCTTGTCAGAGAATTATTGATCATTACAGGAGAACAGCGATGAGCATGGTTACCTATAAAGGCTACATGGCAATCATTGAGCCCGATCTCGATGACGGCATTCTGGTCGGCAGGGCGATCAATACCCGAGACATTATCGGTTTTCACGGTGAAACCATCGCCGAGGCCGTCAAAAGTTTTCATTCGGTTATCGACGAGTATCTCGAAGACTGCGAACGGCTGGGGAAAAATCCGAACAAGCCCTATTCAGGAAAGTTCAGCCTTCGTCTTTCACCCAAACTTCACAGCGATATTGCCTGCGCCGCAGGCAGGGCAGGCAAAAGTCTCAACCAATGGGTGACTGACACCCTTGATGATGCGGCTCACAATGGATAGCCAAAAAAACCCCCGGGGCGCATTCGCGCCCCGGGTTCTTTTTTGGCTGGTGCGGCTACGCCGCAAAATCGCCCTGCTATGTTTGTGCTTCGCTATATTTCAGACCCGTTGATGGCTGCATGCAGCCCCTCGCATCAAAAGCGGCAAAGCCGCGCTACAGGAAAAATTGCCGGGCAATTTTACCTCTCTCGCGATTCTCGAACGGCATCGAGAATATCTTGAGTGGATGCGCTGGTTTCAATGCCCGTAATGTCAAACGGAGATTTAGAACTTTTCCGATATAAAATTGAAAACGTTTCGCCGCCTCGCCTTTTGATGATCACTTCTTCATTGCGAGCAATGTTAAGGACTTCTGAAAAGCGTTGACGCGCTTCGGAATAGCTATATACTTTCATTTTGTTGACTCCAATAGGGCAATGCCCATATCCCTGGCAACCCGCTTCATGCCGCGATCAAGGGTTAATAATGGGCTTCGAAGGCTGATCGCACACTCAAGAAAGTAGGCATCATAGGCGTAGATGTTATATGCTGCTGCAATTTTTAAAGCGGACCGGATGTCGGTTGGTCTCAAATCAACCGGTATATGCTGCACCTTTTCCCAAGCCAAAGCCACCTCATCCTTCTGTAAAACACTTTTTTTCATCATGGCCGTTAATGCATTGCCAATTTCAAAAGGCAAAACTTCAGGTGCAACCAAGTCATAACCTTCAGTCAGCCGTATCAACAATTTCTTTTCCGGCTCATTCAAGGCGACAGCGATAAACGTGTTGGTATCGGCGACAATGTTCATAGGTACAATTGTACTCATACATTTGGTATTGTCAAGTGCATTCATCGATAAAATGCTTGCGGTACTACGCGATGCGTAGTATGTTGATGCCATGATCAGATCATGGGCAGATTCCAGATCCAGGAAATTTTATGACCAGGGCAAAATATCCAAGTTTCGGGGGATGGACATTGAAGCTGCTGAAGATTTGCTTGCGGCCTTGGATGCCGCGGAATCGCTCCAAGACCTGAGCCCATTGAAAAGTGTTGGTCTTCACAAACTGACAGGAAATCGGGCCGGGCAATGGGCAATGACGGTAAACGGTCCTTGGCGCATCTGCTTTCGATTCAAGGACGGCGATGCATATGATGTTGAAATAACGGATTATCACAAGGGATAAACCAATGAATCCGATACACCCAGGCCGTATCCTTAAACGGGAAATGGTATCGCGAAACCTTTCAGCAAACCGTCTTGCACTGTCGCTTCGGGTGCCCTCAGGGCGAATTACTCAGATACTCAATGGCAACCGTGGTATTTCCGCTGAAACCGCTCTGCGCCTGGCCAAGTATTTTGACAACACGCCCCGCTTCTGGATGAACCTTCAGTCCAGGTATGAACTGGCCGTTGCCGAACGGGACGTGGGTCCCAAAATCGCGGCCGAGGTTGAAAGCGGTGCCGCCGCGTGACAGTTAAAATTCAGTCTCCGCCTTTCACCCAAACTTCACAGCGATATCGCCTGCGCCGCAGGCCGGGCAGGCAAAAGCCTCAATCAATGGGTGACTGACACCCTTGATGAAGCGGCTCACAATGGATAGCCAAAAAAAACCCCCGGGGCGCATTTGCGCCTTGGGCTTTTTTTTGGCTGGTGCGGCTGCGCCGCAAAATCGTCCTGCTGGCCCTTGTTGCAATCCTCTAAATTTGTGCTATCATATGTAGGCACAAAAAAGCCAAGGAGAATACTATGGAACCCCTGGATGTTTTCACGGTCAGAGACCTTCGCCAGCGAACCGGTGAGCTTCTCCGAGAAGCTGAAAAGGGTCACCTGTCATTGGTCACCAAACATGGCCGCCCAGCATTCGTGACCGTCCCTTTTGACAGACGGCTTCTTTCGTTTGGCATCAATCAAGCCATGGCCTTACATCTGTTTGAACAGGGCCTTACCACGCTTTCCCAAAGCGCAAAAATTGCCTGCGTATCGTTTGCTGATTTTGTGGATCTACTGAACGAGGCCGGGATACCGGCGGTGGATTATCCGCCAGAGGACCTTGACACGGAAATCCAGGTGATATCGGGATGAACACTGTAGTTTCGGACGCAGGCCCTCTGATCGGCCTGGCAAGAATCAATCGTATAGAACTGCCACGAGAGCTTTTCGGCTCGTTGATAATTCCACCGGCGGTATTCGATGAGATGAAGGTTTCGAGCACGAGACCCGGCGCCCAGGCCATCGCCGAAGCGGTGAAGGCCGGATGGATAAATATTCTCCCATTGAAAAAGAAAGCCGCCGCAAAAGGGCTGCTGTCCCTAGTCGATATAGGTGAGGCCGAAGCGATTCAATTGGCCATAGAGCAAAAGGCGGCCTTTTTGCTCATCGACGACAAAAAGGGCAGAAAAGTTGCGAAACGCCTCGGCCTGCGTATCGTTGGCATCGGCGGTCTTCTTATTGCAGCGGAACAATCCGGCTTAATTGAAAATGTTGCCCCCGTAATCGATGATCTTGCCAGGGCAGGTTACAGGCTCTCCTCCGCGTTGAGCCAACGTATCATTGAACTGGCTTCTGGATGAACCTTCAGTCTCTACACGAACTCGCCGTTGCCGAACGGGACGTGGGTCCCAAAATCGCGGCCGAGGTGGAAAGCGGCGCACCCGCGTGACAGTTAAAATGGCTCCGCCTTTTTAACTTGCGGATTGACCAGATGACAAACTGGCCTTACTCTGAAGTAAGATTTTACGACAAGTAAGGAGGGCATCGCATGGCCCTGGCAACCATCACAACCAAGGGGCAGGTCACGATTCCAAAAGTGGTACGGGAATCCCTGAGACTCTGTTCGGGCGATAAAATCGAATTCATTGTTACAAAGGATGGCGCGGCACGGATTCGCCCCATATCCAAGAAAGTCGATGATGTTTTCGGCCGGCTGTACAAACCCGGCGGGAAGGCGGTATCCACTGAAGAGATGGATGCGGCAATCGCCAGAAAATGCCTACTCTAAAATTTGAAGCCCAGCCCGCCATTCAGGGCCTTGTCTCTTCAGCCCGTGAAAGCAACGCCGACCTTCCGGATCTTTTGATCGCCTTCTGTGCAAAACATTCAGGATGCGAGGCGGTCCTGACCTTCGACAAAAAGGCGGCCAGGTCTTCCCTCTTCGAGTTGATCAGGTAAGATTGCGGAGCAATTATACCTCAATCCAGGGGGGCGAAAGTATTAAGGCTTGCCAGTACATCGCCGGCATGAATATTTCCCTTGACCCCCAGCAAGCTCAAAAGGTCCAATGTTTCAGACAGGGGCATGTTGAGAAGTCCGGCCGCTTCCCGCAGCGTCATTTGATCACCCTGATATTTTCGGGCGACGTAGGATTCAAAACCGAGCCGTGCCAGCTTGCGCAACGATTGGGTGCTTTCAATTTTTTCAACCTTCGAAATATACTGGATTGCCAGATCAATATCTTCCGGGATGCGCATGGATCTTACTTTCATGATATTTTCTCCATCAGCAGTCTTACTGTGCTGAACTCATCGTCGCTGATAAATCCAGACAGTTGATTCAAAGCCAGAACCGCCGTCTTTTTATCGATGCATCCGTCTTTGAGAAACCGGTAGAGGATCAGTCCGGGCAACATAAATGGGATGCTCAAGGCTCGTAACTGACGTGTCAATTTGCTATCGTCAGTGGCTACCGCATCGTAGCGATCTTTGGAAAACAGGCCAGAAAGGGCGCTGTCCCCACTGACATAGTCCTTGGGGTGTTCAGCAACGGAAAGGGCCTTATTCGCAATATTGTTTTCCACGGCAAAAGCATCGGCGCAGCCTTTCGCCTTGCCAGCATCAACCACTTCCTTCTCAACGGCAGACGGAATGACCACTGCATCATGCTGACAGACAAGCTCTTTCAATCCGGCCTTGGTCAATTTAATCAAACAATCGGCGTCCATCAATAACTTCATGTCGTTGATTGTAACTACCAGATTACACTTTGTCAAACCAAACGTGCGCCTATCCAGGCATCTCGGCAATACCCCCCTCGATTTGGATGAATTTTCAGTCCCGATTCAGGATCTTATAGAGGCAGGATTCATTGATCGTGGCGGCAAGGGTAGCCGTAGAAATTTCGTTCATCCCAAGGGATTCGCCATTACAATTTCCGGAAAACGTGGGGATGATGCAAAACAATATCAAGAAAAAGAAGTTGAGATGAGAATAAGGAGATCCAAACGATGAAAAAAAAAGACCATTACCTTAAAATTGTTGAATGGTCAGAGGAAGATCAATGTTATGTTGGTTCAATCCCCGGCTGGATCGGCAAATGTTGTCATGGCGACGATGAAAAATCGGTTTATCATTCTTTATGTCAGATACTTGAAGAATGGATTGAAATTTATAAAGAGGACAACATGGCGTTGCCGCCGAGTATTTCCGAAAAAGCATATTCCGGCAAATTCCAACTGCGAATTGATTGCGACCTGCACAAAGCACTTGCCATTCGGGCAATGCAAGCCAACGAGAGCTTAAACAGCTTTTGTGGAAAAATTTTAAAAAAACAATTTACCGGGTCGAATCCTGAATAAAAAAATTTCAGGCGATAAAATGGTGAGGCCATTTTATCGCCTGAAAATTTTTTCCAGATCGGAAAACCCCCACCGGATCCAGGTGGGACGGCCATGGGGGCAGTGGGAAGGGTGGTCGCAGGCGTCCATCTGGGCCAGCAGGCCGCGGATCTGCTTTTCTTCCAGGGACTGTCCGGCCCGAATGGCCGAGTGGCAGGCCATGAGTATCAGCACCGGGTCCAGGGCGCCAGCCACGTCCGGTGCGTATTCGGTCTCGGCCATCTTTTCGGCGATTTCCCGCACCAGTGGCGCCGCCTCCCGTCCGGCCATCAGGGCCGGCACGGTCTTGACCACGAAGGTGTTCCCGCCAAAAGGCTCCAGCTCCAGCCCGATCCGGGAAAGGCCGGGGAGCAGGGTTTCCATCAGGGCCGCTTCCCTGAAATCAAGGTCCACGGTTTCGGGCATGAGCAGGTGCTGGGCCGCCATCCCGCCGCCGGACCGGGTTTTGAGCTGCTCGAAAACCACCCGCTCATGGGCCGCGTGCTGATCGATGAGAATCAGTCCGTCCGACCCCTCGCAGAGGATATAGGTGCCGCGCACCTGGCCGATGATCCGCAGGTCGGAAAAGCGTCGCTTTTCCGAATCGGTTTCTTCCGTTTTTTCAGGCACCGGTTCATCGGCCCAGGGATCATCCGGGGGCCGTGGGATCTCAGCCTCTGTAGAAACGACAGTCGGTTTTTGGGGCGACCATGCTGAACGATCCGCGGTCCGGGCCGGGGCACTGCCCGCGAACCCGGCAAAAGATCCCGGTTTCGGTGCCGGATTGAACAGCCGGCGCGGTTCCTGAATCCGGTAGGCCAGCGTTTCAGGCCGGGCCAGCGTTTCAGGCCGAGCCGGTCGTGCAGGCTCCGGAACCGGATCGGCCGCAGTGGACCACAGGGCCGCTTCCGATGCTTTCAGGGCGGCCGCGGCAGCGCGCCTGACGGCATCATAGACCGCGCGCTGATCGGCGAAACGGACCTCGTGTTTGGTGGGATGGACATTCACGTCCACCCGATCCGCGGCAATGGCCAGAAACAGGACCGCCACCGGAAACTGCCCCTTCATGATCCGTCCGGCATAGGCGTCAAAAAGCGCCCGCTGAACGCCCCGGTCTCGGATAAACCGGCCGTTGACGTAGATATAGAGCCCCCTGGAGGTGGGCCGGGTCACCCGGGCCGGCGCGATCCATCCGGACACACCCAGGGGGACAGGTCCTTCGGCCACCATCTCTATCAGGGCATTTTCCAGCCCGCCTCCGAGGATGTCAGCGGCCCGAAGCCGACCGTCGTCGTTGGCCGGCCAGTCTTTGACCACCCGACCGTTGTGAAGCAGCCGGAAACGGACCCGGGCGTGGCCCATGGCAATGGCCGCCACGGTGTCGGTAATGTGCCCCATCTCGGTATTGACGGTCTTGAGGAATTTTCGCCGGGCCGGGGTATTGAAAAAGAGCTGGCGCACGGTAATCATGGTGCCCGGGGGGGCGCCGGTCTCGGTCACGTTGCGGATCTTGCCGCCGTCTACGACCACTTCGGTGCCGGCGGCCGACTCCGCCTCCCGGCTGATGAGGGAAAGCTTGGAGACCGAGGCGATGCTGGGCAGGGCCTCGCCCCGGAAACCGAGCGTTCGGATGGAAAACAGGTCTTCGTCCGTGTAGATCTTGCTGGTGGCGTATCGTTCCAGGGCCAGCAGGGCGTCGTCGTGGTTCATGCCGCTGCCGTTGTCCGACACCCGGATCAGGGACCGGCCCCCGGCCTCGACCTCCACGGTGATCCGCGACCCCCCGGCATCCAGGGCGTTTTCCACCAACTCCTTGACCACCGAGGCAGGCCGTTCGACCACCTCGCCGGCAGCGATCTTGTTGGACAGGATTTCGGGGAGGATTTTGATGCGGGACATGGGCTTAGTGTTTGGTGTTTGGTGTTTGGTGTTTCGGTTGAAACCCACCGATTGATTTCAAATACGCATTTTCAAAATACTTCCACGGCCTCACCAACTCCCAAACCTCGTCGGATAGCCGCTCAGCAAGCTGGAAAACACGGAGTTCTTCATAGGGTAAAAAACTCATGGCGTCCTCCCATTTCGGAGTTGGTTCCAAACACCAAATACGAAACACGAAACACACCTTACAGCTCGGATCAACCGATAATAGCCACCCTGTTTTCATCGGGAAACGGGCGTTGCAGTGTCCTAATCCTCAAAATCAAACCGTGTCAGGAAATCGGCATCCTTGGGGGACAGGTTGAATTTAACGCTGGCCTCGCCGACCAGTTTCTTGAGAGACTTGCCGGGGCCGGCCTTTCGCTCTTCGGAGATCCATTTGACGGCTTTTCTAAGATCCTCACCTTCGGGGATGATGGACATGATCTGCTCCTGTATTCAACGAACCGGTTGTCAGTTGAGGGTCAAGTTACTTGATCTCGGGGAGTTGTAAACGTTTCACGATCTTTTGGACCAATCGGTCCGGGATTTCCAAATGTCTGGGTATGGCTTCAGTGATGCCGTTGACGGAATTGGTCCACAAGGAATGGGACCGCCCCTCTCTCTTCAAATGGCATCCATACCTGCGAAGGTGCCTCAGAAGGGCCGTTCTTTTCATGACAGCGATACCGTTTCTTGGATGGCATCCTCGGGGATGCCCCGCATGGCATCCTCAAGCCGGTCGTCAAGAATGAGGGATATGGCCTCCGAGAGGCTGTTTTTGCATTCTTCAATGGTCCGGCCCTGGCCGTTTGCCCCGGGAATTTCCGGACAATAGGCAATGTACCAGTCCCCATCACGTTCAATGATGGCGGTAAATGTGTGCGTCATGGTTTCCTCCCTCGTTATCGCAGTCAGATCAATCTTGGATCTTTATATCATAATCAATTTGGCCGTGAAAATACAACGGCCTGCTGTTCTATGGATTGAGGAAGCCCACAGAGATTTTGGCGACACCATCTTATACGCATGTGCGCATGTGCCCGTCATCCTAAAATGGCGGCCGCTGTTGATGAAAATCCGTCGCCTGTTCAAAGTTGTAGGCCGCTTTGAGAAGGGCCGGTTCGTTAAAATGGCTGGCCATGAGTTGAAGTCCGATGGG
The DNA here is from genome assembly GCA_016342285.1 of Desulfobacterales bacterium. GTDB lineage: Bacteria > Desulfobacterota > Desulfobacteria > Desulfobacterales > JAEINQ01 > JAEINQ01. The sequence goes on from JAEINQ010000026.1 coordinate 24,974, forward strand.
CAGGCCGCCTGACGAAAATCCGCAGGGAACGCTCATGCCGGGAATGCCGGCCAGGTTGGCCGACAGGGTGAAGATGTCGGACAGGTACATGGTCAGCGGGTCGTCGACGTTGGCTCCGATCTTAAACGCCGGCGTCGGTGCCACCGGTGACAGGATCACATCGCATTGTTCGAATGCCTTACGAAAATCCTCCATGATCAGGGTCCGGACCTGGGAGGCTTTGCCGTAGTAGGCGTCGTAGTAGCCGGCGGACAGGCAGTAGGTGCCGATAATGATCCGGCGCTGGACTTCCGGCCCGAAACCGGCCGACCGGGTCCGGCTGTACATGGGAATCAGGCTCGGCTCATTTTTGTCCCGAAATCCGTATTTGACCCCGTCGTAGCGGGCCAGGTTGGAACTGGCCTCTGATGGCGCAATGACATAATAAGCGGCCACGGCGTATTGGGTATGGGGAAGCGACACGCTCACACACCGGCCGCCCAGATCCTCAATTCGGGCGACAGCGGTCTGAACCGCACCGGCCACGTCAGGATCAAGGCCCTCTTTTCCCTGGTATTCTTCAGGAATGCCGAAGCGCATGCCCTCGAGTCCCCCGACCAGGGCCGCCGCGTAATCCGGCACCTCCCGGGGCACCGAGGTGGAATCGGCCGGATCGTGGCCGGCAATGGCATCCAGCATCAGCGCGGCATCGGTCACGTCCTTGGTCAGGGGGCCGATCTGGTCCAGGGAGGAAGCAAAGGCCACCAACCCGAACCGGGAAACCCGGCCGTAGGTGGGCTTAAGTCCGGCCACCCCGCAATGGGACGCCGGCTGGCGGATGGAACCGCCGGTATCCGAACCCAGGGCGCCCAGGCACATGCCGGCCGCCACCGCCGCTGCCGACCCGCCGCTGGAGCCGCCGGGAATACAGGCGAGATCCCAGGGATTGCGGGTCACCTGCAGACCGGAGTTTTCCGTGGACGAGCCCATGGCAAACTCGTCCATATTGGTCTTGCCGACGATCACGGCCCCGGCCCCGCGCAGCTTTTGGACCACCGTGGCATCGTAAGGCGGGACAAAGTCCGCCAGGATTTTGGAAGCACAGGTCGTCTTCATGTCCCGGGTACAGATCAGGTCCTTGACGGCAACGGGAATGCCGGTCAGGGGTGACATATTGCCGGCGGCAATGGCCTGGTCCGCGGCCCGGGCCTGGGTCATGGAGAGCGTCTCGTCCACGGTCAGGTAGGCGCCCACCTTGGGGTCCACGACCGCTATCCGGTCCAGCACCGACCGGGTCAGCTCCGCCGATGAAATCTCTTTGGCCTTGAGCCGCCGGTGGGCCTCGTGAATGGTCAGTTCATAAAGATTCATGGGTACAATCGCCTTGTTTTCATGTTCACCATTGCCACGGCAACGGGCCGGCCCTCAATTCACAGGGATGAACAGGATATGCAGGATAAATTGGTTGGCACCGTCACACCACACCGCCTGAGATCCCGTGCATCCTGTATGTCCCTGCTAAACAATGATTTTGTATTCATATAATCCCTGTAAGGAACCCTATTCAATAATCTTGGGCACAAGAAACGTGCCGTCTTGCTGATCCGGTGCATTGGCCAGGGCTTTTTCCCGGGGCAGATGGGCCCGGACCTCATCGTCACGAAAGGCGTTGGTCAACGAGATGGCGTGGCTGGTGGGGGCCACATTCACGGTATCGACCTTGTTTAACGTGTCCACGTAATCGAGAATATCGCCGATCTGTCCGGCGAACTTGTCCATGGCCGTCTCATCAAGGTCCAATCGGGCCAGCCTGGCGACGTGAAGCACTTCTTCCTTGCTGATTTTCATTCTCCTTCTCCCCCATCCTTGATGCGCTCGTAAAAAGTCCAACTTTACCACAAAGGACATAAAGTTAACATGCTGTTATTAATAATTATTTCATCTTTGTGCGCTTTGTGCCTTTGTGGTTTCAAGCGACTTTTTACGAATGTATCATCCTTCATCCAAACACAAAACACCAAACACCCGCCTACTCCCGCTTCACCAGGATCGGTTCCCGGCCTTCTTTTTTGAGCTTCCCCATGATCAGGGCCGCCTCGTCGGCGTCCTTGAAGGCGCCTACCCGCACCCGATACCAGCGCCCCTTGTTCGGCAGGTCCGCTACCACCCGGTAGGCCGCATATCCCTTTGCAGCCAACCCTTGAACGATCCGGTCGGCAGCGGCATCATCCTTCAAGGAGGCCACCTGCAGGGTCATGGGCCGCGTCTCGCTCAAGGCAGGCGGTGGTGACGACGGTGTCTTGGCTGTTGCCGGAGCAGGCTTGACGTCCCGGGGTGTCGACGCCGTCCTCATCGGTTCCGGCGGTTTCGGCTTTTCGGGCAGGGTTTCGGTCTTGGGCCGACGGGTCTTGAGTGCTTCGTGAAAATCGAGACCTGGCTCGCCGTCACGAATCTTGGTGTCAATACGGAATCGCTTGGATTCATCCTCCAATGCCTGGGCCTTGAGCGTGGCCAGTTCTTCTTGCAGGGCATCAATGTTAAATTCGACCGGGGCCGATCCTCTGCCAACCAGCACACCCAGCACAAACATGGCCCCCGAAACGAGAAACACCGTCCAAAGCCAGCCGAAGAGGCCCATGGGGCCCCTGGTTGCGGAAGAATCGCCCGTCGCTTTGTTCACCCTTTTCCCTTGCCCCATCATAGCTTAGTGCTTGCGATTCGCAAATACTGAAACGTATTAACATGCCTGCAATCAATAAAAAGAAATCCTCTGTGGGCTCTGTGGTGATTCGATTATAATACGGTATCGTACTTATGAATACGAGTACCTATGCGGTGTCACTACATCTTTTCCGGCGCCGACACCCCCAGAAGCCGAAGCCCGTTTCGTATCACTTTCTGGACAGCCAGGATCAGATAGAGGCGCCCCGCGGTCAACCGTGGATCTTCGCCGAGCACACGGTGTTTGTTATAGTAGGCGTGAAAGGCCGCCGCAAGGGCCATCAGATAGAAGGTGATCCGATGCGGTTCCATGGTTTCGGCGCTGGTGCGGACCACTTCGGGATAGCGGGCCAGGTGCTTGATCAACTGAATTTCTTCGGTGGCGGTCAGGCAGGAAACCGTCTCCGGCTCGGCCTCTTCGGCCAGGGTCACGCCCATCTCGGCCGCTTTTCTCATGATGCTCGATATGCGGGCGTGGACATATTGGACATAATAGACGGGATTCTCGTTGGTTTTTTTCTTGGCCAGGTCCAGGTCAAAATCCAGAGGGCTATCGTAGTGACGGGTCAGGAAAATGAAACGGGCCGCGTCGGTGCCGACCTCTGCCATGACGTCCTCAAGGGTGACGAACTCGCCGGCCCGGGTGCTCATGGCCACGGGTTCGCCGCCGCGCAGCAGGTTCACCAGTTGCACCAGAATCACCTGAAACCGATCCCGGGCGTATCCGCTCGCCTCGATGGCGGCCGTCACCCTGGGAATGTATCCGTGGTGGTCCGCCCCCCAGACGTCGATGCAGCGGGTGAATCCCCGCTGAAATTTATCCTGGTGATAGGCGATATCCGAGGCGAAATAGGTGGTCTGGCCGTTGTTCCGCACCACCACCCGATCCTTTTCGTCACCAAAATCCGTGGTGCGGAACCATTGGGCGCCGTCCTTTTCATAAACCAGGCCCCGGGCAATCATGTCGTCGATGGCCGCGGCCACCTTGCCGGCGTCGTAGAGGCTCTGTTCGCTGAACCAGTTGTCAAAGGTGACGCCGAAATCCACCAGCGCCTGCCGCATCTGGTCCACGATCCGTCCGGCGGCATGGCGTGCGCAGAAAAGCACCGCCTCTTCCTCCGGCTCGGACAGGAGGAGATCGCCCTTTAAATCGGCCACCTGGACCGCATAGTCGGCGATGTAGTCACCCTGGTAGCATTCCTCAGGGAAATCGACGGTCTGTCCCAGATGCTCTCTGTATCGCAGCAGGACCGAACGGCCCAGGGTCTGAATCTGCCGGCCCGAGTCGTTGATGTAGTATTCCCGCTGAACATCGTACCCGCAAAAGGACAAAATACTGGCCACGCTGTCGCCTACCACCGCACCGCGGCCGTGTCCCACGTGTAGCGGTCCGGTGGGGTTGGAACTGACAAACTCCACCTGGACCCGCTCCCCGTTGCCGATATTGCAGGCCCCGTACCCGTCGCCTTCACGGTGAACCTTGTGAACCACGGGATGCCAGGCAGCGGCGTGGAGATAAAAATTGATGAACCCCGGCCCGGCGATTTCGGTTTTTTCGATGATCCCGTCCACGTCGCTTACGTGGGATAGAAGGATGTCAGCGATCTTCCGGGGCGCCATTTTCTGAATTTTGGCCATGGTCATGGCCAGATTGGTTGAAAAGTCACCGTGGGCATCCTGCTTGGGCTCCTCGACGAGAACCGCCGGGAACGCATCAGAGGGCAGCTCCCCTGCCTGGTAGGCTGCCGACGCGGCAGCAAGGATGATATCCTGAAGTCGATGTTTCATAGGTTTCTTGTTTTATCTTGTTAAATGTTAAAAGAGGCCATATCGAATGATTCAACGCTACCCGTCGATCCCCATTTTGCGCACCGACCGACAAACAAACGGCCCGGTAAAGCCAAACACGGAAAACCGTTTTGGCATACGAGCCGAAAGGGTTTCAATTCATAAAGAGTTTTATTTTTCAAGTCAAGCTGCGATGTGCGCGGGGACAAAAGACGCTTTTGCCCGGCGAAACAAGAATGGCAAGCCACTCCTTGGCACAAATGGGTGTTTTCATACCCTGTATTTTTGTAACTGTTCACGGGATAGAAACGATGCTGCGTTCCAAACCCTTTCACGGTAAGCGTTTACAGGGTGCCGTAGATGCGAGGCGCCGGGCATGCAGACGTACTTTAGCGTACTTCAAATGCCCGGGAACAAAGCAGATGCGGTGCCCTGTGAACGCTTACGCATTTTTCATTGACAACGTTCGTCTATTTCGGTACCAATGCCGGAAAACGCGGGCTGAAGCCGGCAACTTTTCCTTAAAATTTTTATCAACAGGGCAATCCGCACCACGAAGGTACGGGCATCATGAAGATGCCGGTTGTTCGTGGTTTTTTTTTGCCCATGGAGGAAAAATGAAGAAGCTGCTGCTCGCCGGTGTCATCGTCGTCTCCCTGGCCACGATCCCGCAACCCGTCCTCGCCCATTTCGGCATGGTGATTCCGTCCGACAACATGGTGATGCAGGGTGACAACAAGACCGTGACCCTTCAGGTCAGTTTTTCCCATCCCATGGAAGGCGTCGGCATGGACCTGGCCCCCCCCAAGGCCTTTGGCGTGAACGTGGCCGGAAAGAATCAAACCCTTTTGGGCTTGCTCAAGCCGTTCAAGGTCATGGGCCGCGGGGCGTGGCAGGCCGCTTACCCGATCAAACGGCCCGGGGTCTACGCGTTTTATCTGGAACCGACCCCCTATTGGGAGCCGGCTGAAGACTGCTTCATCATCCACTACACCAAGACCGTGGTCACCGCCTTTGGTGATGACGAAGGGTGGGACGGGGAAATCGGCCTGAAGACGGAAATCGTTCCCCTGGCCAAACCATTCGGGCTTTACGCCGGCAACGTGTTTCAAGGCATCGTCAAATTCAACGGCAAGCCGGTCCCCCATGCCGAGGTGGAGGTGGAATACTACAACCAAAACAGCAAAGCCGTCGCCCCGACCGAATATATGATTACCCAGACCATCAAGGCCGACGCCGACGGGGTATTCACCTATGCCGCGCCCAGGGCCGGCTGGTGGGGATTTGCCGCCCTGAACACCGCTGACTTCAAAATGAAACACGACGGACAGGAAAAGGACGTGGAACTGGGTGCGGTGATCTGGGTCCACTTTGAAAACTGGCAGGAAAAATAGGCCATGCATATTTCCGAAGGCGTTTTATCTGGTCCGGTTCTGGCGTCGGGGGCGATACTGACCGTCGCCGGCACGGCCATCGGGCTCAAGGGGCTTGATTACGAACGCATCGCCGGTGCCGGCATGCTCTCGGCCGCTTTTTTCGTGGCGTCGCTGGTCCACGTCCCTGTGGGGCCGTCCAGCGTCCACCTGATTTTAAACGGTATCGTCGGCCTGTTGCTGGGCTGGGCGGCTTTTCCGGTAATCCTGGTGGCACTGCTGCTCCAGGCGGTGTTCTTTCAGTTCGGCGGCATCACCACCCTGGGGGTCAACACCCTGATCATGGCCTTGCCTGCCGTGGCCTGTTATTACCTCTTTGGCCGCCTGATTCGCAAAGGAGGGCCGGCGACTACCTTTGCCGCCGCGTTTGCCTGCGGGTTTGTGGCCGTGCTGCTGGCGGCGCTGGTGGCAGGCGCGGCCTTGATGTTTACCGAGGAAGGCTTCTTTGAGGTCGCGGGCCTGATCGTCGGCGCCAACCTGCCGGTCATGGTCATCGAAGGGGCGATCACCGGCTTTTGCGTGGCATTCCTTAAAAAGGTCAGGCCGGAAATGTTGCCGGTGCCGTAAAAAGCCGTTTTTTAACCACAGCGGTCACGGAGCACACAGAGACGCAGCGTTCTCCGCGTCTCGAGTGAGCGAAGCGAACGGGTGGTGAAGAATTGATTGCAGGCACGGTAACCCGTTTCAGTATTTGCGATTGGGTTTCTATTGTTTTGTGTTTGGATGGCCATCGAAGGGAATCGTCATGGAAAGAAAAACATGGGTCGCCACCTTGATGTTTGCGGCCATATTTTGTTTTGCCGACACAGCCCTGGCCCACCGGGTCAATATATTCGCCTGGGTCGAAGGGAACACGGTCCATACCCAGAGCAAGTTCGGCGGCGGGCGAAAAGCCATGGATGCCCCGATCGAGGTCTACGATGACCAGGACAACAAGCTTCTGGAAGGACGAACCGACGGAAACGGAGAGTTCTCCTTTAAAATCCCCAAACAGTCGGCCCTGAAAATCGTTCTAGTGGCAGGCATGGGGCACCGGAACGAATGGACGGTGCCTCTGGATGAAATCGTTGCCGCCGGCGCACCGATGGAAAAGGCGTCCGGGGCGCCCCAGCCCGGGGCGGCAACCGCATCTCAGTCGGCTTCCAGAGAGGGCGATATGACCGGCCGGAAAGAACCGCCCCCGCAGCAGATCTCTGAGGCCATGATCAAGCGTATCGAGCTGGCCGTGGAAAAAGCCGTGGAAAGAAAGATCCAGCCCGTCACCCGAATGCTGGCCGAATCGCGGTCCGACAAACCATCCCTGACCGATATTTTCGGCGGTCTCGGGTATATCCTCGGCCTGGTCGGTATCGGCGCCTATGTCCACAGCCGTAAAAAAGGAAGCGATTAACCGTCTGGCGGCGAAGCCGCCAGTTATGGAAAATCGCGAAGCGATTTTACATCAATGATCAGTGAACCCTTTGCCTTTGGTGACTCGGCCATTCACCGCCTCGACCCGCGCCTGCGGGTGGTGTTGGCCACGGCCTATTCCACGGTGGTGGCCGTGGCCGATCGCATGCCGGTTCTGGCCTGCGCCTTGGGCGTTTCGTTGATCCTGGCCGGCCTGGCCCGCCTCGACCCCGTGGCCGCGGGCAAACGGCTCTTGGCCGTCTCGGGTTTCTTGCTGCTCCTGTGGATGGTCCTGCCCCTGACCACCGAAGGCGATCCGGTCTTCGCCCTCGGCCCCTTTACAGCCAGCCGTGAAGGGATCTGGCTGGCCGCGCAGATTTCCCTCAAGTCCATCGCCATTGTTCTGGCTTTCATGGCCCTGATCGCCACCATGACTTTTGCCGCCCTGGGTCATGCCTTAAATCGCCTGCACCTGCCGGACAAACTGGTCTTTTTGCTGCTCATGGCCTATCGTTATATCTTCGTCATCGCCCAGGAATACCAGCGGCTGTACCGGGCCGCCCTGATCCGGGGCTTCAGGCCAAAAACGAACCTTCATACCTACAAGACCTACGCCTACCTGATCGGCATGCTATTTGTCCGCGCCGCGGACCGGGCCGAAAGGGTCTTTCGGGCCATGCGATGCCGGGGATTTAATGGATCCTTCCACGCTCTGCGCCAGGTTTCGCCAAACCGAACCAACTGGGCCTACGGTACAGCCATGACCGCCGCCATCGCGGCCCTGATTGCCCTGGAATGGTTCCCCCCTTGAAAATTGCCATGGAACCGCGTAAAGCTGTCCCGGGCAGTCGTTATCTCGATCATGGGCAGATGCTGATCCAAGATCGTTTTGCCCCAGGCAAAACCCATCCCTTCAAACCCGGCGCAACGGGGAACTCTTTTGACCCATAACCATAGAAACCCCCTCATTGAGCTTTGCGGCATCCGCTTTGGCTATCCCGGCAGCCAGCCGGTCCTGGATCGCCTGGACCTGGTGCTGCGTCCGGGGGATCGGTTCGGCCTGGTGGCCCCCAACGGAAGTGGCAAAACCACCCTGTTTCACATCATCATGGGGCTGCTCAAGCCTGACAGGGGCACGGTTTCCCTCTTCGGCCAAACCGTGTCGACGGAAAAAGAGTTTGCGCCATATCGCTCCCGCATCGGTCTTTTGTTTCAAGATGCCGATGACCAGTTGTTCAGCCCCACGGTCCTGGAAGACGTGGCCTTCGGCCCTCTGAACATGGGAAAATCCGCTGACGAGGCCGTGGCCCTTTCCAGGCGCACCCTCTCTTTCCTGGGCCTTACGGGGTTTGAGGATAAGATCACCACCAAACTCTCCGGTGGTGAAAAACGGCTGGTCTCCCTGGCCACGGTCCTGGCCATGGAGCCCGAAGTGCTGCTTCTGGACGAACCGACCACCGGCCTGGACACCCGGACCAAAGAGACCCTTAAGGCGGTGCTCAACCGGCTCGACATCGCCTCTGTCGTGATTTCCCACGAATTCGATTTTCTCACCGCCACCACCGACCATGTCTACACCATGGAAAACGGCCGGATCCTGCTGGACGACGAACTGCACATCCACGTTCACGAGCACGCCCACCGGATCGGCAAGCAGCCCCACCGCCACGTCTGACACCGGACCATCCCCGTCTCAACGGCCCGGGCGCGGCCCCTGGACTCCCACGGGTTGCCGATAATAGTCCAAAGCATCCACGCAATAATTGTATGGCGTTGAATGGTTTTTATTGCGCCTAACTATCCCGCTGTTATTATAGGTTTTTACAAATTCAGAGGACTTTCAGGAAGCTTTTTGATGCATTTGTCCGGCCGTGCCCCTCTCCAAGTCGCCCGTTCACATTCTTGTCATGCATTCGTCATGAATGCAATCCATTGATATTTAATCTTTTTTTGCTTTTTCAATAAAAAAAGCACCGCATCCGCTGACCGGTGCTTCCGGTGGCATATAGCTTGCTGAACTATTTTTGTTTACCCGACTCATAACAGGAAAACCAATGATCCATATCGATGTCTTCTTTGATTTATTTAAAAATTCATTGCCGGGAAAAATATTTATCAGTGTCCTTACGGGAATGGTCGGCTCGGCGATCTTGGTTGTTTTCTTTTTTCCACTGTTGTCCGCCAACGGCCTGCTCAAATTGCTCCCATGGGTTGTGGGATTCAATGCGGCACTCACCGGCTACACCTTGGTGGACAAGACAAAAACGAGTTTAAAACACCGTCACCTGTTTACCGGCACCGCCGGTGCCCTTTGCGCTGTTTCGGCCTGCGTGGTTTTGGCTGTTGCCGCCCTGCGATTGCAGGGTGTTCTTTTGATCACCGCCTCGGATCTGGCCATAATGCTGCCCATCGGCATTGCAGCCGGATGGCTTGGCGGCATTCTGGCCGTAAAATATTTTGGCCTCAACTGGAAAAGCAACCCGCGCTGATTCATGGAAGTCTGTAATTATCTGTTTTTTATTTACTAACCAGGAGGAGAAGAATGAAGAGAGTTTATTTGCCATTGGCTATAATCGTATCCTTTTTTGTGTTTGCCGCGTCCGGTTTATGCGCATCCACGGCAACAATTTCCGCGTCCAGCTATAAAGCCGGCGACACGGTCACCATTGCGGGGGCCATCGAACCGGGGCAGGACCTGTATATCGCCATTGCGCAGCAGGACATGTTCGCACCGGCCGACACGGACGGTGCCCATGAAAAGAAACGATTAAAAAAAGATGCCCAGAAGGCCAGCTTCAACCTCGATACCAAAATCCCGCCACTGTACTACATGCTGACCAGCAACCCCGATGCATTCGGCAAGGTCGGGAAAAAGAAATTTGGCGGCCCCTCGGTGCTTCTAGGCAAAGGCAACGGCATTTATTCCACCACCATGTACTATCTCAACAGTAAGTTCGGCGACATCGACGCCGGCGTAAGGTCCATGCTCGGACCCATCAAAACCGAAGATCAGTGGAACTTTTTCAGGTATGCCCATCAGGGAAATTACGGAATCAATACCATTGTCAAAGAAGGCAGTCGGGTCGGTAAGGTGGTTATTTTTGCCCGCAGTGTCATCACCGATCAGAGCAGCGGCAATTACTGGGATAAAAACACCACCGTTAAGCTGGACAAGACCACCGGAAAGTTTACGGCATCGTTTAAAACCTACCGCCACAACCCGCCCGAAACCAACTTCGACGTCTTCCTCAACGGAACCAAAACCGGCACCTACAAAGTTGACGGCAACGGTTACTGGCTCACCAAGGGTTTTCGCTACATGAATCCGCTGTGGATCATTATCGGGGCCATCCTTGTCGGCACTTATTTTTCCATGATCGGGGCGGCCGGCGGCATGCTCATGGCTGCTTTCCAGGTTCTTGTGGTCAACACCATGGGTCCCGTGGGCATCAACGCGGCAAACGTATTGAAACCCTCCAATATGGCATTGACCCTGTTTTCACCCCTCGGCTCCTTCTGGCGCTATGCAAAGATAGAAAAACGTGTGGCCTGGCCGGTGGGGCTCTCCTTTGGTGTCGGCATTTTCATCGGATCAATCTGGCTCGGTAAATATGTCTCAGCCGTTTTGCCCATGAAAGCCTATAAGGAATGGCTGGCCGTGCTGGTTGTGCTCATGGGCATCAAAACGTTGATGGAAATGCGGCCCAAAGCCATGGCAAAACGGAAAAACATTGCCGCCATGACCAAAAAGTTCAACGAAGAAGTGGCCAAGGCCAAGGCCGAGGGCCGTAGCGCGGAGATGGGAAGCATCGAGCCCGTCAAGACCGGCCTGACCGATTACCGCTTTAAGTTCTGGGGCGAAGAGTTCACCATCAACCCCCTGCTTTTCGGTATTCTCGGTGTTGCCATCGGTATCGTCTCCAGGGCCTTTGGTATTGGCGGCGGCTTTCTGCTGGTTCCGGCCATGACCACCCTGGGCGCCCTGCCCATGTATGTGGCGGTACCGATTTCATTGATCGGCACCTGCTTTTCCAGCATCGGCTCCTTCCTCGGCTATCTGATGGTCGGGTATTTGCCGGACTGGACCCTGGCGATCTCCATCATCATTGGTGGATTTGCCGGCGGCATGCTGGGCAGCCGGGCACAAAAGCTTTTCAGTGAAAAAACCCTGAAAATCGTGCTGGCAATTACCCTGTTCTTCCTGTTCTTCCGGTTCTTCAAGATCGAAATCTGGATATAGCCCGGAAACTGTGGTAAAAAACAGGGGTGAAAGGGGATGCCTTTCGCCCCTGTTTTTTTTTGAACCGCAACCTTTAAAACGGAATCGACGACTTTTCCAACCATGGACACCCTCTTAGATACCCTCTGGCTTCATATCCTTACGGGCATGGAATTTATTGCCGGCACCATGGATACCCTCCTGGCCCCGCTTCATGTGCTGGGTCCGGCAGGGGTCATCCTGATACTGGTTGTGGCAACGGTCTGCCTGACCAAATTTCTCAACCGGGTTTACTGCCCCAAACGATATGGGGAACTTGAAGAGGAATATCATCACTGGCTCAACCTGCGCCAGGAAGCCATGGCTTGCGAAGACCGTGAAAAAGGCAAGGCCATGGCCAAAAACATCGACCAGGCCAAACTCAACAAGGCCTATTACGACTATTTTTTTGAAGGCTTTCTCAAAAACATCCTCACCACGATTTTACCGGTATTGCTTGTCTCGGCCTATATCAATCACGGGTATACACCGGCAACACTTATGAGCCGTTTTGGCCAACCCCATATCTTCAAATTCGCCAATTTCAACGGAGAACCGCTGGTCATCGGTGCCTTTTTCTGGTTTGTAATCGCCCTGCTGATGGTATATCCGGGCTGGATGATGTTAGCGGCGGTGTTCCGTCGTCATTTCAAAAGGCCGAAAAAACAGTCAACCGATCTATAATATAGATATATTATGAAACTCTGCCGCCCCCTGATGACAACCGCCATTCGGGTTCTGATCGTTTTGTTGCTAAACGCCGTTCCGGCCACGGCCACCCAGACCCATGGCGAGCCGGAGGGGCTGTACGTTCATCAGATGGCCCATTTTTTCTTCATTGTCTCCATGGGCATCCTGGAATTCTGGCTGAGACAGCGCAATCTCGTCAGGAAGCCGGGATGGCGCTATATTCAGATGGCTGCCGTCCTGCTTATCCTGTGGAATCTGGATGCCATGTTTGTTCATTTCCTGGCTGAACAGGTCGATTTTATTAAAATTACCCCTATCGACTTGTGGCATATCAAAATTTCCACACCGGAAAATCAAAAATTCATCGCCATTTTATATTATGCGGCAAAGCTTGATCATCTGCTTTGTGTGCCGGCCATGTGCTGCATGTATCACGGATTGCAAACCCTTCTCAAAGACACCGCCGCGGCGGAGAGCCCGACACATCGACCATGATCACATCCTCGGCGCCCATATTTCTCGTCGACCTCATCGGCTCGATCCTGATGATTGTCCTGTCCTTCCTTTGCCTTCGAATCGTATACAAACTCAGGGAGCGGGACGTCAACAACCTGATTTGGACCTACCTGCTCTGGATATGTATCGGTCTGGCATGCTTTGCCGTCTCCCGGTCCGCCGGCCACATTCTGAAAAACGTTTTGTTCCTGGCCGGCAACAAGGCGCTGTGGAAAACGATTCGTCCCTTTAGCGGCGCCATCAATACCGTCATGTTTATCGTTGTGGCCGCCATCACCCTCTTTTTTGAACGCATCTGGAAAATCTACCAACTGATCCTTAAAGACCGTCAGGCAATCAAGGAAGCCCATCAGGAACTGCTTTTTTTAAACCAGAACCTCGAGGAACGGGTTGAGAGGCGAACCATCGAATTAAAAGCCTCGGAATATAAATATCGTCAGATTTTCGAGGTTTCCAAAGATATGATCGTCGTTGTAAAAAAGGGCGGATTGATATTAAACCTGAACCCGGCCGGGTCCAGACTGTTGGGTTTGAAACACCGAAACGAAACCGTGGCCAGCCATTCTATCCAGGAATTTATGGCAAATCCCGTCGAATGGAGTTCCATCAAAAATGTTATTGCCGATGAGGGCTCCATCTCCAGCTACGAACTTGATCTGCGCATGGCCGGAGGCCTCACCAAGAGAGCACTGGTCAGCGGCAGCATCGCAAAGAGTTCGGGAGAAGAAGATGCGATCCTTTTGCTGGTCAAGGACATTGAACAGCGTCGCATCATGGAGAACCATCTCGCCCAGGCCGATAAACTGGCTTCCATCGGAGAACTTTCCTCCGGCGTGGCGCACGAAATCAACAACCCTCTGGGCATTATCCTCGGGTACACCCAATTGCTTCTCCGGGAAGAAAACACGACATCGGAACGGTATTCGGATTTTAAGACCATTGAAAAGCACGTTCGGGGGTGTAAAACCATTGTAGAAAACCTTTTAAGCTTTGCCAGGACATCTCCTCCCAAAAGGGAGACCGCTGATATTCACATGATTATCGAAGATGTTCTCGAATTTGTTCTCCATCATTCCGGAATAGAAAAAATTAATGTCCAAAAACGATTCGACCCGAATCTAAAACCCATCGTCGTGGATGAAAAAAAAATCAAACAGGTCATTATGAACCTGGTCATGAATTCCCGGCACGCTATCGGAAAGGCCGGAACCATCCGGGTTTCCACATGGCTCAACGCGAACCCAAAAGAAGTCCATATTCATGTCAGCGACACGGGGCATGGAATCGAGAAGAAATATTTTTCTCGCATTTTCGACCCTTTTTTTACGACCAAACCCACAGGTGAAGGGACCGGGCTCGGACTTTCCGTCAGCTACGGAATTATCAAAAGCCATGGCGGACATATTACGGTAAAAAGCGAGCCGGGAAAAGGGTCAGAATTTATTGTTTCATTGCCCATCACTTCATGAGGCCCGAAAACCATGCAGACATCCATTTTAATTGTCGATGATGAGCAGGATATGCTCCAACTTCTGAAACGGAGTCTCGCGCCGGAGCTAAATTGCCGGATTCAAACAGCCACCTCAGGCGAATCGGCCTTGAAGATCTATTCCGAATCAACATTTGACTTGGTTTTGGCCGACATTAAAATGCCTGGCATGAACGGCCTTGAGCTTCTCGAATTGATCAAAAGAAACAACCGTGACCAAACAGTGGTCATGATGACCGCCTACGGCGAAATCGACATGGCGGTTCTGACCATGAAAAGCGGAGCCTATGATTTTATCACCAAGCCCTTTGAGCTCGAAACCCTGGTCCTGCGACTGAAAAAGGCCCTGGAAAGAACCACCCTTTTGAAAGATAATTTGCGACTTAAAAAAGAATGCTTTGAAACGGCCGCTTTTCATAACATGGCTGGCAATAGCCGTGAGATTCAAAGGGTCTATGAAACCATACGAACGGTGGCAAAGACCGACCTGACCGTGCTCATCACCGGCGAGTCCGGCACCGGCAAAGAGATCAGCGCAAAAGCAATCCATGCCCTGAGCCACCGGAATCAGCAGCCGTATGTGGCGGTCAATTGTCCGACCATTCCGGAAAACATTCTCGAAAGCGAGCTCTTCGGATACAAAAAGGGCGCATTCACCCATGCCACCCAGAACAAAATCGGTCTTTTTCAGGAAGCCCACCACGGAACCATATTTCTCGATGAAATTGGCGACATCAGCCCCGCCATGCAAACCAAACTGTTGCGGGTCATTCAGGAAAAGGAAATCAAACCCTTAGGGGATACCAAGTCGGTTCAAGTCGATATCCGGATCGTGGCATCGACCAATCAGAACCTGAGAGAAAAAATGGACAAAAAGGAATTCCGGGAGGATTTGTTTTACCGATTGAACGTTCTTCCCCTGAAGCTGCCGCCCCTGAGGGATCGAAAAGAAGATATCCCACTCATCGCCAATTACTTGCTTGAAAAGCATTGCGCCAAACTGGATCGGCCCTTGAAAAGTCTGTCCACGGAACTTTTGGAAACCATGCAAACGCGTATGTGGAAGGGAAACATCCGAGAACTGGAAAATTTCATTATCCGGGGTATTATGTTTTCGGAGACAAATGACATTTCATCGGAAAACGTTGGTATTACCCCTTCGACCCATGTGAAAGTTGACATTGAAAACAAATTCATGAGCCTTTCCTACAAAGAAGCCAAAGATGGGGCACTGATCCGATTCAACACCGAATTTATCGAGAATCTTCTCTCCCAATGGAATGGCAATATTACCCATGCCGCAAAAGTATGCGGTCTGGAACGACAGGCCCTCCAACAGATCATGAAACGCTATGAAATCAAAGCAGGCAAGTTCAAAGCTTAAAACAACAATCGCCATTGTGCACCCTGGATACCTTCAACATTTCAAATGTCTGGGTTCAGCCTGCAGGGATCATTGTTGTTATGGATGGGATATTGTCGTTGATAAAGTCACATATAAAAAATTATGTCGGTGCCCCGACACGACCGTTGCAGACCTTTTCAGCAAGCATGTCCACAGAAACAAAAGCGATTGCTCGGAAAAAAACTATGCCAGAATATCAAAAGTCAACGATCATTGCGCTTTTTTGACAACCGCGAGGCTTTGTCTGATTCAGTCCCGACTCGGAGAGTCCTTCCTGCCGGATGTATGTGCGATCTTTCCCCGTCATTTCAGGCCTTACGGTCAGCGCATTGAAATGTCGGCATCCGTTTCCTGTCCGGAAATCGCCCGCCTGGCAATGCAAAACCCAGACAGCCTCGATATGGTCGAATCCCAAATCGACGGAAAACGATTAGAAAAACTGCGCGCCACGACCACGGCCGAATCCTTTTGTTTCAATGGGGGAAAAGAGGCGGTTACTTGCTTTTCCATACAATTGTTAAAAAACAGGACGTTTCAATTATGGGAAAGACTGCTGCTCTTGGGGTTTTTATGTAAAGAGGTGTCAGGGCTTGATGGAAAAGGGCGTTCCGATGACATCATTGCCTTGATAGGCGCCTTTGCCGATCATGTGCAGACCGGATTCTTCAACGAAATCCTGGCAAAGGCACCGGTGATGACATCGCTACAACTCCAGATCGTGAAACGGCTGACCGATGAAAAATCCGATTCAATCCGGGTAAAAGCCTTTTCCACCTTTGTCGATGACTGTTTTTCGGGGCTTCAATACGATGGCGCGAACCCAAACATGCAGGCCATCAAAAGGCGTTACGATCTCTCTTATAAAAAATATTTTTTGCCGTTTGCCAAAAATCACCAGTATCTTTTCGAAAACTACCTGATCAATTTTTTGTTTTCAAGCGAACTGGGAGTATCCGATGGAAAAGGGGTCTATGACCAGTTTGTATTGATGGCACTCCATTTTGCCATGATTAAAACGTATTTAATCGGATTGGCCGCGTTTGGGCAAAAACCTTTGAGTCCCGATTTGACAATTGATCTGATTTACTCTTTCACCAAGACCGTGGAGCCCGATGCCCGGTTCAAATCCTATGCCCTCGATCTGCTGGAAAACAGTGGATGTGGAGATGTGATGAGCGTTGCGGTTCTTTTAAAGAACGAGTGAAAAATCCAGATTTACAAAAAAGCACAACGGGTACAAAGTTAACAGTTCGTATTTAAAGCATTATCTCTTGCTATGCGTTGTGCCTCGTGGTTTTAAACGACTTTTTCGAATGCATCAATGTTGACTCATTCGAAAAATATCCCAAATCCCGTCATGCCTGCGAAGGCAGGCATCCAGAACCATCTGAAATGAATGGATTCCCGCCTTCGCGGGAATGACGACAAAGGCATTTTAACTTTAGTTCACTTGCATCAGTTGTCGTCGGCATGGCCGGTCTATTTCGGAGGCTATACTAGCCCCGGGCATTGGCCGCCTCATTGCTTGTTGGCAACCACGCCCCGCATATAATCATCGACGGCCGCATACAGTGTTTCAACGGCCAGGCCCGCGCAATGCATATGGTCTGCCGGCAATCCGCCCACCGCATGCCGCACGGCTTCCGCATCGATATCGAATATTTCTTCGGGCTTTTTGTTTTTCGCCAGATCCGCCGCGGCCAGAACACAATTGTAGCTATGCACGCACCCGTTCGTCCACTGGGAGGAATCGACCACCTTGTGGTTTTCAAAGGCAAGACGGATCTCCATCACGTCCCCACAGCTTCCGGTGATGCGGGCCTTTCCATCCGGCTGGCTCAAATGGGGGTTGAGCCAATAATAGACCGCAAACCACAGCACGGCCACAACCAGAAGAACGCCGGCCCCTAAGAATACGTTGGCCCCGTTCATTTTCTTCCTTTTTTAAGACTTACCACCGAAACGGTCGTTGTGCGATTCAATCCGTCGTCCATTGTCCCAGGCCTCATGCCGAGGGCCATCGGCTTGATACAGAGTTCTTCCCCCTTGACCCCATCAGCAGGCATTCGGTGCCCGGCAATGCTTCAATCAGCGCCTTGCCCGCGTTGGCCCCAGCGACAAAAACAGCCGTTGACAGGGCGTCGGCATCCATTGCGTTTCCGGCAAGAACCGTGACACTCTTGAGTTCAGGGGCCGGAGCGCCATTTTGTGGATTCATAATATGATGGTACAATTTTTCGCGGTCAAAATAGACTTCATAATTCCCGGAAGTGGCAATGGCGCCGTTAATCATGCTGATTCTATTGACATTTTCACCATTTTTTTCAGGATTCTGAATCGCCACCGACCAGGGCGTTTTCCCATCCCTGCCGCCGATAACCCGGATATCGCCACCGGCGTTGATTAACCCGTGTCTCACCTTGTTTTTCATCAGCACATCAATGCCGCAATCGATGATGTACCCTTTGGCAATGCCATCTAAGGTAATCCCCATGCCTTCCTTTTCAAATCGTACTGAATTGTTGTTGAAACAAATGGCCCGGGAATCAACCCGATCAAGGGCGTTGTTTATCTGCTGGCGGCTAGGGGGCGTGTGGTAACTGGCAAAGTGATCTTTGTAAAGATCGACCAGGGGCTTTACCGTTACATCAAAGGCGCCTCGGCTGATTCGGTTGAAATGAATGGAACGGGAAAGGACCGTCATGACTTCGGGTGGAAGTCCATTTGCAAATCCGTCCTGATTCAATGTCCCCACAGGCGAGCCGGTTTGATACCGGGTCAGAAGACGCCCAACCCGGTCCATTTCATCAAAGGCCATGCCGATGGCCTCGTCGGCTTTTGCCCGGGAAGGGTGAATCAGGGTAATGGCAGCAAAGGTACCCATGGTCAGGCGCGTTCTTGTGATTTTATACAACCGCCGGTCGAATGCAACGCTTTCCGAAACAGGCATGAATCCGGGAACCAGAAGACCCGCTCCGAGCAGGCCTGAATATTTTAAAAACGAACGTCGGTTAACGCGCCGAATCTCTATGTCTTTATCAATCATCATTCTTTCCCTGCCACTAAAGCGCAAGCGCTTCCTGTTGGGTGGTTTCTTTATCTTCATTCTGAAACAATGGATGTTTACAGAAGGGTTGAATGGCATGGACCATGAAACAGGCCTTGATGCAGGCCTCGTCACAGGACGGACCGTAGGACAGGCAGCGGCCCTGATCGATGCGCATCACGCCGTCCACCAGGGCAACGGCCTCAGCCGGACATGCCCGGACACATGACATGCAGTGCAGACAACCGCTGGAGCAGATCGCATGGGTTACCTTTGAAGCGTCGAGGCTGCTGCAACGAACGACTGCCCGCGAATTTTTTGGAATCAGGCTGATGAGCCCCTTGGGGCAGGTTTTGACACAGTTGCCGCATCCCACACAAAGCTCAGGGTCAACGACGGGGAAATCATTGACCATGGTGATGGCTTCAAAAAGGCAGGCCCCGGCGCATTCGCCAAACCCGACACAACCGAATTGACAGTCCGTCGGACCGGCAAAGGCCAGGTTCGCACCGGAACATACCCCGTAGCCGATGTAATCGTATTTCTTGTAATCCCCTCTTTGGGATCTGGCGCAATGCACCACGGCCACCATATCCTCGACCGCCCCCATCTCTTTTCCGGTAATTTTTGCCACCGCCTCCGCGACCTCAGCTTTTCCCGGAAAACATAGTGCCGGTGAAACGTCAGGATCGGTCACCACTGCCTCTGCATATGCTTCGCACCCGGCAAAGCCGCAGCCGGCTCATTGAGCGCCGGCGAGGACTTCTTTTACCGCCTCCACTTTGGGATTGACTTCAACGGCAAATTTATGGGCGGCAAGGGCCAACCCGACCCCGAAAAACAGTCCGATGCATCCCAGCAGCGCCAGCCCGCCAAGGGCCAGTTTTATAACCAATGGATCCATAATTAACCTTTTATTACAGCGCTAGAATATTGACATCCCGGAAAAACCCATGAAAGACAAGGCAAACAGCCCGGCAACGATAAAGGCAATGGGCAACCCGCGGTATGAGGCCGGAACATTGGCAAACTCAAGCCGTTCTCGCACGGACGACATCAAAAACAAGGCGATTAAAAACCCCAGCCCGGCCCCCAGCGCCAGCATGAAACTTTCGATCATGTTGTACTCGTTGTCGGCCAGGATCAGTGGCACCGCAATGACGATACAATTGGCGATCACCAGGACCAAATAGACCCCGAACGCCTTGAACAGGGCTGGATTGACCTTTCGCAGAACCGTATCAACTCCTTGGACGGTCAAGGAGACCAGCCCGATAAAGACAATGATTTGAAGGTAATCGAGCCGGAATGGTTTCAACACGAACTGGTAGAGGAACCAACTCATGAGAGAAGCAAAGATGATAACGACGGTAAATGTGATCCCCATGCCGACGGCGGTTGTTTTTTTCTGGGATGTGCCGAAGAATACGCAGAGCCCCAGATATTTGGAAAACACGAAATTTTGAATGATCATGGCCCCGATCATGATGGACAACAGATACCCCAGGTAGAATTTTTCTACCGTAAATGTAACCGTACCCCCGGATTTATCTTGGGGAACAAGTCCCTTTACCGTTACCACATGGGGCTGGTTATGATTCAGGCTGTCTTTAAACCGGATGGTGACCTTTTTTCCGTCCGGCGCCAAGGTGACGCCTTCGATACCCAAAAGGATATCCGGATCCGGTTTCTCGGTGACCAGGAAACGAGTAAGATCATGGATCGCCTCGGCATCGACCGGAAGGGCAAAGGTTACAACGATACGGTCGTCTCCTTTAAACTCGGCTTTTTTGATGATGCCATGCTCACTCTTACATCCCCCGATCATCAGGACCAGCATCAGGACGATGAGAGTGCCAACCGTTTTCAACCCCTTTATCATGCCATATCCTTATTGGTTTTTCGATGGTTGTATGCAAATTCCACATAATTGAAAATTGCCATCATGAAGCCGACCAGGAAAAACCCCGCCGCGGGAAGGACAAAAAAGAGCAGTGGCCGAAACCCGAGAACGTCGTAGCCGAGAAGCGTTCCCATGCCCAAAAGCTCACGAACCGCTCCCAATAAAACCATGCCGAACAAAAAGCCAAACCCCATGCCGATACCGTCCCAGAAGGCTGGCACCACACGATTTTTGCAGGCAAAGACCTCCAAACGCATGGTAATAATGGCAAAGGCCACGATGAGCCGGACGAATATGCCCATGGCCTTGTAAGCAACCGGCATATAGGCGGCCAGGACCAGATCGATCACGGTCACCCAGGTCGCAATGGTTAAGGTATACGTCGGGATTCGAATCCGGGGATGGATGTGATCTTTGATCAGCGAAATGGTGCAGCTTGAAAAGACCTGAACAAAAATGACCGCCACCCCCAGGAGCAGGCCGTTCATTACGGTGGTGCTGATCCCCACGGCCGGGCACATGCTCAAGGCCAGACGAAAGATGGGATTTTCGTTCAACAGACCGTTGATCACCAGCTGAAAATTTGTTTTTGTCGTCTCTGCCAATTTTATTGTCCTTGACTTGGAAACGCTGTTCTAAAAAGGAACGGGAAGCTGCCTTGACGCGATTGCCCGGTCAAGCAGTTGAATCCGATAGACAAATTTCTTGGTTGCCCGCTTTAACCCATTGGTCACGGCCACGCTGGAAATGGTCGCACCGGTCAACGCGTAAATGTCTTTATCTTTATAGTGTTTTTCTATGTCGGCAATATCTTCTTGAGAAAAGTAGTCTTTTTCCAGCCGCTCGCTTTCCATAAATTTTTTATATTTGTCGGGAAGCGGTTCTTTGACGACTTTCAGTTTTTTCAATTTTTCAAACGATTTGCCGACAAACTGCTTTTTAAAATACGCCTGTTCGATTTCGCCACCCAAACCCGGGTCTTCTTCATGCTCGATGACTTCAAGGCCAAGAATCCCAAAATCGGCATCAAGGGCCAACATGGCAGTGATAAATGTTTTAAATCCGGGGAATTCACTGGGGAGCAAATAGGCGATCCTCTTTTTGTCCAACGCGGCAATGATCATGGCATCGGCATACCGGGCGGAGGAATCCGAATCCATAACGCGTGACAGCGCAAGCTTTCGGTCTTCGGCTGAAATCGCCTCTTCCGGTCCCATCTGGAGGCTGTGTTGACTGACAAACTGCCCGGTAAGATCCAGAACGAGCAGTTCATACCCGGTCTTTTCCCCTTCTTGGACAGGAATCATGTAGCCCAGATATTTTACGGTGCCCTTTTCAATGATGTATCGATAGATCTGCTGCAGTTTCAATTCGGCCGGGGCCGGCTTATCTTTGCCATATCCCAGAAGGCTGAACATGGTTTTTTGAACATTTAAGTGTTCATTGTGTTTCTTTGCTTCCGCGGTAAAGATATAGGAGACCCCGACCACAATGCCTGCCATGAGGCATGACACGGTCAGGGCGATGGTGATTTTGATAATCTCTCTCATGATGAGGCCCCTTCCGAAAATCGCTTTGGCCTGAACCACTGATCCAATGCGGGTGTCAGGGGGTTCATGAGCAAAATGGCATAGCAAACCCCTTCCGGATATCCCCCCTTCAGACGTATGAGCACCGTGAGAAACCCGATACCAATACCGAAAATCACCTGTCCTTTTTTCTGTGTCGGTGAGGTCACATAATCGGTCGCCATAAAAAATGCACCGAGAAGCAATCCACCTGAAAGAACAGCCAGAACAGGATTTCCTGTAAACATCTTATCACCGCCGAAAACCCAGGTGAATAATGCTGTAGAGGCGATGACGGACAGCGGAATGTGCCAGGTAATATACTTTTTGAAGATGAGAAAAAGACCGCCGGCCAACAGCAGAAGTCCCGAGGTTTCCCCGATACAACCGGGCCTGAAACCCAGGAAAAAATCGAAATAAATCGATTGCATGGATCCGAACTGATCCATCATGGCCGCCATGCCCTGGTGTTTTAACACATACAGGGGCGTGGCGGTTGACATGGCATCCACCCCGGACCCCATGGTTCGGAAGATGGCGGCATCGCGAATCGGTACGAGCCAGGCGGTTGTCATGGCCACCGGGTAAGTGGCGACCAGAAAAGCCCTTCCGATCAACGCCGGGTTGAAAATATTAAAACCGAGCCCGCCCATAATGACCTTGGTCACAAAAATGGCCATGACCGCGCCAAGAATCGGCATCCACAAAGGAACCCCCGGCGGAATCACATAGGCCAGCAATAAACCGGTAATGACGGCACTGCCATCCTTGATCGTAATGGGTCGTCCGAGCATTTTCTCGGATATGGCCTCGGTGGCCACGCAACTGGCAACACTGACCAGGGTGATCATCAGCGTCTGAAAGCCGAAGATAAAGACCGACAGGACAAGGGGCGGCATCAGGCATGCCACAACGGTCCACATGATCCCGGCCGTCGTCTTGTCATTTTTGACGTGAGGTGAAACCGAGACGAACAGGCCGGAGGAGCAGCCTGGATTCAATAGGCGTTCTTGGGTTCCTGTTTCAAGCTGTTTTTGCATCATCCTGAGTTTCTTTTTTTTTGTTTGCTCTGGCCTCTTTGAGCCTCTGGGCAGCCCGAATTTCCAATCTGGCCAATCGGATAAATTGAACCAGCGGTCTTTTGGCGGGACACACATAGGCGCAACTGCCGCATTCGAAGCAATCGTCAACCAGGCCGAATGGTTCGGTCTCCGCCCCCCTGCCCGCTTCAACGTAAATGCCGATATTGTTCGGCTCAAGCCCCATTGGGCAGGCATCGAGACAAAACCCGCAACGGATGCACGGCCCATAGGCCTGAACGTCGACTTCGTCTCGGGTCAGGAACAAAACCCCCGGCGTGGTCTTGGTAACGGGCGTATCCAGGCTTGAAACCGCAAAGCCCATCATGGGGCCGCCGATGACCACCTTGCACAGGTCCTCGGTGGTCCCACCTAGATAGTTCACGATATCGGAAAGGCTGGTGCCGATTTTGACGAGCAGGTTCGCCGGACGGGCAATCCCAGCGCCCGATATGGTAATGATACGCTCAACCAGCGGTTTTCCCAGGGCAACGGCATCGTAAATGGTTTTGGCCGTGTACACATTCTGGACAATAATACCGATGGATGAAGAGCGCTGGCCCGATGGCCGCACGCGGCCGGTGACACTCTGCATGATCTGGTCGGCCGATCCCTGGGGATATTTGACGGCCAGAGGCTTAACCTCAATCCTGAAACCGTCCGGTTCACCGGTCTGGGAAATGGCCCGGTTCAACGCCTCGATGGCGTCGGGTTTGTTGTTTTCAACCCCGATGGCACAATATGTGATCCCCAGCACCTTCAGCAGAATCTTGGCACCCTCGACAACTTCCCTTGAATACTCGAGCATTACCCGATGATCGCAGGTAATGTACGGCTCGCATTCGGCGCCGTTTAAAACAAGCGTGTCCAGCTTAACGCCCGGTTTGACATTCAATTTGATGTCGGCTGGAAACCCTGCGCCGCCCAAACCCACAATGCCGGCATCGGAAATCTTTGCCAGAAGCTCTTCCCTGGAAAAATCCCGCCAGTCAACGGGAGAATACGTTGGCTCGACCGCTTGCGGGTCGGTGGCAATGAGCAGGGCCGGCGCCTTTCCTTCCTGGGGGTGAAGGGTGTTGACCACGCCTTCAAAGGTGCCGCTGACGCTTGCATGAAGGTTTGCGCCCAGTTTCGTTCCCACAGACCCGACAATATCCCCTTCACAAACCCGGTCTTTTTTGTCGACCAGCAACTTAAAAAGAAGCCCGGCGTTAGCGCCCATCAAAAGCTGATCGTCCGAAGGGGGCCTGTCATCGCGATGGACCACGGACACCTCACACGGCGCCCCGACATGCTGTTTTAGGAAAAGGGAGACCTTGGGCGGATACGGCATCACTTCTACCGGAAAACCGCTGGTTCGGTCCTTGTTCTCACGCGGATGAACCCCGCCCTTGGGAAAGGTCGCTAATGTTGTCGTCATGGCAGTCCTAACCGTCTTCCACTAAGCCGCTGTGAGTGTTTTTTCTAGCAGTGCAAGGCCGTATTTCTCCCTGGCCTTGTCAGACATTGCTTCGGGTTTTCCAAATTCCAGCGCATTGGTGGGGCAGGCGACGACACAGGCCGGTAATTCACCGGCATCGATTCGGTCCATGCACATATCGCACTTCATCGCCTTGCCGGCTTGTGAATCCCATTGCGGAATCTTCCATGGGCAGGCCATGATGCAGGCCTTGCAGCCCACACACAACGACGCCACAATATGGATGAGTCCGTCTTTTTCCCGTCTTCTGATGGCCTCGGTGGGACAAGCCTCCATGCACCATGCTTTTTCGCACTGGAAACAGGGGACAAACAAAGACGACATCCTCGGTTTTCCATTGACCATTTTCGGTCCCAGGACAACAATCTTTCCCAGGCTCGCCTCGATGGGGACGTTGTTTTCCGCCTGGCATGCAACCTCACATGCATGGCAGGCAATGCATCTTTGCGGATCCGTGGATATGCAGTAATCTCCCATACTTTTACCTCCAAAGAGTATATACTTACTTCAAAACTTAAAATCTTGGCTATACCGGCCTTACCGTTATCCAGGTATGATCCAAGGCCGGACTTCCGCTGACTTTGTCGTAGAGGCGTTCCTGCAAGGTGGCGTCGGCAACGCCACGGTTATAGCTGCGTTTGCTTCCTGCTTCCGTGTGCCCGAATCCATGGAGCATAAAGGCCGCTTCCGGATGAATCATATCGGTGACAAAGGCGCGAAGTTGTCCTTTTCCCGCCTTTGATTCCACTTCTACGGTATCGTTGTTTTTAATCCCCAGAGCTTGGGCCCGTTTGTCATTGATCCAGACCACATTTTCGGGAACCAGTCCGTTGAGATAGACGTTGTTCTGGGTCATGACATTGGTATGGGCCACGCATCGTCCGCACATCATACGAAAGGCCCCTTCCTGGGTATCCAGCTTTTCGTAAGGTGGCAGCGACGGGATGTCGGCATCTTCCATCATGCTGGAAATCACTTCGATTTTGCCCGAAGGGGTTTTGAATTTGATGCCGTCGGTTCGGTCCCAACGGATGGGGGCGTCACTGAGTGAAACAAATCCTTTCTTTTCGAAATCCTCAATGTTGACGTCCAGGTCCGCCAGTTGGTGATTCCAGATATCCTCAATGGTCTCATAAGGGAAGAACTCCCCGGCACCCAGACGGTTGGCCAGTTGTTTGACGATCCACCACAACGGCTTGGTGTCGAATCGGGGTTTGACACAGGCGACCCTCCGGTTGATGGCCGGCTTGAGGCTAGCGCCCATCTGCAGCGGATCGGACCGTTCCAGAAAAAAGGATTCGGGCAATATCACATCGGCCAGGTCGGTTGTGCCGCCGAAGTTGACATCACTGGAAACGATAAGGTCCAGTTTCTGCAACGCCTTGAGGTTCGTCCCGCGGTCCGGGTTTGAAAGCAGCGGATCAAATCGAAAGGCGAAAAGGACCTTGATGGGGTAGGGGTCTTCGTTCAAGATGGCATGGGGGAGCATAAATCCGACCCCATGGCCCTTATCGGCAATGGGGAATTTGTCCTGCCCGCACCCGTCAAATCTTCGCGTATCCGCCATTTCGGGAAATTTCTGGGATGAATAGGTTCCCAATCCGGCGTCATAACCGGCATCTTTGAGGCCTTTTTTGATGAACAGCCCCCCCTTGGCTTCGATACTTCCCATCAGGGCATTGAGAATCATGATGGAACGCCTGAAATACACTTCGGTAGGGTGGTGCGAGCCCCTGTAGCCGTAATGGAAAACAACCGATGGTTTGTCTTTGCTCACCTCTCGCGCCAGTTTAATGATATCGGCCGCCGGAATATCGGTTTCCGTTTCAGCCCACTCGGGCGTATAGGGTTCGACAAAATTGCACAACTCCCTGAACCCTTTGACCCAACGGTCCACGTAGACGGCATCATAGAGCTTCTCTTTAATGATTACGTGTATCAATGCATAATTCAAGGCCAGGTCACCGCCCGGTCGAATCATTTTATAATCGGTGGCCTTGGCAGCGGTAATCGTTACCCGTGGATCGATATAGGTCAGCTTGGCCCCTTTTTCCATGGCCCCGATAAAGGTGTTCATCGCCTTGACTTCAACCGATTCAAAAATATTTCTTCCATAGAGAACGACGTGTTTGGTGTTTCCCCAGTCTGCATTGATCTGGCCGTCGGTATAGCCGATCATGGATCGGCACGCCACGTTGATTGATCCCTTGCAGACATTGTCGTGGGTAAAGTGGTTGGGGGAGCCGATCGCCTTCATGAAGGATTTGGAAATATCTGAAATCAGGTTGGCCCGTTCGCAGTAGACCGCACTTTTGCTGCCGTATTTAGCAAAGATATCCTTGCATTTGTCGGCCGTGTAATCGAGAGCCTCATCCCAACTGACCATTTTCCACTGTCCGGAGCCTCTTTCACCCGTGCGGATCATGGGGCCCTGAACCCGCTGGGTATCATTTAAGGTCCCCACCGCCGCGGCGCCCTTGGGACAGACCCCGCCGTTCATGGCACCGACATGGGGATTTCCCCGGACACTGATGACTGTATCATCTTCAACCACCACTTCGATGGGACATCGCACCGAGCACATGAAACACAGTGTGTGGAAAACCTTTTTCATCATTTACTCCCTTATTAGTATTTCAACAGACATGACCGATCCTGATTTTCTCAAATCACAGTAAAAAAGCAAAATACGTGCCGCTTTCTTCTGATTAGCATTCAAAATGGTAACTGCATGAAATGATTCTTAAAATAAAATGCGGGCGATGGTGGGGGCTCCGGATGAAACCGAGTTTAAACGATGATGCGCCATGTTTTTATTGCAGTATCTGGCGTCGAACAAAGTCTGACAATGGCACACAATAGGATAAAAAAAGAGTAAGCGTTCACAGGGCACCGCATCTGCTTTGTTCCCGGGCAATTGAAGTACGAACGAGTACGTCTGCATGCCCGGCGCCTCGCATCTACGGCACCCTGTAAACGCTTACAGTGCGAGGATGTGGAACTTCGTATCCTTTCAACTCCGTGAACAGTTACAAAAAAGAAATGATGTTTTTGGAAGGCGTCTTTTGCAGTTTGGCTTTCCCGCATTGGGGTGGCCCGGAGATTTGTCATTTTTGAGGCCATGCGGGCCATAGCGTTGAAACAACCATAGATCTCTTCAGGGAACTGCCCAAAATCCCAAAGTATTGTCCCCCCATAATCTTGCCGGCGCAGTAAAAAAATTGCGGAAAACCTGAAAGTTTAGGCAAGTTCTGGGAAAAAGCCGTGTCTTTAATTTCTGGTTGGTCCATCAAAGACGGGCCTATAAGTGGCATGACAAATCGTGCCAGGCCAGACAGGTTAATGGGTATATGCTCTTTAACCGGTTTAAATTTTATGGGATTTTCTATTCTGAACCATCTGAGACAAGCGAACCTGGCCTGGCGGCCCAAGAAATAACCAGCGGGCCGGAACCATCTGATGGAAGAACGGCACACGGTTTGCATTGAAAAGCGCACCTGAATGAACAAGCTTCCATTCAGACCTCCTGAAACGCTCCGGTGTGATTCTGCGCCGGGGCGTTTTGTGTCTGCGTCCCAATGGCCACAAGAAAGAGAATCTGTTTTACCGATGCTATCCGTTCGGCCAAACGACGCAACAAAACCCATGCGCCCACACGAACTAGCTAGCGACAAACCAAAATCACCATCCTGCCTGCTGGCACACCCTACTGGCGTTTGGTGCATAACTTAGATTCATTTATACATAGACTCGATAAGATCGGAAAAGGCCTCGTTGACGAACTTGCGCTTGACCTTCATGGTGGGGGTGACTTCGCCGTCTTCTTCATAGAGTTTCTTGGGCAGGATGTTGAATTTACGGATATTTTCCACCCGGGCCAGGGTTTCGTTGACCCGGTTCACCTCGGCCTGGATCAGGGCGCGGATCGCGTCGCTGCCGGTCAGGTCTTTGTAGGTGGAAAACTGAACCTTGTGATCCTGGGCGTATTTGACCACATTGTCCTCATCGATCATGACCAGGCTCGTCAGGTACTTGCGACGGTCGCCGATGACCACGGCATCGTTGATATAAAGGCTCGCCTTGAGCTTGTTCTCGATGTATTGGGGGGTAATGTTCTTGCCGCCGGCGGTGACGATGATGTCCTTCTTGCGGTCCGTGATCTTCAGGTACCCGTGTGCGTCGAGTTCTCCCACATCGCCGGAGTGCAGCCAACCGTCGCAGATCGTTTCCGCCGTGGCGCCGGGGTTTTTAAAATACCCCTGGAAAACGCCTGGGGAACGGACCAGGATCTCACCGTCTTTGGCGATGCGGATCTCGGTGCCGGGCAGTGCCGGCCCCACGGTGCCGAACCTGACCTTTCCGATGGGGGAGATGGTGGACACGCCGGTCCCTTCGGTCTGGCCGTACCCTTCGATGAGGTTGACGCCGATGGACTGGAAAAAGGCCAGCACGTCCGGGGAGATCGGCGCTGCGCCGGAATAGGCCACCCGCAGGCGGTCGAAGCCCATCCGCTGCTTGAGCTTCCGAAAGACGACCCAATAGGCCAGTCCGTAAGCCGCCGCCAGGGTCCCGCAGACCGGCTTGAAATCCATCATCAAGCTGGCCCGTTTCCGGCCGACAGCCAGGGCCGCGTTATAAACCAACCGCTTGAACCCGGTGGCATCGGACATGCGGATGGTGATGGCCGAATAGTATTTTTCCCAGATGCGGGGCACGGCATACCCCACCGTGGGGGAGATTTCCTTCATGTTCTCGGTGACCGTGTCGAGCTTTTCGACGAAATTGACCGTATATCCGTGGGTCAGGTGGGCGAAAACCGAAAAGAGCCGTTCGAAAATGTGGCACAGGGGCAGAAAGGAAAGCACCTCGTCAGTGTCGTAGATGGCATTATCCACCGCCACGGCCCGGGCCATCCAGGTGACGTTGCCATGGGAGAGCATGGCCCCCTTGGGCGGTCCGGTGGTCCCTGAGGTGTAGATCAGCACCGAGAGGTCGTCCGGGGAAACCATGGACGCTCGACTTTCCACAAGATCCGGCTGGCCGGCCAATACCGAAGCGCCGTGGTCCACAAGCGCCGCAAAGGTCATGAGCAGGGGGTCGGAGAAGTCCCGAAGCCCTTCGGTGTCCCAGACGATCACCTTTTTCAGGGCCGGCACCTTGTCCCGAAACCGCAGCCACTTGTCGAGTTGCTCTTCGTTTTCAATAAAGAAGAAGACGGAATCGGAGTTTTCCACCACGTATTGGACCTGGGGCCAGGCGTTGGTGGCGTAGACGCCGACGGATACGCCGCCGGCGCACTGGATGCCCATGTCGGCCATGACCCATTCCGGGCAGTTGTCCCCGATGATGGAAACCCGGTCCCCCGGCGTCAGGCCCATATCCATGAGGGCTGCCGCCACCCGGTCGGTCGTCCGGGCAAAATCGTTCCAGGAAATATCCTGCCACAGCCCAAATGCCTTCCGGCGCATGGCCGCCCGGTCACCATAGCGTTCAACCGTCTGTCGGAATACCCGCGGCACCGTTGTCGGTTTGATTTCTTCCATTCAATCGCCTTTAATCCGCGGATTTCGCAGATTACACAGATTCGAATCGGCGAGCCGATAGGGGTTATGAAATCTGTCGGGTTTAATGCCCTTCAGTGTCAGCGTTAAGATAGAAATGATGTAAGCGTTCACAGGGCATCACGCCGAGGCGTGACTTTGTTCCCGGGCATTTGAAGTACGAACTAGTACGTCTGCATGCCCGGCGCCTCACATCTACGGCACCCTGTAAACGCTTACCGTGCGAGGGTTTGGAATTCCTTGTGCGTTTCAACCCCGTGAACAGGTACGAAATGATCATTTTGTATATCCCAGTGGCTTGCCGCGGGATGGTTCACTATAGCGGCGAAGCCGCGTCATATAAAATCGCCTTTCAGGCGGAACCGTCCATTTTATCGCCAGGCCTTCTTGCGTTTCCAGCGCTGATACCCCTTGGCCGAAGCTTCGGAGCGCACCCCCATATAAAACTCCCGAACGTCCTTGTCTTCCATGAGTTCCGTGGCCGGCCCCTTCATGACGAACCGGCCATTTTCCAGAATCAGGCCGGTGTCTGCGATGGACAGGGCCATGCGGGCATTCTGCTCCACCAGAAGGATGGTTACCCCTTCCCGGTTGATGGTCTGGATGATTCGAAAAATCTCCTTGACCAGCAACGGCGAGAGCCCCAGGGACGGCTCGTCTAAAAAGAGCAGGCACGGCCGGCACATGAGCGCCCGGCCGATGGCCAGCATTTGTTGCTCCCCGCCGCTCAAGGTGCCGGCCCACTGGTTGGACCGCTCTTCTAAAACGGGAAAGTAGGCATAGACCCGCTTGAAATCCTCATCGATGCGTTTTCGGTCCTTTCGGATATAGGCCCCCATGAGCAGATTTTCTCTTACCGAAAGCTCTTCGAAAACCTCTCTTCCTTCGGGAACATAGGAAATGCCCATGCGGACGATGTCTTCGGTCTCCCGTCCGTCGATACGCCGCCCGCCGTATTCGATCGTCCCCTTGTCCGGCTGATCGTCCAGCAACCCCATGACGGTCTTTAAAATGGTGGACTTGCCGGCCCCGTTGTTGCCCAAAATGGCCGTTATGGTTCCCTCCTCCACCGACAGGGAGGCCCCCCGTATGGCGTAGATCAGGTCGTAGTAGGTCTCGATGTTTTTGATCTCAAGAAGAGCGGTCAAGTATCATACTCCGGTGTTTGGTGTTTCGTGTTTGGTGTTTGGTTTCCAGTATCCGAAGCGGTGCGATATCGACGTGCGAATCTCGACCCAACCGGGTTCCCATAATGAAGCGGCGCAGCCGCGTTGCATAAAATTTCGCCAGAAATTTTATTTTTATTCGCCCAGATAGGCTTTCAATACCTCCGGGTGTTGCCGGACCGCCTCCGGCGTGCCGATGGTGATTGGGCTGCCGAAATTGATGGCCAGAATGCGGTCGGAAATATCCATCACCATGTTCATGTCGTGCTCGATGAGCAGGATGGTCACCCCCAGTTCGTCCTGAATGTCCTTGACCCAAAAGATCATGTCCTGTTTTTCTTCGGCGTTCATGCCGGCGCAGGGTTCGTCCAGCAAGAGCAGTTCGGGCTCCAGGGCCAGGGCCCGGCCCAGCTCCACCAGCTTCTGGGTGCCGTAGGGGAGCCCGCCCACCAGGGTGTTTCGAACCGACTGGAGGTCCAAAAGATCGATGATCTCCTCGACGCGCCGGCGGTGATGCCGCTCCTCGGCACCGGCAAAGGATCGCCCACCCCACATGAAGGCACCCCGGAACAGCCCGGTTTTCATATAGATATGACGCCCCAGCATGATGTTTTCCATGGTGTTCATGTGGCTGAAGAGCTCAATATTCTGAAAGGTCCGCGCGATGCCCATGCGGGCTACGGCATCGGGCTTTTTCCCCAAAACAGGCGCTCCCTTGAAGAAAACCCGGCCGCGGTCGGCACGGTAAATCCCGTTGATGCAGTTGAACAGGGTGGTCTTGCCGGCGCCGTTGGGGCCGATAATGGCAAAGATCTCCCCTTTTTCCACGGAAAAGTCGATTCCCTGGAGGGCCTTTAACCCCCCGAAGGAGACGGACAGGCTGGAAATGTCGAAAAAGGACATGAAATGCCTATGGCTTTGGTTGTTCGATGACGATCGCCCCATGGACGGGTGCTGTGGAAGCGGCCGAGACTGCGATGAAAACCACCGGCGAAACGGGCGCCATTGGCAACGGACAAGCTGAACTGCAGAAATACGCGCAGCCGCCGCTTCCACGAAACGCGGCCGGATTCCGGTCGCCTATTCTATGGTCATCCAGTCGCTGAGCCGCTTGGATTTTCCCTCGGCCAGGCATTCCACCAAAAAGACCTGGTTCTGTCCCTGTCGGCAGGACGGGTCGGCCGGGTCAAAGGGTTTGTAGCTGATATTGCCGCTGATCCCTTTGAAATCCTTCATCTGCTCCAGGGCCTGGACCAGTTTCTCCCGGGTCAAATCCTTGCCGCAACGGCGTATCGCCTCCACCAGGGGCTCTGCAAAGGCGATCCCGGCATAGTAGAACAGCCCCCATCGCTCGTCTTTCCCGGCGTACTTGCCAAAGGCATCGGCTTTGTATTTCTGAATCAGGAGGTTGTCGGAATCGGGCAGTTCGGCAAACGTGGCAGCAATCACCCCCTGCCAGGCCCCTTTGGAGATATACATCATCAGCGGAAAGTCCGAGCAGGTGCTGGTGCTGAAAAACTGGGGGGCAAACTTCATGGCGCGGCTGATGCCTACCGTCATGACCGCATGCTTGACGCTGGTCCAGAGCAGGACCGCATCAGCCCCGGATTTTCTCAAGCGCATGACATGGGGTTTGAGATCGCTGTCGGAGACGTTAACCGGGACTTCCGCCACCAGAGAGAGGCCAAGCCGGGACAGTTCTTCTTTAGCTCCCTGTACGCCATTCTTGCCGTAGTCATCGTTCTGGTAAATGATGGCAAATTTCTTCTTGCCCATTTTCTCCGCCGCATACCGGCACAAGGCCTTGGCCTCGGTAAAGTACAGGGGGTAGACGCCAAACAGGTATTTCTCGGGCGGCGTGATCCAGTGCAGGGACCCCGCGGACGGTCCGACCCAGGGAATCCCCCGCTCCATGAGATAGTCCTTGACGGAAAGCCCCGGTGCGGTGCCGACGCCGGAGACCCAGGCGAACATGCCGATCCCCTCCTGGAGTTCCTTGACGCCGGCCTTGGTCTTGGCCGGGTTGTAAGCGTCATCAAACATGTGGTGGATCAGTTTTCTGCCGTGAATGCCCCCCTCGGCGTTGATCATCTTGAAATATGCGTCGGTTCCGCGGGCCACCGAGCCCCAGGCCGCGGCCGGCCCTGTCTGGGGGCCCCACTGGCCGATGTGGATTTCGGTGTCGGTCACCCCTTCTTCGGCCCAAACCCCGAATCCCGATGCCAGAACCAGCACAACCACTGCCACCAATGACCAGAAACCCTTCTTTTTCATGGCGCGCTCCTATTCGTTGAGGTGTTTTGTTTTTTGTGTCTGGTGTTTCGTGAAAAAAACGCAACACAAAATACCAAACACAAAACACTTGCTCCCTTTCCGACAAAGCGAATGGATGCCCTTGTCAAGGATGCCTGAAAAGGCACCCTGGCAAATTAAACCTTCTTGACATAATGCCGGGCAAAGAGGCCGCTCGGCCGTACGCAGAGCACAATGACGATGATGACAAAGGCCACCACCGACTTGAACTCGATGGAGACGTAACCGCCGAAGAGGTTTTCGATGATACCTAGCGCATATGCGCCAAATACCGCGCCGGGCAATGAGGTCATGCCGCCCAGAACGGCGGCGGCAAACCCTTTGAGCATGGGGTCCCACATCATGTAGGGCTGCATGATCACCGGCGAAAGCAACACCCCGGCCAGGGCACCGACCAGCGAGGAGATGCCCCAGGTCATCATGAGAATCCGGTTGGTCCGGATGCCCATAATCCGGGCCGCCACGGGGTTTTGCTGGGTCGCCTTCATGGCCATGCCGAGTTTGGAATAACGGAAAAAGAAGAAGAGTACCACCATGAGCACCACGGCTACCACCAGGGTCAGCACTTCCAGGGTGCTGATGAAAATGTCGCCGATGATCATGCTGTCGTAAGGCGAAATGGGAAACGGGATGGTCTTTTGCTCGGCCCCGAACTTCCAGGAGACCATCCCCATGAGAATCATCTCGATGCCGATGGTGATAATGATCATCCCCAGAACGCTGGGCTCCTTGGTCCGACGAAGCACCACAAACTCCAGCAGGCAGCCGAGAACCACCGAAAAGACCAGGGCGCCGGCCAGGGCGCCATAAAGGGGCAGCCCATACTGGGTCAGCAACATATAGTTCAGGTAGGTCACGACCAGGGCCATTTCCCCCTGGGCAAAATTGGGAACCTCCGAGGTCTTGTAGATGATGACCATGGAAAGCCCCATCAGGGCGTAGGAACTGCCGACAGCGATGCCGTTGACGACCATCTGGACAAATTCGACCATGGATAAAATTTCTCCGAAAATAAATTTTCTGCCGAAATTTTATGAAACGCGGCTTTGCCGCTTTTGGGCGGGCAAAGCGAGTGCAAATGGCATCAGCGTAATCAGCGTAATCTGCGGATCAAAAGGGCCAGGTCTTCCAATACTTCTTGGTCCTTATCCAGAATCCGTAAATCCCCAGGGGCTCAAAGACCATAATCAGGATCATGATCAGGCCGAACACGACAAACTGAATGTTGGAAACACCGGTCAGTGAAAAATAGCTCTTGGAGAGCGATTCCAGCCAGTCCCCGATATAGGGGATGCTGAGGATGTTTCTCAGCTGAAGGTCCAGCCAGCTCAGCAGGCAGGCCCCGGTGATGGCCCCCATGATGGAGCCGAGGCCGCCCACTACCACCATGGCAAGAAACATGATGCTCATGAGCAGGGTGAAGACTTCCGGTTCGATGAACCGCAGCACAAAGGCAAAAAGGCCGCCGCCGACACCGGCGTAAAAGGCGCTCACGGCAAAGGCCAGGGTCTTGTAAAAGACAATGTTGACACCCATGGTCTCGGCAGCGATCTCGGCGTCCCGGATGGCCACAAAGGCCCGCCCGACCTTGGTGCGGACGATGTTCCGGGCAGCCAGGGTCAGGAGCACGGTCAACGGGATGAGCAGGTAGTACAGGTCTGTATCCGTATCCAGATGCCATGGCCCGATGGTCAGTTCCGGCGCGTGGAGCCCCTGGCGGCCGCCGAAAAGTTCGATCCGGCCGATGATCTGGGTGATGGTCAGACCGAATCCCAGGGTGGCAATGGCCAGGTAGGGCCCTTCCAGGCGAAGGGCCGGCAGGCCCAGCAGAAAACCGAATCCGGCGGCAAGGAAGCCGGCCGCAACCAGGGCCAGCAAAAAGGGAAAATGGAGCTGGTTCATGAAAATGAGGGTGCCGTAGGCTCCGATGGCAAAGAACCCGGCATGGCCCAGGGAGACCTGCCCGGTATACCCCACCAAAATGTTGAGGCCCACCACCACGATGACGTTAATGGCCAGGAAATTGGCCATATAGACATAGTAGTTTTTTACCAGCAGGGGGAAAACAGCCAGGCCGATCATGAGGACGGCAAACCAGAATACCACCACGCCCGATGTGAAAAGCTGGACATCTTCGTAGTAATCCCGTTTCATGTCCATGGGCGACCGAAACTCCTTGCCTCTAAAAAAAGGGCGCTCTGGCTGTTGAGCGCCGATGCGGGGGGATGTATCGCCTTCCGGCCAGGGCATTGGTTGCCTGCCCGGCCTAGGATAGGTTCTAGCAAAGAGGCGCTGGAATGTCAATAACTGTATGTTTGGAATTTCACTAAATGAAGGATCTTCAGTGAAGACCGAACAATTCACCCTCCTGTCTGTTGTGTGAAACAATGGCCATGGGTCGGATCAACAAAGAAAAGAATTCTTTGCCCAGAGGACGTGGATTTCAACTGAAATTGAAACGGCAGGTGATTCGAAGTCAATAAAAAAGGGGCCTCGGATGGTTTCCAAAGCCCCTGTTTTTAGCTGGTAGGCACGATTGGATTTGAACCAACGACTTCTACCGTGTCAGGGTAGCGCTCTCCCCCTGAGCTACGTGCCTAAATATGGGAGAGGTGTTACCATCCGGAAAGGGGCGCTGTCAAGAAAAAACACGGGATTCCGCTACTCGTGTGCAAGAGCCCGAGGCCTTGGGGCGATGGGCGACAAGGTCCTCATTCCATCGGCTATTTTCAACTTTCGAACATCGGAATGGCCTGTCATTGTGGGTATTTTGGAAATTTTTTCATTACATGACTTGAGAAACGATATGGCCGACTTCAACCTTGACCTTCAACCTTCAGTCTTCAACCTCTTTCATGGGCATCCTGGAAAATGTTCATCCCCTTGTAGATGTAATGCAGACCGGAAAGAATGGTCAACCCGGCAGTGACCCAGCAGAGCCAGGGCAACATGCCGAGGGAATCGGAAAATACCCGATCGATGAGGATGGCAATGACCAGGGTGATCTGGGCACAGGTATTGAACTTGCTCACCAGGCTCGGCCGGATCTCCACCCGAATGTGGTTGAAACTAAGGACAACCATGCCGATGACAATGAGAATGTCCCGGCTGATGATGATTACCGCCACCCACGGGGGGGCGATGCCCAGCACAGCAAGGCTGATGAACGCCGACATAATCAGGATTTTGTCCGCAATGGGATCGAGGTAGGCCCCGATGAGGGTACCCTGATCAAGCCATCGGGCCAGCAGGCCGTCGAGGCCGTCACTGACGCCGGCAAGGGCAAAAATCAGCAGGGCGTGTCCGTACATGCCGCGAATGAGAAAGATGACCAACAGCGGACTGACCAGGATTCGACTCAGTGTCAGGATGTTGGGCAGATTGACCGCCGGTGCCGGGTTCTTCAAGGGGGTCATTCCTCCTTGGCAAAGAGCCTGACACTGAGGTGGGCCGGGGCGACCTCATAAATATTGACATGAAATCGCTCGAACGTGTTGAGCATGAGAAGATCGGCCAGGGCCTTGGCACCCCCCTGGAAGACCACGGCCATGGTGGCCTGGTCCGGACGCATGGTCCGGGTCTGGACCTCCCGAACACCGAAGGTGTTTTTGATACTGCGACGGAACATGACAAAATTGCCCAGATCCCGGGTCCCTTCCACCACCACCTCAATGTCGGTGTTGGTCTTCTCCTGGTTCCGCCATGCCACCGTGATCTGCCGGGCCAGGGCCCTGCCGGCCTGAAGGCCGGCGCTGGCCAGGGCCTGCCGACTGCCTTCCGCCGGATCGCCATGGGCAGCCACCGCCTGCTGGGCGGTCTCGGCGATGACCTCACCGGTATCGACCCGCAACGCGCGTGCTTTCACTGTGGCCCTGAAGGTGCGAATATCGGCACCCATGGTATTTTCCGCCGCTACGACGCCGGCCATGCCCACGATCACCACGTCGGCTTTAAACATTCCGCCCATCCGTACGGCTGCCTCGGCCGTAAGCTTGGCCGGCTGTCCGAATGCCGCGGCTCGGGCCCTGGGGTCCATGGTCATCGGATCAAGGATAGGAAGCCCGACCGCCGCCAGGCTGTCGGCCATGGCCTGCTCCAATGGCAACAAATCGGGAATCGGCCCCTCCACCCACCAGTACCGTGGCAGGTCTTCCTCGACATGCTGCTCGGCGACGGCCACCAAAATGGCGGGCAGTCGCTGGGAGCCCACCGCCATACCGGCCTGGGAAAGCTTTTCGGTGATCTTTGACGTCGACACGCCGGCCTGGATAAGGACCCGGTACTGTTTTCCCGTCACGTTCTCTGCCAACACCTTGAATCCCTGAATAAAAGCGTCGGAATCGCCGAAAACCGTCTGGTTGAGGGTCTGGAAACTGCCCACCAGTGATTCGATAGGCAGCAGATCGGCGACGGCCCGTTCCACGGCGGCAATCAAGCCCCGTGCCACGGCATGTTCCCTGGCGCTGGCAGCATCGTCCTTGTAAATTAAGGCATTGCCGATGACGACAACCTGTCTAACATCGGTCGGTACCGGATCCTCGCAAAATCCCGGTGAGGCCACCAAAGCCACCAGGGCGAAAAGCGTCAGAACGGTGTAAAGAGAAAAACGATGGATCAAAACCACGGCGTGCACCTCCGAAAGTTTTGCTTGCTCAAGCTTGATGCTCTCGTAAAAAGTCAGCAACATGCCCACTTTTTTGATTAACCACGAAGAGCACGAAGTACACGAAGCTGAAATCATTGCATGCTATTACGACCTCTTCGTGCTCTTCGTGTCCTTCGTGGTGAAAAATGGACTTTTTGCAGTCTTTTTTAACGATATCAAAGGCCTTCATAGCTGCGAAAGAATCGTTTCTCAGGCTTTTCTCTCTAAGGCATAATCGGCAATCATTTCCAGCGTTTCACGGGCCGGTGAAACGTCAAAAAAGCCCAGGGCCGCCTTGGCCTGCGCCACATGGCCGGCAGCCATTTCGGTACTGTATTTAAGGCTCTGGTATTTGTCCAGCAGGCCCACCAGGGTTTGAAATTCCGATTCGCTGAAATCGGTGTTTTTAATGATGGCTTCCAGGCATTGCCGGTCCGGCTCGTCAGCAGCGGCAAGGGCATGGATCACCGGCAGGGTCAGCTTCCCTTCACGCAGGTCGGCCCCCACCGTCTTTCCCAGGGCCTGGGTCTGGGCGGTGTAATCCAGCAGGTCGTCGGCAATCTGAAAGGCAATCCCCAGATGGTATCCGTAGTCCGCCAGGGCCGTTTCCTCGGCCTTGGGAGCATCGGCCAGCAGGGCGCTGACCCGGCAGGCTCCCTGAAACAGCACCGCCGTTTTGCACCGGATGATCTGAAAATAATCGGCCTCGGACAGACCCAGGTCACCGATGCGTGACAGCTGGTGGATCTCGCCCTGGCTCATTTCCTCGGTGATGCCGGCAATGATTTCGATGATCCCGTGATGCTGGGTCCGGACGGCGATGGAAAGGGCCCGGGCCAGCAGGAAGTCTCCGGTCAAAACGGCCGTCGAATTGTCCCAAACCGTGTGGGCGACCGGTTTCCCCCGGCGCAGGCGGGCGCCGTCCACCAGATCGTCGTGGAGCAACGTGGCGGCATGCAGGTATTCAAAAATAACGGAAAATGTCCGGTCAAAATTGCCACCGTAGCCGCAGACCCGGGCCGAAAGAACCATGAGCAGTGGACGCAGCCGCTTGCCTCCGCTGAACAAAATGTGACCGGCCACCTCTCGGACCAGTTCCAGATGCGGGGTCAGGTTATCATGCAAGGCCGCTTCGATGGCTTCCAGGTCGGGCTGGACCCGGGCCATCAATGCTTTCTTCAGATCGGTCATGCTGTTTCTCCTGACAGGTCGTATTCCATGGCATCGGTGATCCGGGCGCAAATCCGGTCCCCGACAACCGCATCGCCATCTTCCACATAGGTGACCCCGTCGACTTCGGGGGCCTGGAACATGGTTCGGCCGGCAACCAGCCCGGGCTCCACCAATTCTTCGACCAATACCGTAAACGTACGCCCCAGGTGCTGTCGATTTTTTGCCAGGGAAATCTGCGCCTGAAGGGTCATGAGCCGATGATGCCGCTTCTGGGCCATTTTGGGGGGAACATGCCCGCTGAGCCTGTGGGAGGGCAGATCTTCGGAGTCTGAATACATGAATACACCGAGATGGTCAAATCGAATGGTATCGACAAAGGCCATGAGCGCATCGAAATCCTGTTCCGTTTCACCGGGAAACCCGACGATAACGGTGGTTCGAAGGGCGGCGTGGGGAATCCGCTGTCTAATGGCCTCAAAAAGCCGGAGCAGATCCGCCTGCCCATAGTGCCGGCCCATGCGTTTTAAAACCGGATCACTGGCATGCTGAATGGGAATATCAAAGTAGGCACAGATGTTGGGGTGGGCCGCCACCGCGTCAATGGTCGCCTCATCGACGCTCTCCGGGTGCCCGTATAGAAAACGGATCCAGACCTCGGGGACCGCTTCGGCCAGTTGGTTCAAAAGCGTTGCCAGGCGGGTCGGCGGCGTCAAGTCCCAGCCGTAACCGGTGGATTCCTGGGCCACCAGCACCAACTCTTGAACACCGGCTGCGGCCAGGGATTCGGCCTCGGCGATCACATGCTCCGGTGGCCGGCTCTTCTGCCGCCCTCGAAGTCTGGGAATGATGCAGTAGGTGCAGTGCCGGCTGCACCCTTCGGCAATTTTCAGATAGGCCATATGTCCGGCGCCAAGCACCCGGAGGGTATCGCTCCCCTGGGGCACCAGCGCATCCGGGTCGGGCAGCAGGCACCGGACCGTCCCCGCGCATGCCTCCACCGCCGAAACGACATCGGCAAAAGCCCCGGTGCCCAGAAAAACATCGACTTCCGGCAGGGTTTCCACGATCTGCTCCCGGTATCGCTCCGGCAGACAACCGGCCACCACCAGGCAGCGGCAGGCACCGGTCTCCTTGAGCCGGGCCAGGGCCAAAATGGTGTCAATGGACTCCTCGGCGGCCGACTCGATAAAACTGCAGGTGTTGACCACGATGGCATCCGCTGCTTCGGGATCCGGGGTCACGCGCCATCCGGCTGCCGCCAGTTGTCCCAGCATGATTTCGCTGTCCACCTGGTTCCGCGCGCACCCGAGACTGACCAAGTACAGGTTTTTTAAAGGTCTATTCATCCTATGTTCCTAAGGCCGGTACTGTACCGGCGGGCAAATGCAAACGGGGCCATCGGGTTCATTTGTCGTGCAATGCCTAAAATGCACTAAAGCGCAGGATCTCAGCCCCTTCCAGGGGCAAACCAAAGCCTGGTCCTCTGGGCCAGGATTCTTTACAAAGGCTACTGATAGGAATCCGGGAAAAGAATGTCAAACCCAAAATCCGCCTTATTGCGTTTCATAGGGCCTGAACCCACCGGACACGTAATCGATAAGCCGCCCCTGGGCGTCACGGACGACGATCAGGCAATCGACCCCGTCCAGGGCATTGACCAGGGCCAGTCCCGATTCCGGCCCCATGACGGCCAGGGCCGTAGCCAGGCCGTCGGCCAGGGTGCAGGTCGGAGCGATGACCGAAGCGCTCACCACGCCGTTTTGCACCGGATAACCGCTTCGAGGGTCGATGAGGTGAGAATAGCGGACGTCATTTTGGATGAAAAAGTTACGGTAATCACCGCTGGTGGCCAGGGCCTTGCCGGTCAGTGATACGGCCCGATAGACCTGGTTGGCCGGCGCCGATGGGTCCGGGTGGTTAATCCCCACCCGCCAGGGCTTTCCGTCGGTACGATGGCCCGATGCAAAAACCTCCCCCCCGATTTCAACGAGAAAATCATTGTACCCTTCGGCCCGAATCAGATCGGCCACGGCGTCGACCCCGTAGCCCTTGGCAATGGAGGCCAGATCCAGGGTCACGTTCGGCATGCTTTTAGAGAGGCAACCACCCGGATCCTTTAAGATCCGATCAAAGCCCACCCGCTCCAGCACCCGGTCGATCTGTTCCGCTGTGGGCACCGTCCCTTTTTGAGGCGTAACGCCGAATCCCCACAGGTTCACCAGGGGGGCCACAGTGCCGTCCCAGGCACCGGCGGTCAGACGAAACAAGTTAGCGGCCACGGTCATGACCTGAAAAAAATCGCGAGAGACACAGATCCGCTCATGGGCAGCCCCCATGGCGTTGAACCGGCTGATCTCGCTGTCCGGCAGATAGGTGGACATGCTCCGGTTGATTTCGATCAGACGGGCTTCGATTCTTTCGGCCAGATAGGCGGTACGTTCAAAACGGGACACCGCCAACTGAACGTGGTAGGTGGTCCCCATGGTTCGGCCGGCAAACCGATCCGTGGTCTTCATGCCGCAGGCGGTTAAAAGGAAAGCCGCTGCCATGGCTGCCAGCCATGCAATTCTTCTATGGGGATGGCCTTTCATCATGCAGACCGGATCCGTTTTTCCAACGGTTTTTCTTATGGGTAGGAGCGGCTTCCAGCCGTGATTCGGGAAAAGGAATCGCTTTTTTCGCCATTCAACAGATCCGCGGCAATTGCTCACCGGCCAGCATGTCCACGATGCGGCTGCCGCCGATCCGGGTCGCCATGACCACCCGGCCCGGATGATCGGCCACCACCTCGCCGATGATGCAGGCATCCTTACCGTATCGGTCCTTTCGCATGGCAGCCACCACGGCTTCGGCCTCATGGGCGGGCACGATGGCGATCATCTTCCCCTCGTTGGCCAGGTATAAGGGATCAAATCCGAGCAGTTCACAGATGCCGGCCACCGCCGGCCGCACCGGCAGCCGGTCCTCGTCAATGCGGATGCCGACACCGGACTGCCCGGCGATTTCGTTCAGGGCCGTGCCCAGGCCGCCCCGGGTCGGATCCCGAAGGACGTGAACATCGCTGCATGCGGCAAAAACCGACTGAACCATGTGGTTGAGCGGCGCCGAATCGCTGCAGACGTCGGCGTCGAAAGTGAGCCCTTCGCGCTGGGTCATGATGGTGGCGCCATGATCGGCCAGGGTGCCGCTGAGGACCACCCGGTCTCCAGCCCTGGCCCGGGTGCTCCCCACCACAATGCCGTCGGGAATCGGTCCGAATCCGGACGTATTGATGAAGATTTTGTCCACCGCCCCCCGGGGGACCACCTTGGTGTCGCCGGTCACCACCATCACGCCGGCCTCGTCGGCGGCCCGGCGGGCAGATCTGAGAATTGTTTCCAGATCGGCCATGGGCAGGCCCTCCTCAAGGATCAGCCCCAGGCTCAGATACCGGGGAACACCTCCGCACATGGCAATATCATTGACCGTACCGTGGATGGCCAGGTCTCCGATATTGCCGTCGGGGAAAAAGATCGGATCCACCGTATAGCTATCCGTGGAAAAGGCCAGACGGCTGCCGCCGGCATCGACGATGGCACCGTCATTGAGCGGATCGAGGATATTGTTTCCAAAAATGGGAAGGATCAGCTCCATGGTCAGGTTGTGGGAAATCTTTCCGCCGCTGCCGTGGTCCAGCAAAATCTTGTCGGGTTTCATACCGTGTCCCTTAAAAAAGGTTTGGCCAGGGTGACTCAAGTTGATGCTTCCGCAAAAAATCTCTTGAAACCACAAAGGCACAGAGAACACAAAGGAAAAAGACTATGGATTGGGGACCATTTTGCTCGGCCCCTTGTGCCTGGTAACGTTTGGATTTTTACGCGGCCATCAGGGTTGATGCAACGCAGTGCACTGCCGGTCAACCGTCGCCATCAGCCCCGTCCGGGTGATATCGGTAATAGGCCGCGCAGGTCCCTTCGCTGGAAACCATGCAGGGGCCGACCGGGTCCATGGGGGTGCACCGTTTTCGAAACAGGGGACACTCCGGCGGCGTTTTGATGCCGGTGAGGATCTCCCCGCAGGCGCACCCCTTTGGGTCAACCGATTCGGGCAGGATCAGATCGAACCGCCGGGCAGCGTCAAAGCCTGAAAATTCGTCGCGAATCCGCAACCCGCTTCCGGCAATGGTGCCGATGCCCCGCCAGGC
This sequence comes from Desulfobacterales bacterium, assembly GCA_016342285.1. Classification (GTDB taxonomy): domain Bacteria; phylum Desulfobacterota; class Desulfobacteria; order Desulfobacterales; family JAEINQ01; genus JAEINQ01. The sequence goes on from JAEINQ010000026.1 coordinate 68,759, forward strand.
AGCATCGGCCGTCTCAAAAACCGAATCAAGCACCTCCCGGGCACGGGTATTTCCTTCGGCGCTTACCGCCCGGGCATAGGTGTTTTCCAGGGCGACCTCGTCGGCCTCGATCAATGCCACCAGCCGGGCCACCCCCTGCAGGATATCCACCGGCTCAAACCCGGCCACCGTACAGGGAATCCGGTAGGCATCGACAAAGGGTCGGTAGGCTTCGGTGCCGATGATCACCGATACGTGGCCGGGAAGCAGAAACCCGTCGATACGCACGCCCGGTGTATCCATGAGGGCGCAAAGGGCCGGGGGCACCACCTTGTGGGCACTGTAGACGGAAAAGTTCGCCATCTCCGACCGGGCTGCGGTGGCGATGGCTGCCGCCACCGTAGGAGCGGTGGTTTCGAACCCCACCCCGAGAAAGACCACGTTCTTGTCCGGATGTTGCCTGGCCAGGGCCAGGGCATCCATGGTGGAATAGACCATGCGGACATCCCGCCCCTCGGAACGCTCATTGAGCAAGCTCGATTCGGTTCCGGGCACCCGCATGAGGTCCCCGAAGGTGGCGACAATGACATCCTCGATCCGGGACAGGGCGATGAACGCGTCGATCTCCCGCTGGTCGGTGACACAGACCGGACAACCGGGCCCGGAAAGCAAAGAGATGGTCTCGGGAAGGACCGTGCGGATGCCGGCCCTGAAAATGGAAACGGTGTGGGTGCCGCAGACCTCCATGAGCCGGACCGGCCTTCGGCTGGTGTGTTTAATTTGATCAATGAGTTGTCCGGCAAGTCCCCCGTCCCGGTAGGCGTCAACATGTTTCGATGGCATGGCTGCTGTCCGTTTCTATCGATCTGTTTTTATACTATTTTGGATAACACGCGCTAATCCGTTCAGACCGTGTCAGAGCCGCCATCGGATTGCCACCCTGGCTTCGCGCGCAGAGCCCTGTGGATTCCGCCTTGTGCCGTTTGACTATTCAAACACCAGGACCGCTTATCGCGCCGCCATGGCCGCAGCTGCCACGGCCTGGCCCAAGGCGATGCCGCCGTCGTTGGCCGGAACCAGGCGATGGCTCAAGACATCGAACCCTTCTTTTTCCAGCGAATGAATCATCCCCGTCAACAGGATGGCGTTTTGAAAGACCCCGCCGCTCAGCGCTACCCGGTCCAGACCGTGTTCAGCCCGCAGCTCCACACAGAGCCGGGTGAAAAGCACGATCAGGGTGTCGTGAAAGCGCCGGCTGATCTCGGGCAGGGGCCGGCGGCACTGAATGTCGGCCACCACACCGGAAATGATCGGTGCCAGAAAAATGGGCCGGTCCGCGCCGTTACCCCACTCGAAATCATAAATGCCACAGGCCTGGCCAGCGGCCATCATTTCCAGTTCCATGGCCGCCTGACCCTCAAAAGAGACTCTCTCCCGAATACCGCACAGGGCGGCCACGGCATCGAAAAGCCGTCCCAGGCTTGACGTCAACGGTGAATTTAAGCCGGTACGCATCATGTCGGTGACGATTCGGATTTTTCGGTCATCTATCTGCCGCAAAAAGGGCAGATCCAGCCCGAAAAAATCGTTGCCATAGACATGGTAGAGGCTGCTCACCGCCATGCGCCATGGCTGGCGAATGGCCGCGGCACTGCCTGGCATGGGGAGCGTCTCCAGATGGGCCACACGGGAAAATTGCGCGGCGTCGGCCAAAAGCACCTCGCCGCCCCAGACCGTGCCGTCCGTGCCGTAACCGGTGCCGTCAAAGGCCAGGCCGATGACCGCGCCGTCGGCGCGGTTTTCCGCCAGGCAGGAGATGATATGGGCATGATGATGCTGAACGGCGATCCGCTTTAAATCGAGGGTTTCGGCATACCGGGTGCTCAGGTAGTCCGGATGCAGATCGCAGGCAACGATCTCGGGCGTCACGTTTAAAATCCGCTGCATGTGGGCCACGGTAAGTTCGAAAAAATCCAGGGCCGCGGTGTTCTCCAGGTCGCCGATGTGCTGGCTCACAAAAGCCCGGTCTTCCCGGGTCAGGCAAACGGTATTCTTCAGTTCGGCCCCGCAGGCCAGCACCGATGGCTGGCTCTCGCGCAAAAAAAGAGGCACCGGCACAAACCCGCGGGATCGCCGAATCTGTCTCATGGTGCCGGCCACATGGCGGACAATGGTGTCGTCACTGCGAAGATAGATATCCCGGTTGTGGACCAGAAAGGCGTCGGCGATCCCCGCCAGGCGCTCGAAGGCCTCGGCATTGTCGATACAGATCGGCTCTTCGCTCAGATTGCCGCTGGTCATGACCAGAGCCGCAAAATCACCTTCCAGCAACAGGTAATGAAGGGGCGCGTAGGGGAGCATGACGCCAAAATAACGGTTTCCCGGTGCTACCCGGCCGGAGATCCGTTGGCCCGGCTTCTGGCGTAACAACACAATGGGCCGTTGAATCGTGGTCAGAATGGCGGCCTCCGCATCGCCCACTTCGGCAAACCGGCCGATCCGCTCCAAATCGGCGGCCATGAGGGCAAAGGGTTTTTCCTCCCGCCCTTTTCGCTCCCGCAGGCATTCGACCGCCGCGTCGTTTTCGGCGTCCACGGCCAGGTGAAATCCCCCCAGACCCTTGACAGCCAACACTTTTCCTTGCCTGACCAGCTCGGCAGCGCGGCCGATGGGGTCGACGCAATCCACCATGTCGCCGTTGGTATCGCAAAGCTGCACCTGCGGGCCGCAAGCCGGACAGGCGTTGGGCTGGGCATGGAACCGGCGGTCGCAGGGATCGTCGTATTCGGCCTGGCACTGGGGGCACATGGTAAAGTGCCGCATGGAGGTATAGGGCCGGTCGTAGGGAATGTCGTCGATGATGGTGTAACGCGGACCGCAGTTGGTGCAGTTGATAAAAGGGTAGCGGTATCGGCGATCGCCGGGATCGAATAACTCCCCCAGGCAGTCGGCACAGACAGAGACATCCGGCGAGATCAGGGTGGTGTGGCCCTGAGCGGTCCGACTTGGGGAAATAGTGAAGTCCGGATAAGGACCGGCTGGCCGGGGGGTTGTCACCAAATGCGTGATCTGGGCCAGGGGCGGGCATTTTTTGGGGATTTCATCGACAAACCGGTCCAGGGCCCGGGAATCGCCCTGAACGTGCACCCAAACCCCGTCGGCGGTATTGGCCACCTCGCCGCAAAGCCGATGTTTCCGCGCCAGGGAAAACACGAATGGCCGGAAACCCACCCCTTGCACAATGCCGTTGATCTCCACCCGCCTGGCTTCCAAGGCGTCTTTGGCACCGGTCATGGGGGGATCATTCCTGCACGTCGGTCGCCGGGTCGCGCCGGGCCTGGGCATCGGTCATGGCCACCGCTTCTCGCAGATATTGAAGGGATTCCCTAGCTGCGGCCTCGTCGAGTTTCTGAATGGCAAAACCGGCATGAACGATCACCCAGTCACCCACGGCAGCGTCTTCCAGAAGAAGTAAACTGGCCTCCCGACGCACGCCCTCGACATCTATGGTACCCATGTCGCCATCAATGGCAACGATCGTGGAAGGGATAGCCAGGCACATATTCCGAAGTTCCTTTTGTATAAGTGGCCCCAAGCCGGTCGATTTCGGCCAGAACCATGTCAATCACATCATCGACCCGTGTGGCGGTCGTGGGCGTCAGTTCGGTACTCAGGGTTTCCATATCCTCGGGCTCCACCCCCACAATGACCGTTTCGGGCACATGATCCAGTGCATGGCAAAGGGTCAGGGCTTCGAGAAAGTCGACCTGGTGCAGGGAATTCTTGGCCCGAATCCGCTCGGGAAGATCTTTGCCAGTCAGCCGGTAAAGGGTTCCGGGTGCGCTGCCGTTGCGGATGACATCCACCACGATAAGGTGATCGGGTTTGGAGATCACGCCCAGAAGGTTCACGCCCAGCACGCCGCCGTCGACCACGGTCACATTGGCGGAAAAGTCATAAAGCTGTTCTATCTTCTGAGCCACGTGAACACCGAATCCCTCGTCGGAAAGGAGCACGCAGCCGACACCGATAATCATAATGGTCTTGTCATCCGTTGGTTTCATTCGATATCCGTATCCTGACGATGGTTCAACAACAGCCGGTCAAACGCAAATCCCCTCACAGCTCGGGGGCCGTCAAGCTTGCCTCCGAGTCAACGTTTTTGTAACACCGATGCCTTGGATTCGCAAGGGCAGAGCTGTTCAAGATTCGGGCCGCTGGCAAAGGCCACGGACGAAACCAACATTCGTAAAGCCAGGGATCGTGGACACGTGGCGGCAAAAGGGAGGAGAGCACCGCCGCCGCCCAAAGGCGGCGGCGGTGTGTTTGACATGTTACAGGGCCTTGATCTTGTAGACCTCATTGGTATCCGGATCGATCACGTGAACGGCACAGGCAAGACAGGGGTCGTAACTGTGGACCGTTCGCAAAACCTCCAAAGGCTTCTTGGGATCGGCGATGGGGGTGCCGATAAGGGCCTCTTCCACGGCACTGAGCTGCCCTTTTTCGTCTCTGGGGCCCAGGTTCCAGGTGGAGGGAACCACATACTGGTAATTCTTGATCTTGTTGCCTTCGATGACGCACCAGTGCCCGAGGGCACCACGAGGCACGTCATTGAGGCCGGCACCCTGACCCGATTTGGGAAAATCCCATTTCTGGTAGGTCTTGGTGTTGCCGGCTTTGAGATTGCCGATGAGTTCGTTCATCCAGGCGCCCATGCGATCCCCGATGGCCACGGTCTCCAGACCGCGGGCCGCGGTCCGGCCCAGGGTGGAGAACAGGGCAGCAGCGGGCACGCCGAGTTTTTTCAAGGTGCTGTTCACCAAAGGAACGATATCCTTGTGCCCCTTGGCATAAGCCACCAGGACCCGGGACAGGGGGCCGACCTCGCAGGAGGCGCCATCGTAACGCGGGGCCTTGCTCCAGGAGTAGTCGCCGCCGGGACGGTAGGACGGATCTTCCTGAATCGGCTTGGTCTCGCCCTTCCACGGATGCTTGGAATCGCTCTTTTCGTAGTAGGAGCGGGCCACGCTTTCGGTGATCTTGGCCTGATCGACCATGCCCACACTGCCCAGGTTGCGTTTCATAACGGTGCCGCGCGGCATGTAGAGACTGCCCGGTTCATCGGCGCTTTCCGGAAATTCGCCGTAGGCCAGAAAGTTGGTGGTGCCGCCGATGGCGCCCCAGTCCTTGTAGAAGGAGGCCACGGCCAACAGATCGGGAATGTAGACGTCCTTGATAAATTCCTGGGTTTCTTTGGTGATATAGAGGAATTCGGCCAGGCGGTCCGGGGTCAGGTCACGTACCGATGTGATGCCACCCACCACCAGAGACTGGGGATGGGGATTTTTACCACCGAAAATGGCGTGCATGCGGGCGGCCTTGGCCTGAAGACGCAACGCCTCAAGATAATGGGCCGTGGCCATGAGGTTGGCTTCGGGCGGCAGTTTGTAAGCCGAATGGCCCCAATAAGCATTGGCAAAGGGGCCGAGCTGGCCACTGTCCACAAAGGTCTTGATCCGCTGCTGGACCTGCCTGAAATAGGAGGCACCACCGGTCTTGGCGTTGGAGACGTTGTCGGACAGGGCTGCGGTTTTTACGGGATCAGCAGACAGGGCACTGACGATATCGACCCAGTCCAGTGCATGCAGGTGATAGAAATGAACGATGTGGTCATGCTGAAACTGGGCACCGTGGAGCAGGTTGCGGATGATGCGCGCATTGTCCGGAATCTTGACGCCAACGGCATCCTCGACGGCTCGGACCGATGAGACAGCGTGTACATAGGTACAGACGCCGCAGGAGCGCTGCACAAAATGGTGGGCGTCTCTCGGGTCACGACCCTGAAGCATCATTTCGATGCCTCGGAACATGGTTCCCGAGCTCCAGGCATTTTTTACCTTGCCTCCCTCCACCTCGACTTCGATTCGAAGGTGGCCTTCGATTCTGGTAATCGGATCAACGACGATTCTATTGCCCATTGTATCTCCTCTCTTCTTCATGAAAAGAAATTTTTGAAAGCGATTCTCTTACATCTCTTCGTAAAACGGCGTCATGGTATCCCAGAAATTCGGTTCACTGCACCCGATGCAGGGATGACCCGCTTCCACAGGCCAACTGGTGCCCTCGTTGAACTTGGCAATGGGGCAGTTGTTGTAGGTCTCGGGGCCGCGGCAGCCCATCTTGTACAGGCAATAGCCCATGGCGGCTTCTTCGGATCCAAACTCCGTTACGAATTCATCGTTCTCAAAATGGGCACGTCTGGGACATTGGTCGTGGATGGTCTTTCCGTAGGCAAACAGGGGGCGGCCCTTGTCGTCTAAGGCCGGCAGTTTGCCCAGCAGCAGGTAATTAACCACGGTGCCCACAAGGTTGATGGGGTTGGGCGGGCAACCTGGAAGGTTCAACGTCTTGACGCCGATGGCTTCACCGACACCCATGTACCCGCCCGGATTGGGCTTGGCCGCGGGAATGCCGCCAAAGGCCGCGCAGGTACCGATGGCGATGGTGGCCGCTGCCTTGGGCACCACTTCCTTTGCGATCTGCAGGAAAGACTTGCCGGCGACCTTCCCATAGCCGCCGTTAAACTTGGTGGCAACAGAGCCTTCCACCACGCAGATAAACTTGCCGGCGTACTTTTTCACTGCATTGTGCAGGTTTTCTTCAGCCTGGTAACCGGCAGCAGCCATGATGGTTTCATGGTATTCAATCGAGAGGACTTCCAACACCAGTTCGTCAATGAAGGGGTACTGGGACCTCAGCAGCGCCTCGCTGCAGCCGGTGCATTCACCGAAGTGAAGCCATACCACGGGCGGCCGCTGAGCCGGTGCGGCAAAAACATCGGCCACCTTGGGCACGAACGAGGACGAAAGTCCCATGGTTGCCGTCAAGGCCGTACAGTACTTCATGAAGTCCCTTCGCGAGACTCCCTTACTTTCCAGCCTTTCGTAAAATGCCGATTTTTTCTTCTCCATTGGCACCTCCTTGATGCGATTAGGGTAGCATGAAATTCAGCCGTTTTGTGACATGAATATGCACTCCGGTGTGCACGGACTTGCATTGAGAAGGCCGGTCACCGAGAGACTGACAAGGTGGCGAAACGTTTTTGTTGAGTTGAAATAAATTGCTGAAGCCGGTTTATGAATGGCATGTATTAAGAATTTCTGCAGAATAAGTCAACCGAAAAGTCACAGGTCGCGGTTATGGGGTGTGGAGGGGACCGGACCCGAATCGCCATACATCGGGTCCGGCGGCGTCACCAAAGCCTCAAAGATCGTCGTCAATGTCCACCGCATCGTCGTCGGCAATCTTGATGGAGGTGTTGATCTTGTCGATGTCGATCTCTTCGCCGTAGGTCTCTTCGATGGCATCGTCATCGGTGAGCAGGTCATCGATTTCCGTCGACCCTTCGCCCATGTCCTCAATAACGGCGACGCAGGCCTTTTCCTTTTTGGAAAGGCATTCGGAGTCGTCGATGTGCACATCGACGGGCCCGCCAGACTTAAAATACCGGGCAACCCCCTCGGATATTTTCTCAACGGCGAAACGGGTGGGGTACAGATTACGGGTCCTTAGCACCGCGATCAGGGCATCATCATTTTGGGCCAGGGCCGCCTGCACCGTCTCCTCTTCGTAAGTTTCCTTGCAAAGAAGCGACAGGATCTCCTTGTCCAGTTCGGCATATTCCTGAATCATCATCTGGTTGACGGTCTCGCCCTTTAAAATGCTGAATTTCTGTTTCATGCCGAATCTCCTTGTGCTGTGGCTGTCGACGGTGATTCCGCCCGATGCCCCGTTGTCTTTTGGTGCGATTTCTTGGGGGGAAATCATACTTTGCTGGCCCTGTCAACAATCAAAAATCAATGGCTGTTCTTTTAATCCCCGGTCATACAACCGTCAATGGGCTTCATCGGCCCTTGGGAGCGGCTCATGCCATGAAACCACGATCAGAGATAATCAGTCGATGCCCTCGGCGCCCTGGCAGCAGCCGACCGTCCTTTGGGTATTGACCTGCTGTCGGCAAATATGGTAACTGGATTTCTTCCGGGATAGGAGGGATGGCCGAGTGGTTGAAGGCGGCGGTCTTGAAAACCGTTGAGCGAAAGCTCCGTGGGTTCGAATCCTACTCCCTCCGCCAGAAACCGGAATGCACACCCGGATTCGGCCCCTTTGAAGAGGGCCGGCACCACCAACGGAGAGATGGCCGAGTCGGCTGAAGGCGCTCGCCTGCTAAGCGAGTGTGGGGGGAAACTTCCACCCAGGGTTCGAATCCCTGTCTCTCCGCCAAAAAACAATAACTTAGGCCACTTTCGGGTGGCCTATTTTTATTGGTTCAAAGCCCATGGCATTTCATTCAACAGGGGCTTTCATGACGATGGCCCCCACGGGACAGTCCGTGGCGCAGATGCCGCAGGCAATGCAGTCCCGGTCGCGGACCAGTTCGGGATAGACCGCTTTGTCCACGGGTTCGGGGGTGAAGGTTTTGGACAGGCAGCGCACCGGGCAGGCATCGATGCAGATGTTGCACGAGATACATTTTTTCCGGTCGATGACCGGTTTTTCCCAGTTCTTTCGAAACCGGATCCGCTGGCAGGGTTTTTTGTCCGCGTCAAGGATGGCCTCATGGGGACAGATCCGTCCGCAGGCCCCGCAGTCGATGCATCGTAGCGCCTCAACGCGGTGTTTTTTGTTCCGTTTCCCGGAAATGGCACCCGTGGGACAGATCTTGGTGCAGACCGCGCACCCCACGCATTTGTCCGTGATGGTAAAGGCCATCAGGTCTTTCCCTTAATTTTCGGCATGTTTTCGGGCAAGGGCCGGCCGGTCTTGTCGTCCCACCCGAACTGGCGCCAGTAATCGCGCCGCATCGCTTCGATGGGCACGCTTCGGCCGCGATTGGCGCCATGGATCATGGGGGGGCGGCCCAGGGCCCGGTTGCTCATCTTTACCTGGGATGGGTCGATGCCGTGGCGGACGTTAAAGGCCTGGCGCAGGGTTTGAATTCGCCCGCCTATGGCCATGTAATCTTCCGGCAGCCGGTTCCAGCCGGTGACGGCGTTGAGCCATTCAAAAACCGGCAGCCGGTGAACCCCCATAAACGCGCCGAACAGGCAGCCGCCAGCCGCGTTGAGTACGTTCATGAATCGGCTGCAGGCAACGGCGGCACGCGCTTTTTCTTCGTCCGGGACGTACTTGCTCCCTTTGAGGTAGAGAAAGTTGCGATCGGGCAATCCCGGCACTTTTCGCCAGAGCTGGAACATCTCGTAGTAGAGCTGGGAACCGACGGTATGGCGCCCGGGGCTCGGCTCCACCGTGTAGTGAACGGCAAACCCCGGATCGAAGCGGCCGTCGTGCATGGCCAGTTCCTGGCCCCCGGCGTGAATGGCGAAGCGGTCCGAACCGCGCCCGATCTTCCCGGCAGCCTGTTTGACCCCGTCGGCCAGCAGGTCCCCGATCCCCTCCCGATGGATCATCTTTTTCACCAGGGCGACGATGCCGGCGCTGTTGCCCCAGGTCAGGTCGATGCCGCCGGTATCCTCCCGCGTGATCTTCCCCGTTTCAAAGCATTCCATGGCAAAAGCCACGGTGCCGCCCGCCGATATGGTGTCCATGCCGGCCCGGTTGAGCAGGTCGTTCAATACGAAGATGCTCTCGGCATCGGCGTTCATGCACAACCCGCCCAGGGCCAGCACCGTCTCGTATTCGGGCCGGTGGGTTTCGCCGAGCTCGTTCTTGACCACAATTCCGCCGCACCCCAGGGGGCAGGCATGGCAATGGTACTTGGCGATGGTGGCGTCGGAAAAAACGTCCGGATTGATGGCTGCGGAGTGCTCGGGGCCAAAATCTTCGTTGGAGCCTTTCCAGTTCTTGATGGGGGCATCGCCCATCTCAATGGACATCTGGTTCATGCTCACCGTTCCCCACTTTCGCAGCAGGATCTTGTAGAGCATGCCGTCGGTGGCGAACTGGGCCGGCAAAACCCGCATGAGGGCGCCCAGATGGGGCGTCATCTCACCGGGGACAAAGGGCGGTTGAAAGGAAACAGCTTCGTTGCAGGCCAGGGTGAGGGTGCGAACTTTGTCCCGGTCGCAGACCGGCACCCTCAGTGCCCCGCCCAGCACCACGGCCTTGAGCCGCTTGGCGCCCATGACCGCCCCCAGGCCGGAGCGGGCCGCCAGCCGACCCTTGTCGTTGCAGATGCCGGCAATCAGGGAACGGTTTTCCCCGGCCGGCCCGATGCAGGCGATGCGGGGACGGCTGATGTTCGTGGCCTGGACAAGGTGGTCATGGGTCTGGTAGGTGTCCATGCCCCAGACCGCTGCAGCATCGTTCAAAACGGCCTCTCCCCTGTCTACGGTCAGATAGACCGGGTGAGGGCTGATACCTGAAAAAAAGATTCCGTCAAATCCGCATCGCTTGATGGCCGGGGCGAAGTTGCCGCCGCAGTTGGCGTCCCCCCATCCGCCGGTCAGGGGGGATTTGCCCACCGCCATCCACCGGCCGGTGAACAGGGTGCCGGCCCCGGTGAGCAGACCGGCCACAAAGCCGAGAACGTTCTCCGGCCCCAGAGGATCGGCGCCGGGCGGAATACGATCGTAGAGCAGGCGTGCCGCCAGACCGATGCCACCCAGGAAATCGGCATAGATGTGGTCGGGGATCCGCTCTTCGTGCATCTCGCCGCGGGTCAGGTCGACCCACAGCACCTTGCCCATGTAGCCGCCACCCATTTCTCCTCCAGCCGGCAAAGCCGGTGATGACCGTAGGGGGGAGCCCAAACCGCCGGGCAGCGCTGGCCGACGGTTTAAGGCGCCCGTTCTGGGTTATATCTCATATTGATCTCTATACGGGCGACCTTTTCCTGTCAATTGAAAGTTCCGCAACAGCCGGGGTGTGAGTCTGTGATGAACCGCTGTTGGTGTTTTTTCATTCCTTTCCATCCGCGAATCGGTTTTGGCACCCAGCGGTGTTTACAATTTCATAAATGTGATTTTTTGTCCAAGGTCAAGACAATCAAGTCATTGCACGGAGGCGTGGCGCGCTACGCCGCACAAGCGATGGCGCCGATTGACGCCGCCTGTCCCGTCGAAGCTCGAAGAGCGAAGTCGGAAGATTGGGCAAAAAGGCCATTTATGGATGGAAACTATTGGTTTCTCGCTATTTCGTGTGGGAGGCCAGGAGGGTGCCTTCTCGCGGCCCGAAAAACTCGTCGCCAAGCGCCCGTAACCCC
>JAEINQ010000027.1 GCA_016342285.1 Desulfobacterales bacterium
CCCTTCCAGGGGCAAACCAAAGCCTGGTCCGCTGGGCCACGATTTTTTACAAATGCATCAGCGTGTCGGGGGGGGGGATTCCGGGCCTATCGTCCAGGAGTTGCCGTCGGCAACGAAAAGAGGCCAAACGACGGGCCTCAGGGTGTTTTGGCTTGCGGCGGGAGTTGGTTCCTTCCGGGAAAATTCAGCCAGGTTGGCCCCGGACCCTGTTCCTCAAGGTCCCGGGCTTCGTCAAAGAACCGGTTGAAGCGGTGTTTCAGTTCGTAAAACCCGTGCCACCAGGCATAATCCGGCGCCATCATGGCCGCGCCCATGCGGGCACGGCGCCCCTCGTGATGCCACAGTTCGTAGAATTCCCACTCCAGCGGTTCGTCAAAATAGCGCTCGGCCGAAAGGGTGCCTGCCGCATAAAGCCCGTCCATCCGGGCTTTGGCCGGCCGGTAGTAGGTGTCGTTGTACAGGGCCACGGCCGCATCGAAATTGGCAAAGTGGGCGACGGCCCAGCTTTGAGCATGGCACTGGCGGCAGACCGTTGTCATCTTTTCTCTTTCCTTCTGCCAGTCCGTGGCCGCCGGCATGGGCTTAAAGTCCGAGGGGTGGATGGTCAGCGGCGACTGGAGTTCCCAGGCCAGGCGTTCGGTCACGTCATGGGAGCGGGGAACCGCCGTTCCGGCCGCCGACATGTGGCAGCCAGCACAGGTCGGCGCCCGAAAATCACGCCCGGCAGTCCAGCGCCGGTCTGCCGGGTCAAACTGCCAGCGATCCCCTTCGGCATGGTAGAGGGTACCGTGTTTGGACTCGTTGTAGATTTCGATCTGGGGGTGGTCCGGACCCAGGTGGCACTGGTCGCAGGCCTCGGGGCGCCGGGCCTCTTCCACGGAAAACCGATGACGGGTGTGGCAACTGCTGCAGCTCCCCTTGCTGCCGTCGGGATTAAGCCGCCCGATCCCCACGTTGGGCCAGCCGGCAACCGGTTTGCCGTCGACGACGTCGACCCGGGTGCCGTGGCAGGCAAAGCATCCGGTGGTCCGCTCCACGGCGTTGTTCATCCCGTCACGCAGCCAGTAGTCGATTTGCTGCATGATCTCATGGGTATTGGCATGCTTGCTTCGGCCAAACTCCTCGACCTCCCTCGGGTGGCAGCCACCACAGTTAATGGGGCTGACCACCGACGATATGGGTGACGGGGTGTGAACCAGGTGGCTTTTGAGGATGGTTTCGTCGGTGTTGGCACGATGACACTTGTAGCAGTCCACGTCGAGCCGGCCGTGGGCGCTGTTTTGCCAGTCAGCAACGATGGCCGGACTCTTTTGCCGGTGGCAGGTCACGCAGGTTTGCCCCACCAGTACTTCCGCCCGCTGTTCGGGCAGCAGTTGAATGGGAAAATCCCACCGCCACACGGCAATACAGCCCAGGATGAGAAAGATCAGCACCAGGTTGGTGTAAGCCATCCAGACAAAGACCCGCTGGATTCGAGGCGCATGGGAACGGGCCGGAACGCCGGGGACCAGAGGCCCGAGACACGGGATTTTTTCCAGGACCTCCGCGCCGTGGGGCGCACCGGCCAAGGCATCGGTCAGGTTGTTGCCGGCCTGGTGTTTGCCGAAATGCCGGCCGGCCGTCCATCGGCCGCTGGCCGAAACGTCGTAGACCCTGCCGTCATGGGCGATATGGGCCGGGCGCCCGTCAATACCGTCATGGGCAGCCAGGGCGCCTGGGGTCAGCGTCCCGTCGTCGCCGGTGGCCGCAACCGGACCGGCTGCCCGGCGCATCTTGCGGTGAACCACGGTCACGGCGGCCAAACCGATGGCGACCATCAGGGCAAAGAGGCAAAGCTTAACCGTGAGCATCAGACCGAAGCCGTTGTCAATGAACTGCTCCCATCGATCGATCCGCGCCCAGGTCAGGTAGGCGCCCGTGGCGGTCAGCACCGCCATGCAGGTCAGACCCAGCATCCGCTCGGCCTTGGGCAGCCCCCCGGTCAACCGGGTGGGGCGGATGAAGATATGAATATAGAAGATGGCGCCGAAGAAAATCACGGCCGCGGTCAGATGGAGGTAGCCGACGATAAACCGCAGGGTTTTGTGTACCGGTCCCTGAAGGGATTCGGCCTTGGCCAGCACCGATAGGCTGACCGGATAGCGGTATCCGTTTCGAATGTAGGCAAAACCGGCCGTGCGAAGCTGGCCTCCGGTGCTCTCCCGATGACAGAAGATGCACCCCTTGCCGGTACGCCGGGCGTAGGTATCGGTGGCTCTGGCAGCCGATGGCGTCGACAACCAGCAAAGCACCCCCCAAACCAGCAGAAGCCAAATCCGGTGCTTTCTCAAATTCATCACGGCATCAATACCGCCTGCATGGATGGAACAGCTAAGTGAAGGTATAGAAAGAGGTTATGCGAATTCGACCCAAAGGTCAATTCGGGGTGGCGTTCAGGCCGCCTGTGATAAGAATGATCCTTGGTCATTATCCAAGTAAAGAATCCCGGCCCAAAGAACCAGGATTTGGTTTGGTCTGGAAGGGGGTGTCTTTGGATACTTGAAGTTTGAAGTGCCTAAAATTTTAGGCATTTCAAACTTTAGCGCATTTCAAACTTGTCGGCATAGCCAGGTTGCTCTGATCACGCCCACAGAACGTGGATGCCGACTGTCAACGGACGGATGGGCATCATCCATGTTCCATGGGGCGAAGCCCCATGCCATAAAATCGCGCCAGCGATTTTATTCGCCTTCGAACTCGGTCAGGGCAAAGATCTTATAGTCCTTGATCTTCTCCCGGCCGTTGAGGTCGGGCAGTTCCACAATGAATGCGCATTCGACGATCTCGCCGCCGAGCTGCTTGACCAGTTCGGTGGCGGCATAGATGGTGCCGCCTGTGGCGATGAGATCGTCCACCACCAGAATCCGTTCCCCCTTGATGATGGCGTTTTCACTGATCTCCACCACAGCCGAACCGTACTCGAGCTGGTACTCCTGGCTGATGGTCTCCGGCGGCAGTTTTCCCTTCTTTCGAACCGGAATAAAGCCGACGCCCAACCGGTAGGCCAGTACCGCCCCGAAGATAAACCCCCGGGCGTCGATGCCAACCACCTTGTCGATGTTCATCTCCTTGTAGCGCTCGTAGAACTGGTCGCAACTGGAGCGAAAAGCCTCCGGATCCTGGAGAAGGGTGGTGATGTCGCGGAACATGACCCCTTGGATGGGCCAATGGGGAACGGTGCGGATCTTTTCCTTGATGTTCATGTCGGGGCCCTCACTTGATTCGGGGAACGGCTTTAACTAGCAGGCGCTTGACCTTGCTGGCGTTTTCGTTAAACACCTTTAAAATCTCATCCCACGACACCGGCGCCTCGTCGGCCTTCCAGCAGTCGTAGTCCGTGCTCATGGCCACGCAGGCATAGGGAATCTTCGCCTCGTTGGCCAACGTCGCCTCGGTGGCAACGGACATATTGATCACGTGGCCGCCCCAGAGACGGAACATCTTCGACTCGGCCACGGTGGAAAACCGGGGGCCTTCAATGGTGATCATCGTGCCGCCGTCGTGGGCGGGGTATTCCAGATCCCGGGCCGTTTTCACCAGAATCCGGCGAAGCCCCGCATCAAAGGGTTCGGCCATGGCGGTGTGGCCGGCGCCGTTTTCGAAGGAGTCGAAAAAAGTGCTCTGCCGGTTGCGGGTAAAATCGATGAACTGGTCCACCACCACGAAATCGCCTCGGCCGATCTCATGGCGCAAGCTGCCGCAGGCACTGGTGGCCACGATGTGGGTAACCCCCTGGTCCTTGAGGGCGCAAATATTGGCCCGAAAGTTCACCTGGGTGGGGCTGAACTGATGCTGGCGCCCGTGGCGGGCCAGCACCACCACCTCAATCCCGTCAATACTGCCCACCGTCATGGGCGACGAGGGAGCCCCATAGTCGGTCCGGGCTTCCACCTCATGGGCGTTTTGAATCAATTTCGGATCGTCGAGACCGGATCCGCCGATAATGCCGACTTTTGCCATGGGATTCACCTCATATGGAATTGATACACCCCGGGCAGGGGCCGCCGCGGCCCGCCCAAGGCTCAAACCCACTTACCGGATTTTTCCCGTTTTGTAAATGTGGGTCCAAACCGGTCAGGCCGGCCGATTCATCAGCGCTTCAAGGGGTTCTTGGGCAAAGGCGTTTTCCCTGTGTCGGTAGCAATCGCCAAAAACCCCACCCGGATTCAGCTCAACCCTGAAGTTGCATCGTCAGGGTCAGCCGCGGACCATGGAATTCCTCAGTTCCGCGGCCCTGTAAAATTCAAGAATAAAATCTTCCTGAACCGAATAGGACCAGTGGACATGCTGCATGAGGTGTGCGGCGCCGTCAACGTCACCGCTTTCGATCATGGCGATGAACCGGTCGTGATCATCCATGTTGCGCATTTCCCATTCCGCCACATAGGCCTGCCGGGGAAAATCATAAAGTCTTTGCTTCATGGGAATGATAATTTTGAGCAGGGTGGCATTGGGGGAAAGGGCGAGAAAGACATCGTGAAAATCGAGATTCTTCTGGTAGTAAACAAGATGCTCGCCATGAGCAAACGCCTTACGCTGATCTTCGTTGAGCTGTTTCATCCGAAGAATCTCATCCGGCCCCATGGCAGCAAAGACATACCGAATCACCGAGGCTTCCAAGGCCCCGATGATCCCGTAACAATCCCGGACATCTTCCAGGGCCAGCCGCCGGACCATGACCCCGCGGCGGGGCAAAATGGTGACAAACCCCTCGATCTCCAGTTGGATCAGGGCGTCGCGCAGGGGTGTCTTGCTGACGCCCAGTTCCCGGCTCATGGCGTTGAGGTTAATGGTGGCCCCGGGCGCCAGGGTGCCCTGTTGCATTTCATCGCGAAAGTATTGATACACCTGCTCTCTGAGGGACTGGATCTGAATCGTCATGGGAGGCTCCCGTATCAGAACACGTTTTCCGCGGCCGTTTTGACGGCCGCCACGATCCGGTCGATCTGATCTTTGGTGGCCACCAGGGCCGGCGCAAAGTTCATGATGGTGTTGTTTCCCGGCAGGCTGCTGGCGGTCCGGCCAACAAGAACCCCTTCAGCGGCCACAAGGGCCATGAGGCGGGCCATCTCAGCCTCACTGATCGGTTCCCTGGTCCGTTTGTCCCGAACAAACTCCACACCGCAAAACAGTCCCCGGCCCCGCACGTCACCAACGATGGGCAGGTCGGCCAGGGCCTGGAGGCTTTCGAGCAGATAGGCCCCGACGACCCGGCTGTTTTCCAACAGGTTTTCATCCTCGATGATTCGGGCCGTTTCAAGGGCCGCCGTCATGGCAGCGGCGCACCCCCCGTAGGTACTGATGTCCCGGAAGTAGTTCATCCGCTCGGTCTGACTGCCCGGATCGCAGAGAAACTTCTCATAAATCTCGTTTATGACGACGGTGGCCGACAGCGGCATATAGGAAGCGGCCACACCCTTGGCCATGGTAACCATGTCCGGCTGCATATCGTAGTGTTGAAATCCCCAGGCGGTTCCGGTCCGGCCGAAGCCGCAGACCACTTCGTCGAGGATCAGGTAGATCCCGTATTTTCTGCAGATCTCCTGTATGATCGGATAGTACTCCGGCACGGGCACAATGATGCCGCCCCCGGCGGTTATGGGCTCGACAATGCAAGCCCCCACCGTATCCGGCCCTTCTTTGAGGATGGCCTCCTCGACGCAGCGCGCGCATTCGATGTTGCAGCCCGGGTAGGTTTTTCCAAAGGCGCAGCGATAGCAAAGGGCATGGGGGAATCCGGCAAACCCGTCGGCAAGGGGCCCGAAATCCTGCTTGCGTTCCTGCTGCCCGGAGGCGCTCAGGGCGCCGATGGTGGTCCCGTGGTAGTCGCGGTCCCGATACAGGACCTTGAATTTCCCCTGCCGCTCCGGATCGATGTGGGAGAGCTGGCGCACAATCTTGAACGCCTTTTCATTGGCCTCCGAACCGCTGTTGGAAAAAAAGACCTTTCCCATGCCCGGAAGCAGTTCAATGAGCTTGGCCGCATAACGGATGGCCGGAATGGTTCCCACAGAGCCGGCATAATAGGGCATCAACCGGAGCTGTTCATAGACCGCCCGGGCGATGGACTCTCTTCCGTAGCCCACCACCACCCCCCAGACGCCGCCGGAAGTGGCATCCAGGTATTCACGCCCCCGGATGTCGCGAACCGTGAGGCCATCACCTTCCACGATGATCATCTGTTCGCTGTCCTGGAAGACCTTGTGGGGTTTGATATGGTGCCAGAGGTACTCCCGGTCTCCCTTTACTATGTCTTCGACATCGTAGCGGTTCAAATCAGTCATTTTTTTCTCCAGCAATCAATAAAGAAGTAAAGAATCCCGGCCCACAGGACCGGGTTTTGGGTTGCCTTTGGAAGGGGCTGCGACACTGCGATTCCAGTTCGAAATGCCAACAAATGGAACGGCATCGCCAATTGACTCTGACCATGCCCTGAGGGCATGGATTCCCACTTCGAATTAAATGGCTTATGCGCCTTTCTGTGGACGCATGTCGGCCTTGTCGATTCCGGCAACCGAGACCGGCTTTTTCATGGCATCGCGACGGAACGGGTCGCCCAGTTCCATGTTGGTCATGATTTCAATAAAGGTGGTCTTCCCTTCTTCCATCTGGGCTTTTACGGCAATCTTAAGCTGTTTTGTGACGTCTTCCATGGTAAAGACCTGGACCCCATTCACACCACAGGCTTTGGCCACATCCGCGTAGGAAACATCCCGATTGAGTTCTGTTCCCACAAAGTTGTCGTCGTACCACAGGGTGCTGTTTCGTTTTTCCGCGCCCCAGTGGAAGTTTCGGAAGATGATCATGGTGATCGCAGGCCAACCGTCACGGCCGCAGGCGGTCATTTCGTTCATGGAGATACCAAAGGCACCGTCACCGGCAAATCCCACCACCGGGGCATCGGGTTTTGCTATTTTTGCACCAAGGATGGCGGGGAAACCGTATCCACAGGGTCCGAACATACCCGGTGCCAGGTATTTGCGGCCTTCTTCAAACGTCGGGTAGGCAGCACCCAGGGCACAGCTGTTTCCAATATCTGAAGAAATGATGGCTTCTTTTGGCAGTCCATCCACAATGGCACGCCATGCCATGCGTGAGGTGATTTTATCGGGATCGGCTTTCTGGGCCCGCTGGTTCCAGGTGGTGCCGGGATCATCGTTCTCATGATCCATGCCGGCCAGTTCGACTGCCCAGTCCGCTTTGATTTTTGCAATGGTGGCCTTGCGCGTTTCACGGTCTGCATCCCCTGCTGTGGCAGCAAGTTTTGCCAGGATGGCGATGGCCACTTTTTTGGCATCTCCCACAATCCCCACGGACACCTTTTTGGTCAGGCCGATGCGATTGGGGTTGATATCCACCTGAATGACTTTTGCATTGGTGGGCCAGTACTCCATGCCGTATCCGGGCAGGGTGGAAAAAGGATTCAGGCGGGTACCAAGGGCCAGTACCACATCTGCCTTGGCAATGAGCTGCATGGCGGCCTTTGATCCGTTATAGCCAAGCGTACCGGTGTACATGGGATGGCTTCCGGGAAAGGAATCATTGTGCTGGTAACCGCAGCACACGGGGGCATCCAGACGTTCGGCAAGGGCCATGGAATCTTTGATGGCACCACCGATGACCACGCCGCCACCATTTAAAATCACGGGGAATTTTGCGTTGGACAGCAGTTCCGCGGCACGATTAAGGGCGTCTTGGCCACCGGCAGGGGGTTCAAACTCAACAATGGCGGGCAGTTCAATGTCGATCACCTGGGTCCAGAAGTCACGGGGCACATTGATCTGGGCGGGCGCGGAAGCACGTTTTGCCTGCAGGATCACACGGTTTAAAACCTCTGCGATGCGGGACGGATGAAGCACTTCTTCCTGATAGGCAACCATGTCCTCAAACACGGCCATCTGTGGAATTTCCTGGAAACCACCCTGCCCCATGGTCAGGTTTGCCGCCTGGGGGGTGACCAGCAGAAGCGGGGTATGGTTCCAAAAGGCGGTTTTCACAGGGGTAACGAAGTTGGTGATGCCGGGGCCGTTCTGGGCCACCATCATCGACATCTTGCCGGAGGCACGGGTGAAACCGTCGGCCATCATACCGGCATTGCCTTCATGCCCGCAATCCCAGAAAGTGATGCCTGCCTTGGGAAACAGGTCGGAAATCGGCATCATCGCCGAACCGATAATACCAAATGCGTGTTCGATTCCGTGCATCTGGAGAACTTTAACAAAGGCCTCTTCAGTGGTCATCTTCATTTTTCCCATACCATTCCTCCTTATAACGTCATCGCATCGATTCCGGGTTGGCCGGCAGGGTGCCGGACCGGCGAGTCACTTGATATCTGATATATCAGATATCAAGCACGGTCAAGGGATTTCCCCGCTTATGGATGGAAAATAGATAGGAGCAAGACCCCGTGACGGGTCCGCCAGTAAAAACAGAATTTTGACAATTCATACAAAACCGATTGCCGATGGCAATACGGCGTCTCAATCGGGCTCAAAACGCTTCTACTGGCGATCGAGCACACTGCGGATTTTTTTCGACAACTGCTCAAGATTGTAGGGCTTTTGAATGAACCCCTGGCAGCCCCGATCAAGAATTTTCGTGGCCTTGCCGTTGATGCTGTATCCACTGGACAGGATAACCCGGACCCCGGGGTTGATCGCCTTGAGCCGGTCAAAGGTCTCGCTACCCCCCATATCCGGCATGATCATGTCCAGAATCACCAGATCAATCTCGTCTTGATGCTGCTGGTAGATCTCAAGGGCCTGGGCTCCGCCTTGGGCGATCATCGCCCGGTATCCCAGGGTCTCCAGCATCTTGCTGCCCACATCGATAACCATGGGCTCGTCATCGGCCAACAAAATGGTCTCGCTCCCCCTGACGACGGTTTTGGCAACCGGGGTCTCTTCCACCACCGTCTTGTCCGAAGCGGGCAGATAGATCTGAAATGTGCTCCCCTCGCCTTTTTGGCTGGTTACGCTGACGCTGCCGCCATGGTTGGCGATGATGCCATAGACCGATGCCAGGCCGAGCCCGGTCCCCCGGCCCATCTCCTTGGTGGTGAAAAAGGGGTCGAAGATACGCGCCTGGGTGGCCTGGTCCATGCCGACGCCGGTGTCGGTCACCGTAATCCGCACGTACCGCCCCGGCTTGAGCTGGCGGGCCTCGGCTTCGGAGGCGTCCATGGCCACCACGTTCTCGGTTTCCAGGTAAAGGTCGCCGCCGCCCGGCATGGCCTGCCAGGCATTGACGAACAGGTTCATCAGTACCTGCTCGATCTGGCCCTGGTCGGCTTCGACCGCCCACAGTCCTTTTGGATACTTCCCGTGGATATGGACCTCCTTCTTGGTCCGGCCGAACATGCTGGCCGACTTTTCCACCAGGGCGGCAAGATCGGTCGGTTTGACCTCGTACTTGCCGCCTCGGGCAAAACCGAGCAACTGGCGGGTCAGCTCGGTGGCGCTGACAATGTACTCTTCGATGCCCAACAGGTGGTCATGATGGGGTTGACCCGGCCGTGAATCCATCCTCATCAGCGACGTTCGACCCTGGATACCCATAAGCAGATTGTTGAAATCATGGGCGATACCGCCGGCAAGGGTCCCGATGGCCTCCATGCGCTGGCTGCGCTGGAGCTGATCTTCGAGCTTTCTCTCCTGAGACAGGTCCCTTAGAAAGTTCAATACAGCCGGGCGGCCCTCCCATTGAATACGAACGGTGTTGACTTGTGACCAGATCTGTTCGCCCTCCCGGGTCAGCACCCGGAAGGTGTAGGTGGCGGACAGGTCGTCACCTGAAAACCATCGCGGCATCAGACCGCGATCCTCTTCGTAGACCAGGTCGGCCAGGGGAATCTGTCCCAACTCATGGGCCGTGTAGCCGATCAGCGCCTCGGCCCTGGGATTGGAAAACTTGATGACACCGTCCTGGGCGATAAAGATGGCGTCGCTGGCATTTTCCACCAACAGCCTGTACTTCTCTTCGCTTTCCCGCAGCGCCTTTTCAGCCTCTTTGTGATCGGCAATCTCCTTTTCCAGCCGCCGGTTCAACTCATTTAACGACTTTTCCCGCGCCCGTACCTGATCGGCCATGAAATTGCATCGTGACAGGATCACATCGATCTCCGTCTGCTTGCCGCCGTCAAAGCGGTATTCATAGTCTCCATGGGCGATCCGGTCGATGCCGGCCACCAAGCTGTCGATGGGGTTGCGCAGGAACACGCGAAGCAAAATACCGGTCAGGCCGAGCAACACGAAAATACTTACCAGCATGGTTAGAATGCTGGACCAGATCAGCCGGCGGTTGTTTTCCGCATAAAGCCGCGACGTCAGTCCGATTTCGATCTGCCCGATGATCTGGTCGTTATGACGCACGTTTCGCACCCGTCTTACAGCCGGGTCATTTTCGCCGGGCTTGGTCTGATCGAAAAGCACGGTACCCGTTGTCTCTTGAATTCGAAGCCGGGCGATCAGCTCGTTGTTGAAGTAGGACCGGGCAATTTTCCGCACCCCTTCCCCGTCCACATGCCAGATGGGCAGTTCGAGGCTGTCCATCAGATATGAGGCGTACTCATCGGCTTTCTGGCCGAGTTGATCGCTGGCGGTTCGGGCCGAGACCAGATAATTGACGACAATGGCCAGGCTGGATGCGAACAGCACGACGAAAACCAGGGCAAGGGTCAGATCGCGAGATATGGATCGTTGGGCTAATTTCATTATAAGTCCAAGGCTGTCCGTCATTCACGGTGAAAAGAAAAAGATGGAACTGGGTACCAACGGGAAATCACGGGCCTTCAGCGGCTCGGACGATTCGGGCGTATGGTTCGCTGACACGGACCCGCTCGATGGCCGAATCGATCTTTGTAACGGTTTGTTCATCGACCCCCAGGCTGAACATGATAGGGCGTTGGTTCCCCTCGGGGGCGTCGGCAATGCGGACGATCCGTCCCATGACCGCGGCCCGGTCATTCCGGGCCAGAATGTTCATGGCCTCTTCCATGGCAATGAGCATGTAGTCCACGCGGGATCGAAGGACCATTTCCAAAAGGCTGCCCTGGCTTCCGGCCAGACGATAGGTTTTCGGTTTAAAGCGGGCCATCTGCCCGTCAGCCCACAAACCATAGGAAAACTCGTCCAGCACCCCCAGGGTCAAGTCACTGGACAGGATCCGGGCCATTTCCGGTGCTTCTTCAAACCGCGGGGCCAGCTGCCGGTTGATGATGATGCACAGCGGACGGTTGCGATAGATGGGCTGACTGAACCGGGCGAATCGCTGCCGTTCCGGCGTTTTGAACCACCCGGGTGAGCTGACCCGGCGATGTTCCCTCAGCCGGCTGAGAATGCGCTTGTGGGGCATTTCCTCAAACTGGAACGGAACCTGGGCTTCGCTCAGGATCAGTCGCGTGATCTCTACCAGAAAACCGCCGGCCTGCCCGGCCTCGTCTGTCTCATAGTAGGGCGGGCGGTGAAAATAATAGACCGTCAGCGATTCGCCTGCAGCGACCGGGGCAGCCGCCAGCAAAAGACCGGCCAACACCCCAGCAATCGTCCATCTGGCCGCCACGTTCATCATACTGCCCATTTTTTGCCTAAATTGAACGGGCTCCCCCACTGTTGACGGCCAGGCTCAAATACCGGCTGTTTTCCTCGAACATCAGCCGCTTTGCCACCATCTCTCTTAAAAAAGGCATCAACCGGCCCGCATCGATTCCCCCGAACCTCTGAAGAATCGATGGCACCGATCGATGATGCAGACAATAGAGGTATATCTTTCGAGACAATCCTGTCAATCGGTGATTGAGCCGGTCGGCGTTGACACGGCGCTGGTAAATGATGATGAAATCCCGGCCGTCGCGATAGCTCAGCGGCTGTTCCCGGCCGTTGCCGGAAAGGGCATTGTACTGACTTTTCCATTCGGCCACCCCCCGGCGTACCGGTCGCCACAAAACACGCTGGTGCCCGCGGTCCCCACGGTAGGCCTGAATCATGTGGCAAAGCCCTCGAAGGGGGCCTTCGGGAAAAATCGCCGCATAGTTGGGGTGGTTGAATACCGCCCGCATGCCGTAACCGCGGCGCGCCTGCCACACCGGCGAACCGCACCCCAGCCAGAAGGAAACCGGCCGCAAGGGCTTAAACCATGTGGCAAAGGTCAGGTTTTGAAGGGTTTCTGCCACATCGTCCGCATCGCTTCCCGGAAACTCAAGGAGAAGGTTGGACCGGTTGACGATTCCCAACTCCTGACAATGGCGCATGATCTCCAGGTTGTCGATGGCCCGGGTCCCCTTGTTTAACTTTTTAAGAAGCCGGCTGCTCAGGGCTTCGATGCCGATCTGAACCTCGCGCAGTCCGGCCCGCCGCATGATTTCCAGGTCATCCCGAGCCGTGGTGGCCCGGATCTCGGCAAAGAGCGCCAAGTCCATTTTCAGCGCGGCAAGACCACCAAAGGTCTCCGGCCCCCCGGAGAGCGGAAGGACATTGTCCATGAAGGCCACCGACAGGACCTGGTGGCGCCGGGTGAGGGCCGCCACTTCGGCCACCACCTGGCCAGCCCCTTTGAACCGATACCCCTGCCACTGAAGGTTGAGGTTGCAAAAACGGCACCCGGACAGGCCGTCTTCGGCATGTCGGCCACGCCACCAGCACCCCCGGGACATTTCAACCCCTAAAGTTGGAAAAAAGCGGTCCTTGGATGAAAAGGTACCCAGCAGGGCAAAATAGTCTTCGTAGTCCGGTACGGGCAGGTCGGCAAGGTCCGGCATCTGGTCAAAGCCCGCCCCGTCCGATTCGCTACCTGGCGCGTTGACCCCGGCCACGGGCGTCACGGCACTGGCCGGACGGCCTTGGAGCAGGTGGGCAACCAGGGCGGCCAAGGGCCTTTCGCCCTCACCGCTCACCACAAAATCGATTTCGGGGAAAGCGACCCGCAGGCTGTCAGCTGCGGCCGGGACCAGCCCGGCACCGCCCAGCACCGTGGGCAGGGCCGGCCATCGTCTTTTGAGACAACGAATGAAATAGAGGGTGGCGGTGAATTGGCAGAGACTGTTGGAAAAACCGGCAAGCAGCCAGCTCGACCCGTCGACGGAATCGAGCCAGCGCTCGGCCAGTTCACCGACAGTGATGACCAGCCGGTCAAAGTCGGCGCCCGCAAGGCGCCGGGGTCCCCTGGATTCCCTTACAAACAGCTTTCTGGCTTCGCCGTGTCGATCCGGAAAGAGCAAGGCGGCAAAAACGGATTCGGCCAGCCAGGTCCGCGCCGATATCTGTTCGTAGAGCTTATAGCCAACCTCCCGGGCCACGCTGAGATAAAGGTGATGGGCATCCACCTGAAGACTGGGAAACTGCTGTCGAAGGTAGGCCTTAAGCACGCCAAGCTGAACCGACGGCCGGCTGTGGAGCGGCCACGGCGCCGAGATCAGGGCCAGGGCTTTAACCGGTTCTGAAGGCGAAGAGGGCATAACACCCCCTACCACACCTTTTTCTTGACAGTCCAGGCCCTCGTTCAGTAGTCAGCCAGGACCGGTTGACGTCTAATGACCGGAACCCTGGCCCGGAGAAACGGGCTTCCAAGCTGAAAAGACGACCCTGTATAGGTCTAAATCTAAAATGACGCAGAGAAAAAACAGACACAACACCGAACCGAAAACGGCATCGGTCGCCCCCCCGGACATCCAACGGTTGGAGTTTCACCGGAATGCCTATGCCCTGATCCCTTCAGCGGACGACCCAAGACCGGGGGTGGCCTCCATGGTCATCCGACCGGGGTCCATCTCCGACCAGCGGCATTGCACCTGCCAAAGCAAAAGCCGGACATGCCCTCACTTGAAACAGTTGGCTGCCCTTCAAAAAAGTCTCCAGGACAGGATCCCCGGCGCCAATCCGGAAACGGGTCTGAAAAGCAGCTTCTGGTGCCGCCTGGCTCAGTTCATGGGAGACGGCGGTTCGGAAACCCCGGCGTCGGTGCAAATGGACAAAGTTTTCAACAACGGAAAGTCGGCGGTGGTCGTCAAAGGCGCAAAAGGCGCTCCGCTGGCAACCTACCTGTCCAATGGTTCCGACCGGCTTCGGTTCATCCAGCGCTGCGGTCCGCCACCGGAAGATCCGGACATGGTCTATACTGGCAAGGTCCTGGACGAACTGACCATGCTGACCCTGAGCGCAACCGAACGGGAAATGCTCAACCACGGTTACAAGACCCGCGGCCTGGCCTTTGAGCAAAGCTTTTGGTTCCGCCTGGCCTATCACGGATACCGGGAGTTCGGCCCTTCCGGCCTCTTTTTACGGCCTCAAATCGACGAGGAAGACGGCGCCTTCACCGTCCTGGTTCAGGATGAATGCACCGGCCCTGTCTTCCGCCTGATCATTCCCCGAAAACGGGTTGCCCGCTTTCTGGACAAATTCAAGGACCGCTTTGACCCCGACGACGGCTTTTGCCCGGAACCGGTTCCGGTGGACGCGATCTTCGATGTCCGGATCAACAAAGAGCTGGACCTGGAGCTGTTGCCCCGGATCCGGGTCGTTCAGAAGAACGGGGATTTCGCCTTTTTCGGCAGAAAAGACCTGAAAAAATTCGAATATGGGGATCTGCAATACATCCCGGAACTGGGGCTGCTGACCCATATGGAACTGCCCGACAACCTGGTGAAACAACACCGGGGATCGATCATGACGGTCATTGACCGGGCGCGGGTTCCGGCCTTTGTGGAAGCGTTCGGCAACGATCTGCACAACGGCAGGCACCGGATCGACGCCGGCCTTCAGGGCCTCAAGGTGCTGGCCACCCTGGACCGGGTGGACATGGAACCCTTGTCATGGGATGCAAAAGGCATTGAGGTTTCGGTCCATTACCGGTTCGCCTCCCAGAGCGTGCCCCTATCCGAGATCATCCAGGCCCGCAACAAGGGCCAGCGATTCATCGCCACCGCCGACGGTTGGGTGGACTGCCAAAGCCAAGACCTGGACGGCCTGGACGCCCTGGCCGATTTTCCAGCCCTGAATCTTTCTGAACAACGATCTGAAACCTTCACGGCCTCCCTCGCGGATCTGCTTCGCATCCGGGCGTCCGTGGACCGTATCCCGAAAATCACCGGCAGCCCCGAACGCCGGAAGCGGCTCGAACAGATGTTCGACTTGACCTCACCGGCCCTCCTTCCGGATCTTACCGGCCGGACCTCGCCCTTGCGGCCCTACCAGCTTCTGGGGGTCCAATGGCTTTGGTATCTTTTCACAAACGGCTTTGGGGGGCTGCTTTGCGACGACATGGGCCTGGGCAAGACCCACCAGGTCATGGCCCTGATGGCCTGCCTGGAAAAAGAAAAACGTGGTGCCTTTCTCGTGGTATGCCCCACCACCGTGTTGAGCCACTGGGAGAAAAAAATCCGGGCCCACACGCCGGGGCTTCAAACCGGCATTTACCACGGAAGCGACCGCGACCTGGAACAACGGCTTGCCCAATGCCGGGTCCTTCTGACCTCATACGGAATCTTGCGGCGGGACGCCCAGGCACTCGGCAACATCGATTTTACCCTGGCCGTCTTCGACGAGGTCCAGTATCTTAAAAATACCGGTACCCAGGCCCACGCGGCAGCCACGGCCATTCAGGCCGACATGAAAATCGGCCTGACCGGCACCCCCATCGAAAACAGCGTTCGGGAACTCAAAGGGCTGATGGACCTGGTCATGCCGGGCTACCTCGGATCCGAGGGGCTTTTCACGCGACGCTACGTGCGCCCTATCGAAGAAGAAAACGATATCTTTTGCCGAAAAGAACTCGGCCGGATCATTGCCCCCTTTGTCTTAAGGCGAATGAAAAATTCGGTCCTGGAAGAACTGCCGGCCAAGATCGAAGACATCCGTACCTGCACCCTGGCGCCGGACCAGCACCGGCTCTACAACCAGGCCCTGGAAGAGCGGCGCCAGGGCCTCCTGGACAAACTTCGCATCCCCCACGGGGCCGTCCCCTATATCCACATCTTCGCCCTGCTAAACCGCCTGAAACAGATCTGTGACCATCCGGCCCTGATCCTCGGCGATCCCGAAGGGTATGAAAACCATGGAAGCGGCAAGTGGTCGCTCTTTGTGGAACTGCTCACGGAAAGCCTGGAGAGCGGCCAGAAGGTCGTGGTCTACAGCCAGTACCTGACCATGATCAACATCATTGCCAGGCACTTGAAAAGCGTCGGCATCGATGCCGCGGTACTCACCGGCGCCAGCCGTAACCGGGGCGCGATCATCGACCGTTTCAACACCGATCCGGACTGTCGCGTCTTTGTCGGCAGCCTCATGGCCGGCGGCACCGGCATCGATCTGATAGCCGCCTCGGTGGTCATCCATTACGACCGCTGGTGGAACGCCGCACGGGAAGACCAGGCCACCGACAGGGTCCACCGCATCGGACAACGACGCGGGGTCCAGGTTTTCAAGCTGGTCACCGAGGAGACCGTCGAAGAGAGGATATCGGAAATCATCGGCCGGAAAAAGGCGCTCATGGAGAGCGTGGTCGAAGAAGACGACCCGGGAACGCTGAAATTCTTTACCAGAGAAGAACTCATCGAAATGCTCGCCCTACCGTCGAGGTATAACGAGGATCCGAAGTGAGGCGTCACCCGCTAAGCGGTTGGCCTCAGGAGGCCCTCTATAGGAGGGCTTAATCTCCAATAGCCAATTCTCAATTTTAGAACTAACGAACGCCCTTTGACCGCAGCTTGCCAAAGTGCCAATCCATGTTAGATTGATAACTGCAACCATACAAAATCAATGGATGGCCCCATCCCACCAAGTCCTCCCGGGGCGATCCATACAAGGAGCAAAGTTATGGACCGTGTTGATATCCTGATCATCGGCCAGGGACCGGCGGGGCTTTCGGCTGCCATCTACGCGGGAAGGGCCGGCATGAAAACCCGGATCCTGGGGTGCGATCCCAAGGTGGCCGGAGACTACACCATCGACAATTATTTCGGATTTCCTGAACCGCTCACCGGAAAGGAACTCATCGAACGCGGGGTGCGCCAGGCGAAAAAATTCGGCGTGGGGCGGTTTCTTCAGATCGCCGTGGCCGTAGGCGAAGGTGCCCTGGCAGCCAGGGCTGTCATCGGTCACGTGAAAAAAGTCTGTCGAGCAACGCCAAAACAGATTGCCGGATCATGACGCCTGGGTCGGGCCGTTGGCCTCATCCCCGCCTTCTACAGGATCGACGCTGACGGCTCGACCCGCATCCAGTACGTTCCGGACCATTTGGGCCATATCGGATTTAACAATCGGTTTCATCAAGAACCCCTTTATGCCAATGGCCGCGGCCTTGTCCCGGCTTATCCGCTCGCTAAACCCCGTACAAATGATAACCGGCAGGCCCGGCTTGATGGAAAGCAATTCCCTGGCAAGCTGGTCCCCGGTCATATTCGGCATGGTCACGTCCGTAATAACCAGATCAAAGCTATCCGGATTGGCCCGGAAGGCTTCCAAGGCCTCCAGGCTGCTGACGCGGGATGTCACCTTGTAACCGAGACGTTCAAGCATTTGTTTTTCAAGCCGCACAATCGGTTCTTCATCGTCAACCAACAAAACCCGTTCATTGCCGGTTTGATAGATCGCCGGCTTTTCGACCGATGGCGTGCCAGGGTATTTTTGCATTAAAGGCAGATAGACATTGAACGTCGCGCCCTTTCCCGCCTGGCTGAAAACCTTGATGTCGCCCCGGTATTCTTTGACAATTCCGTAAACAACGGCAAGCCCGAGGCCCGTCCCTTTCCCTTTCGCCTTTGTCGTGAAATAGGGTTCGAAAATCTTATCGAGCACGGCCGGATCAATACCGGATCCGGTGTCGGAAACCGTCAGCATGGCATATGTGCCCGGTTCGAGGGAACGGCCGGCCGGAACCCCATCGACCACATCCGTTTCCTTTAGTTGGACGGCTATTTCCCCACCCGTGGGCTCCACGGCATGGTAGGCGTTGGTCAGCAGGTTCATGGCGATCTGGTGCAATTGCGTTGGGTCTGCCATGACCAGACCACAATCGACTTGGATATCGTGAGTCATTTCGATATTTGACGGAATGGTCGAACGAACAAGCCCCAAGGTCTCTTTCAATATCTGCTGAACTCGAACCGGCATCATCTTGTGCTCGGTCTGGCGGCTGAAGGCAAGAATCTGCTGGACCAGCTCACTTCCTCTTTTTCCGGCTTTAAGGATTTCTTGAACGTTGTCATACGCCAGGCTGCCGGGCGACAAATCCTCCAGGAACAGCTCGGACAGTCCGATGATAGGGAACAGGATATTGTTGAAGTCATGGGCAATTCCGCCGGCCAAAGTGCCTATGGATTCCATTTTCTGGGCTTGTTGAAGACGCTCTTTGAGTTCTTTTTGTTCGGTGATATCCTGAAATATTCCTTTCACTTTGACGCAGTTGCCGTCCTTGAATTCGGGTCGGCCAATGGCACGCGACCAAAACAACCGCCCTTTGGCCGTGGTACCACGCAGCTCCAGATCGAACTGTTCGCCGGTTTCCATGGCCCGTCGGTAGGCTTTCTCAAGAACCGCCCGGTCCTCTGGCGGGTAATAATCCAAATGCTCTTCGGGGCCCGGAACAGGCCCGGATTCGATCCCCACGATCTTGTAGGTCTCTTTTGTCCAGGTCGCCTTGCCGGTGATCAGATCGTGCTCCCAACCGCCAATCTTGGCAATGGACCCCATCTCGTTGAGAAGCTGTTCGCTGCTTTTTAGCTGGTCTTCGGCCCGCTTTCGGTCGGTGATGTCGGTGAGAACGCCGATCAGGCCGCCATCCCGATCCCCGTCGCGAACCAGCCGACTGGAGGTTCGTATCCAGCGATATCCGCCGCTCTTTGCCCGCAACCGGTACTCGCTCGGGCGATGCAGACCCTGCAGCACATCGTTAAATGCCTCAAGAATCGCGGGCAGATCATCGGGGTGAATGAGATGCGCAAAGGGACTGCCGATGAGTTCGGAGGGGGCATAGCCAAGAACCGACTCGACCCGTGGGCTCAAATAGGTAATGGTTCCACCGGCATCGACCGCGTAGAGCACATCATTGATCCTTTCCACAAGCTCACGGTATTTTTCCTCCGATCGCCGAAGCTCTTCTGTTGCCCGTTTTCGGCCCAATTCCGCCTCTTCCAGCACCTGGACCCGTTTTTCCAATTCTTCATAGGTCGGCTTTTCATTCATCTGAAGAACCCCAACGGTTCGGATCGTTACATCGGTTTAGGTGTCTTGCGGACACTTCAGTCTTCCCAAAGATATCGACTGGATATTATAGCGTCTTCTATTTTTATCAAGGCATTGGGCGGAGCCTTTGATTGACTCAGTCTTCGCTCCGGCCACTCGAAAATTCTTTTTCCACATGAAACAAGGTGGCGCCCACCGGTGCCAAGGAAAGTAAGAGAATGTTGATGCCGGGAGGGCAAAAACCACAGCCCAAAGCCCAAGTGAAAGGGAGGTGCTTGAGCAGGAAGGAAAAACGGTCGCCAAAGGACACCATTGCCGGACCGGCACCAGGTCAGGGTTATCCAGGCCAGGAAGATCACAGCCACCCCAACGGTCGGAGCCACGGGGTCAAAACGAGCCGCGCAAGACCCAGGGTCAACAGCCGGGGCATTTTCAACCCCTGGCCCAGGCCCCCGTCAATCGTATGCCATGCCGCTAAAAAATGGCATGGCATGAATGGAACCCCAAAGCGATGGACATGTCAACAGATTTTCACGCTCACCCCCAGGGGAATCGCGTGTCGCTTTGGCACAAAGCGTGCTCAACCGACGTGAAGCCGTTAGCCCGGAACAATTCCGACAACATATTGCTTCGGATTCCCCGAACCGGTCACCGGCAAAGAGCTCATGGAACACGGTATTCGCCAGGCTCAAATCGCAATTAAAACCGGTACGCCTCCCCGGCCGATCCGGCAGACACCCGCCGGCCCAGGGCATCCCCCAGAATTCCCACCGCCTCATCACCGGTACAATGACACGGAATGATGGTTTCGATATCCATGGCGTCCAGGTCAGCAATGGTTTGATCCAGACGCTGGCGACTGGCCGCATTGAGGTGGAAACCGCCGATAACAGCCCGCACCTTTGGTTCTCCGGAAAGATGCCGGGCGTGGTTCAAGGTATTCACCACACCGGCATGGGCACAGCCCACACAGACCACCAGTCCCAGGTCGGTTTGAATCCAGATGGCAAGGTCGTCTTCAACCGGATCGGCCCGGTGCCCCTCGGGGTCTAGAAAAAAAGGACCGCCGGAATCTTCATAGGATGTTTTCCGGGGAATGGGTCCGGTGATGCCGATGCGTTCGGTCAGCATCAGCGGCTGCTGGACCCAGTGAAGCCGGGGTGAGGGAAGATGATCAATGGCCGACATGGATGCCCTCGGCATGCCGATGGAAGCCGATGTGCCGTTACGGATGGCGTAATGCGGTGTGACAGCGCCCGAATGGCAATAGACATGGACTTTGCCGGCGCCATTGACCACCAGCGGAATCCCCCCGGTGTGATCGTAGTGCCCGTGACTCAATACCAGGGCGTCGGTTCGGCTCAAGTCCACGCCCAGAGCCGGGGCGTTGAAAGCCAGGGCAGCCCCTTGCCCCGTATCAAAGAGGATCCGCTGGTCATCGGTTTCGATCCAGAGCGAAAAGCCGTGTTCGGCCATCAATCCGGGGCGAATATTGTTGTCGACCAAAACGGTGATTTCAACGGAGGGTGAACTCATGGCAGGTTCTTCTTTCGGTTATTTGCCATCGTTGCCGAAACGCCGGCGCCACTCAGGGCCGCGATGGGTTCGATGATGCGTTGCATGAGGGTTGCCGTGGACGTCTCGGCGTAACGCGCCACAAAAGCACGGCCGCTGTCACAGGCTTCGGCGATGTTCGGGTCGATGGGAATGGTGCCGAGAAACGGCACGCCCATGTCCCCGGCCATCCGCCGGCCTCCCCCTGAACCGAGGATCGCCGTGATCTCACCGCACTTGGGACAGACAAAACCGCTCATGTTTTCAACGACGCCGAGCACCGGCACCTGAAGGCGCCGACAGAAGGTGATGGATTTTCTCACATCAACCGCCGCCACTTTTTGCGGGGTGGTGACCACCACGGCGCCATCGAGTTGGCCGATAAGCTGACAGACCGAAAGGGGTTCATCCCCGGTCCCCGGAGGGGAGTCGATGATCAGATAGTCCAGATCGCCCCAGGCCACATCCTTGAGAAACTGTTTGATGGTCCCCATTTTCCTGGGGCCCCGCCAGATCACGGCCTCGTCCGGGCTTTGCAGCAAAAACCCCAGGGACATCACCCGCATGCCGTCCAGGTCCACCGGACACACCCCGTCTTGGCCCTCTTCCAGCGTCTTCCCCTCCAGACCCAGCATGGTCGGGATGCTCGGACCATGGATGTCCACATCCAGCAGGCCCACACGCTTTCCAGCCATCTTCAAGGCCATGGCGATATTCACGGCCATGGTACTCTTGCCCACGCCCCCCTTGCCCGACAGGACCACCACCGTGTGGCCGATACGGTCCAGCCGGGAGCGGAGCTGGCGTCGATCCGCCGCTTTCTTTTCGCCGCCATCGGCCGGATGGGCGGAACCCGCCCGTTCCCGGTGCCCATCAGCCCCGCAGGCCGTTGGTGCTCCGCCCGGTGCCGTGGGTTTGACAACATTTGCCTTCATTGCGTCGATTCCAATCATCGTTCGGCCACGGTGTAAAAATGCCGTCCACCGACAACCGTTGGGCGCGCCTTGCCGCCGACCATCAACCGATCGAGGTGCTTGAGCGCTTCGTTAATGTGAATGTTCAGCCCGCCCGCCACATCGGCAGCGGTGCATGGCCGCCGACCCAGCATGGCCAACACCGATTCGGTCCGGGTACCGGAAAGAACGGCGGTCATGGACCCCTCGGCAGCCCCCTTTCCGATCAGTTCCACCAGTCCCGAAAAGAGGCCCTTGAGAGCGACCAGACGCTCCGAAGAAAGGGATCCGGCGTCGGTCTCGGCAGGTGGCCGGATGACCGTGCCGAGCTGTATGCGATCCGGCCCGATCTGCTCGGCCAGGGCGGCAATCTTTTTCACATGGGCGTCTGTCCCGGTCTCCCCGGCCAGAAGAAGCACTTCCAACCACACGTCACCGTCAAACCGTTCGGTAAAATTGACAAGGCCTTCGGTCATGGTTCCAAAGGCGATATCCCCGTGGGGACGGTTGACCCGCCGGAACGTGTTTTCATCGCCGGCATCGAGAGAAGGGACCACCAGGTCGGCCGCCATGAGTTCATCCTGGACCGATTTCATCCACAGAAGCGATCCATTGGTCAACACGGCCACCGGCACACGGGTCACTTTTTTGATGGCACGGATCAGGCGCCCGATGCCGCTATTAAGGGTGGGCTCCCCCGATCCGGCAAGACCGATATAATCCGGCGGGGCGCCGTGGCTCAGTGCCCGTTCCAGTTCAGGCACAATCGCCTCCACCGGCACATATTCCCGCCTCTCCATGGTTTTTTGTGTCGTGCGCCCCAATTGGCAGTACACACAATCATAGGTACAGACCTTGAACGGGACCAGATCGATTCCCAAAGATCGGCCCAGGCGCCGTGACGGCACCGGACCGTAGACATGGGAAAAACCGTTCGTTGACATTTGTCACCCCCTGTTTGGGCCATCGGGTTCATTTTTCGTAAGCGTTTACAGGGCATCACGCCGAGGCGTGACTTTGTTCCCGGGCATGTAAGTACGAATGAGTACGCCTGCATGCCCGGCGCCTCGCATCTACGGCACCCTGTGAACGCTTACCGTGCGAGGGGTTGGAATTTCTTGAGCGTTTCAGCCCCGTGAACCGTTATCATTTCTCAAATTCAAGGCACCGGATCCGGCCCACGGCCCCGGGTACCACCGCGGCAGCCGGGCATGATGAAACGGTCCTGCCCCAGTGTTCCGGCCTGCCATGCTGAAATGACCTCCTGCAGATCACCAACGACAAAGGACATGACGTCAATGCCATAGCCCTCAATGGCGCGGCGCACCGGCCGGGAAATCGCCCCGCAGACCAGGACGGAGACCCCCAGTTCTGCCAGGCGCAGCGCCTTTTGCAGAGAAATGTCGCTGTCCAGAGAAGCCATGGATTCCCCGACGATCCCTCCGGCGTCAACCTCTACGATATGGACCTGCCGGGCAACGTCGAATACCGGTGAAATGCGATGGCTCCATGTCGCGAAAGCCACTTTCATGGATGGGAAGACCTTTCATTCGGCCTGGGCCCGGCCCTGCCGTATCTGTCTGGCCATGTGGTCATCCACCGCGGCCCTAAGGGACGCCGCGGCCAGAAAGGCACAATGCTCGTGATCCTCGGGAAGGCCGCCGACATCCGCCAGGATGGCCTCTCCGGTGATGTCGAGAATCTCTTCGGCTGTTTTCCCCAGGGCCTTTTCAGCCGCAAACGACCCGCAAATGAGACTGGGGCCGCACCCGTCGGTTTGGAAGGCAGCCTTGGCCACCACCGAACCGTCAAATTTGAGATAGACCGTAATCCGGTCACCGCAATCACCCCGCAGGGACCCCGTTCCGTCGGCACTGGGCAACACGCCCACGAAAAGCGGGTGCTTCCAGCGCTGAAAGGCGATCTCCCCCCAGTCCTCTTTGGTTTCCTCATCAATGCTCGATTGCAGGGACTGGACAAAGGCATCCAAGGAATCATTCATGCTTTGCGCCTCCGTTTCCTTATCCAAAGGATTCCGGTCGATACCCCTGGGGTAAATGCGCCGAACCCTTTACGCAGGCAATGTCTGCTTCTTGGGCAATCCGCGCCAGCAGGTCATCCACATGATCACAAAATCCCCGGCCCGAGACCCACTGCCCGTCCTCTTTATGGGCAAAGGTGCAGGTACAGACATGGATCGCCTCGGCACCTTTGCTTTTCAGGATCTTGCCCATTTCGACCACATGGTCTCCCGGGCACCGACAGGTAAACACACCAACGAGCTGGGCCTCGTCATAGCGTTCAAATCCCTGAACGGTGGTGTTCAAACAGTTGATGCAGCCGGTCAAAGGACAGCGCGTCTCGTTTTTTTCGCAGCGGATGATGCCGATCCTGGCCATTGACGCCTCCTTGATGGTGATGGATTCCCATAAAGCCGAAGCCATCGGTTTAAAGTTTTGAATTATTATGTTGATGGTTTCATCCATATTCGGCAGCATACCGGTTTCAAGCCGAACCCGCAGCCGGCCGCATAATAGAGACAGCATTTGCCGTGCCAAAAGCAGGCGACCATCAAAATAATTTTAAGCTTTTGTTTTTATATGTAATTTGAATTTAGGAACCGGAGAGGAAATCCCTATTTAGTAGCGCATATGCAGCACTACGCGCCAAGACGGTAGCATTAACGCTACCGTCTATGGGTGGATCGGCCGTCTTGTTCGGGAAGGATGATGCCCAGCCGGCGAATTCGACGAAAAAGGGTGGTTTTGTGGATACCCAGGGCCCGGGCCGCGGCCGATCGGTTATACCGGCTGCGCTCCAGGGCGGCCCGGATGGACTGGGCGTCCAGCAGATCGTGGGCCGTCCGGACGTGGGAATCGGCAGCGCCGGCCATGCGGTGTGCCGTCAACTCCTCGGGCAGATGGGCAATCTCGATCAGCCCCGAGCCACACAAGATAAAGGCGCGTTCGATGGCATTTTCCAGTTCACGAACGTTTCCGGGCCAGTCATGGGCCATGAGCAAGGAAAGCGCCTGGGCCGCGATCCCATCAATGGCCTTGCCGTGAAGCCGGTTAAACCGTTTAATAAAAGCATCCACCAGAAGCGGGATATCCTCCTTGCGTCGCCTGAGTGGCGGCAGTTGCACACGAACCACATTGACGCGGTAGTAAAGGTCTTCCCGAAACAGCCCCCGCCGGGTCTGGTCAGCCAGATCTTTGTTGGTGGCCACGATGATGCGGGCATCGGTTGTCCGGGACCGGGTCGCACCCAGGGGATCGTAGGTCCGTTCCTGGAGCACCCGCAACAACCGCACCTGAAGCGCCGGGCTCACCTCGCCGATTTCGTCCAGCAGCAGGGTACCACCCTCGGCCATGGCAAACCGCCCGGGCTTGTCACGGGTCGCCCCGGTAAAGGCACCGGCCTTGTAGCCAAAAAGCTCGGACTCCAGCAGGGTGTCGGGTAGCGCCCCGCAGTTCACGGCAACAAAAGGCCCCCGTTGCCGCAGGCTCAGATCGTGGATGGTGCGGGCCACCAACTCCTTTCCCGTCCCGGTTTCCCCGAGAATCAAAACCGTGCTGGGGCTGGCGGCAATGGCCGGCAGGACCTCGAACACCCGCTGCATCAGCGGGCTGCGGCTCGTCAGGTCGCCAACCTGAAAGCGGCCCTCCAGTTCACGGCGCAGGGCCTCCACGTCGGAAAGATCCCGAAAGGTTTCCGCGCCGCCGAACACACGCCCGTCAGCATCCCGCAAAACGGCCGTGGAAACGCTGATGGGCCTCCGGTCACCTTCCGCGCCGATGATGTACCCGGACTTGCCGATGACCGGCTTGCCCGTTTTCAGCGTCTGCTGCAGCGCACAATCAGCCCCGCACATGCTGGAACGGAACACTTCCGAACAGGGCCGGCCCAGGGCGTCGCCGCGCATCACGCCCGTAATCTCTTCGGCCGCGCGATTGAACGAGGCGATGCGCCAGTCCGAATCCACCGTGAACACCCCGTCGGAGATGCTCTCAAGGATGGCTTCGGTGGGCGTCGGAACCGTCGGTTTCGACGCCTTCTTCAGCCTGCCTTTTTCGTTTCTTCCCATATCCGGCCGCACGGTCACTGTTTTTCCAGATGAAAGAGGGTGGCACCCACCGGTGCAAAGGAAAGAAAGAGGATGTTGATACCGGGAATCAGAAACCACAGCCCAAACCCCAAGTGAAAGGGAAGGTGTTTGAGCAGGAAGGCAAAACGATCGCCAAAGGGGACCAGACGCCGGGCCGGCACCAGATCGGAGTTGTCCCAGGCCAGAAAAATCACCGCCACCGCCGAGGAAAGGACGGCAATCACCGGCCCGGCCGGGGTGAGCCATCCGGCCACCATGAGCACCAGGGTCAGCAGGATCGGAATCAGGGCACGGGGCACCTCCTGTTTGACCAGGAAGACAAACTGACGGATGACCGGCATGGGCTCGGCCGCCGCCACCTCTCCAGTCACCATTTTTTCGGTAATCCGGCTCATGAGGTCCATGAGAAAGACGGCAAAGAGCACCTGGGCACACAGGTAGGAGACCACGGCGGAGACACCCACCAGAACCAGGGCAAGCCCCCATGAAACCAGATACCAGAGCCAGACAACCCAGGCGCTGTCGGGTCGGGTCCAAACCTGTTCGACAATCTCCAGGTGGTGGGAAAGAACCACGACAGCCACCCCAACGGTCAGGGCCACGGTCAAAACGAGCCGCGCAAGACCCAGGGCCAGCAGCCGGGGCGTTTTCAGCCCCAGGCCCAGGCCCCGCCAGTTGTATGTGATGCCGCTGAAAAATGTCATGGCATGGATGGAACCCCAAAGCGAAAGACAAGTCAACAGATTTTCATGCCTGCCCAACCCGCTTTCGTGCCCTGCCCAGGGACTTTGACCCTCCCCATCGTCCCGCTTTCCAAAGTCAGTCCCGGCGCAGCCAATTGACCTGACAGCGCCATTGTGTTAGTTTTCCTTAAATCCTTTTGGGGAAAATCGATCCGCCGGCCTTCCGGGGCAAGGGGATTGGTCCTGCCGTTGCCCGTTCCAAGGCTTTCTGCATTGATTGTCTGCCGAGATATCCCCCCGGGCTGACATGTTCTGCGCGCAAACGCTTATCGCCATTGCCCGGTTGCGCCCTTCGACGCACCTGCGTTGATCCGCGGCCGAAGGGTTTGCGCCTCGACTCTCCGGCAACATTGCCGGGTAACGGGGGAAAAAACAAGATGCAAGGAGAACCATGACCATGGAGATGGAAAAACACCAGCGCCGATTCATGCGGATTCTTGATAACGCGCCGGAAATCAAAGCTATTTTTCTTTCCGAAGCCCCTCTGGAAGAAAAACGGGTGAAAATTCTAGGCTTTCTCGCTCGCATGCAGGCCAAAACCTTCAGCGACGACCCCGGCATCCCCCCCCTGGAATGGGTTCTGGCCCGAGACGCCATTCAGGTCTTTCGCAGCCTGATCTCCACCCGCAGCGAACGCCTGGCCGGATACAGCTTTCTCAGCTATCTTGACAACCTGTTGCATCGGGTCCCACCAGGGGACCAGCCCCTCCCCCATGCGGGATTTTTCAACGAACTGGAGCACCTGATCCGGGGCATCGTGGGCAAAACGGGCATCTACCCGGAGAAGGCCCCGGGTTTCCTCAAGTTGCACGGCGCCCGTGCGGCCCGGCTCCGATCAGCGGATCTGTCGCGAATGTCCGCGGCAGCCCAGGAACAAATGGCCCGGTTCACCTCCGGGCTGGAGAACGAGACCGTCCGCAGGCGAAGCCGGAACAAGGCCCGCATCCTCAAACACTTCGACGCCACGGACCTGGAATGGGAAAAATGGCAGTGGCATGTCCGAAACGCCATTCAAGACGCCGAGACCCTCGGCCGACTGGTGGAGCTCACCGCCGATGAACGCCGCGCCGTTGAAATGGCCCGCCAGCAGCGCATCCCATTCGGCATCACCCCGTATTATCTCTCGTTGATGGATTATCGAAGCGGCTCGGCCCGGGACCGGGCGGTCCGGGCCCAGGTGATCCCGCCCATGAATTACGTGAAAACCCTGCTCAACCAACCCAGAGACGCCCACTCCGGCCAGGATTTCATGCTGGAGCACGACACCTCGCCCATCGAAGGGATCACCCGGCGGTATCCGGAAATCGTCATCTTAAAACCGATCCTGACCTGCCCCCAGATCTGTGTCTACTGCCAGCGCAATTGGGAAATCGAAGAGATCGATTCTACCCAGGCCGTCCTTTCCGCCGACAAACTCCAAAAGGCCATTGAATGGATCGCCGACACCCCCGAAATCCAGGAGGTGCTGATCACCGGTGGCGACCCACTGCTGCTCTCCAACTCCCGGATCGAAAAGATTCTCTACCGCCTCTCCAAGATCGACCATGTGGTCCGCATCCGCATCGGCACCCGGACCCCGGTCACCCTGCCCCAGCGAATCACCGATACCCTGGTCCGAAGCATCAACCGGTTTCACATTCCGGGGAAACGCGAAATCATCATCATCACCCATTTCGAACACCCCTACGAAATTTCCCCCCAGGCCATGGAAGCAGTGCAAAAATTCCGCCGCTACGGCATCGACGTCTACAACCAGATGGTCTACACCTTCTACAATTCGAAAAAATTCGAGGCCGCCGCATTGCGGAAGCAGCTCCGACTCATCGGCGTCACCCCCTACTACACCTTCAATGCCAAGGGTAAGGAAGAGACCGACGACTACCGGGTCCCCATCGCCCGGCTGCTTCAGGAGCAGCACGAGGAGGCCCGTCTTCTGCCGGGGACGGTGCGCACCGACGAAATCGTCTTCAACGTGCCCCGGCTGGGAAAGAACTACTTGCGGGCCCGGCAGCACCACGACGTGGTCTCCATCCTGCCGGACGGGCGCCGGGTCTACGAGTTTCATCCCTGGGAGAAAAAACTCTTCCTGGTGGACACCTACACCTATACCGATGTCTCCATCCACAGGTACCTGCAGCGGATGAAGGCGGCCGGGGAAAACATCACCGCCCTGAAAACCATCTGGTATTATTATTGACGATCCTGTAAAAACATTCCCGGCAAGCTGGTAAGAAATCCACAGGGGAGGGGGTCTTGGGTGCGCCCTGAAAGAGGGCATCATGGTCCACGCCCAGAGAACGTGGCCTTGGGTTGCCTCTGGAAGGGGCTTGGATACTGTCCCAAACTGCGTTCACTTTAGTCACTGGCAACATAGGCGTATCGGCATAGCCAGTTTACTCTGACCACGCCACAGGACATGGATTCCAACTGCGAATTGAAATTTCATTTGGCCGTTTCCCTGAAGAAACGGGTGAACCTGTCCGGATCCGCCATTGGAAGTGCCGGCTCCATGTCAGCGTGACAACGGGCCGCAACAGGCCCCTGCGCAGGAGGTTCTATGAAGGTTGACGGAAAGAACGTCCGGCCCATCTGGCTGGACGAACCGACGGACACGGTCAAAATCATCGACCAGCGGCTGCTTCCCCACGAATTTACCGTGATCGACCTGGCCACCGTGGACGACGCCATCATGGCCATCGCGGACATGGCGGTGCGAGGGGCGCCGCTGATCGGCGCCACCGGTGCCTGGGGGGTCTTCCTGGCTGCACGCGCGGCCAAAGAGAGCGAGGCCGGGATCAAGACCTTTGCTTTGGACTGTCAACGGCTCAAGGCGGCCCGACCGACGGCGGTCAACCTGGCCTGGGCCGTGGACCGGGTCGTGGCAAGGGTCCGGAACCTGGAATCGGGCGCTGACCGGGTCGACACCGCCCGCGTCGAGGCAGCGGCCATCGCCGAAGAGGAAGCGGAAAACTGCCGCCTCATCGGCGTTCACGGCCTGCCTCTGATCCAGGCCCTGAGCCGGGCAAAGGACGGGGCCCCCGTCAACCTGCTGACCCACTGCAATGCCGGATGGCTGGCCTGCGTGGAATGGGGCACGGCCACGGCACCCATGTACGCGGCCTTTGATGCCGGCATCGACATTCACGTGTGGGTGGACGAAACCCGCCCGTTGAACCAGGGAGCCCGGCTCACCGCCTGGGAGCTGGGAAAATACGGCATTGCTCACACGGTCATCACCGACAACGCCGGCGGGCATCTCATGCAACACGGCCTGGTGGACATGGTCATTGTGGGCACCGACCGCACCACCTACACCGGAGACGTGGCCAACAAGATCGGTACCTATCTCAAGGCTCTGGCCGCCAGGGACAACGGCCTTCCCTTTTACGTGGCTCTGCCGTCGAGCACGTTTGATTGGACCCTGACCGACGGGGTGGCCGAAATCCCCATCGAGACCCGGGACCCCGATGAGGTCCGCATGATTCAGGGTCTCGACCAGGAAAAGATCCGCCAGGTACTGATCCCGCCCGAGACAAGCCCGGCGCGAAACGACGCCTTCGACGTCACACCGGCCCGTCTGGTAACCGGTTTTATCACCGAACGGGGGGTCTGTGCGGCCAGTGAGGCGGAAATTTTGAGCCTTTTTCCTGAGAAGAGAAACGGATGAAAAGAACGTGTTTGGTGTTTTGTTTTT
Organism: Desulfobacterales bacterium; assembly: GCA_016342285.1. GTDB lineage: Bacteria > Desulfobacterota > Desulfobacteria > Desulfobacterales > JAEINQ01 > JAEINQ01. Next base: position 30,264 of record JAEINQ010000027.1, read on the forward strand.
GGTGTTTCGGCCCGCAACTTCAGCGTTGAATCAATGGGCCATCCAAACACAAAATACCAAACACCAAACACGAATCCCCCTTGACAATTGGCCCCGGAGCCCCTTAAATCGCCCCATGCTGACCGAACTGGAAAAAAAGATCATCGCCTCCATTCAGGGGGATATGGAGATCACCGAACGCCCTTATCAAAAGATCGCCGATGACCTCGGCATCAGCCAGGCCCTGCTTCTTGACACCCTTCAGGGCTTGTGCGACCGGGGCGTCATCCGTCGCTTCGGGGCCACCTTGAGGCACCAGAAGTCCGGCTACAAGGCCAACGCCATGGTGGCATGGCAGGTGCCCGAAGAGCGGGTGGCGGACGTAGGGCAAGCCATGGCCGGCTTTAACCAGGTGTCTCACTGCTATCGCCGCGACCCCTCAGCCGACTGGCCGTACAACCTCTATACCATGGTTCACGCCGCCAGCGAGACGACCTGCCGCGAGACCGTCCGCAAAATGGCCCAAAAGACCGGCGTCGACCGATACAGCCTGCTGTTCAGCCGGCAAGAGTTGAAGAAAACCTCCATGACCTACTTTCCCTCCGATGAAGAAGACTGAACCGGGCAGCGACCCCCACATTCTTCTGGTCAATCCCTGGATCCATGATTTCGCCGCCTATGATGTCTGGGCCAAGCCCCTGGGCCTGCTTCAGTTGGCGGCCATATTGCGCCTTCACGGCTTTCGGGTCTCCTACGTCGACTGCCTGGATCGGTTCCACCCCAAAGGGGGGCACCCGCCGTTTCCGCGAGCCCGACAGGGGCGCGGACCGTACCTGAAAACACCCGTTCCCAATCCGCCGGGATTGGAAGACATACCGCGGACGTTCAGCCGCTACGGCATCGCGCCCCAGTGGTTGTCCGAGGATCTGGCCGCACTTTCGCCGCCGGACCTGGTCCTGGTCACCTCCCTGATGACCTATTGGTACCCGGGGGTGGCCGAGACCATCGCCGTCATTCGCCGCGCCTTCCCCCGGGCACCCATCCTCCTGGGAGGGATCTACGCCACCCTCTGTCCGGACCACGCCGCTGCCTGCTGCGGTGCGGACCGGGTGGTCACGGGCATGGCCGAGTCGGCTATCCTGTCCCTGGCGGCCGAATATACCGGCCGCAACCCCTCCCTGCGATTCGATCCCCAGAACATGGACACCTGGCCCTACCCGGCCCTGGACCTGGAACGGCAAATCCCCCATGTGCCGCTGCTCACCTCCCGGGGGTGCCCCTTTTCCTGCGACTATTGCGCCTCGGGCTACATCAACCCTGTCCGAATGCGCCGAAGCCCGGCGTCGGTGGTGGAAGAGATCCGATACTGGCACGAAGCCTTCGGGGTGATCGATTTCGCCTTCTACGACGACGCCCTGCTGATCGACGCCGACCGCCATGTGGTGCCAATGCTGGAGCAGATCGTGGCCGCCGGCCTGCCGGTTCGGTTTCACACCCCCAACGCCCTGCACATCCGCCGCATCACCGCCGAAGTGGCCCGTCTAATGTTCGCCGCTGGCTTTGCCACCCTTCGCCTCGGCCTGGAAACAACGGCCGCGGACCGGCGGCGGCAAATGGACGGCAAGGTCGAGCAGGCCGAGTTCGTTGAGGCTGTGGCCCACTTGAAACGCGCCGGCTTTACCGGCGACCGGATCGGCGCTTACCTGCTGGCCGGTCTGCCCGGCCAGCCCCTGGCTGAGGTGGAAGCGTCAATCCGCCTGGTTCGAGACTGCGGCATCACCCCCATACCGGCCTACTACACCCCCATTCCCCACACGGCCATGTGGGAAAAAGCGAAAGCCGCCTCGCGCTACGATCTGGAAAAAGATCCTGTATTTACCAACAACGCGGTCTGCCCCTGCAGCAAGGATCCTTTTTCCTGGGCACCCCTGACCCGGCTCAAGCAACTGGTCCGGGGCGACATGCCATGACCATTCGAAAAACCATCGTCAAATCGGTTCGAATCACCGCTGTCTCCATTTTTCTGGTCGTCTGGACGACCCTGGCGTCAGCCCCTGGCCAGGCTGCCGGACTGAAGATCGCCCTGCTCCCCATCGTTGACAGCCTCCCTTTTTATGTGGCCGCCGCCCAGGGCTACTTCAAGGAAGCGGGCATGCCGATTACCGCCCTGCCGGTGGACAGCGCCCTGGAACGCGACCAGCTCATGCAGGCCGGAGCCGTCGACGGCGCACTCAACGAGATGATCGCCGTGGCCAATGTCAATCGGGAGACCGTCCAGGTCAAGGTGATCGGCGTGGCCCGAAAGGCCCGGCCCGGGGTTCCCCTGTTTCGCCTGCTGGCAGCGCCAGGCAGCGGGTTGAGCCGGCCGACCCACCTGGCCGGAGTCCCCATCGGCGTCTCTGCCCACACCACCAGCGAATACGTCACCGACCGGGTTCTGGTTGCCCTGGGACTGCCGCCCCAACGCATTGAAAAGAAATCGGTGCCGTCAATTCCCGAGCGGTATCAACGGCTGCTTCAGGGGCAAATTCGTGCGGCCACCCTGCCCGACCCCCTGGCCCTGAGCGCCATCCGGGCCGGCGCCATCGAGGTGGTCAACGACAGCTCCTTTTCCCGATACAGTTTCAGCGTGCTGAGCTTCACCGACAGGGCCCTCGGGGAAAAGGCCGACGCAGTAAGGATTTTCCTGGCCGGCTGGTACCGGGCAGCGGCCGACATCAACGCCGATTCCGAGGCATTCCGCCCCCTGGTCATGAAGCATATCCGCGTGCCGGGCAACATTGGCAACACCTTCCGCGTGCCGCCCTTCCCCAAAGCCGGTGTCCCGGACGCAGGCCAGTGGGCCGATGTCATGGACTGGATGACGGCCAGGGGGCTCATCGACAAGCCGGTCTCCTATGAAGGGTCGGTGACCGACGCGTATCTGCCCCGATAGATTTGCTGGCGCAAATCTATGAAGCGCGGCTTCGCCGCTATTTGATTCTCTATTTTGCCATTGAAGCGCCCGAACGCCGGGTTAACTGTTTTCAGGCCAGGGAGAAGTGATGATTGTCTATTTTCAGAAACCACCGAGAAGAAATGGTTTGAAACCACACGAAGCACACAAAGAAGAAATGGTTTCTTCGATATTGTGGCCTTTGTGCCTTGGTGCCTTTGTGGTTAATCCAAAGCATCAATTACCGCAAAGAGCCACATCATGATGAAGCCGACCGACCACGGCAAAACGATCCAGGCCATGTTCAGCGGCATCGCCGGCCGATACGATCTGGTGAACCGGCTCATGACCCTGGGCCGGGATGCAGCCTGGCGCCGCTCGGTGGTGATCGCAGCCGGGCTCCCGCCGGGCGGACGCCTTCTGGACATCGGTACCGGCACAGGGGCTATCGCCACCGAAGCCCTGGGCCGGGACCCGGCCGCAACGGCGGTCGGGGCCGATTTTACGATCGACATGATGCGGGCGGGAAAAAGCGGAGACCTTGGCCGGCGCATTCTCTGGTGCGCCGCCGACGCCGTCGGCCTCCCCTTTGCCGACAACACCTTTGACGCCGTCACCTCGGGCTACCTGATTCGAAACGTCACCGATCCCCTGGCAGCCTTTGGTGAACAGGTCCGGGTGGTCCGACCCGGCGGCCGGGTGGTCTGCCTGGACACATCCCCGCCGCCGAAAAACCTCATTTACCCTTGCCTGACCTTTTTTCTCAGTCGTGTCATCCCTTTTTTGGGGGAACGGATTTCAGGAGACCGGGACGCCTACACCTACCTGCCCGAGTCGACACGGAAGTTCATGAGTCCCGAAACCCTGGCCCGGGTCATGGCCCGGGCCGGAATGATCCAAATCCGTTACCAGGGGTTCATGTTCGGCACCATGTGTGTGCACCAGGGGACCAAACCAAAATAAATAGGGATGCTTGAAGAAATAAAGCATTTCTTTTACACCCCTTACATACTTTTCGTGAATCCACAAATAAAGACGGTTTTGCTTTTTCCCCCGGTTCCGTGTAAGAAATAGCATTCGCCACATGGGAGGTTAAAATCCGCCAACCCAAAAGCCAAAGGCCGAAACAAGCAGGAGAGAATCGACATGGATATTCAACAGGCCGCCGCCCGCGCCAAAGAGGCCGCCATTCGACTGGCCGCCGTGAAAACCGACGTAAAGAACCTTGCGCTGACGAAAATCGCCAAAGCGCTGGAAGAAAGAGCGGAAGAGATCGTCGCCGCCAACCGGGCCGACCTGGCACGTGCGGAAACGGAACAGCTGGCCGCGCCCCTGCTCAAACGGCTTCGGTTCGATGCCGACAAGATCGCCGAGGCCTGTACCGGTATCATGAGCCTTGTCGCCCTGCCCGACCCGGTGGGCATCACCTTAAGCGCCACGGAACTCGACGCGGGCCTGGAGCTCTATCGCGTGAGCTGCCCCATCGGGGTAATCGGGGTCATCTTCGAATCGCGCCCCGACGCCCTGGTACAGATCTCCTCCCTGTGCCTGAAAAGCGGCAACGCCGCGCTGCTCAAGGGCGGCAGCGAGGCGGTGGAAACCAACCGGATCCTGGCCGGGATCATCAACGCGGCCGCCATTGAAGCCGGTATTCCCGGCGGCTGGCTGGCCCTGCTGGAGACCCGGGACCAGGTGGCCGAGATGCTGGCCATGGACGAATCCATCGACCTGATCGTCCCCCGGGGAAGCAACGCCTTTGTCAAGCATATCATGGACAACACCAACATCCCGGTGCTGGGGCATGCCGACGGCATCTGCCACGTCTATGTGGACAAGGGGGCGGATCTGGATATGGCCGAAAGGATCGTCGTGGACAGCAAGTGCCAGTATGTCGCAGTCTGCAACGCCGCCGAGACCATTTTGGTCCACCAGGCAGTTGCCGCCGCTTTTTTGCCGCAAATGAAAAAGGCATTGGAAGAAAAAGGGGTGGCGATCCGCGGCTGTGAAAAGACCCGGGAGGTCATCGACGTTGCCGCGGCCACCGAAGCGGACTGGGCCACGGAGTATCTCGATACCATCGTATCGGTGCGGGTGGTGAAGAGCATGGATGCGGCCATGGCCCACATCAACCGTTACGGCTCGGGCCACACCGACGTGATCGTTTCCGCCGACCGGGCAAGGGGAATCCGGTTCATGGATTACGTGGACTCGGGCGACGTCTTTTTCAACTGCTCCAGCCGCTTTTCCGACGGATTCCGCTACGGCCTGGGAGCCGAAGTCGGCATCAGCACCAACAAAATCCATGCCCGGGGTCCCGTGGGCCTTGAAGGCCTGATGATCTACCAGTGGCGGATGATGGGCACCGGCCAGATCGTGGCCGACTATGCCTGCGACAACGCCCGCCCCTTTACCCACCGGAAACTGGAAAAAGATTTCAGATAGAACACTATCTGACAGAACGCAAAGGTCCTGGCCTCGGTCCGCACGAGACGCCGGGATCTTTTTTTTCAGGTTGACATGGCGGCAAAAAGAGAGTCTAAAATGAATTCTTAAATTGAAACAATGTTTCATTTTACCCCATAACCGTTGGCTACCCTTCGTGAACCCAGACAAAAACCCACCGACGCGACCGCTCGTTCCGCAAAAGCTCAAAGAGCGCCTCTATCCGGTGGTGCTCGACTTTTTTGCCGAGAACGACTTTCACCAGGTCAACATTCGCAAAATCAGCCAGGTCTCGGGCCTGAGCACCGGCACCATCTACAAGTATTTTCGGAGTAAGGAAGAGCTGATTCTCGATATTCTTGAAGAGAAGATCGAGGAATTGAAACAACTCACCCGCTTTCATCTCCAGGGACTGGAGAGTACCCGGGAAAAATTCCGAAAAGCCTTCTGGGTGCTCATGGACTACTACGACCGGAATCCGGGGCTGGCCATCACCTTTTTCATCACCGTTCCCACCCGCACCTGGATGCAGCGCGAATCCTACGCCCGCTACGATGTCCATGACATCGTCAGCGCCATCGCAGGAATCGGCCGGAAGCGTGGAGACATTGATCCCGACCTGACCGACGCCCAGATTACCGGCCTCTATTTCATGCACTGCCACCGGGAGGTCACCATCTGGTACTACCGGGGAATGCAATGGAAACTGGTCGATGCCATCGACAGGTTCTTCCCGTTGTTCTGGAAGGCGGTCGCGGCCTGAATGCCCTTCATGTAATAGCATCAAAAGTTTATATTGACTTAATATGAAACAATGTTTTACATGTGGCCGCATAATAAAACATTGTTTCACGCAAAGAATGCTGGCCCACAGGACGTGAATTTCTATTTCGAATTAAAGGAGGCCACATGACCGAGATGCTGTCCTACCAGAAATACGATCCGGCCTGGGGCGCCCGCCCCATCCCCACACCCCCTGAACAACCGGTATTTGAAATCCTGCGGGACACCGCAAAAAAATGGCCTGAAAAGGATGCCGTTATCTTCCTTCACCACCGGCTCAGCTACGCGGATCTGGACCGACTCAGCGACCGGTTTGCCGCATACCTGGCAGGCCTGGGCCTGCAAAAAGGCGACCGTGTGGCCACCATGCTGCCCAACTGCACCCAGCAGATCATCGCCATCTACGGCATTCTCAAGGCCGGATGCGTCATGGTCCCTTTCAACGTCATGTTAAAGGGGCAGGAAATTCAATACATTCTCGAAGAATCCGAGGCCCGGGCCATCGTCTGCCTCGACCTGGTTTTTCCCATGGTCCAACCCGTGGCCCAAGCCCTTGGATTGGAACAGATCGTCACGGTCCACGCCAAAGACTTTTCAGAAGCCTCCGCCAACATTCCGCTGCTGCTGTCCGGCGACAAGCAGGCGGTGGACGGGGCCGAGGACTTCATGGACGTCATCGGTATGGATCGTGGAAAAGCGCCCCGGATCCAAATCGACCCGAAACAGGATCTGGCCTGCCTGCTATATACCTCCGGCACCACCGGATTCCCCAAGGGCGCCATGATCACCCACCACAACTACAACCATGTGGCCGCTCTGGTGGCCAGCGGCCTGGATGTCCGCGAAACCGACGTCCTCTACCTGCTTTTTCCCCTTTTTCACGTAGGCGGCCAGGCCCTGATCCTCTTCCCGGCCGTTCTGGCCGGCGCCACCTGTATGCCCATCCCCATGTTCGACGCCGGAGACCTGCTGGAATCGATCCAGCATTTTGGCCTCACCTTTGGCTTTGCCCCGCCCACCGCTTATATCGGGCTGCTCAACCACCCTGAATTTGACCGGTTCGACCTGTCGAGCCTACGCATGACCGCGGCCAGCGGGGCCCCGGTGCCGGCAGCCCTTCAGGCTGAATGGCAGGAAAAAGTCGGCACCTATCTCTTTGCCGGCTACGGCTGCACGGAATCAACGGCAGCCGGTCCGGGCGCCATGGAAATGGCCCACAAGAGAAACCCGGGCACCGGCACCCTGGGGGTGACCACCGGAGAGATACGGGTGGTGGATGAAAAGGGGAACACCGTCCCCCGGGGAACGGTGGGCGAATTCCACCTTCGGGGCGAAGGGATCGCCCAAGGCTACTGGAAAAAGCCCGAGGAAACAAAAAAATGTTTCCTCGAAGACGGATGGTGGGCCACCGGTGACGCCGGAACCATGGACGAGGACGGTTTTCTCTTTTTCGTTGAACGGATCAAGGATCTCATCGTCGCTTCCGGCTACAACATCGCTCCGGCAGAAGTGGAAAATTACCTCTACCAGCACCCGGCCGTTCAGGAGGCCGCTGTGGTAGGGGTGCCCGATGAATACCGCGGAGAAACGGTCAAGGCCTTTGTGGTACTCCGAGAAGAAGCCAAAGGAAAAGTGACCGAAGATGATATCATCGCCTTTGGAAAGGAGAAAATGGCTGCTTACAAAGCGCCCAAGCGGGTGGAATTCATCGACGAGCTGCCCAAAAACATCACCGGCAAGGTCCTTCGCCGGGTGCTCAGGGAAAGAGAGGTCGAGGAGAAATAGATGACCGACCGCAAAATCATCGATGCCCTGTGCTACATTCCCACCCTGGAGGTCATGACCGATCTCATCGTGTCGCTTCCCCCCCAGATGGCCCGATATTTAAAAGATGTCTTCGGACCGCGGGTGGCTCCCCTCATGGGCATGGAGGCCGAAGAACTCTATGGCATGAAGGTGTCCCTTTCCCCCGAGGAACTGGGAAGAAAGCTCCGGCCTGCCCTGAAGCCGCTGACCATGGAACCGGCCGCCTTTATCGACCAACTCGATGCCATGAACGTGGAAAAAGCAGTGATCTTCAACCTGGACGAAGCCTCGGCCAGCGGCATCCAAGGGCTGCCCAACGATTACTACGCCGACCTGGTAAGGGCTTGGCCCGAACGGTTTTCAGGCTTTGCCGGCATCGACCCCAGCCTGCCCATGGCAGCCGTTCGTGAGATCCGCCGGTGTTACGACCTGGGGCTTCGCGGCGTGGCCCTGCGCCCGTTCATTTTCGGCCTGCCGCCGACCCATGCCAAAATGTACCCCATCTACGCTGCCTGCGTGGAACTGGACATCCCCATCTGGTTTCACCTCTCCATCAATTACTCCACCAATACCATGGAGGTGGAGCGGCCGGTCTATCTGGACGTGGTGGCCCAGGATTTCCCGGAGCTTAAAATGATCGCCGGCCACGGCGGATGGCCCTGGGTGGCGGAGATGACCGCCGTTGCCTGGCGCAACCCCAACATCTATATCGACATCGCCTCGTATCTGCCCAAATATCTGGCCATGGCCGGCAGCGGCTGGGAACCGCTGCTGAACCTGGGCAATTCCGTCCTTCAGGATCAGATCCTCTTCGGCTCGACCTGGCTCTTCATGGGCCAGTCCATTCGGCAGTTGGCCGACGGTATCGAGGCCCTGCCCCTGAAAGAAGAGGTCAAGCGCAAGTGGCTCTACGAAAACGCCGCCCGGCTCCTGGGAAAGCCGTCTTAAACGGTTAACGTTGACAGTCTCGAAAAATGCTTTTCCAGGCCGCAAGCGGCCATCTATATGAAAGAAATCAGGATGTGGTAAATCTAGTTTTTTTACTCAACCATCAATCTTAACCCGAGGAAGAAACATGCCCAACCCCAGTCGATTCAAATTTTCCAGAAACCGCACAACCAGTGTTGAAGCTTCAGACGATGGAAGCCTGAGATCAACCAGCCGGCTGGTCGACACCTTCAATGACATGGAGGTCTCAATCCAGGTCAAGATTCCCGAAATGGAAATCAGTGGGATCGAAGCCGTAGTCCGGCGCTGTCTCGACCCGCAAGAGGAAAAGGTTGGCCAGGAACTGACCAAACTCATCGGCGTCCGGGTCGGCCCCGGAATGACCAAAATTTTCAAGGGACTGGTCAGTGAAGCCGCTACCGATAGCCAGTTGCTCTTTATGGTCGAAGAAGCCTGCCACGGCGTGATCCTGAACTTTACCCGGGAGATGGCAACCCAGCTTCCCGACGATCAGGAACTGGGTGAGGATATTTTCCGGCAAATGGTCAAATCCAACATTCGGCTCTACAACCGCTGCGCCGCTTATGGCCCGGGGTCTCCCCTGGTGGAAGGGATCGCGCCTCCAAAGTGATGTGCCAAGTTTTCACCGGGATCGAATTTGCAGTGCCTGCAAAACCCGGTGTATTTCGATAGCGATACCGATTTCGCTTCGGAAGAAAAGGAAAATCGCCCATGCTCAAATACCTGCGAAACAAAACAGTCAGTGTGGACCGGATCCCACCCAACGAACTCCGCGTACACGGGATTTTAGACGACGACCTGTACGGCATCGAGATGGAAGCCGTGTTTGCTATGGACACCCTGGAAATCAGGACGGTCTCGGGCAAATGGCACCGGTATACCACACCGGCCTGTCCCCTGGCCTTGAACGCTCTCGGCGATGCCGTGGGCATTCGGGTCGGGCCGGGCTTCAGGGTCAAGCTGCAAAAGGGGCTCGGACGAAAGGGTTGCCGTCATTTTGCCAATCTGCTCATTGAAATGGGACATGCCGCCCGGTCGGCTGCCCTGATCATCGGGTATCAACAGGCCAAAACCAACGACCCGGACCTGGCCCTGAAGGATTATGCCAAACAGGCCCCCACGGTCATGGAAACAACCGAACCACCCATGGCCGCGCAGCCCCCATCCCCGACACCCGAACCCGCCTCGGTTATAGTCCGTGAGCCCGGTCCTTCGGCGGCGCCGAAACACCTCGCCCGTTCTTCGGGCGGATTCGTCATTGATCTTCACGTCCACACAGCACCCGCCTCACCCTGCAGCGCCATCCATGTGGACGATCTCATTTCAGAGGCCAAACGGATCGGTCTGGACGGACTGGTGCTGACCGACCACAACCATGTCTGGCCACCCAGCCAAATCGAAAACCTGCGACAAAAGCATGGGTTTCTCGTTCTGGGCGGAAACGAGGTCATCACCGATCAGGGCGATGTTCTCGTCTACGGCCTGGAACGCAACATTGCCGGTGTTATCCCCATAGCGGATCTGCAAAAGGAAGTTCAAGAAGCAGGCGGTTACATGGCCATGGCCCATCCTTTCCGCGGTTTTTTGATCTTTGACGCCCGGCAGTTGGGTCTGACCGTGGAAAAAGCGGCCGCCCGGAAGATGTTTCAATGGGTGAACGCCATTGAGGTGTTAAACGGCAAGGTGACCGCCGATGAAAACGAATTTGCACGAGCGGTGGCAGAACACCTCGGTCTGCCCGGCCTGGCCGGAAGCGATGCCCACGAGGCCGGCTCGGTGGGATGCTACGCCACGGAGTTTTCCGACGCCATCACCAACGAAGCCGATCTGGTCGCCGCCCTGCACGCCGGACGATTCCAACCGGTGGTTTTCAGGGAATAGACAAGACCGCCAGTAAATACGCATGACCCAGAGGACCAGGTTTTGGTTTGCCCCTGGAAACGGCTGCCCCGTATGCTTGAAGTTTGAAATGCCTAAAATGCCTACTCAGAAGTGAAAGGATCGCCCATCATGCCAACCGAGAAAAACTGGGAACCCCTGATTCGAAGAATGGAGCTTTTGCTGCGGCTCAAGTCCTTTCCCGTAGCGTTCAAGCTCTTTGAAGAAATCGACCAATTGTCCGACATCCCCTTCATGCGCCGTATGACGGAAAAAAAGACCCTCTGCCAAATGGTGACCCTGGTCCGCAATTTCGACTGGACCGTCGGTGCGGATGTAGACGATTTCATCGGCGCCATGTGCCCGTCCATCATTGGCCTGTGCGACATTCCGCGGGAAATGAAAGACGGCACCTTCCGCAGCATCGTCTGGGTACGCACCAAGGAAGAAGGGGCCAGATACGAAGCCGCGGTTACCCGACTACCGCTCGGCCGATACAAAGCCGTGGCCCTGGCACCTCTGGTCTACAACCCTTTTGATCCGGATATCGTTCTGATCTACGCCAACCCGGCCCAGATGATTCTGCTGATCAATGCCCTCCAGTTTGAGGACTACGAGGTAATGCAGTTCTTCTGCGTCGGTGAATCGTCATGCTCTGACGCCATCGCCCGTTGCTATTCGACCGGCAAACCATCGCTCACCATCCCTTGCTACGGGGAACGCCGCTACGGCCATGCCCAGGACGAAGACATGGTCATGGCCATCCCGGCGGCCATGATGAAAAAGGCCCTTCGGGGCCTGGAAGCCCTTTATCGAAGGGGCATCCGGTATCCCATCAGTTATGCCGGTGCCGAACAGGACGTGTCGGCAGCCTTTCCCGGCGCCTACGGCGGCGTCGAGCAGCTTCAGGCCATCCGGGGCAGCGACAACCGGCTGCTGTTGGGGGTGACCGGCACCATCGCCAGCGGAAAAACCACCGTGGCCGACATGCTCACCCAAAAAGGGGCCTATCTCATCGATTTTGATCTCATCGCCAGGCAAGTCGTGGAACCGGGCCAGACGGCCTACAACCAAATTGTGGAATTTTTCGGAAAACAGGTGGTCGCCGATGACGGCAACCTGGACCGCCAGGCCCTGTCAGACATCGTGTTTCGGGATCTGGTGAAACGAAAAAAACTCGAAGGCTTCACCCATCCCCAGATCGCCCTGGAATTTATCCGCCAGCTCCAGGAGATCACGGCCGAGGACCCGGATGCCATTGTCCAGGTGGTAATCCCCCTGATGATCGAACTGAACCTGCAGTATATGTTCCATAAGCTTCTGGTGGTCTCCATCCCCCAGGAGGAACTGAGCCGGCGCCTGATGGCCCGTGACCGCATCGACGAAGCCGAGGCCCATCGCATTATCTCCAGTCAGATCCCCATCGATGAAAAGGTCGGATACGCCGATTATGTCGTCGACAACAGCGGCAGCCTGGCGGAAACGCAAACACAGGTGGATGCCCTGTGGGAAACCCTCGAGGAGATTCGCCGGCAAGGGGCTCAAGACAAAACGGCACCCTAGGCACGGGATCTTCACTTTGTCAGGCCGTAAAAAAAAACGGGGAGGCTGCCGCCCCCCCGTTTTGATTTTGTTTCATTCCGCCGGCACCATGGGCAAAGCCGACGCCGGCCCTACTGCCGACATCCGCCTGAGCCACGGCCTGAACCGTGATGGTAACCCTTGCCCTGACCGGCACCGCGCCCGGCATCGGGAAAGCTTTTTCGCATTTCCAACTGATGGGTCAGGCGTTTCTGGTCAAAGTCTCCCCGAAGCTTGGAAATTTCCGTCTGAAGACCGGCCGCCGTCTTGGTGTCGGGTTCGGCCTTGGCCAGCTCGCTTCTCAGTTCGAGTTGCTTCTGGTACAAATCGTTGCGGAGAGTTTTCGTGGCATCAAAAAACGCCTGGCGCTGGGCATCAAACGCCTCGGCATCTTCTTCGCTCAGGCGGTCCTGGCCACCGGCCCCACGCCCCGGTCCGTCGCCGCCGCCCCTGCGCGGACAGTCCTCGGGCCCGTTCTCGGGCCCGTTCATGGCCATATCTCCCCGGTGATGGTAACCCCACCCACCGCTTGCAAAGGCATAACCGGCAAAGCCAAGAATCCCCACAATAGCCACCACTGACAAGATTTTGATCGAAAAACGCTGTTTCATGAAGTCCTCCGTTTGAATGGAAATAAGGTTTTGGGTGCACGCTCTGATCGTCTTGTTGACTCGCTATTCGGTCGACATGTAGAGCAACGTCCGTGCCAGCCATGGAACATCGGCCTTAGAAAAAAACTTAACTGACCGTTTTAAAAGTGTTTTTATCTATTTTACCTGAAACTTCGGCGACTTTTGCTCAGATTTCGGTTGCCATGGCAACGGTCAGGGCGGATACTTTCTATCCAGGCACATGGATACCGCCGGAACCATTTGGGTAAAAAGTATCCACCCCTGAAAAGCCTTTGTGCCCAACGGCCATGGCTCGGCAGTTCCCCGGTACCGGAAAAGCGCCGGCGGTAGGTTTGCATGCCGGTGGGTCCTTCCCATGGCCACGGCAGGTGCCATCGGCTGCTGGCATGCGAATTGCTCCAGGCAGGGGCCAAAATACTTGCGGGGACCGGTGACTATCGTAAGTAAAGAATCCTGGCCCAGAGGACCAGGCTTTGGTTTGCCCCTGGAAGGGGCTGGGTTACCGACCCCATATCAGTGTGGAGTGACTAAAGTGAGCTAAAGTGACTAAAGTTGCGGAGTCGCTGCGCTCCACCATTTTTATATAATGGGCAGAATTCCTAATCCCGCCCTGGCGGGACTCACTCCAAACCTCTTGTCCGCCTCTGGCGGATTCGTTCACTTTAGTCACTTGCAACAAAGCGGTCTCGGCATAGCCAATGGACTCTGACCACGCCCAAAGGACGTGGATTTCTACTTCGAATTAAAACATTGGCATGTCGATGACTTTGTACCAGAGCATCAACTTTAGGCATTTCGAACTTTAGTGCATTTTAGGCACTGCCCTGCAATCTTTGTGGCATAGCCGGTTGGCTCTGACCAGGCCCGAAGGACGTGGATCCCAACCGCCAATTGAAAATGGACCACCATGGAAACCCGGACAACCCCATACCGATTCTGGTCCCGCATCCCTCCCTGGATTTTCATCGGGGCCATGGCCGTTCTGTTGCCGATTCTCGCCTTGATCACCGTCACCAACATCAACCGCCAGAAAGAAAACAGCCAGCGCCTGCTGTTGGAAAAAGGAGCGGCCCTGATCCGCTCTTTTGAGGCAGGCACCCGTTTTGGAATGATGGGAATGATGGGCGGGCACTTCCAACTCCAGCGCCTTTTGGTGGAGACGGCCAGTCAACCCGACATCGTCTACCTGCTGGTAACGGGCCTCGACAGCGTCGTGGAAGCCCACAGCGATCCGGAGCAGATCGGAACGGTTTTCAGCAGGGGATTGAATTCAGCCGATACGATAGAAGACGGCAACCTGCACTGGCGGCAGATCATCGACCCCCAAGGCAAGCCGGTTTTTGAAGTGTACCGACTGTTCCGCGCCGCCCCCCGACACATGGGCATGGGCGGTGAACCGGGCCGGGGCATGGGGCGAATGCGGCACGATCATTTGTCCTATCGCCCTGCCGAAAAAGGAGACCGGCCGCGACCGGAACGGATTATTTTTGTCGGTCTGGACATGACCCCTGCCGAAACAGCCCGCCAGGCCGACATGCGCCACAGCGTTTTTATGGCCGTCATCCTGTTGCTGGTGGGTCTGGCCGGCATTGTTTTACTTTTCATGACCCAGGAATACCGGGCCACCCGCCAACGCCTGTCACACATCCGCGCCTTTTCCGACCAACTGGTGGATGCCATGCCCATGGGGCTGGTCTCGGTGGACCGAAACGGCCGGTTGGCCGCGGTCAATCCGGCGGCCAGACAGGTACTGGGTCTCAATCGCAATGCCCTTGTGGGCGCGGCGGCCGACACGGCCCTTCCATCGGAGCTGGTACAGGCGATCGAATCCCCGGAGACGGCAAACCCGCGCACGGAAAAAGAGATCGACTGCTGCATGAATGCCGGCCGGACTGTCCCCCTGGGCCTGTCCGCCTCGGTCTGGCACGACGAGGACGGTGCCGGTCTGGGACATATTCTACTGATCCGAGACCTGACCGAAGTCCATGCCCTGAGACGGGAAATCGCCCGAAGCCAGCGACTGGCCTCCATCGGTAGCCTGGCCGCCGGCGTGGCCCATGAAATCCGTAACCCTCTGAGTTCCATCAAGGGGTTCGCCACCTATTTTCAGGAACGCTACAAGGACGTGGACGCCGATCGCGACACCGCTGCCATCATGATTCAGGAAGTGGACCGGCTCAACCGAGTCGTGGGCCAGTTACTGGAACTCTCCCGACCCGTGGACATCGCACGCCAGCCCATCCAGATCGATGTCCTGGTGGCAAGATCCCTGGCCCTCATCGAGGCGAGGGCTAAAGAAGATGGGATTCGGATAGAACGCGACATCCCGGTGCCGTCCCCTGAAATCCGGCTCGATGCCGACCGCATGCAGCAGGTGCTGCTCAACCTCTTTCTCAACGCCATGGATGCCATGGAAATCGGCGGAACCCTTAAGGTTTCAGTCGGTATTGACAGGGACCGGCATCTCGAAATCAGGGTCGCCGACACCGGACACGGCATCGCCCCCGACAGGCAACAGCAGATTTTCGACCCGTATTTTACCACCAAACCGACCGGCACCGGTCTCGGCCTGGCCATCGTTCACAACATCATGGAAGCCCACCAGGGGCAGATAGCGGTTGAGAGCCGCCCTGGCGGCGGAACGGTGACCACCCTCCGATTGCCCATGGACATAGAGGAGACCGTCTGAAATGGCCATACCCCAAACCATTCTGGTGGTGGACGACGATAACGCCCACCGCATCATGCTCAAGACCCTGCTGGGCGGATGGCAATACCGGATAACCGAAGCCGACGACGGTGCCGCGGCCGTTGCCGCCATCAAAGAAGGCGCCTTTGACCTGGTCCTGATGGATATCCGTATGATCCACGTGTCGGGAATCGAAGCCCTGACCCAGATCAAAGCCATCAACCCCTCGGTTCCGGTGATTCTCATGACCGCTTACGCATCGGTGGAAACCGCCATCGAAGCGCTGAAAAAGGGGGCCTACGACTACCTGACCAAGCCCCTGGATTTTGACAAGCTGCGGGTCACCATGGAGCGGGCCATGGAGCATTTGCGCCTCACCGAAGAAAACCGGTCCCTGCGCCAACAGATTGATAGCCGGTTCGACCGAAGCCAGATCATCGGCAACAGTCCGGCCGTTGTCGATTTACTGGAAACCGTCTACCAGGTGGCGCCCTCGGAAGCCACCGTTCTCATCGGCGGGGAGTCGGGTACGGGAAAAGAGTTGATTGCCGGCGCCGTTCACCACAACAGCGGCCGCCGCAACGGTCCTTTCGTCAAAATCAACTGCGCCGCCCTGACCGAGACCCTGCTGGAATCCGAGCTCTTCGGTCATGAAAAAGGGGCCTTTACCGGCGCCGATCGACGCAAGGAAGGCCGTATCGTTCAGGCTAACGGTGGCAGTCTTTTTCTGGACGAAATCAGCGAAATGCCCCTGACCATGCAGGTCAAGCTGCTACGGGTCCTTCAGGAACGTGAAGTTACGCGGGTAGGCGGAGATGCCGTCATTGCCGTCGATGTACGCATCATCGCCGCCACCAATCGGGATCTGACGGCCCTCATGGATGACGGTCGCTTTCGAAAAGACCTGTTCTACCGTTTGAACGTGGTGGAATTGACCCTGCCTCCCCTGAGGCAACGCCGGGAAGATATTCCGCTGCTGGCCCAACACTTTCTCGGTGCGTTTTGCAAAAAGAACGACAAGGCCGTCAAAGGATTCTCGCCCCATGCCATGGACCGGATGATCCGATACGACTGGCCGGGGAACGTTCGCGAGCTGATGAATGCCGTGGAGCGGGCCGTGGTGCTTTCCCGAGGGGCCTATCTGTCGCCCGAAGATCTTTCCATCGAAACGGCTTCGACCGTCCCCCCAATCCCGTCGGACCCGGTTCTTGCCGACCCAAATGTCGGCTCCCTTGACGAAGTCGAAAGAACGACTATTATACAGACACTGGAAGCCTGCACCGGCAACAAGAGCGAGGCTGCCAGAAGACTCGGCATCACCCGGAAAACCCTTCACAAGAAACTCAAGCAATACGGCGCCATGCCGTGAAAAACAATTGTCGGATTGGCGAATTGACGAATTGACGGATTGGCGGATTGGCGGATTGGCGGATTGAAAAACGGGAGCGAAGGCATCATGGATGCGAATAAAAGCTACTTCTTCAGGTGTGCAAACTGCGGGACGAAAAACCGTATTCCCGCTGCCATGGTGGGAAAAGTCGGCAAGTGTGGCAATTGCGGCCAGACCCTTCGAACCCAGGAACTGCTCTCCGGCGAACCGTTGATGGTCACCGACGCCAACTTCGACGCCGTGGTCGTCAAATCCCCCATGCCCGTGCTGGTTTACTGCTGGGCCCCCTGGTGTCCCACCTGCACCCAGACGGCGCCCATCATCGAAGGATTCGCCAATGATGCCAAGGGACGAGTGCGGGTCGGCAAGCTCAATGTGGACCCGAACCCCGCCCTTTCAGCCCGGTTCGACGTCCGCAGTGTTCCCTTCTTGATGATTTTCGATCATGGCCGGCTCGTGGAAAGCATTTCCGGCGGCCTGCCCAAGCACGAACTGATGATGAAAATGGCCAAATTCCTCTGATCCATGGAAACATACCCCCATCGATGCCGCCTGCTGGCCGATATCCTGCGCGGCTATCTGACTCAGGGCATGCGGCTCACCCCCGAGACGGTACGATTCATTGATGCGACCGTTTCAGTGAAGGCCGCCGTCGACCTGTCCGTCCTTTTATTGGATCCGGATGACAGCGAGGCCGACTCGCTGCTGGAATTGATTTTCTACCCCGACCTCCCCATGCAAAAACGGATCGAAGATCTTCTGGTCGCACACCGCTTCACCCGGAAGGATCCGGCCATGGTGGTCCGCTCTCTTTCGGACCCGCCGATTTACGCCCGGTTGATATTTCCCGACAACCGGGGGGCGTTGACCCATCGACCCGCTCCGGCGGTTCTGGCCTCCATGGTGGACCGACTGCATATCTCCCGCATTATCGCCGAACCGATCCTTGCCGCCTGCCGGCGGTTTGCCCCGCAGACCGCCCTGAACATCCGCATTCAAATCCGAAACGCCCACACAACCCCGGCAGAAAATGTGACCGGATTTATCGCCACATTTTTGGCCAACGCCGACCTGGATGCCGGCGAAATTCTCGACTGCTTAAGGACGGCCCTGGAATTGACGGAGACCATTCCCGATGAAAACATATCCCTGGGTCTAATCCGTATCCAGCGCGACCTGGCCGAAGCCCTTGACCGGGCCGACCGCTTGTCCCGGTCCGCATCAGGTCAAAACATGGAGACCCTGATGCTCAAAGGGGTACGCACCCCCCACATCAACAGGGCGGCCACGGAAGAAAGGATGCGCCGGATCGACCGGTTGTGCCGGTTCGGCTTCGACCGGGTTGATCATGACACCGGGGCAGCACGGGTGGAAGACCTGGGTTGCTTTGCCCCTGACCGCGACCTGACCGACCTGGTCCGTCGCCTCTCCTGATTGCGCCGGGAGCCGATACCCCACCCACAGTGTGGACAGCCTCAGGTGCCATCCTGAAAGGGGTCATAATGCTCAATGTTCAAATCGGAATTCTGTATTTTTCGTGATGTGCGCATATGGACGTTTCCAATTCATAAATGTGAATTTTTGTCCAAGATCAAGGAAATCAAGCCATTGCGCGGAGGCGTAGCCGGCTACGCCGCACAAGAAATGGCGCTGATTGACGTAGAGACTTGTCCGCCTCTGGCGGGTTGGGCAAAAAGGCCATTTATGGATGGAAGCCCCGCCTACCCCCCCAGAATCACGGTACCCAGGGAGACCATGACCACAATCATGACCATGACCGCAACGTCCAACGCACCGTCCAGCAATCGATTCGGAGATATCTTTTCCATTCTTATCGCAGCTCGTCGATATGGATCCGTTGCCCACAGCAGGGGCAGCGGGTCACGTTGGCGCTCTGGGGCAGGTCGCCGGATCGAAACACGGCGATACAGTTGCTCGGGGTAAACCGATACTCCACCCATACCGAAAATCCGCAGGTACAAAACCGCTGTTGCATGGCCTTCCTCCATCTGTTTATAGATATTCGTTATTGTTTATTTATATAAACATTCACGGTAGTCGTTCTCACCGGGACGGTAGCGATAGCGGAACCTCTTCCGGTCCACCACTTGAAGTGGTGGTTTAATGCCAGAATTAAACGCCCCACGCCTGCACCCTTCTGTCCAGGTCCCAGGGCCTTCGGGCGTGGCTCTTACCGTCTCACCTGAATTCCCGGCAGACCCAAACCACCTTTCCGATGATCCGAACGCTGTCCGTATGGTCACCATCAAGATAGATCGGGGCATAACGGGTATTGTCGCTGAGAAGCACCAGTTTGTTGGGATGTTTCTCGATCCGCTTGACCATGATGGTATCGTCGATGCCCACGGCAAATACCGCGCCGGCCAGCACGTCCTTTTGAGACTGGTCCACCAGCACCGTATCACCGTCTTTGAGTTCCGGTTCCATGCTGTTGCCAAAGATATCCATGAGCACCATATGGTCGGCAACACCCTTTTGCTGCAGCCAGCTGGCCTCGAAAGCATAGTATCCCTCCACCCGGGAACCGACTTCAAAGGAGCCGCCGCCGGCACAGAGCCTTGCCCGAACCTTGGGCACGGTTTGGAAACCGGACTCCCCATCCCGACCGCCGCCCAGAAAAGGGGTGCCGTCCCCGGAGTCGAGCCAATCCGGATTGAGTCCGAACTGCCGAAACAGCTGAAGTTTCCAGCGGTCCGGCACCCGGTCTTTTTTCCTGGCCTGGGTGATGGCCGAACGGTTGATGCCCAGGGCATCGGCCAGTTCATTCTGACTCGCAATCCCGGTGGCGTCGTGGATCCGCTTTAAAAACCCGTCAAATCGATGTTGGGCCATATCGCCTTCCTCGCATGAAGCTTTCCGTATTTCTTGGGTTTCAAACCGCTTTTCAAGAGCGCATTGATGTTGTCAATGAATAAACAACATTGTTTATATTTATAAACAGTTTTTTGCCTTGTCAACTATTTTTTTCAAGCCGGGCAGAAAACAGGTTTTGTTCTTGACAAAAAGAGAGGGGCGCTTTTAGACAGGATATACGGAAGAGACAAGTCAATCCACCCATGGAAGGAGCCCCACATGTATCGTCAACGGGTAATCGCTTCATGCCCCGCCTGCGGAGACGGCATACCGGCCTGTTGCCCTGCCACCTGCCATGGGATACATCTGCTGTTGAGCCTGGTCACCAAGGGGCTCTGGGTGGTGGTCTGGATGCTGCTGACAATCCGCTCGAGCCGTTGCCGATGCAGCCTCTGCGGTCGCCCCCTGTGGATCATAGCGAGTCGTACGGACACCCCGAGGCCGACCCTGGCCGCCCCGTGGATCGACCACCGGGCATGGCGCTGTCAGCGATCGCCACAAAACCGGTTCAGTGCATACCTGGTGGAAAACGGCCTGGTCTATTACGCACCCACCCGCCAATAGGCCCCTCGCCTCCGACTTTAGGGCACTGGAAACATTAGATTTACCACGAAGACACAAAGTGCACAAAGAAGAAAACAACATTGTTTTAATCTCTTAACTTTGTGTCCTTTGTGCCTTTGCGGTTTCAAACAGCTTTAACAAGTACACAAAACCTCATGATTCGGCAGACCCGTGTCCATCCCGATTGTACCTTGATGTCCCAGCGGCCAGATGGTATGAAAACGGCATCGAATACCGGCTGACCGCAGATCGCAAATGACGATATCGAAACCCTTCCCAAGGATGATTCATCGACACCATGAAGCCGCTGCAGCTCTATAATACCCTGACACGTACCAAGGAATCCTTCACGCCGATCTTTAAAGACCGTGTGGGTCTGTACACCTGCGGACCGACGGTCTACAACTTCGCCCACATCGGCAACCTGCGGACCTATATCTTCGAGGACATTCTAAAACGGGTCTTGAGCTACAACGGATTTACCGTCCGCCATGTGATGAACATCACCGACGTGGGTCACCTGACCGGCGATCGGGACATGGGGGAAGACAAAATGGAATCCGGCGCCCGGCGTGAAGGCCTCAGCGCCTGGGAAATCGCTGAATTCTACACCCAGGCGTTTCGCTCGGACATGGCCCGGCTCAACATCCTGGAGCCGGACATCTGGTGCAAGGCGACCGATACCATCGAGGACCAGATCGCCCTGGTCCGAACGCTGGAGGAAAAAGGATACACTTATCGCACGAGCGACGGCATCTACTTTGACACCTCCCGATTCGCCGACTACGACAAGCTGTCCCGGCAAAACCGCGAGGCGCTCCAGGAAGGGGCGCGGGTCGAGAAGAACCTCCAAAAGCGCAATCCCACGGATTTCGCCCTGTGGAAATTCTCGCCCCAGGGCGTCCAGCGGCAGATGGAATGGGAATCTCCCTGGGGGGTCGGCTTTCCCGGGTGGCACATCGAGTGTTCGGCCATGAGCATGAAGTACCTCCAAGACCAGCTCGACATCCACTGCGGCGGTACCGACCACATCGACGTCCACCACACCAACGAAATCGCCCAGTCCGAGGCAGCCACCGGAAAACGTTTCTTCAACTTCTGGATGCACGGTGAGTTTCTCAACATTGCCGGCGGCAAGAAGATGGCCAAGAGCGATGACAACTTCCTGACCCTTGAAAACGCCTTTATCAAACAGGGTATCGATCCGCTGGCCTACCGCTACGCGGCGTTTCTGAGCCACTATCGCAAGCCCATGGAGTACAGTGACGAATCCATGACGGCGGCCACCAACGGCCTTCGCCACCTGCGCAATCAGGTCAGGCGGCTGGCGGAAGGCGGCCCCGTCGCCCTTGCCCCCGATCACGAATTCAAGATGCGGTTTCTGGAAGAAACAAATGACGATCTGAACATGCCCAGGGCCATGGCCGTCGTTCAGGAACTGATTCGGGCGGACCTGCCCGATGGGGTGAAACTGGCCACGGTCATGGAATTCGATCGGTCGGTGCTGGGTCTCGAACTGGACCGGCCGGTGGCCGAAGAAAACCTGCCCGACGCGATCCGGGCCATGGGGCAACAGCGGCTCGAAGCCCGGGCTGACAAAGACTGGGCCAAGAGCGACCGCCTGCGGGATGAACTCCAGGCGCTGGGGTACACGGTTCAAGACGACAAGGACGGCATGAAGATTTTCAAAGAATAAATTTTCTGGCGAAAATTTATGTCAGGGCAGTTGGTAGTTGGCCACGTAGAAATCGTCGATGATTCCCTTGGCTTTGAGGGATTCGCCGTAGGCCCGGGCCGAAGCCTTGTCGGAAAAGTGGTGGATACGGACCTGGAACCATTGCTTGTTTTTTCCCGACGCCTCCGCCCAGTAGGCATCGATCCCCTTTTCTCGAAGCTCTCCCACAAATTTTTCAGCATGAACCTTTTTGAGGTAGGCCGCCACTTGGATGGTGAACCGATCGGCGACAGGTGCCGCCGCCGGTATGGGGGTGTGGGCCGGCCGGGTGCGTGGCTGAAGCAGATGACCGGCCGTGTTGACCAGAAAAACCAGGATCCCTGCCCCGGCCGCGGCAACGCCGATCCAAAGCATAATCCGCCGTGCCCGCGGTGAGTGTCCCACCCGCCTCAGGACAGATGCGGCCTTGCCGCACCCTGCGGCCGCAAAAGCAGCCATCCGACCCATCATCGTGGAAAAAACCCTTGCCGCACCCTTTGCCCCCGCCGATACCATCCGGGCCACACCGCTTTTTTCCGGCTCCGGTTCTCCGGTGTCCGGCGGTACGAATCCCACCCGCATGCGACTGAGCGCATCGGCATCGAAACCAGCCACCAGTTTTCTGGCCTTTTCCAAAGTCTGCGCGTTGCCGGACGTCTCGACCAGCCAGTGAACACAGGCGGCGGCGCCGCGAAGAAAATCCACGCCCTTGCCGTCGGTAGCGGCCTGAACGTAAAGGGCCATGGCCCAGTCGTCGACCCGGCCTTCCTTCAGAAAGAGTTCGGCCAGAGCCAGCGCCATCTCTGAACCGTCCGTATCGGATTGCTGAAAAACCCGACGGTAGGTGGCGAGGGCGGCAAAATCGGTCCGCCTGGCAGCAAGGTAGAGTCTGGCCAGCCGCAACTGGATGTCCGGACGGTCTGAATGGGCCTCTCCGATGCGGTGGGCGGCCTCCTGCTCCAGGGGACCAAGGGTGGAAACCCCCGCGGTTGCCCGCAGCCAGGCATCGGCCACCTCCCTGTCCTCGGGGTGGGACCGCACATAGGCCGTGACCATTGGCCGGTCCCGGCCATCCCCCTCGCCCCGGGCCAGGTAGAAACGGGCCAGGCGCGATGTGACGTGCTCCGAGCGATGACGACGAACCCGGGGAGAGATGAGAAAGCTATCAAAAATCGCCACGGCATCGGCATAGGCGGTTTCGGCGGCATGGGGCTCTCCGGAACGCTCCCAGATGCCGGCCTCACGAAGCCGCCGTTCAGCCAGGGTCAGCCCGATCCGGTTGAGGGCCCAACCCGTCAGGAAAAAGGCGGCGACCAAAAGCAGTCCGGCGGGCAGCGGCGCCCATCCAAGGCCGAACCGGGCCTGGATCGCCGGCAGAACCATCAGGCTCACCGGAGCCCCCAGTGCGATGCTGGCCCAGATCCGAAGGGCCGTATGTTTGAGAAAATGCGTCATCGTTGTTTTTTGTTGTAAAAATCCATGCCCAGAGGACCAGGCTTTGGTTTGCCCCTGAAAGGGGTATAATGCTCCATGTTCAACTCTCAATGCTCAATATTCAAAGCGGCATTCTGCCATTTTTAGCTCTTTTAAAAAGGGGCGGAGCGAAGCGATCCCATCCTTGAAAATTGAGCATTGAGCATTAGAAATTGATAATTCACCTTTAAAATTCACTGACCCGCCGGCGTTATCGCCGCGCCCGTTTCCTCCGGATTGCAGGGAGTCTGATCCTTGCGAAGGGCCACCCGGATCGAGCCTGCGCTCTCAGCCGTCACCGTACATCCGGTAAGGGGGTCAACCGTTTCAAACCGAATACCCGACGGAATGGGAAATCGCCGGACCGGTTCGCCGGCCAAGGCCTGAATCATGAAATCCGCCCATATGGGCGCGGCCCCGCGGCCGCCGGTGATGCCACGCCCGTCCGGCATCCGAAGCCCACGCTGCCGGTCAAAACCGACCCATACCGAGGTGCTCAGGGTCGGGGTAAACCCGGTGAACCAGGCGTCCTTGTAGTCGTTGGTGGTCCCGGTCTTGCCGGCGGCAGGCAGGTCAAACCCCATGCGCCGGACCGTGGCCCCGGTACCGGCATCCATTACGCCTTGCATCATATCCACCACTTGAAAGGCCATGCCCGGGTCAAGCACCCGCTCGCTGCCCACGATCCTCTCGTCCAGAACCCGCCCCAGGACGTCTTCCACCCGCCAGATCAGAAACGGCGCATGGTGAATGCCGCCGGTGGCAAAGGTGGCAAAACCGGCAGCCATCTCCATGGGGCTGACCGGGCTCGTCCCCAGAGCCACGGAATAGACCCGGTCAAGCTGACTGCGGACACCGCAACGGCGGGCCACATCGATGACCGCATCCGGCCCGGTATCGGCCACCAACTGGGCGGCAACGGTATTGACCGAGTGCATCAGGGCGGCCTTTAAAATCATGGGGCCGTTGCTGCGCCGCTCGAAATTACGCGGCCGCCAGTCCTTGGCCCCGACCACGGGAAGGGTCACGGATCGGTCCACCACCGCGGCAGCCGGAGACAGTCCCAGGGTCTCCATGGCCGCATAGTAGAGAAAGGGCTTGAAGCCGGACCCGGGCTGTCGGTTGTTCTGAACGGCCCGGTTGTAGGTCGTTGTCAGGTAATTCCGGCCGCCAACCATGGCTTTGACCGCTCCGGAATGGGTCTCCAGGGCCACCAGTGCCCCCTGGCAAAGCGCGCCCGGTTCCAGTTCTTCGGCATCGGTCACACCAAGCAATTTATCCAGGCCGGTAAGCCCCTTGGCAACGGCTCGGACAGCGGCCGACTGAAGCCGCGGGTCCAGGGTGGTCGTGACCCGAAGACCGCCGTGGTAGACCACCTCCGGTCCGTACTCGCTTTCCAGTTCCTGGACGACGGCATCAATAAAATAGCTGCCGGTGCGCCTGCCGCCCTGGCGATCGGCCAATTGCAGGGGGTCTTCAGCAGCCTGGCGGACCTGGTCGGCGCTGATGGTTCCCACGGCGGCCATTCGTCCCAGGACGGTCCTCTGGCGCGCCCGGGCCCGATTGAAATGCAAGAAGGGGTTGTAACGGGTCGGCGACTTGGGAAGGCCGGCCAGCAGGGCGGATTCCGCCAGGGTCAACCGCGAGGCTGACTTTTGGAAGAACCGACGGGCAGCCTGTTCGATGCCGTAGGCCCCGGGACCGAAGGGAATCTGGTTGAGATAGGCTTCGAGGATCTCCCGCTTGCTGTACCGGTGTTCGATCTGAAAGGCCGCCAGCAACTCCTTGAACTTGCGGCCGTAGGACCGCTCAAAGCTGAAAAAGAGATTCTTTGCCAGTTGCTGGCTGATGGTGGACGCCCCCTGAATGCGGCCGGGTTCGAACAGGGTAATCCACAGGGCCTTGACCGTGCGCAGCTTGTCCACGCCGTGGTGCTCCCAGAAACGGTGGTCCTCGGTGGCCACAACGGCCTGAATAAAATGGGGTGAAATCTGATCCAGGGGGACAAACTCCCTTCCGCCCAGAACCATGATCCGCTCCCCCGAAGCCGCAAATATCTCCGTCGGCGGTGTCTCAATGATCTTTCGCAGAGGATCCGGAATGCGGGGAAGGTCTTCCACGGCCATCAAAACCATGGCAAACAGGGCCAGGGCCGCGCAGGCGGCACCCAGTACGCCCAGATAGAACAGCCCGGAAAGACGGCGGAGAAAAGAGGCGGCCGGCGTCATGGCGTTTTCCATCCCCGAAGAATGTCGTCCACGGAAACGGCCGGACCATTCGGTGCTTCCAAAGCAGCCCGCAGCCGCCAGACGGCCCATCCCTGTCCCTGAACCTGAAGCACCGCCGTCCCTTCGGGGGTCTCGATTTCAAAGGCCAGTTCGATGTGCTCTGAAATCGTCTCGTCGGAAATGCCCACCCTCAGAATCTGGCCGGACAGGTCCAGCAACTGCCCGGGTCGGGGAAGAACGCCCCGCCGCACATCGTCAGGCTGACCGGACAGGGCTTCGAAAAAGGCGGCCGCCCCGTAGATACGATCCTTAAATTTTGTCAGGGCATCCAGGTTGCCGGGCTGGGCAACACCGCTGAGGGACGCCTGCTTCATCTGCAGGGCACTCAACTGAAGCTGTTGCAAAACCCGGTTTTCCCCGTCGAGAAAATAGACGGCCAGTCCGTCCGCAGAGCGCTCCAGATAGGTCCGACGCCACTGGCCCCGGCTGAGTATGCCCAGCAACACAACCGGCGGTATCATCTCACCGGCAACGGTTTCGGGGAGGCTTCGGTAAAGGCGGCAGAACCGGTCCGGGCCCAGCATGGCCCCCTGCCCGGGGGCCAGGCGCTCGGCGATCTGGCCGAACGTCTCCGCCTCCCGTGCCTCGCGAAGGGAATCCTGCCGATCAATGACAATCTTCTCCAGGGTCTGTCGGGCCGTTCGGGCCTGCCGGCCCTGGTCCCAGATGGCACCGGATTGGGGCCTTGCCTCGTTGGTGGTGGCCAGGTAGGCGCCCAGGGTCTGTTCGACCCAGTCAAATCGCAATTCGGAAAGGCCCGCCATCAGGATGATCAAACACAGCACCACCGGCCGCGTCCCCAACAGACGTCGGCGCCACTCTCGCAGGTCTTTTGGCTCAGCCCAGCTTGTCATGGCCAGCAATTAGACATATTTTCCACGATATCGCAACACCATTGACGTCCAGGCAGAGCGAAAGTGCGTAAAAACAGGCTTCGGTCGCGACAGGGCCGCCCGGCCGCGGGGCCTCGGGAATCGACGCCGGCAATATTTTCGTTTGCCGTCAATCGACGCCGCGGGTATAATTGGGAACACCGATGGGTCCATGAGAACGCGGATGCTTAAAATCGGACAACAACAGTTGCCATGGACATGATGAAAGATTCATCTCCAGAGGAGCCAAATGAACGCTGAAAACGACCGCCCCGCCGCCATGGATGCAATTTTCGAGCAGCTTGACCAATCCGACATCGCATCGATCAAAGGCGTGGTCTCGGGCGTCCTTCAGATCATCAGCGATCCAACATCCACGGCCAAAAACCTCAAGGAAATTGTCGAGATCGACCCGCCCCTGACCGCGCGGGTTCTTTTTCTTGCCAATTCCGCCCATTACGCCCCCCGGATCAAGATTCTCGACATCATGCAGGCCATCATCTTCGTTGGCTTCGACGCCATCAAGGAACTGGCCCTGAGCCAGAAAGTGGCCAACATCTTCCAGAACGGAGCGACCGTCGGCGGTTATTCCAGCGAAGCCCTGTGGAAACACTGCCTGGCCACTGCTCTGTTCACCAAGATGATCTACCGGCGGGAATTCCGGGAACGGGGCGACAACGCCTATGCCTGCGGACTGCTGCACGATATCGGCATCATCGCCCTTCAACAGTTTATGCCCGAAGTTTTTTACCGCATCCTGAAAACCGCGGAAGCGGAAAACATCGCCTTGACCGCCGCTGAAAAAGCGGCACTGGGTTTTGACCACGCCGACCTGGGCAGGGCCATCACCGAATACTGGAATTTCCCCGAAGATATCGTCCAGGCCATCGGTGCCCATCACGCCCCCGGCCAAGACCCTTCCCGCCTTGCCCAAACCCTGTTCATCGCCGACACCGTCACCCGCGGCAATGAGCTGGGCTATGAAAGCCGGCCCGCGGTGGAAAAAGCGCTCTTCCAAACCTGTCTCAACGAGCTGAACATAAACCACCAGGCCGTTGCGCTCGTATTGGCCGATGTTCAAAAAGAGATCGCCAACATGGAAACACAGGGAATGCTGAGCTATGGCAATCGATGATCCACGCCTCCGGGAACTGGAGGAAAAAAACGCCCTGCTGGAAACCCGGGTCAAACACCTGACCAACGATCTGCACCTGACCCGGGAAGAAAACGAGGCCTCCCTGGTCCGGTACCTGGACATCCACACAAACCTGGAAAAGAAGGTGGCCGAGCGGACCGCCGAACTGGCCCGGACCAACCAAACCCTTCAAAACGAAATCCTTGAGCGCCGAAGGGCCGAAACCCGGCTCCAGCAGAGCCAGAAAATGAAAGCCATCGGCACCCTGGCCGGCGGCATCGCCCATGACTTCAACAATATCCTGGCCGCCATCATGGGGTATACGGAGATGTCCCTGATGGATACGGACGAGGCCTCATCGGTTCACCGACGACTGACCAACGTTTTAAAAGCCACCAATCGGGCCAAGGAGCTGATTCACCAGATCCTGACATTCAGCCGTCAGAATGACCCGGAAATACGGCCGATGGCCCCTCTGCCCATCATCAAGGAAACCATTAAAATGATGCGGGCCTCCCTTCCCGCGACCGTGGAGATCCGTCAGCGGATTCCCGCCAGCTCGGCCATGATCATGGCCGACCCGGATCACATTCACCAGATCCTGATGAACCTGTGCACCAACGCCAGCCAGGCCATGGCAAAAAACGGCGGAACCCTGGAGCTGCGGATGACGGAAGTTGACTTTGACACCGAGACCGCCCATCGGGACCAGGACCTGTTGCCTGGCAAATACTTGAAGCTCACCGTGGCGGACACGGGCCGCGGCATGGACCGGGCCGAACTGGAACAGATTTTCGATCCTTATTTCACCACCAAACAGACCGTGGACGGTGACGGATCGGGGTTGGGGCTCTCCGTGGTGCACGGCATCATTCACAGCCACGGCGGCACCATCGCCGTCAACAGTGAATTGGGAACAGGAACAACGGTGGACGTCTTTTTTCCCATCATCGAACCGGCCAAAACCGATCCGGCAGCAGTAAAAACACCGATCCCTTTAGGCCGGGAACGGATCCTGTTTGTGGATGATGAGCAAGCACTGGCCGATGTCGGCCTCCAGATGCTCCAGCGCCTGGGATACCATGTGGTGCCCCGGACCAGCAGTGTGGAAGCCCTGGAAGCCTTTCGGGCCCATCCCGATCGTTTCGATCTGGTCGTCACCGACCAGACCATGCCCAACATGACCGGCACGGAACTGGCCCGGGAAATTCATCGCATCCGCCCGGACATCCCCATCATCCTGTGCACCGGTTTCAGTGAAAAATTTCCCGGTGAGCTGGGCCCCGGAATCGGCATCGACGATTTCCTTTTCAAGCCCATCGCCCTTCGCGATTTTGCCGACACCATCCGCCGGGTACTGGACCAGCCCCACATTTCCATGACGTCCTGAAACA
The DNA here is from genome assembly GCA_016342285.1 of Desulfobacterales bacterium. Taxonomy (GTDB): domain Bacteria; phylum Desulfobacterota; class Desulfobacteria; order Desulfobacterales; family JAEINQ01; genus JAEINQ01. Next base: position 59,662 of record JAEINQ010000027.1, read on the forward strand.
CCGATCAGATTTTTTCCATCACCTCACACCGCTCCACAAAAACGGCAATCTGCTCCGTGGCACTGTGGAGTCCGGCCAAGGCGTTTTGGAGCTTGAGGGTCAGAGGATCCTCCTGGCCCAAGTCCGCTTCCGCTTCCTTTAGCAGCCCATGGCCGTCATTGAGGATTTTGCCCATTTTTCTCAGCAGCGTCTTTCGCCGGCGATGCTTCTCCTTCTCCTTTTCAATAATCGGCAACAGGCGCTGGATCGAATATTCCACCAATGCATCCCGTGGCGTTTCAAAGCTTCGGCATGTCCGTTCCAGAATCGAAAGGCTTCGGCGGCTCAGGACAAAGGTCTTTTGCACCCTCACGGCGATATCAACAGGATCGCTCCCCACCTCTCTGGCAATATGTTCCAGGACACGGGCATCCTCAATGAGGTGGTCGAAAAGGGATTTTTGCTTAAGCCCCAGATGCACCGCGGCAATGCTCAGGGCATCGATGGCCTGCCGGGACAGCCTGAAGGTCGCCCGGACCGACTGTTTCCCCCGCAGCCCCGAAGGTGCCGGAAACGGGAGATCGATGCCTTCACCGGCCCTCTTGTCATGCTTACCCGTCATGGTCACCTCCATTGCGTCCCATGGTTTCAATTCGCCGCTGGCATCCATGTCCTCAGGTCAGGGTCAGGGTCAGGGTCAGGGTCAAATGGCTACTCCGAGACACCGATGCTGCAAGTGCTAAAAGTATTGTCGAATTTGGAATTATCGAATTAAAGGAAGTCCGTCAATTCGCCAATCCGTTAATAAAAAATGGTGGCGCGTAGCGACTCCTCAACTTTAGTCACTATAGCTCACTTTAGTCACTCCACACTTATCTGATCCGGTATCCCAGCCCGCTTCAAGGGGCAAACCAAAGCCCGGTCCTTCGGGCCAGGATTCTTTGATCCAAACCGGTTATTACTATATCCTAATATTATTTTTTAGTAATGCAACTTTGTGGCTTTCCCGCTATAGTCCCTTATGCGGGATGGCATCTGACGCCGTAGCTGTGGTACTATCGACCATCCCGACCTGTCGGGTAGAAGCTGAAAGCAAAGCCTGAAGGGGTTTCAATTTCGAAGGCTAAAATAAGACATTTATCTTTTATATTATTTGGTTATACCCCATTTCGAAATTTGTAACGCTCAGTTGGGTGGGAGCAACTGCACCGGAGACCCTCATGTCCATTCGACTCATCGCCCAGGATCTGTACCGACTCATTCGGGAAGTGGAAGCGCTGCAGCAACGGATCGATGCGGCCCCTGAAAATCAAAAGGCGGCGCTGGAGGACACAATGCGGAAGAAAAAAGCTGAACGGGATCGGATGCGACGTGCCCTGGACGGCCGGAAGGAGTAAGGCCCCACCCGCAGAGCGGGTGGCCTCAGGAAGCCCCCCGGAGGGGGGCTAAATGCTCAATATCCAATCCTCAATACTCAATGTCCAAGGCTGCATTCTGCCATATCTTAGCTTAAAAAAACGGAACGAAGCGACTCCGCAATTTTGATGGTCCCGTAAAAAGTCCAGAATTACCACAAAGACACAAAGTTAAGGCATTAAATTCAAAGCGTTTATTCTTTGTGTTCTTTGTGCCTTCGTGGTTAAAAACGATTTTTACGAATGTATCAATTTTAGGCACTGGCCAACGAATGAAACGGCATAGCCAATTGACTCTGACCACGCCCAAAGGACGTGGATTCCTACTTTGAGTTGAACATTGGAAATTCACCTGCCCGCTTTCTCGCGGCAGCGGTAAAACCTTTTCGAGGCCACCACGATCAGTGGTGGCTTGATTTCAGAGCAAAAAAGCCGGGCCCTTTCGGTGCCCGGCTTTTTATTGATATCCTTGATTTCCCGAATTCGCCAATCCGTCAATTCACAATTAACAATTCGGCAATTCGCCAATCCGTCAATTCGCTAATCCGCCAATTCGCCAATTCCCAATTGCTTTTCACCCCCCGAAAGCCGCATCCGTCATATCAACGGCCGCGGCCCCGCCGGCACAGACCGAATCCATCTTGCCCAGGGTGACCGGAAGGATGGTTTCGATGAAAAACCGGGCCGAACCGATCTGGCCCCGGTAAAAATCAATGTCTTTTTTCTTTGCCTGGCCCGCCAGTTTCTCCGTTGCGATACCGGCCCGCCACAGCAGCATCCAGGCCATGATCACGTCGCCGAAAGCATCCTGGAAAGGGACGGCGTGGGCAAAGGCCGTTTTAAAGGCCGGGCTCATGGCCTTGCCGCCGATGGCCATGGCGGTCTCGCCCAACCGGTTGAGTGCCGTTTCCAGGGCTGACGAAAGACCGGCCAGGTCCTCGGTCTCCCGGGTAGCGGCAACGGTCTTCTGCATCTCCTGGATCAGGTTCATGAAAACCGCTCCCTTTTTCATCCCCAGCTTTCGGCCGAGCAGGTCCATGGCCTGAATGCCGTTGGTTCCCTCATAGATGGAGGCAATGCGCACGTCGCGCAGCAGTTGCTCCACCGGATATTCCTGGGTATAGCCGTAACCACCGAAAACCTGAACCGCTTCTGAACAGATCGAAAACCCCCGATCGGTGCAGTAGGACTTGATCACCGGGGTCAACAGATCGAGCAGGTCCTTGTAATAGACCCGCTCATCCTCGTCAGCGGCACACTTTTCCCGGTCCAGACAAAGCGCCCCATAGTAAAGCAGGGATCGCATCCCCTCGATGTGGCTCTTCATCCACATGAGCATGCGCCGAACATCCGGGTGCTCGATGATGGGAACCTGGGGTGCCTCCTGGTCCATCATGTTCTCCAGTGCCCGACCCTGCTTGCGCTGCCGGGCATAGTCCAGGGCATAGAGATAGGCGGTCGACGCATTGGAAAATCCGATGCCCCCCACCAGAAGACGGGCGGCGTTCATCAGGTGAAACATCACCCGCATCCCCTTGTTCTCCTCGCCCAGCAGCAACCCCCGGCACCCGCCCTTGCTGCCGAAACTCATGGAGCAGGTAGCGCTGGCGTGAATCCCCATCTTCTCTTCGATGCCGGTGCAGACCACGTCGTTGGGCTCGCCCATGCCGCCATCGGGATTGACCCAGATCTTGGGCACAATAAAGAGCGATATGCCCCGGGTTCCCTTGGGTGCGCCTTCGATCCGGGCCAGCACCGGATGGATGATGTTTTCCGTCAGGTCCTGCTCGGCGTTGGTGATAAATATCTTGTTTCCGGTGATGGTGTATGTGCCGTCCGGATTTTTCTTCGCGGTCGTGGAAAGATTGCCCACATCGGATCCGGCATCGGATTCGGTCAACACCATGGTGCCACCCCATTGGCCGGAATACATTTTCTTCAAAAACATCGCTTTCTGTTCTTCGGTGCCGAAGATTTCGATCACCTCTCCGGCCCCAAAACCGCTCCATCCATACAGGGCAAAGGCGTAGTTGGCCCCAAGAAAAAATTCGGTGGCCGCCTGGGCGATAACGTAGGGCAGCCCCTGCCCCCCGACCTCGGGTCCGGCGGTCAGGGCGATCCATTCGCCTTCCGTGAAAAGTTTGTAGGGCCGATGAAAGCACTCGGGGACAAAGACCTGGTTGTTCTCAAACCGAAGCCCCTGCCGGTCACCTTCGGCAAACGTGGGCAGGATCTCTTTGACCGCCAGATTGCGGGCTTCTCCCAGAATCAGGTCAAGGGTTTTCCGATCCAGTTCCGCATACCGCTCGTGGCTGCAAAGCCGGTCCACGCCCAGTTGCTCGTAGAGGGCAAATTCCATATCCCGTCGATCGGCCAGGATCTGTGCCATGGGTCAATCCTTTCAATGGTTGGGTAAGCTTGCCGGTGAGGCTCCACCCGCAGAGCAGATGGTCTCAGTCAAGTCCCCCGGAGAGGGGCAAAATATTCAATATCCAACTCCCAATTTCCAATTTCCAAGTAATGTATTTTGCCATTTATCACTTTCTGACAATGGCGGAGTGAAGCGACACTGGGTCATTGAACATTGGGAGTTGGACATTCGAAATTATCTCTTAAAAGGCCGTTTGTTTTCTCACAACAATGGCTGCTCTTTTGGGGGCCGCCACAAATCGTGGCGGCCCGTGTATCCCATTACATCGTTCCTTTTTCCTTGAATTCATCGCGCATCTTGTATTTGAGCACCTTGCCCGAAACGTTTCGCGGCAGGGCGTCCACCACCTCCAGAAGCCGGGGGATCTTGTAGTCGGCAATGCGCGGCTTGAGAAACTCGCGCAGATCGTCCAGCGTCAGGCTCTTTCCCTCCTGAAGCACCACCACGGCCATGACGGTCTCACCCCACTGCTCATGGGGCACCCCGATAATCACCGCATCGGCGATGGCCGGGTTCTCGAAAATGGCGTCCTCGACCTCCTTGCTGTAGACGTTTTCGCCACCGGTAATGATCATGTCCTTGGCCCGGTCCACCAGGGTGATGTACCCTTCATCGTCCAGGGTCCCCAGATCGCCGGTATGGACCCAACCGTCTTTGATGGTTTCCGCGGTCGCCTCGGGGTTCTTGTAGTACTCCTTCATGGTGGTCTCGCCTTTGATGACCAACTCCCCCACCACGCCGGGCTCGGCAATGGTGTTGTCCTCGGTATCCACCAGGCGGGTCTCCATGTTGACAATGTACCTGCCTCCGGCCCCGGCCTTGCGGATCTGGTCTTCGGGGTACAGGGCTACGCCGCCGGGGCCGCCCTCGGTCAGTCCGCAAAGACAGAAAAACCGGTCGGTCTTGAATTTTTCGATCATCTTTCGTACCGCCTCGGCCGCCATGGGGGCGGCTCCGTAGCCGAAGAACCGCATCGAGGAGAGGTCATACTTGTCAAAGTCAGGCACGCTCATCATAAATGAGTACATGATCGGCGCACCGAAGAACTGGGTGATTTTCTCCTTTTGGATCAGATCCAATACCAGGTTCGGCACAAAATCCTTAACGATGACATGGGTAGCGCCCACATAAGTGCCCGGGTTGCAGTAAAGGTTCAGCTCCGCCGAGTGGAACATGGGAGCGGCGTGGAGAATGCGGTCGGTGGGCTGAAGCTGGACCAGGGTGGCCACGGTGGTGGTGGTCACCATCTGGGCATGGTGGATCAACAGCGCCCCCTTGGGCTTACCGGTGGTTCCCGAGGTGTAGATAATTTCGCTGTCGTCGAATTCGTCGACCTTGATGTCAGGATCTTCGATCTTCCCCGACGCCATGACATCGGAGAGCGAGGTGAAGCCGTCAAAGCGCTCGATCCCGGCGGAGAAATAAGCTTTGACCTGTTCGATCCGGGGTTTCATTTCCCGCACGGCCGGCTCGAAGACATCGTCAAAAATCACCGACACGGCATCACAGTTGCCAAAGATGTACTCGGCCTCCCGGGCGGCCAGGCGGAAATTGACCGGCACTGCCACGGCCCCGATCTTGACGATGCCGTAGAAGGCGAACATGAACAGGTCGGAATTGAACATCCACATGGCGACCTTGTCCCCCTTTTTCACGCCGGCTTCGACCAGCGCATGGGCAACGGTATTGACCCGCTCGTTGACCTCCTTCCAGGTGTAACGGCTATCCTGAAAAATGATCCCTTCCTTGTCCGGAACCGTCCGGGCGTTACGTGCGACCAGTCCTCCGAGATCCATGGAATGCCTCCTTGCTATGGGTTGTTGGGTGTTGTCTTCTCGATGATGTCCCGTTGTCTATTGCTTTTCGTGTCTGGTTTTAAACAACTTTTTGCGAATGTATCACATGTCAAGCCAGACGAAAGGTCAGGCTTCGCATGTCTCCGACGGCATAGATATCGCCGGGGACCGATTTGCTGCCGATGGTCACGGCGCGGCCCATGAGGGCCATATCCACCGCGTCGGGATCGATCTCTTCCATGTTGCCCATGACCCAGGCCCCGGAGGCCGTCTCCACCAGGGCCACCACAAAGGGCGGGGTTAGCCCCTCGGCCGCCACCCGGATCACGGTGAAAGAACGCAGGGTACCGCGCATTTCCAGTTCTTCCACGGCAAGGTCGCGGCCGGCGCAACTTCGACAGACCGCCTGGGGCGGCACGGTGACGGTGGCGCAGGCCTTACAACGCAGTCCCAGCAGCCGGTCTTCTTCGAGGCCCTGCTGGTATTGATTAAAATCGAGAGTCCGGTTCATGATCATCTCCTTAAAACGATGTTACAGATGGTACCGAAATCGCCACCTAGGGTATCTACCAGGCCGACCCGTGCCCCGCCGACCTGTCGCCCGCCCGCCTCGCCGCGAAGCTGGGTGACGATCTCCACCACCTGGGCGGCGCCCGTGGCGCCGATGGGGTGCCCCTTGGCCTTAAGCCCCCCGGACGGGTTCACGGTGACCCCCTTGCCGCCCAGGCGGGTCTCTCCGCGACTGGCCGCATCAAAACCCCTCCCCGGCTCGTAGAAGCCCAGGGCCTCGATTGCCAGGATCTCGGCCATGGTGAAGCAGTCGTGCAGTTCGCAGACGTCGATGTCCGCCGGGCCGATACCGGCCTGTTTGTAAGCAGCCGCAGAGGCAGTTTCCCTGGATCTCACCCGGGTTAGGTCCTGCTGGAGGTTGAGCGGTCCCGCGGCCGCCTGACCCGTACCGGCCACAAAAACCGGCTTTTCCACCAGTTGTCGGGCCTTGTCAGCCGAGGCAATCACCACAGCCGCAGCCCCGTCGGAAAAGGGGCAACAGTCGAGCAGTTGCAGGGGATCGGCGATCATGGCCCCGCCCAGTACCTTTTCCACGCTGATCTCTTTGCGGAAATGGGCCTTGGGGTTTTTGGCCCCGTGGAAGTGATTCTTCACCGCCACCTCGGCCATGTGACGTTTGAGGTCGGCCAGAGTCAGACCGTACTTGGCCGCATACATGTGGGTGGCCATGGCGAACACCCCGGGAAAGGTGATGCCGGTGGGGGTTTCATACTGGGCATGGCAGGCCATGGCAAAGGTGCGGGTGGCCAGGGGCGTGCCCATGGCTGCGGCCCTTTCGGTGCCGCCGACCAGCACCACGTCGTAAACCCCGGCCGCCACCAGGAGGGCCGCATGGCGAATGGCAACAGTGGCCGTGGCGCATGCACTTTCAAAACGGGTGGCCGGCGCAGCCATGGGCAAACCGATGGCCGAATGGACAAAAGGGGCCATGTGAAGTTGGCCCTCCTCGAAATCCCCCAGGCAGTTTCCGAAGAACAGGGCTTCCATGTCCCCCGGTTCCAGGTTGGACCGGTCGATGGCCTCCAGGGCCGCATCCGAGAACATTTCGATGTTGCTGCGGTCCGATATGCCAAAAGGGGTCATGCCCACCCCGGCAATGGCGACTTCTCTCATGGGTCTCTCCTTGATGGTTCCTGTCGTGTCACCTGCGAAGTGAACTACCGGGCCGCCATGCGGATGCACGAATCCAGCCGGATGGTTTCGCCGTTCAAAATGGGATTGGCGATGATCTGGCCGGCCAGCATGGCATACTCCTCGGGTTTTCCCAGACGTTTGGGAAAGGGTGCCATCTGGGCCAGGGCGGTCCTGGCTTTTTCCGGCAGCCCCGCCAGCATGGGGGTTTCAAAGAGCCCCGGCGCGATGGTCATCACCCGAATGCCGTAGTCGGCAAACTCCCGGGCAATGGGCAGGGTCATGCCCGCCACCCCGGCCTTGGAAGCGCTGTAGGCCGCCTGGCCGATCTGCCCGTCAAAGGCGGCCACCGAGGCGGTATTGATGACCACCCCCTTTTCGCCGTCGGCATTGCCCCCATTGGCCGTCATCTTCCCGGCAGCGGCCACGATCACGTTCATGGTGCCGATCAGGTTGATTCCCACGGTCCGGGCAAAACCGGCCATATCCATGGGCCCCTTCTTGCTGAGCACCTTGGCCGGCGTGCCCACACCGGCACAGTTGATGAGGACATGAACCGCACCGAAGGCGTCGACGGCCCTATCCACGGCCGCCTGGACGCTGGTCATATCGACCACGTCGGTTTGGCGGAAAATCACGTCATCACCGAGCTCTTCGGCTATTTTCTCACCCCGGGCCGCGTCAAAATCGAGAATGGCGATTTTCGCCCCTTCGGCCAGAAATTTTCGAACACAGGCCTCGCCCAGACCCGACGCACCGCCGGTCACCAGTACCGTGCATCCCTTGATATCCACGCAATCCTCCTTAATCCGTCAATCCGCCAATCCGTCAATCCGTCAATCCGCCAATCCCCACATCCCTCATCCAGCATCCAGCATCCAGCATCCAGCATCCAGTATCCAGCATCCAGCATCCAGCATCCAGTATCCAGCATCCAGCATCCAGCACCCAGCATCCAGACCCCTACCGTCGAATACCGTCGAAAAGGATACGGCAAGTCCTTTCACAGATCGCATCGGCGTCTAAGGGCCGGTTGAAGATGAGGCTGGCCAGGGTTGAATGCTCAATGGTGCCGAACATGGCGTCCCGGATGGCCTCCGGGGCCACATCGTCACGAATCTCGCCATTTTCGATTCCTGTTTTAATGATGCCCAGAATAATCCGGCTGTGGCGCCGAACCTCGGCATAGGCGCTGCTCTCAAAGAAACTAGCGGCGTTTCTCACCTCCAGCAGCAGGATTCGGGCAAAGACGCGATGGCGGTTATAGCTGTCCAGATAGGCATGCATGATGGCCCGCAATTTCAGCAGGGCCGTGTCCGCATCGGCGATGGCCGCCTCGCATTGGGTGATAAACCGGTTGAAGTGCGTTTCCAGCACATGGTAGAGCAGGTCCCGTTTGTTATCAAAATACTTGTAAATCAGCCCCTCGGTGACGCCGGCGGTGCGAGCGATCTCGGCCGTGGTGATGGAATTGAAATCATTGGTTTCAAGCAGCTTGCGAACGGACCGGACAATTTTTCTCCGGCCCGGCGGCTGGCTGCGCGGGTTGTTTTCGCTCATGAAACCTCCAGGGTTCGGTCATGGGGCTGTGTTCCCATGGCCATGATGAGGTGAGTAATATTTACTCATCTGCCGAATCCCTGTCAAGAAGTAAATCCATGAACCAGCCGTCCATGGCGCCAAAAAGCGTGTTTACATCACCCGGGGGTTGGGGTAACGTGATGGTCCGTTTGGCCCCGGCTTGCCGGAACGGACCGGCATTTTATTTCTAGCTATTGGAATTCGCCCCTATGAAACCTCTGCGTTACCTGCTGTTTTCCTTGTTTATGGCCGCCGCCCTCCCTCTGTTTGCAACCGCAGCCGACCCGCCCCTGGATCGCATACTGGATGGCATCGAACAGCGATACGCCCCGGCCGGATTCTCTGCCCGGTTCACCCAGACAGCCACCCTCAAGGCGATGGACATCACCGACACGGCCTCCGGCACCATCAGGGTCAAACGTCCGGGCAAAATGCGCTGGGCCTACGAAACGCCGGAGCCCCAGCTCATTGTCACCGACGGCCAAATGCTCTGGATCTACCGGCCTGAAGACAACCAGGTCATGGTGGGGGCGGCGCCGGAATTCTTCGGCGGCGGCAAGGGAGCGGGGTTTTTGTCCGACATGAAACAGATGCGCGAGGATTTTGACATCGCCATGGCCCCGCCGGAAAGCGACGACCGTTTCCGCCTGAAACTGGTCCCCCGGCGGCAGGGGCTGGGCGTGGCCCAAATCTACGTGGGAGTATCAAAAAAGGCCTTTGATGTGGAGCAGATCCTCACCGTCAACGCCTATGGCGACGAAACCCGCATCACACTGAGCGACATCGCCTTTGAAAACACCATGGCCGACAGTGACTTCGTCTTCGCCATTCCCGAAGACGCCGAGATTCTCCAGCTTGACCAGTAAAGCATGAGGAGGGTGCTTAATAAGACGCGTCAACCACCACACAAAGCGATTGCGCGGCATAGCCGCTACCAAAATGTGTATCACCGCAAAGCCGCAAAGATCGCAAAGTTTTTTTGACAGGATGAACAGGATATCCAGGATTTATTTGTTCGGCCGATCCCCTACAAAAAACTGCCGCAGGCGCTCCGGCCGAACAAATGGTGCCAGGCCCTTCGGGCAGGTGCTCGGCCTCACCAGACCTGGTGCCGTGTCGGAAGCCCCGATTCCCGTTATCTCTCCCGTCAGGGATCGCAGCTTTTACGGAATCGCAGCCTGTAATGGCCGCGTTTTGGCCAGTACAGGACCCGATTCCGTAAAAAGGACTTCTTAGCGTTCTTGGCGCCTTGAGCGAAGCGGGCGGTGAGATTATTAGGTTTAGTTTGATTTTTTTACGAATTCATCAGTGAGGAAAAATTGAAAGAAAAGATAAAAGACCTGCTCAAAGAGAAAAACGCCATTCTTCTGGCCCACAACTACGAGCCACCGGAAATCCAGGACATGGCCGACCTGTGTGGCGACTCCCTGGAGTTGAGCATCCGGGCCTCACGCACCGACGCTGCGGTCATCGTCTTTTGCGGGGTGCACTTCATGGCCGAGACCGCCTCCATCCTCTGTCCGGACAAGACGGTGCTGTTGCCCCGCCGCGAGGCAGGCTGCGAAATGGCCGACATGATCACCGCCGAGGCCTTGAGGGAGAAAATCGACCAACTCCCGCCCATGCCGGTGGTCACCTATGTCAACTCCCCCGCCGATGTCAAAGCCCTGAGCACCGTCTGCTGCACCTCGGCCAATGTGGTCAAGGTGGCCCAAAGCCTGGATGCCGACGAGATGCTCATGATCCCGGACCGGAACCTGGCCCGTTACGCCGCCTCGCAGACCGACAAGAAGATCCACCTCTGGGACGGCTACTGTCCCTTCCATGACCGGCTCACCCCCCAAGAGGTTCTGGCCGCCCGAAAGGCCCACCCGGAGGCGGTCTTCATGGCCCACCCCGAGTGCCGGCCGGAGATTCTGGAGATGGCCGACATCGTCACCTCCACCTCGGGAATGATCCGCCATGCCGCCGAATCGACCGACGAGGAATTCATCGTGGGCACCGAAGTCGGTATCCTCCACCCCATTGGAAAGGCCAATCCGGGCAAGCGATTCTATCCGGCCTCGGAAAAGATGCTGTGCCCGGATATGAAACGGATCTCCTTAGACGACGTGGTTCGAAGTCTGGAGGAGATGTCCGGCGAGGTCAAAGTCCCCGAAACGATCCGGGTGCCGGCCCTGGCCGCGGTGGAGCGGATGATCGCGATTGTATAAAAAAAGGTAGAAGGCTGAAGGGGGAAGACTGAAGGAAAAACCTTTTTTCACGCCCCCCTTAGCCCCTCGACCCCTTGAACCCTTGAACCCTCGACCCCTCGACCCCTTGACCCCTTGAACCCTCGACCCCTTGACCCCTTGACTCCTCGACCCCTTGACCCCTCGACCCCTCGACCCCTCGACCCCTCGAACCCTCGACCCCTCGACCCCTCGACCCCTTGACCCCTTGACCCCTCGACCCCTCGACCCCCCGACCCCTCGACCCCCCGACCCCTCGACCCCTCGGCCCCTAAAAACAAACGCCCGGCAATGCCTCGTGAGGCGCGGCCGAGCGTTTGTGTATTCAACCGAAAGAGCGGGGAAGCCCCCCCCGTCAGCCGTCCATGATATCGTCAGGAATATCCGCGTTGGTGTAGACCTTCTGGACATCGTCGTTGTCGTCCAGGTTGTCGATGAGCCGGATCATCTGCTCGGCCTCTTTGCCGGCCAGCGGGGCGGTGGTCTGGGGGAGCATGGTGACCTCGGCCCCGATGTGGGCGATGCCGGCGGCTTCGATGGCATCAAGGACCGCCTCAAAATCCTGGGGATCGGTAATCACTTCGAAATTGTCCCCGTCCTCGAGCACGTCCTCGGCCCCGGCTTCCAGGGCACACTCCATAAGGGCTTCTTCGTCGGCCGCGCTCTTTTCCACCACCAGGTATCCCTTTTTGTCAAAGAGGTAGCCCACGCATCCGCTGGCCCCTAAGTTGCCGCCGGCCTTGTTGAAGATGTGTCTGACCTCGGCCACGGTCCGGTTCTTGTTGTCGGTGAGCGATTCCACCATGACGGCGGCGCCGCCCGGACCGTACCCCTCGTAGACGATCTCCTCGTAGTTGACCCCTTCCAGATCACCGGTCCCCTTCTTAATGGCCCGGTCCATGTTGTCCTTGGGCATGTTCTCCGCCCGGGCAGCCAAAACGGCGGTGCGCAGTCGCGGGTTGGCGTTGACGTCGCCGCCGCCCATGCGGGCCGCCACGGTGATCTCCTTGATGAGCTTGGTGAAGCTCTTTCCGCGTTTGGCGTCTGTCGCGGCCTTTTTATGCTTTATGGTCGACCATTTGCTGTGTCCTGACATACTGCCTCCTGTTTTTTCCCCAATCCGATGACAAAAATCTCCCGGCTCGCCTTTCGGCTGCTCTGGGGTTTAAATATTTTCATGGCCGAGAATTCGGCACGCACCGCCTCGGTGAACGCCTTGAAATCCGGTCCCTGGAAAATCTTGCAGACAAAGTTGCCGCCGGGCACCAGCACCCGGCAGGCCACGGCCAGGGCCGCCTCACTCAGGCCCGCCGACCGGGCGGCATCCACGTGCTTGCTACCGGTGGTGTCCGGCGCCATGTCGCTTAAGACCACATGAAAACGGCCATCGCTCTGGTCGCTGTCCGGGTCACACAGGGCAAAAGCGTCTTGCTGGCGCACATGAACGTTCTCCGGCAGGGCCTGGGTCACCGGCTTTAAATCGACCCCCACCACCTGCCCCTTGGCACCGATCAGCTGCGCCGCGTAGAGCAGCCACGATCCGGGCGCACACCCCAGGTCCAGAACCCGGTCGCCGGGGCCAATCACCGGTTGCTTCTTTTGGATCTCTTGAAGCTTGTAGACGCTTCGGGCCGGAAAGTTCTCTTTTTGGGCCCGCCGCGTATAATGATCCGCCCAGCGATTCCCCTTTTTTTGGGATCGCGTCATATATCGATGCCCCCCGGTAAAGTCAACACCGCGTCCTTTCCCCTTCAGCCTTCAGTCTTTCACCTTCCACCTTAAAAAAGAACCTCCATGACCTCGGACAGCGTCCGGGCCCCCACCAGTTCGATACCGTTACGGGCCGCGGCCCGTTTAAGGTTCGTGGCCGGCACGATGCAACTGGAAAAACCCATTTTTTCCGCCTCGGCCACCCGGGCGTCCACCTGGCTGATGGCCCGCACCTCGCCGGTGAGCCCCACTTCACCCAGCACCAAGGTCCCCTCGGCCACGGGTTTGTCGAGAAAACTCGACGCCACGGCGCAGATCACCCCCATATCGGTGGCCGGGTCGTCCACCTTGACCCCGCCCACCACGTTCATGAAAACGTCGTGCCCCATGAGTTGCATGCCCAGGCGCTTTTCCATCACAGCCACCAGCAGCGCCACCCGATTCCGGTCCAGGCCGAGAATGGTTCGCCGCGGGGTGCCGAAACTCGTGCTGCTGGCCAGGGCCTGGAACTCCACCAGGATCGGCCGGGTCCCCTCCATGCAGGCCGTCACCACCGAGCCCGGCGCACTGACCGGCCGCTCGCTCAGAAAAACCGCGGAAGGGTTGGTCACCTCCTCCAGGCCCCGGTCATTCATCTCGAAGACACCGATCTCGTTGGTGGAACCGAACCGGTTTTTCACGGCCCGCAGCACCCGGAAGACATGGTTTCGATCCCCTTCGAAGTAGAGCACGGTGTCCACCATGTGCTCCAGCAGCCGGGGACCGGCGATGGCACCGTCCTTGGTGACATGCCCCACAAGAAATATCGTGATGTCCGAACGCTTGGCCATGAGCATGAGCTGCACCGTGGCTTCACGGACCTGGCTCACGCTGCCCGGGGCAGAGGTCAGGGCCGGATGGAACATGGTCTGGATCGAGTCGATCACCATCACGGCCGGCCGAATATCCGCGGCCATGGCCAGGATCGCCTCCACGTCGATCTCGGAGACCACCAGCAGATTCGAGGCCAGCGTTCCCAGACGCTGGCTACGCAGCCGGATCTGGCGCACGGACTCCTCGCCGGAAACGTAGAGCACCTTGTGTCCTGCATGGGCCAGGCCGTAAAGGGCCTGAAGCATCAACGTGGACTTGCCGATGCCCGGATCACCGCCGATGAGCACCAGGGTCCCCGGAACCAGTCCGCCGCCCAGCACCCGGTCAAATTCGCCGATGCCCGACCCCAGACGGTCTTCAGCATCCACGGTCACCGTGTCGATGGGCACCGGCACGCTGGCGCGGCCCGGCCGGCTGGGTTTGCCGGTGCCCGGCGTCGGGGCCGAGGCAATCACCTCCTCGGCAAAGGTGTCCCACCCGCCGCAATCCGGGCAGCGCCCCATCCACTTGGGGGCCTGGTGGCCACAGGTCTGGCAGGAAAACAGGGTTTTGGCACTTTTTTTGGCCATGGTTGAGAACGATTCCATAAGTACGGTTAATAAATTGTAGCAATATGCACCAAGTCCTTTGGGTTTGACAATCCGGACCATACCATGCCAACTTGGGGCGATCAAGAAAAGCCGCGCCGGACAAAGGGTCCGATGCCAAGATCCTCGGGGATATCCATGCTGAAATGCAAATTAATAGCGCTGCTGAGCCTCACGGCCCTGCTCCTGACGGGTGTCTTTTTCACCGCTTTCGGCACGGCCTGCGCGGCCGATGCCAGCCTGTCCTTTTTCGAACCGCTCAAAGCTCGCTTGGCAGCCGACGGGTTTTCCCCGGACCGCATCGCGCGCCTTTATGGGGACTCCCGGGCTGCCTTTGACACCCGCAGTGTCTCACTCTTCTTCGTCCACAGCGAAGCACGGCTCAACTACGACCAGTTCACCACCACCGAATCCGTCGACCGGGCCCGGGCCTACCTTCAGGCCCACGAAAAGGCCCTGGCCCAGGCAGAACAGACCTACGGGGTCGGCCCGGAGGTCATCACCGCCATCATCCTGGTGGAAACCCAGCTCGGGACCATGACCGGTGGCAGCAACGTCTTTAACGCCCTTTCCACCATGGCCGCCCTGACCGATTCCGGCGCCCGGGAGGCCCTGTGGAAGGCCATCCCCAAAGACCGCCGTTTTAGTCGGAAGGAATTTGACAAAAAGGCCAACAAAAAATCACGATGGGCCTACGACGAACTCAAAGCCCTGATCCGTTACACGGCCCGTGAAAACATGGACCCGGGAGCCATCGCCGGTTCCTATGCCGGCGCCATGGGCATCTCCCAGTTCATGCCCAGCAACGCCCTGCGCCTGGCCATAGACGGCAACGACGACGGCCGCATCGACCTGTTTGTCCACGAGGACGCCATCGCCAGCGTAGCCAACTACCTGCGCCATCACGGCTGGTCCGCGGGCATCGGCAGTAAAAAGGCCTACCGGGTGATCCTTCGCTACAATTACAGTTCCTACTATGCAAAAACGATCCTGAAAATCGCCAAAAAACTCAAGTCGGGTTGAGCATTGAAAAGTATCAAAAAACAGGGTAGGGGATCTCCCTTCTGTCGACAGGTCGTGTTCGTCCAGAAATAGGCCAATTGGGCTGAGATACGGCGCGGGAAATATTCTTATCGATAGATAAACGGACAAGACGGTTTTGGAAAAGCCTGAGATCAAGGCTTGCGCGCCCTGAGGAACGAGGCTGTACGAGGAAGGTACGCCGCAGTGACGAAGGGCGCGCGTAACGCAGATATCGGGGTTTTCCGAAACCGTTAAGGTGGATCATGGATTGGGACACCGCTTTGAAATTCATCGGCATCTGCATCCCCTTTTTTCTGGCCACCATCTGGGCCATGGTGGATGCGGCCCAGCGCGACTTCGGTAGCCTGCGCGCCAAGGTGATCTGGATGGCCGTGGCAGCCATCCCCTTTGCCGGATTTATCCTCTATTTCGCCCTGGGCATGCGCAAGGGCAAAAAGCCCGGCCAGGCCTGACGATAACCTATCCCTATTCAGTGGGAGCAGCATCCTGCCGAGATTGTTTACGGTTTCGGAAAAAGCCCGAGAACAGCTTCGCATTTCGAGAAAAGAACCTTACATTACAGGGCCTTAGCAAAAACCCCACGCATTGCGCGGATATCGGGTTCTTACAAAACCGTCAAATTGGTTGACAACCCCGATCCGGATCATGTAAGGAAAGCGTCTTATCAAACGGTCCCATCGTCTAGCGGTTAGGACGCCGGCCTCTCACGCCGGTAACCCGGGTTCGATTCCCGGTGGGATCACCACGTTTACCCGTGTCAAGGGCACGTGAACGCCTTTGATTTCTAATAATCTTTCCCACTTCCAGGGAGTGCCCTGTTTGGGAAGGATACGAATTTCGTCGATGAGGGTCATACAGACCCTCTTTCGTATTTTAGGGTCAGCGTGCCTAAACTCCTCCTCCAAACGGTGAAGCACATCAAGTATTTGGCCCTCCGAGACATCCACAATGCCCTTTTCAGATTTTAGTCGATCAATGTTCTCGGCCACCGCTTTTTTCTGTTCCTGCAACGGAACCAACAATTTCTCGATGTTCTCAATGTCGATGGTGCCCCTTTGATAAAGTTTCATAGCCCTGTCAATCTGCCGTTGAACCTTCGATAGGTTCTTTTTCAGGGCTCGAACATCGGCCTGCCCCTTATTGATCCGATTTCTGACGCGATCTGCAAACCCCTCGAAATTTTTGGCATTGAAGAGGTGCTTCGTAATGAATAGGAAAATCGCCTCTTCTGCCGTATTTTGGGCGATACTATTATTGTGGCACTTCAAATCGGATTTCCCCATGGAATTGCAGCGATAATGCTTGTTGTCACCTGCGTATTTCGTGCCACAGACACCACACTTCATTATGCCTGACAGGGGGTAAACCCGACGCTTATACGGAGCATCCCGCAAACCTCGCTGTTTTATCTCGCGTATCCTGCCTGCAACCTCTATGGTAATCAGTGGGTCGTGGGTATTCTCCGTGGTGACCCATTCCTCTTTCGGTCGCCATTTTTTACCTCCGACAAATCCATCTGATTTCCCTCTATTTTTCACCCGCTCATTATGTCGGAAGAATTGTGTGTGCCCCAGATACACATCAACATTATCCTCCATCGATTTCACTGTTGAAACTGCCCAGCGCCTATCGCCCCTTGGTGACGGAATGGCACGGCGGTAAAAGTCATCGAGGATAGAACGCCTGCTTTCCATTCTGGCCCTTCGCTCAAAATACTCTTTGGCGATGTCGCAGGTTTCGGGATTTCGAACCAACTTTGTCTTGGTAATGACGTCTCCTGTCCGGTGTTTTCCCAATTCCACCTTTTCAATCTTATACCCATACGGTGCGGGGCCACCAGCACGCCACCCATTTCGGATATTCTGCTTTTGGCTGGCAACACCCTTAACCTTGCTTTGTTGGGAATGAATGTAATCGAAGGCCTGGAATATGGACTCGAATGCCGGGTCTAAATAGGTGCCTGTATGAGGCATATTAGAAAAATGGACTTCAATGCCGTGTTTACGCCTCAATTGGTATAGAATTGCCTTCGATTCGAAATCGTCTCGTCCAAACCTGGAAGTGTCCAAGCAGTAGATTTTACTGAACGGTGGGCTTTTAGATGTCGCGATACTGATCATCTCATCAAAATCGGGGCGAACATCCCGAGTTGAGGATAGTGCCTTGTCGCAAAATACTCGGTACACTGCTTCGCCCTTGCTTTTAACAATCTCCCGCAGTTGCATCTCTTGGTCAATACAGGAATTGTCTTTGCGGTCCTTGCTGGATCGCACATAGATTGCGGACTTTATTAGCATAGTGGCTCCTTATTCCTGACTGCTTTTGTTCTTTATGATTGACGCGATCAGTTCTACAAAGGCGTCCTGCGCAAACCGGTCCCATTCCTCGAACGGAGGCCAATCGCTTTCACCAGCGTTTTTCGATCCCTCACCATCAAGGATAGTGATTATGTGTTTTTTCGGTTTCATTTGCCCGGGCGGAGCAGCCGATTTCGACTGCCCCGCCGGGCGGTAGGTTGCCAGCGAGGGTATTCAGATGGGAATTTTTGCCTAAACCAATAAAAAAGGCTCCCAGCCACACGCTTGGCATACCTATCCCTTGATTGAACTCTTTGAGTTCAGTGGGGTTAGGGGGTTATTGCCAATGTTTTGGGTCTGATTAAATCAGCCCGCTTTACGTGTGGCGAGAACCTTGCGGTTTCAGCCTCGCAACGAAAATCTTTGTCGCGATGCTACGAATATAGGGATAGGATCTTCTGCTGTCAAGAGGATTTTCACCAGGTAAAGAAAGCCTCTATCTTGCCTCGGAGCGCCTTTTTCATCTGGCACAGTCGTGTAGGCGTCACATCCATCCGCTTGGATGCTTCGTGATCGGCCAGGCCCTCCACCATCTTCATTCGGATGTAGCCGGCCTCGGAACTGGTCAGCGTGTTGATGAACTGCTCGAAGTCCATTTTCTGGATGACGTATTCGTCAATTGGTACGCGCCGACGATCTGCCAGAACGGAATCGGATAGGTCGGCGTCATAATGGACGATGCTGACCGGCATTTTCCTGGGGTAGGCTTTGGGGATGTCCACGCTTCTTCCCACGCCACGGATTTTTCCGATGATGGACCACTTGGCCTTGGTGCGATAGTAGCCGTCAGTGGCGTCTGGGGCCTTCTGGATAGTCTCCCAGAGGGCAATGGCACCTTCCTGAATGAGATCCGGATCACCGCCGGCCGTCTTCACCAAAAACGGCATCAACTGGTTGATTTTCTGCTCTGCCCTGGCATCGATGTTTTGAAGTGCTGTCATTGGATTTGGTCCTTTCCCCAAACGCAGAAAGGCCGGTCCATCACAAAGACAGACCGGCCTCTTGGCTTGGTGTAGTTAGGTTTGAGGGGTGGTACGGACTACGGAACTTTGTTCAGACAGGGCATCGATGCCGGGCTATGGGGAATAGCCGTGTGGGTGGGGGATTATGCTTGATACAGATGGTGCTTTCGTTCGGGCGGTATCACCGGGTTGAACTCAACTGGCCGTGAGATTGTCAACGTTTACAATCCTGCTGGCCGGCGTCAAAAAGGTTCATCTTCATCACCGAACAGGTCTTGTTGCTTCATTGTTGGGGTCTCCTTTCTGCTGGCGGGGTCAGAACGCAAAAAGGGCGACCTGCCACGATGACAGACCGCCCTGGTTGATGGGTTATGAGAATGTCGGATTACTGGGCTTTGGAGGTGCTATGCCGGCACGGCGAAGGGGGGGGGTGCCGACCGTATAAAAAATTACAGGGACATCAATGCCTGCCCCATATCATCGTCACCCGCTGGCTATCAATTTGGTCGGTACAAACGGCTCAACCATTATTGCGGAAATGTCAGGTGCTTTTCAGCGCGAAAGGTGCCAAATTATATGGGGCTGGAACGATAGATTGAATAACCACGATGCTCGCTCAACGAGACGCGATTTATGACACTTTTGTCCTTCGGAATACTTTTCGGCATTGGCAGAAGTAAATGAGGCTGAATATAGCCTTCTGGTGCTCCCTGTCGGGGTTTATTGGGGAGGGGGAAGAAGTAAAAGGAAATGGCAGGATATTCCAGTTTTCCAAGGCATGGGCCTTGATTTTTTGGCTATTTGGGTTTATTCTCGCTGAGAATTTCTGGGCACTACAGGTGAAAACGGCCACTCGTCAAAATGTAACACCTCGAAATTAATTCGAAAAATATTAAGTCGGGGAACTTGTTCATGATACGACTTTCCTTTGACCAAAATTGCCCGAAATGCCACGACTCACAGTATGTGATGCGGGTTCAGAGAAAATGGTGGATGCGCTTGTTTCCACATTCAAGAAACTATCACTGCTATTTATGTAATTGTTACTTTTATCGTTTGGGGCTATTTAAACAGTTGTATGAAGGGTAGGCAGGTATGGACATCCTGAATCATTGGAGTTTAAGATTCCAAACGTTTGGAATCTATGGGCAGGACACCGGCACAGGGCCAGCAGGATGCGATTTATGGCGTTATTTGCCTCTGGAATACTTCGGGCATTGGTGGAGATGTGCGGGGCCAAATATGGGCACCTGGCGGGGCTGAGAGGGCGTTTTCCTGGGGTAGGCCTTGGGGATGTCCACGCTTCTCCCCACGCCACGGATGTTTCCGATGATGGACCACTTGGCCTTGGTGCGATAGTAGCTGTCTGTGGCATCTGGGGCCTTCTGAATGGCCTCCCATATGCCAATCGAAGCCTCTTGGATGAGATCCGGATCACCGCCGGACATTTTGACCAGATACGGCA
>JAEINQ010000116.1 GCA_016342285.1 Desulfobacterales bacterium
CTAAAGACCGCAATTGTTGCACCAATGACATCCAAAGGATTTGGCTATCCAACCAGAATTCGATACACGTTTCAGGGAAAAAAAGGATTGATTCTGCTTGACCAAATGAGAGCCGTTGATAAATCCAGATTAATTCAAAAACTTGGTGTGATTCCCCAAAACGTACAGATGAAAATCATCAATTGCTTACAAGAGCTTTTCGCTTATTAAAATAATTTCAGCTCTCGCCTTGAACCGAATCACGGCTTAACGGGGCCAGACCCGGCCGGCCTCTTCGGCCATTCCGCAAGCCTCCAGGGCCTCGCGCAGGGGAACACCCCTTTCAGGATCGATCCGCATCCGGTGATAAAAGTCCGCTTTCATGACGTCAAAATTCATCACAATCCCTTCCGGTTCCCCGTCACGGGCCGGCTCCAGCATGCGCGGCGGCAGCACGTCGTCTTCGGCGGTCAATCCGAAAAGGGAGTTCAGCAATCGTTTAAGATAAAAAACCCGCCTTCCGGCCCGCATCATCGCCTGGGCATCCCATCCGTACCCGGCCACGGTATTAAACAGGTCGACCCACTGGCCGATGGTCAACTCCCGGTCAGCGAACTGACAGAAGCAGGCGCTGTTTTCGATACCGCCCATCTCCACAGCCACCTGGGCTGCCTCGGCCTTGTGTTCGTCGGTCAGCGGTTCCAGTTCCACCTCGAAACCGATTTCCGGATAATAACAGGCACCGTTTTCCATGGGGAGCATGATGGTGGCCACGTGGCATCCGCCCCGGGGGCTCACGGCGTAGGCCAGGGCGAGTCCGTGCCCGCCTCCCCGGGGATCATGCATGGGGGCCTCAAGCCCCTTGCTGTGAGCCGTATACGCCAAACTCTCTCTGCCAATCCGTTTTGCTGCGGCCACGCTCCCGCCGGCCAGCAACTTTCCCAGCGCCCCTTCACGCCGGGCGATCTTCGGCAGCAGGGTGTGTACCACCGTATCCATATCGCCCCATTGCAAGGCAATGCCTTCGGTATCCGCTAAGGTCAGATCACCCCGTTCAAAGGCTTCCATGGCCCAGGCAATGGTGGCACCGGCGGAAATGGTGTCCATCCCCAGTTGGTTGCACACCCGTCCGGCTTTACAGACGGCGGCCAGGTCCTTGGCGCCCATCAGTGCCCCGAAAGCGGCAATGGTTTCGTATTCCGGCCCCGGCCCCGAGGGGATGGCAAAGGGGCCGTCATCCACCGCCACCACCCGCTTGCAGGCGATTCGGCAAAACGCACACGACCGTCTGCCGGTCAGGTAGGTTTCGGCCAGGGTGTCGCCGGTCAGGGCCTCGCCCATCTCTTCCCATATATTGGAAGTCCAGTTTCGGATCGGCACATCGCCGCAAAGGGCCTGGTATTCAAGTTTGGCCGCCGTGCCCAAATCACCCAGGACCTGACCGGTGATGGAATCCCGGGCCTGGGCTTTGAGGGTCTGTTTCAATTGGGCGTATCCCTCGGGGTCAGCCACGGTCATCCGGGTTTTGGAGGCATTGACGGCAATGGCCTTGAGCCGCTTGGCGCCCATGATGGCACCAAACCCGCAGCGGCCGAAAGCATGGTGGGCTTCGTTGAGAATATTGGCGTAGCGGACGCGGTTTTCACCAGCCGGCCCGATGGCCACGGTGCGACAATACCGGCCCATATCGGCTTTGATGGCCCGGTCGGCATCATCGACGGACATGCCCCAAAGGGCATCGGCCGCCTGGAGCTCGATCCTGTCGTCGGAAATCTGCAACATGACCGGAGATGCGGCCTGACCGGTAATAACGATACCGTCATAGCCGGCATATCGAAGGGCCGGCGCAAACCAGCCGCCGCAGGACGCATCTCCCCAGGTGCCGGTGAGTGGCGATCGGCCAGCCACGCAGTTGCGACTGGCCCCTGAAATGCGGAGACCGGCAAAGGGCCCGTTCATGAAAATCAACATGGCGGCAGGATTCAGGGCATCTGCGCCAGGGTCGCCATGCTCCCAGAAATAGGCGGCCGCCAGTCCGCTGCCACCGATATACTTTCGATAGATCGCTTCGGGCAGACTCTGGATATCAATTTTGCCCGAGGAGAGATCGACCCTGACGATTTTTCCGGTATTTCCGTACATGGTGAGCCCTCCTTTGCCACTGGGCTTTTGGGGTTTTGTATTGATCGTAAAAATACGTTTTTTTTTAACCACAGAGATCACTGAGCACACGGAGAATTGTCTTGCTTTTTCTATCTCCGTGCTCTCTGTGAGCTCCGTGGTAAATTAAAATTTGGTGCCATCGAAAAGGCTATTCCATCTCGATCTTGCCCAGCATCCGTGCAATCCGGTCCTTGATCCGGTCAATAAAAGACGGCGGGACCAGGGTCAGGCGGCAGGTGGCAGACCGGCTGGACTGGTACCCGGTCGCCTTTGCCTCATAGACGCCGGTCGGAACCGGTGGATCGGAGACGAGCACAATGGCTCCCTTGTCCCCGAATGTCACATCGGCATTGAGCAGGTTGTAGATTTTCATTGTCTTTTCCACTTCAATGGTGAAGCGCCCCTGGGGGTCGGCGACGCCAAACCCCATGGGAACGACCACCTCCCGGTTGGCGGTTTCGGTGCCGGCAAGCACCACCATGACCTTTTCTTCCGGTTCAAAGCCCATTCCTTCAAACACCACAACGGTTTTCATGACCTTGGCCACGCCGAGTCTTATGGTGTCCGGGTTGACAACCAGTTGAGGACCGGAAAGGCCGGCATCCAAAAGATGGGACGGCCCGGAGCAGCCGGTTGTCGTCAGAATCAGCCCCGAAAGGGCCAGCCCAAAAATGAAAATGACGATGGATCGATGAAGGATGCGATGGCTATGATTCATGGCTAAATTCTCCAAAGTTGATGCTTTCGTAAAAAGTCACAAACATGCCAATTTTTTCATTAACCACGAAGAGCACGAAGCACACGAAGCTAAAATCATAATATATTATTAGAAACCTTCGTGCTCTTCGTGTTCTTCGTGGTGAAAAATGGAGTGTTTACGGGACTGTCAAAGTTGTAAGTGCCCATCAGCGCCCATGGACCGACCCAAATACAAGGGCCTGGAGCGATCGCAGACAGGCCAGGCCGGCCCCAACGGGTACGATAAAAAACGCGGGGGCCAACGGATAGGCCAATACGGAACTGGAAACCTCCTGGAAAATCATGGCGCTTCGTGCGCTCTCCCACCCCATAACCGCCATGAGCAGGAAAAACAGAAACGCCACGGCATCCATCACCCGCTGGAGGATCTGCCTGCCGGTATGGGGCAGGGCGCGTTCCAGCAGGGTCACCCGCACATGTCCACCGAGCCGGTAAACCCTTGAAATGGCCAAAAAGACCAGGGCCACCATGAGATAGTCGGAAACCATTTCAAAAAGGCTGGGGACTGAATACGCTGTAAATTTTCTCATGAACACATCCACGGTGGTCAGCACCATGATGAGCAGCAAGCCCGCCACACTTCCGGCCATGCAGGTCCATTCCAGGATGTCGATCAGTTTCCCTATTTTTTTCATCACTGCCCCTGCTTCACCACAAAGCACAAAGGTAATAAAAAGGTTGAGAATCCTGGCCCAAAGGACCAGGCTTTGGGTTGCCCCTGGAAGAGGCTGTTTTTGGATGCTTGAAACAATTCGCTTACTCGCCTGCGATTTCCAGGCTCAGTTTCTTGAAATCGGCAAAGACTTTTTTTGCCGGAAGACCACGTTTTTCCAGCTTTTCCATCCACTCCGCCTCAATGCCGGACAAGGGAGTAAACCACTTCTTCCGGTCTTCGGGACGGATCCGGTAAATGGTCATTCCCTGGGCTTCGAACTGGTCGGACAGGGCCTTTTGCTGATCGTCCCAGGTCTTGGCAAACCAGTCCGCCCCTTCCTTTGCCGCCTGAAGAATAACATCACGATGGGCCTGGGAAAGCTTTTGCCAGACCTTTTCGTTAATCTGGTAGGTGGACGGAAACCCGCCCATTTTCAGACCCAACGTATGAAACTTTTCCACCTCGTTGAGATGATACCCCTCAACGCTTCCATAGGAAAGAATGTTGCCGTCCACAATACCCCGACGGGTCGCTTCGTATAGTTCCGGACCGGGGATGTTGATGGGCGTAATGCCATAGCGCTTGGCGATCTTGACGAAAATGCCACCCGAGGACTTGAGTCGGAGCCCCTTGAGATCCTCCGGCGATCGCACCGGTTTATTTACCGTGCCCACATCGTACTGGCTGGTGGTCACCGTCACGATGGGCCGGACCCCGTAGCGCAAAAACTCCTGCAACAGTTCTGGACTGGTCTCCATCAGCCGGGTATAGATACGCGTCCCCTCGGTGGCCGTGGTCCAGAACGGCAGTACGATGACGGTGTTCATGGGCACCTGGCCGGCAAACAGCGACGGGGCCACACCGGCAATATCAGCCGCCCCCATGCTGCACATGCGAAGCAGGTCCTGGGCCTTGCCCAATTGCTGGGCCGGGTAGTAATCGACCTGGATCTTTCCTTGGGACAGCTCGACAATTCGATCGATAAACCGAAGGGCTGTCTTGTGCCCCAAATGCCCGATGGGAAAGTAATCGGCCATTTTCAACTTGACGGTCTCCTCGGCCGCCGACACCGGTCCGGCCGCGGCTCCGAAAAAGACCACCAGCATCAAAACAAACAAGAACCTTCTCATTGTCTTCTCCTCCTCCGATTGAGTGGCACTATCTTTGGATCCAAAACGCCTGGCGTCTGTTCCCCGCCGACGTATTTATGACCTATCAAACTCTTTCAAACTGCCTTTCAAGTTTGACATTTTTGCATAGTGAATCATGTGGTTAGGTGAAATAGCAACCCGGTTCCAGCCCTGTCAAACTCGCGAATAAGAGGCTGTAATGAAAAAGCGGAAGCAGGCTCCTGAAATGGGCCTACAAAATGCTTCGCCATCCACTCGTGCAGCCGTTTCGTAAGTCCGCCGCTTTTTCATAACAGCCTCTAATCCCCTCAAACAGTGACAGGGATTCCACCGGATCACCATTTCACCTCGCTTGCCAGTATCCTTTCAAATTCCGATTCAATAGCGGCGACTTGTGGGGTCGAAGCTCGAAGAGCGAAGCCCCAAGCCGCCTCATATAGAATTGCGCCGCCTTGTTGTTTCCATGCGGCAAAGCCGCCTCATATAGAATTGCGCCGCCTTGTTGTTTCCATGCGGCAAAGCCGCCTCATATAGAATTGCGCCAGCAATTCTATATTATTGGAACATCTTAGACGGCAGCCACGTGGACAACAAGGGAAACGCCAGCAGCAGCACCGCCGAAATAATTTCAAAGAGCAGCATAACCCCGACACCCCGAAATACGGTCTCCAGGGGCACACCGGTTGACGCGCTCACCACGTAGGCATTCATTCCCACCGGCGGCGTCACCAGACCGATCTCGCCGAGCTTGATACAGATAATACCAAACCAGATGGGATCATATCCCAGGCTGGTCACCAGGGGGTAAATCAACGGCAGCGTTATAAGCAATATGGCCACCTGGTCCATCAAACAACCCATCAGTAAAATGATGATCAGGATGACGGCAAGGATTTGCCAGGGAGGCATTGCCAGATTGCCCACAAAGAGGATCAAATTCTGGGTGGACTGGGTATAGGTGAGAAAATAGCCGAAAATCATGGCACCGATCATGATGGTAAAAATCATGGTGGTAATCTGGACGGTCTTGGTCACCGCCACCCAAAAGGCGCGCCAAGGCATTTTCCCCCTGGCCAGGGGGATGATCCATGCCCCGAAAGCCCCCACGGCCGAAGCCTCCGTGGGCGTGGCCAGACCTGAATAGATCGACCCCAGCACCACAAACGTCAGCAACATGAAGGCCCATACCGGTTTGAGGGAGCGCCACCGATCGTTCCAGCTAAAAATCCGCGTGGGGGCGGGCATCACGCCTGGCCGGACTTTTCCCCAAACGACGATGCCGATGCAGTAGATCGACGCGGTCATCAGCCCGGGAATCAGCCCGGCCATGAGGAGTTTGCCCACCGAATTGCCGGTAATGATGCCGTAGAGAACCAGACCGATGCTGGGAGGGATCATAATGGCCAGGGTTCCGGCCACCGTGACCACGCCGGTGGCAACAGCATCGGTGTAGCCGTGGCGTTTCATTTCCGGCACGGTCACCGCTGCCATGGTGGCAGCCGATGCCGTGCTGGACCCGCTCATGGCGGCCACCCCGGCCGATGCCAGGATCGAAGCGATGGCCAGACCGCCCGGCATCCGTTCCAGCCAGCGCCGGGCCGCGGCAAACACCTCTTCGACGATACCACCGGCGGCAATGAACTGGGCCATGAGAATAAACATGGGCACGGTGGTCAGGGTGTAGCTGGCCGTGGTCCGGTAGGGCACCGTGGCCATGATGCTGGTCACCGCCTGAACGCCTCCGGTAAAATAGAGGCCGGCCACGCCGGCCACGCCCAGGGCGATGCCCACGGGCATACCGGCACCGAGAAAGAGAATCAGAAGAATCAGCGCACCCACAACAACCATCAAATCCCCTTAACCCCAAAGTAGATACATTCGTAAAAGATCATTCTAAACCACGAAGGCACAAAGCACACAAAGAATAAAGGCATCCGTTTAAGGGTTCTAACTTCGTGCTCTTCGTGTCCTTCGTGGTGAAAAACCGACTTTTTACGAGGCCATCAATGCCAAGGTTAGACCCGACGGACTAGCCCGTGTGCCAGAAAATGCCCTATGTCCTGAAAGTATCTCATGCTGATAAGCTTCCTCGTGGCCGCGATCAAAAGATTATAGACAAACGGCACCAGGTAGGGCGCCTTTAGAAACGGCGTGGTCATGCCGAGTCGGTTGCCGATAACCAGGTTCAACTCACTGGTTGTCGTGAAGCATTGGTCGATGTGATGCACTTTTTTGGCATTGATCACGTCGGCCTTGGCACAACTTCCGATGAGGAAAACCTCGTTGCCCTTGGCATCGATGGTCTCTGCGACGTTGCCGATGACGAGCACGGCCGGTGTTGCCGTTCGAAAGGCATCGGCACCGGCGTGCCGCTCGAAAAAGCTCAGAAACATCTTCAGGCCCATGATGCACCCGTATTTGCATTGGCTTTTGTCTTCATTGCGAGAATGTCCCCAGAAAAACCGCAAGGGTGTCTCGAGTCGATCAAACTCCTTTTGAATATCCTGCCACTTGGTGTACTCGTCGTCGTAGGGCAAAATACGGCTGGCCTGTTTATCCAGTTCTTCGATGGTACAAATGTCTCCGGCCAGGGTCACATCTTCCAGCCGGCCCGGCGCGTACCCGCGCTCCACCGCACGCTTTAGATAGGGAACGTCGTCCCGGTGATACCCCAGCAGATGGGCGCCCACCAGATCCACGGCCATGGGATTTTTCCCCATGATCAGCAGGCCGAGTTTGCGCATGTCGGGGATTGCCTCGTTGGCCACCCCGATGTCGATGGCATCCATGACGATAAAATCCGGATAGCCCGCCGTGAGCAGGTCGACGATTTTCTCGATGAGCATAAAATCGTGTTTGATGGCCCGCTCGTCGTCCGAGCAGATGCCGACGTTGAGCTTGACCGCACCGGTCATATTGGTGATGTTGTGGCACTTGAGCTTGGGCAGATAGACTTTTGAATCGGCCCGGGCCATTTTGCGCGACACCCGGAGATTGTCATGAACCACCCCGCCGATGAAGACCGAATCGCGGGGTTCTTCGTCGATGCAGAAAATATCAACGGCTGCTTTGGCTTTTTTTCTTACCCGCCGCACGGTATCGTAGTAACCGGCCTGCTTGTAATTAAACCGCGTGGGCACCCCAATCCCGGTGTTTTCTCCCATATCGACCCGGCGTACGCCATGGGCATCTCCAAGGGTTCCCAGAGCGGCCTCGATAACGGCATTGTGGGTATAGGCACCGATGCCAAATTTGGGATCCTTGCTGGCAAAGACCACGTTGGGCTTGACAAAGACGTTGCCCGCGGGAACATAATCCAGCGCTGCCATCCCCTCACCGATGAGTCGGCTGATGACAGCCGGGTCATAGTCTTCGCACCTGCGGATGTAGACGGTATTGTCGACTGATGCGCTCACACTCTGCTTTGTCATTCTCACCTCTATGTTGTCAGTCTATTGGTTGTGTCCCATCATGGCTTTAATTTCCAGAAACTCCTCCAGGCCGTAGTGACTCCGTTCGCGACCGTTACCCGATTGCTTGTAGCCACCAAAGGGGGCATTGATGTCAAAGCCGGCACCGTTGATGTACACCTGACCGGTGCGCATCCGCCGGGCAACCCGCCTCGCTCTTTCCATGTCCGCGGACCAGACAGCCCCGGACAGTCCGTAAGGCGAATCATTGGCCATGGCGACCGCCTCATCTTCGGACCCATAGGGCATGATGGAAAGTACCGGCCCAAAAATTTCTTCTCGGGCAATGGTCATCTCCGGTGTTACATCGGCAAAAACCGTGGGCTTGACAAAATACCCCGTTTCAAGCCCTTCGGGCGGTTCCGCCCCCCCGGTCACCAATGTGGCGCCTTGGTCGATCCCTTTTTGGATGTAGCCTTGCACCGATCGCTGCTGGGCGGCATCCACCACCGGACCGATATAGGTCCCTTCGGCAAAGGCATCGCCAATAACCATGGTTTTCACGGTTTCCCTGGCGATATCCATGACCTCGCTTTGCTTTTCCCTTGGCACCAGCATGCGTGTCAGGGCCGAGCAGGTCTGTCCGGAGTTGAGGAAACAATCGTACACGCCCTTGGTCACGGCTGCCTGGAAATCGACATCGTCGAGCAGGATATTGGCCGATTTCCCGCCCAGTTCCAGGGTAATACGTTTGACGGTTTCAGCCCCGGCCCGGGCCACGTGGATACCGGAGGCCGTGGACCCGGTAATGGATACCATGTCGACGTCCGGATGGGCGGACATGGCCTCCCCGACCCGGGTGCCGGCGCCGCAGACCAGGTTAAAAACACCGGGCGGCAGACCGACCTCGTCGAGAATTTCAGCCAGGATAAATGCGTTTAAGGGGGCCAGTTGGCTCGGCTTGAGAATCATGGTGCATCCGGCAGCCAGGGCCGGGGCGACCTTGCCGACAATCTGGTGCAACGGATAGTTCCATGGGGTGATAAAACCGCAAACACCGACAGCCTCCTTGGCAATCTGGGTGCCGCCCATGGGGGTTTCGAATTCATAGTCCTTAAGAATCTGGGCAAAACTGGCAAAAGTGGCGATGGGAAGGCCGGCCTGAATCATCCTCGACCAGGGGGCCGGCATGCCCATTTCACGGGCGATGGTGTCACCGATCTCGTTCTGGCGCGCTGTCATGGCTTCGCAGATACGGGTTAAGAGGGCCGCCCTCTCCGAAGCAGGGGTTGCTGACCAGTCCCCAAAGGCGGACCTGGCCGCAGCCACGGCCCGGTTGACATCTTCGGCGTTGCCCATGGCCAACCGGGCGATCTCTTCCTCGTTACAGGGATTGATAACCGCTACCGTTTCTTGGCCGACGGGCGCGACCCACTGCCCGTCAATGTAAAACTTGTCGTACGCTCTCATGGACACCCCTTTCAATTCCATCCCCTAAACTTGATGCAGCCGTAAAAAGTCCTTGAAACCACAAAGTTAATCCGTGGAAAGTCAAGGGCCAATTTTGGGGTATGTTATGCCCAAAAACAATGTCAGGGC